>DASXDW010000098.1:0-12321 GCA_036490435.1 Solirubrobacteraceae bacterium
GCTCGGCCTGGCCTTCAAGCCCAACACCGACGACATGCGCGGCGCCTCCTCGCTGGTGCTCGCTGCGCGGCTGCAGGCCGATGGCGCCACCGTGACGGCGTATGACCCGATCGCCGAGCAGGAGGCCCGCAAGCGCATGCGCGGCGTGCAGTTCGCCGACTCGGCGCTCGGAGCGGTCCAGGACGCTGATGCAGCCATCCTGGTCACCGAGTGGCCGGAGTTCTCCGAGCTCGACTGGCGCGAGGTCAAGTCGCGCATGGCCGGCGACCTGCTCGTCGACGGGCGCAACTTCACTGACCGCGACGAGGTGACGGCCGCCGGGTTCATCTACGAGGGCATCGGACGCTGAGCTCATGCAGGCGCTGATCCTCGCCGGGGGGGAGGGCACCCGCTTGCGGCCGCTCACCTCCACTGTGCCCAAGCCGGTCGTCCCACTCGTCGACCGGCCCTTCATCGTGTACATGATCGAGTGGCTGCGCGGCTACGAGGTCGACGACATCATCCTGGCCTGCGGCTTCATGGCCGACGGGGTCCGCTCGGTGCTCGGCGACGGGTCCGGCCTGGGGGTACGCCTGCGCTACATCGAGGAGCCCACCCCGCTGGGCACCGGCGGTGCGCTCAAGTACGCCGAGGCACTCCTGGACGAGCGCTTCTTCATGCTCAACGGCGACATCCTCACCGACATCGACCTCGCCGCCCAACTGCGCCAGCACGAGGAGACCGGCGCGCGGGCCACGCTCGCGCTGATCGGCGTCGACGACCCGTCGGCCTACGGCCTGGTCCGCCGTCACGATGACCTCTCGGTGCGGCAGTTCGTCGAGAAGCCCAGCCCGGAGGAGATCGACACCAACCTGGTCAACGCGGGCGCCTACATTCTCCACCGAGACGTGCTGGACGGCATGGCTCCGAAGGGCACCAAGATCTCGATCGAGCGCGACGTGTTCCCGACGCTGGTGGGCAACGGCCTCTACGGCTACGAGGCCTCGGGCTACTGGATGGACATCGGCACCCCTGAGCGCTACCTGCAGGCCACCTTCGAGATCCTCGAGGGCGACGTCCGGACCGAGGTGGGGCGCGCGGTCGCCGAGGCCGGCGGGGTCCTGCGCCACGGCGGCAACGGCGCCGGGATCGTGCATGGACCGGCGCTGGTGGGCTCAGAGTGCGAGCTGCACGAGAGCGCGCACGTCGGCTCCCGGACCGTCCTGGGCCCCGGCGTGAAGGTCGGCTCGGGAGCTCACATCGACACCTCGGTCGTGCTTGAAGGCGCCACCATCGGCGCCGGCACGCGGATCACCGGGTCCATCATCGGGCCGGGTGTCAGCATCGGCGAGCACTGCCGTATCGAGGGCCGGGTGGTGCTCGGGCGCGGCGTGAGCGTGGGCTCGGGAAACACTCTGCTCGAGGGGATGCGTATCTTTCCGGGCGTGGAGCTCCCCGACGGAGCCATCGCGTTTTGAGCACCACGGGCTCGCTCTCGGCAGAGGCGATCGCGGCGGTCGACTCCAGCCACCAGTTCGGAGACGTTCAGGGCCTGCCCGAGCACCTGCGCGACGCGCTGTGGCGCGTGGAGTCGGCCAACCTCGGTCCGCAGGACTCGCCCGGGGGCCTCGTCGTCGCCGGCATGGGCGGCTCGGCCATCGGCGGCATGCTGGCGGTGGCCGCGCTGGGCGATCGCGCCTCGCGGCCGATCATCGTCGCGCGCGACTACGGGCTGCCGGCGTGGACCACCACCGACACCACCGTCCTGTGTGTCAGCTATTCGGGCGACACCGAGGAGACGCTGGCCGCCTACGAGGCCGCGGGCGCTCTGGGTGCGCGGCGGATCGTCAGCACCACGGGCGGGGCGCTGGCGCGCTCCGCACGAGCCGACGGCGTCCCGGTCGTCCCCCTTCCCGGCGGGTTTCAGCCCCGCGCCGCCGTGGGCTATGGCCTCGTGGTGGCGCTGGAGGTGGCGGCGCTGGCCGGCTGCGGCGAGCAGCTGCGCACCGAGATCGACGTCGCGGCCGCGCACGCCGAGCATCTCGTCCAGGAGTGGGGCACGTCCTCGCCCGAGGACTCCCTGGCCAAGGCGATCGCCCGCTCGCTGCACGGGACCGTCCCCCAGATCGCCGGCGCCGGGCTCACCACTCCGATCGCGTACCGGTGGAAGACCCAGATCAACGAGAACGCCAGTGCTCCGGCCTTCGCCGCCGAACTGCCCGAGCTCGATCACAACGAGATCGTCGGCTGGGAGGGCGCCGCCGAGCAGGGTCGGTTCAGCGCGGTCTTCCTGGACGATCGCGACCTGCACCCGCATGTCCGGACGCGGATCGAGCTCACGCTCGAGGTGATCGGCGACCGGGCCGCGGCGACGCACCGGATCGAGAGCCTGGGGGAGAGTCGCGTGGAGCGGCTGGTGTCGCTCGTGCTCCTCGGCGACCTGGTCTCGATGTACATGGCCGTGCTGGCCGGGCGCGACCCGGCGGCGATCGCGCCGATCACGCAGCTCAAGGCCGCCCTGGCCGAGCGCGCCGCCTAGGTTTCGGGCCGCCGGCTGGAAGCGCGCGCGGGTGCTGCGCGGGTTGCACCAGAGCGCACAACCGCTCGAAACCTTGACACATCCGTGGTAAGGTTGGGGCCAGAGTGCAGTCCCTGACCATCAACGAAGCTGCCGCCACGACCGGCTGGTCGCCGCGGATGCTGCGCTATGTCGAGCAGACTGGCCTGGTGGCGCCAAATCGGTCGCCCGCCGGCTATCGGCTCTACGGTGCCGCCGAGCTGCAGCGGTTGCGCACGCTCAAGGAGCTGTTGTCGGAGTTCGACGTGTCGCTGTCTGACGTCGCCTTCGCGCAGCGGCTGGCCGGGGACCGCGACCTGCGGGAGTCGGTGGAGGCATGGCTGAGCGCGCCGGCCCGTCGGCCGGAGGACGTGCAGGCCGAGGAGTGGCTGCGCTTCGAGCAGGAGAAGCACGAGCGCCTGCTCGCCGCGGCGACCGCGGCGTAGGCGCGCGCTGTCCCGCACCGGGGCGGCGACCTGAAGATTTCACACGACATCGAGCAAACGAGCCTGGAGAGACGAGCATGAGTACCACCGCCCAGAAGGTCGACTACAAGGTCGCGGACCTGTCGCTGGCCGAATTCGGCCGCAAGGAGATCAACCTGGCCGAGCACGAGATGCCCGGCCTGATGGCCACCCGCCGCGAGTTCGCTGATAGCCAGCCGCTCAAGGGCGCCAAGATCACCGGCTCGCTGCACATGACCATCCAGACGGCGGTGCTCATCGAGACGCTCGCGGCGCTGGGCGCCGAGGTGCGCTGGGCGAGCTGCAACATCTTCTCCACCCAGGACCACGCCGCGGCGGCGATCGTGGTCGGCCCTGACGGCACGCCCGAGGATCCCCAGGGCATCCCGGTGTTCGCGTGGAAGGGCGAGACGCTCGAGGAGTACTGGTGGTGCACCGAGCAGGCGCTCTCCTGGCCTGACGAGAACGGCCCCAACATGATCCTCGACGACGGCGGCGACGCGACGCTGCTCGTCCACAACGGCGTCCAGTACGAGGCCGACGGCGCGGTCCCCGATCCCTCCACGGCCGAGAACGAGGAGCACCGGGTCATCCTGCAGCTGCTCACGCGCTCGCTGGCCGACGATCCGCAGCACTTCACGCGGATGGCCGAGGCCATCAAGGGCGTCACCGAGGAGACCACCACCGGCGTGCACCGCCTCTACCAGTTCGCCAAGGAGGGCCGGTTGCTGTTCCCGGCCATCAACGTCAACGACTCGGTCACCAAGTCCAAGTTCGACAACAAGTACGGGTGCCGCCACTCGCTCATCGACGGCATCAACCGCGCCACCGACGTGCTCATCGGCGGCAAGGTCGCGCTGGTGTGCGGCTACGGTGACGTCGGCAAGGGCTGTGCGGAGTCGCTGCGCGGCCAGGGCGCGCGGGTGATCGTCACCGAGATCGACCCGATCTGCGCGCTGCAGGCGGCGATGGACGGTTACCAGGTCGCGCGCATCGAGGACGTCATCGGCGAGGTCGACATCTTCGTCACCTCCACCGGCAACAAGGACGTCATCACCGCCAAGCACATGGCGCAGATGAAGCACCAGGCGATCGTCGGCAACATCGGCCACTTCGACAACGAGATCGACATGGCCGGCCTGGAGAAGACCGACGGCATCAAGCACATCAACATCAAGCCCCAGGTCGACGAGTGGGTGTTCCCGAACGGGAACGCGATCATCGTCCTCTCCGAGGGCCGTCTGCTGAACCTCGGTAACGCCACCGGGCACCCGAGCTTCGTGATGTCCAACTCGTTCACCAACCAGGTGATGGCCCAGATCGAGCTGTTCGGCAACACCGGCGAGTACGAGACCCAGGTCTACACGCTGTCCAAGGCGCTCGATGAGAAGGTGGCCCGGCTGCATCTCGACGCCCTCGGGGTCAAGCTCACCGAGTTGTCCGCCGATCAGGCCAGCTACCTCGGCGTGCCGGTGGCCGGCCCCTACAAGTCCGACCACTACCGCTACTAGATCGCCCGCGGGCGCGGGTCTTCCGGGACCGTCACCGACGGTCAGGACAGCACGATGGCGCGCGCCCGCACCGCGGTTCCCCCGCATGACGTTGCCGACCTGACGCTCGCGCCCGACGGTGAGCTGCGGATCGACTGGGCGGCCGGGCAGATGCCCGTGCTCGCCCAGATCCGCCGGCGCTTCGCCGCCGAGCGGCCGCTGGATGGGATCCGCGTGGCGGCGTGCCTGCACGTCACCGCGGAGACCGCCAACCTCGTGCGAACGCTGGGCGCGGGCGGGGCGACGGTGGCGCTGTGCTCCGCCAACCCGCTCTCCGCTCAGGACGACGTCGCCGCGGCGCTGGTCGCCGAGGACGGGGTGGAGGTCCGCGCCCGGCACGGCGAGGACGTGGACACCTACGTGGCGCACGTCCTGGCCCTGCTCGACACCAGCGATGACCAGGGCCCGCAGGTGACCCTCGACGACGGGGCCGACCTGCTCGTCACCGCCCACGCCCGAGGCGGCGCGGTCCTGGACGGGCTCATCGGCGGCACCGAGGAGACGACCACGGGCCTGGTCCGCCTGCGCCGGCTGCAGGAGGAGGGGACCCTGCGCTGCCCGGTGCTGGCCGTCAACGAGGCCAGGACCGAGCGGGCGCTCAACGACCGCCACGGCACCGGCCAGTCCGCGCTGGACGGGATCGTCCGGGCGTCCAACGTGCTGTTGGCGGGCAACACCGTCGTCGTGGTCGGCTATGGGTGGGCCGGCCTGGGGGTGGCCGAGCGCGCCCGTGGGGCGGGCGCCGCAGTCATCGTGTGCGAGGTCGACCCGCTGCGGGCGCTCGAGGCTCGAATGGCCGGCTACCAGGTCATGCCGGCGCTCGACGCCGCCGAGCGCGGCGACGTGTTCATCACCGTCACCGGCTCACGGCGGGTGCTGCGGGGCGTGCATTTCGAGCGCATGAAGGACGGGGCTCTGCTGGCCAACGCCGGCCACTTCGACGTCGAGCTGGACCTGGGCGAGCTCGCGGCACTGGCCACCGAGGGGCATCGCGCCGTGCGCCCGCTGGTGGAGGAGTACCGGCTGGCCGACGGGCGGCGCATCAATCTGCTGGCCCATGGCCGCGTGGTCAACCTGGCCGCGGCAGAGGGCCATCCGGCGGCGGTGATGGACGTCTCGTTCGCGCTGCAGGCGCTGAGCGTGGAGCAGCTCATCGCCCACCGCGGCGAGCTGGCGCCCGGGGTGCACGCGGTGTCGGCCGACGTCGACCGCGAGGTGGGCCGGCTCAAGCTCGCGGCCCTGGGCGTGCGCATCGACGAGCCGACCGCCGAGCAGGAGGACTACCGCCAGTCGTGGGCGTGACGCCGCACGCATAGAGAGGGCCGGGGGCGGGGTAGCCTCCTTCACAACATGAGCGAGAACGGCGATCTGCGCGGCGGAATCGACCTCGGCGGAACCAAGATCGAGGCGATCATCGTCGACGCAGACAATCAGGTCCTCGGGCAGTCACGCGAACCGACCCCGACTGACGGCGGGCCGGCCGACGTGGCCAAGCAGATGGCCGAGGCGATGACCGGCGCGGCCAAGGCCGCCGGGGTGGAGTCCTCGAACCTGCACGGGATCGGCGTGGGCTCACCCGGCGACGTCGACGACAGCGCCGGCACGGTGGCCAACGCCCGGAACCTGCCCAACTGGATCGAGCCCTTCGAGCTTGCCGCAGCGCTGTCAGAGCGCCTTGGCGCGACCGTGCACCTGGGCAACGACGTCCAGGTGGCGACCCAGGCCGAGTTCCGGCTCGGGGCCGGCAAGCCCTATGACTCCGTGCTCGGGGTGTTCTGGGGAACCGGCGTGGGCGGCGGGATCATCCTCAACGGCGAGCCGTGGCGGGGGCGCGGGGGCGCGGGGGAGATCGGCCACACCGTCGTGGAGCAGGGCGGTGCCCGGTGCGGGTGCGGGCGGCGCGGCTGCCTGGAGGCCTACGCAGGCCGGGGTTCGATGGAGGCCCGCGCGCGGCGCGAGGTCGACAAGGGCGCCAAGACCGAACTGTTCAAGCTCATGAAGCAGCGCGGCCGTAGCCGTCTGACCAGCTCGATCTGGGCCCACGCCCTGCAGCAGGAGGATCCGCTGGCCACCGAGATCATCGACCGGGCCGTCCAGGCGCTCGGCACCGGGATCGCCTCTGCGGTCAACCTCCTCGATGTCGAGGCCGTGATCATCGGTGGCGGCCTGGGCGTCCGTTTCGGAGATCCGATGGTCGAGCGGATCGTCACCGAGATGCATCCCCATCTCTTCAACGACTCGCGTCCGCCCGCCGTGCGGGTGGCTGGGCTCGGTGACCAAGGCGGCGCGATCGGTGCCGCCCTGCTCGCGGGCTGACCACTTCGGGTAGTTCCACGTCAGGTAGTTCCCATCCCCGTCGGCGCGTCGTCGCGCCGCTGGAACCTATAATTCCAAGCATCGTCTTACCGGAGTTCGGAGCGTCCGAATCAACGGGCGATCGCGACACTAAGGCTTGCGCTGACAGAGGAGAAGCTGGTCATGTCGAAGGGCATACGGTGGGTCGCGTTGATGAGTGCCGTCGCAGCGTGCGGACTCGGGGCGCTGGCCCCGAGCGCGGGAGCGGCGATCACCCCGGCGATCAGCCTCGACCAGAGTGCCGGTAGCGCCGCGGGCTCGACCACCAATCTGGGCGTTGACCTCACCTTCGCGCCCAGCGGCACCGACTCACCGGATCACATGACGCTCAACCTCCCGCCGGGGCTGCTCGCGAATGCCTCGGTCAACGGGGGCGCGTGCCTGACCACCGTCGATCTCGACGACAGTGCGTGCCAGGTGGGCAGTGGCGTCGTCACCGCCGACGCCTTTGGCACCGTCCCGATCCCCACCAGCGTGACCTTTGACCTCGTCCCGCCGCCGTCCCCGGGGGACCTCGCCGGACTCGCCGTCAACAGCAACGGGACCCAAATCGGTGCCACCGCCGACATCAGGGTCCGCCCCTCGGGCGACCCCAACGGGGTGGGCGTGACGATCCAGTTCGTGCTCCCCAACTCCCTGGACGGCGTCCCCATCTCGATCCACGAGATCAGCAGCACCTTCGACGGGCTGCGCTACCCCGCGACGTGCCCGTCGACGGCCCAGGCCTTCAGCGTCGCCGCCGACTCCTACAGCGACCCAACGGTCAAGAGCGCCAGCGCTCCGCTCTCGGTGACCGGCTGTTCCGCGTTGTCCTACTCGCCGACGTTCGCCGTCACGGCGACGCGCGACAGCAGCGACAAGGGGGTCGCGGTGGTCACCAACGTCACCCAGAGCGCGAGCGAGGCGCCGAGTCGTTCGGTGGCGCTCGCGCTGCCCTACGCCCAACTGCAACCGAGCATCGCCGGGGTGCAACGGCTGTGCCTGAACCTCGCGAGCGGCACGTGCACCCCGGTCGGCTCGGTGACCGCCGCGTCGCCCCTGTATCCGAAGCCGCTCACCGGGCAGGCGTACCTCACGGGCTCGCTGACCAGCCTCACGCTGACGCTGGTGTTCCCGGCGCCGTTCCCGCTCACGCTGGTCGGCTCGGTGAACCTCGTCTCCAACGTGACCACCTTCACCGGCCTGCCCGACATCCCGCTCACCACTCTCCGGGTGACGCTCGGCGGCGGGCCAAGCGCTCTGTTCGGGACCCTCTGCCACGCTCCCTCAGGGACGGCCACCGCGACCCTGATCGATCAGAACGGGGACAAGACGGTCAAGGCCCCCGCGAACTTCACGATCGCCGGGTGCCCGGCGTCGGGTCCGAGCACCTCGGGCGGCACCCAGGTGGGCGCGCCCCACGCCTCGGGGCTTGCCTCCGGACATCCGTCGCTCAGCTTCCGTGTGACCGCCGCCAAGGGAGCCGCGAAGCTCCGCGCGCTCAGCGTCGGGCTCCCGAAGGGGTTGAGCATCATCGCCCACCGTCGTGGCCACAAGGTGACGATCAAGGGCGTGGACCTGCGAGGCGTCGCGATCAAGTCGCTGTCGCTGTCGCACGGGCACCTCGGCATCACGCTCAAGCGGGCGGTATCCAGCGTGGCCGTGACCCTGACCGGCCGCGCGCTGGCGGAGAGCGCCAAGCTGCGCGCCCAAGCCGGCCAGCACAAGCTCAAGCGCCTGCCGCTGACCGTGATCGCCGAGAACGCGAAGGGCCGGCGCACGACCATCCACGTCCGAGTCACCCACCTCGGGCTCTAGCCAGAAGGAGTCACCGGCATGCGGTACATCATCGCTCGCCTGGTCGCCGCGGTGGCTGTCATCGCCGGCGTCCTGTCGCTGGCGCCGGCAGCCGGCGCCGCGATCACCCCGTCGCTGAGCCTCGACCAGAGCGCCGGCAAGGTCGCCGGCGCGCAGGCGAACCTCGGCATGGACCTGAAGTTCACCGACACGGGAACCGACTCACCCCACAACCTCACGATCAACCTCCCGCCGGGACTGCTGGCCAACGCTGCGATCAACGGCGGATCGTGCATCAAGACCACCAACACGTCGGGAACGACGTGCGAGGTGGGGAGCGGCACCGTGACCGCCACGCCGGATGTCGTGGTCCTCGGGCTGCCCGCCTCGATCCCGGTTCCCGTGACCTTCTACCTCGTGCCCCCGCCCAAGGCCGGGGACCTGGCGGGTTTGACGGTGATCGGTGACGTCCTCGGTCTCAACGAGCAGCTCGGCTCGACCGGGGACATCCGGGTGCGCCCCAGCGGCGATCCGCAGGGGGTCGGGGTCACGATCGGCCTCGTCCTGCCCAACCAGCTCACGCTGTCAGGGTTCACGCTGCCCCTGGTCACGATCTCGGTGACTGAGATCAACAGCACGTTTAACAAGCTGCGCTACCCGGCGACCTGCCCATCGACTCCGGCGCGGGTCACCGCGTCGGTCGACTCCTACAGCGACGCCGCCGTGCATTCCTTGACCGCGCCGCTGTCGGTAACCGGATGCTCGTCGCTCCCGTTCTCGCCGGCGTTCAAGGTCAGCGCGATGCAGGACAGCGGCGACCGGCAGGTCAAGCTCGCCACGACGGTTACCCAGGCGGCCAACGAGGCGCCGAGCCGCTCGGTGTCGCTCGCCTTCCCGACCGCGACCCTTGCCCCCAACCTCGCATCGATCAAGGCGGTGTGCCTGAACCTGGCCTCCGGCACATGCCCGCAGGTCGGTTCGGCGAGTGCGACCTCGCCGCTGTACCCAGCGACCCTCACCGGTAAGGCCTACCTGACGGGGTCCTCGAGCGGGCTCTCGCTGACCCTTGTGTTCCCCTCACCGTTCCCGCTGACGCTCACGGGCGCCGTCGACCTGCTCAAGAACTCCGCGACGTTCAGCGGGCTGCCCGACATCCCGCTCACCAACCTCGCGGTGAGCCTCGATGGAGGAGCCGACGGGCTCTTTTTGTCGACGTGCGCGACGCCGTCGGGCACCGCCACGGCGACCCTCACCGATCAGAACGGCGACAAGACGGCCAAGGTCCCCGCGGCCTTCGCGGTCTCAGGCTGCCCGGGAGTGAGTGGTCAGCCCGGCGGCACCGGGTCGGGCAACGGGGGGAGCGGCTCCAATCCGCCGGGCACCGGCGGGGGCAGCCTCAACGGCTCCTCCTCCACCGGCGTCACGGTCGGCCATACGAGGCTCAGCCGCGGCCGGTTCTCCGGCCTGCGAACGGGCCGGCCGGCGCTGAGTTTCAAGGTCAGCACCACCCGTGGCGCGCCCAAGCTCCGGGCGCTGACGGTGACGCTGCCGGCGGGGCTGTCCTTCATCGCCCACGGCCACCGGCCTGTCGACGTCAAGGTTCGGGGTGCGAAGGTCAAATCGCTCTCGCTCTCGCATGGGCGCCTGGTGATGAGCCTCGCCAAGCCGGTCTCGGCCCTCACCGTCTCGATCGCGCGCGGGGGATTGCATGAGAGCCGGTCGCTTCGCACCAACGTTGCCAAGCACCGGCTGCGGATGCTGAGACTCACGATCGCCGCCCAGAACGCAAAGGCGCAGCGCACCACCATCCGTGCCCGCATCACCAATCTCGCGGGGTGATCTTGGCCGTGCCGGCGGGCCGAGCCGACCGGCCAGCCCGCCAACCGGCCCTCCGGGCGCGCAAACGGGATAGTTTTCCCTCGGTTTACGAGGCCCGGTGGCGATGGATGGCCGCCGGCTCTGGCAGGATGCCAACCGCGTAGCGTCGATGACTGTGGCGCGTAGAGGAGGAGGAGAGCCACATCGGCCCGCACGAGAGCACGACAGGAGGTCCCGAAGGGCGGCCCGCTTCGGTTAGCGAGGAGCTCGTGGGCGGGGGCGCGCCCCGGTCGAGCGTCGCTGCACGGGTCGGCGCCCTAGGCGCCCTGGCCCTGGCCCTCATCGTCGTCGGAGTGCTCATCCTCGGCGGCGGCTCGAGCTATTCGCTGAGCGCCGACTTCCAGAACGCCAGCGGACTGGTCAAGGGCGACAACGTCCTCATCGGGCCGGCCGCGGTGGGGACCATCAACTCCATCGGCCTCACCCGCAGCGGGCAGGCGCGCATCCGCATGACCCTGCGCGGCGGTGTCGGGCCGATGCACCAGGGGACGGTTGCGCGCATCGTCGAGGACTCGCTGTCGGGGATCGCCAGCAAGTACGTCGAGCTCGAGCCAGGGCCCAGCCAGGCGCCGACGATCGACGACGGCGGGGTGATCACCTCCACCCACACCTACTCCGAGGTCAACATCGACCAGCTCTTCGACACCTTCGACCCGTTGACGCGCGCGGGGCTGAAGGGGTTCATCCGTGGGGAGGCGGCCTCGCTGCAGGGCCGCGGCCTGGAGGCCAACCAAGCGCTGAAGTACCTGGCGCCGGGGCTGCAAACCACCAGCCAGCTCACCGCCGAGCTCACGCGTGACCAGCCCACCTTCGACCAGCTCGTGGTCCAGGGCGCCGACGCGCTCAGTGCCCTGGCCTCGCGCAGCCAGCAGCTCACCCAGCTGATCGCCAACACCAGCACGGCCACGGGGGCGATCGCCAGCCAGAGCCAGGCGCTGCAGCAGGCCCTCGGCCTGCTACCGGGGACCCTGCGCCAGGCCACGACCACCTTCACCGGCCTGCAGACGACGCTGAACAAGCTCGACCCGCTCGTCGCCGCCTCCAAGCCGGCGGTCCGGCAGCTTCCTGAGTTCCTGGCCGCGCTGCACAAGGTCATCGACGCCGGGATCCCGACCATCGGCGCCCTGGACGACCTCATCCACAGCCCGTCGGGCAGCGGCGACCTCACCTCGCTGGCCGAGGCGACGCCGGCGCTGGCGCGGATCGCGAACACTGCCTTCCCGGAGATCGTCCGCCAGCTCGACGACTCCCAGAATCAGGTGGCGTACCTGCGCGACTACACGCCCGACGTGATCGGCGCGCTCACCAACCTCGGCCAAGCCGGCGCCTACTACGACGCCAACGGTCACTACGTGCGCACCCAGCCCTCGCTGCTCCCGTTCGGCCTTGACTCCAACAACGAGCTGACCACGCAGTTCCCGTCCCAGCGCTACGACGGCCTCACGGCCGCGCGCACCCGCTGCCCGGGCTCGGCCTCCCAGGCCACCCCCGACGGGTCGGCGCCGGAGTCGGTGCCGGGCTGCAGCACGAGCGACGTGCCCCCGGGACCGTGAGACGGATCGCCTTCATCGCGCTGGGCCTGGTCGTCGTCGCAATCGCGGTCGCGGTACTGGATCCCACCCACCCACCGTCCAGCTCATCGTCGGGCAACGGCCCGTATCTGGTGCGCGCCATCTTCGATGACGCCTCCTTCGCCGCCCGCGGCGAGGACGTCCGCATCGCCGGGGCCAACGTGGGCAGCATCAACGCCCTGGGCGTGACC
>DASXDW010000100.1:0-106626 GCA_036490435.1 Solirubrobacteraceae bacterium
GGCAGGACCTGTTCTGGATCTTCGGCCACCCCGAGGTGTACATCATCATCTTGCCCGCCTTCGGGATCGCCACATCGATCATCCCAGCGTTCGTGCACCGGCGCATGGTGTTCTTCCCGCTGGTGGCGCTGGCCGAGATCCTGGTGGCGTTCCTGGGCTTCGGCGTGTGGGTGCATCACATGTTCACCGTGGGCTTCTCCACGCTGACCACGGTGTACTTCGCGGCGGCGAGCCTCATCATCGTCATCCCCTCGGCCATTCAGCTGTTCGCGTGGATCACGACGATCGTCACCGGCACGCCGGACTTCCAGACGCCGCTGTTGTTCATCGTTGGCTTCATCGTCTATTTCATCATCGGGGGCCTGTCGGGGATCACGGTGGCGGCGATCCCGTTCGACCAGCAGGTACACGACAGTTACTACATCGTGGCCCACTTCCACTTCGTGATCTTCGGCGCCGCGGTGTTCCCGATCCTCGGCGGCATGTACTTCTGGTTTCCCAAGGTGACCGGCCGCATTTACCACGAGCTGACGGGCAAGGTGAGCTTCTGGCTGACCTTCGCAGGAACGTTCATCACCTTCTTTCCCATGCACATCGTGGGCATCCTGGGGATGCCTCGGCGCAACTACACCTACCCGTCCGGACTGGGGTGGGCGCTGTGGAACTTCATCGAGTCGATCGGCTCCTATCTGCTGACGGCGGGCCTGATCCTCATCGTCGCCAACCTCGTCTACAGCTACTTCCGTGGCCCGCGCTCCGAGCCTCCGTACGAAGGCGACACGCTCGAGTGGTCGGTCAGCTCGCCGCCGCCCCCGTACAACTTCGTGGTCATCCCCACCGTCACCAGTCCCTACCCGATGTGGGACAAGGAGGACCGCGAGCGCGACCAGCAGCGGCTCGAGCGAGGCGAGGGGCTGTTCGACCTCGGCCACGAGACCCCGGCGACCACCGCCCAGGACGCGCGGCTCGACGAGATCCTGTCAATGCCGTCGCACTCAGTGTGGCCGCCGATCACCGCGCTGACGCTGACCGGGATCTTCGCCATGCTGGTCATGGGGCACTATTGGATCGCCGCGGGGTTCCTGGCCGCAGGCGGGCTGACCCTCCTGGGGTGGCATCAGCACGAGGAGCAGGCATGACCGACGCCAGCGCCGGCGAGGCTCCGCGTCCAGCCCACGTCACAAGCTCGCACGCCGCCGCGGCAGTGGATCGCGGCCGCCAGGCGCAGCCCAGCGGCTGGTGGGGGATGGTCCTGTTCGTGTGCTCGGAGGTGACGCTCTTCGGAACGCTGATCGGCAGCTACTTCTACCTGAATTTCGGCAGCCGGCGCTGGCCTCCGCCGCCGATCGCGCCGCCCGAGATCATCGGTCCGGTGGTCGCCACCGCCGTCCTGGTGGCCACTGTGCCGCTCGTGGCGTTGGCCAGCCGAGCCGCCCGGCACGGCCGCCGCTGGAGCGCGGTCCGCTGGATCGCGGTGGCGCTCGTCGTCCAGACCGCCTATCTCGCAGCCCAGGTACTGCTCATCCGCCACGACCTACGGCAGTTCACCCCGCAGCAGAACGCCTACGGGTCGATCTACTTCACCTTGCTGTTCGCGCACCACGCCCACGTCCTGCTGGGCCTGCTGCTCGACGGAGCGGTGATGTACAAGGTGGCGCGCCACGGCCTGACCAATTACTGGCTGATCGGGGTGCGCGGTCTCGCGCTGTACTGGTATGTGGTCGCCGCACTGGCCGTGGTGGTCCTGTTCACCGTCCTCTCCCCGTCGCTGTGACCAAGGCGCCTCCCACCGCGCTGGTCTGGTTCGGGGTGCTCGGCGGCGCCGTGGCCTGGGCGACGCAGTTCGTCGCCGGTCTGGCCTTCACCTTCGCCCAGTGCAACGCGCCACCGGGGCGATGGCAGCTGCCCGTCCAGACGTGGCAGTCGGCGTTGTCGATCGTCGGGGTCGTCGTCGGGGTGGCCGCCGTGGCGGTGTGCGTGCGCCTGTACCGACGCACACGCGATGTCGACCACACGGCGGAGATCGAGCGGCGCGGCGAGGGCAGCCCGCCGCCCATCGGCCGCGTCAACTTCCTGGTGACCACCGGCCTGCTCGTCAACGCGCTGGCGCTGGCGATCATGATCATGACCGCGATCGGCGCGCCGCTGCTGCGCGTCTGCCAGCAGTCATGAGCCGCCGGCATCGCATCGCCGGTCTCGCTCTCGCCGGCTGGATGGCCGCCAGCGTGGCGATCTGCGCCACGGCGGCGGCGCAGCCCCAGAACGGGATCGTGCGGCCCACCACGGAGCCCGCGACCCCGAGCGTCGCGCTCGGCGCGCAGATGTACGCCGGCAACTGCGCCAGCTGCCACGGCATCGCCGGCTCGGGGATCAGCTCGCCGCGACCGGGCGCCGGCGACATCCTCGGCGAGGGCCCGCCGCTGCGGGGTGTCGGCGCCCTCGCCGCCGACTTCTACCTGCGCACCGGCTACATGCCGCTGTCGGCCCCTCACGACCAGCCGACCAACGACCGGGTGCTGTTCTCGAGCAAGGAGATCACCTCGCTCGAGCGCTACGTGGCCTCGCTGGGTACGGGGCCCCCGGTGCCCCACCCGAACCCTGGAGCGGGGTCGATCGCCCAGGGCACCCAGCTGTTCACGCTGCACTGTTCCGGCTGTCACCAGGAGCTGGCCCGCGGGGGTTTTGTCACGGGCGCACAGGTTCCGCCGCTGCAGACCATCAAGGCGACCCAGATCGCCGAAGCGGTCCGGATCGGGCCGTACCTGATGCCGCGTTTCCCGCGCAGCGAGATCTCCGACGCGGAGCTGAACTCGATCGTCAAGTACGTCCTCAGCACCCGCCATCCCTCTAACCGCGGCGGGTGGGGGATCGGCAACCTCGGCCCGATCCCCGAGGGGCTGGTCACCTGGTGGGTCGCCGCCCCGCTGCTGCTGTTGTCCTGCCTGGCCGTCGGAAGGAGGCGCCGCCGCTCGTGAAGCTCTGGCAATGGCTGTTCGCCCTCATCTTCGGTCGTCTCCTGCGACGGCGCCCGGCCCCGGACCCCCAGCGCGAGACGGCGGAGCGGATTGTCCCCGCCGGCACGCCGCAGCGCTCGGCCGAGAACCTCGTCCTCGTCCTTCTGAGCCTGGCGGCGCTGTTCGCGCTTGGCTTCATCGTCGTCTACGGGGAGTTCAGTCCCGCGGACATGTCCAACGCCTTGCTGGGAATCTGCATCGGCGTGAGCCTGGTGTGCATCGGCGCTGCGCTGACGGTGGTGGCCAAGCGCCTGGTCGTCACCGAGGAGCTCGAGGACGACTATCCGTCGGAGCACCCTGAACAACAACACGAGGTCGTCCAGATCGTGCGCGAGAGCGGCTCGCGGATCACCCGCAAACGGCTGCTCGTCGGTGCCAGCGCGGCCGCGGGCGGCACGCTCGGCCTGGCCGCGCTCACCCCCGCGCTGTCGCTGGGGCCCGTGTGGGACACGGCGCCGCTCGATCACACGCCGTGGCGACGCGGCGTCCGGCTCGTCGACGATGCCGGTGCGCCGCTGCGTGCCGCCGACATCCTTCACCAGAGCTACTACACCGCGTTCCCCGAGGGCGCCGACAAGGAGTTGATCGGCGCCCCGCTGGTCGTCATCCGCCTCGACCCAGACAAGCTGCACCTCCCCGAGGGCCGGGCGGACTGGGCGCCGCAGGGGATCATGGCCTACTCCAAGATCTGCACCCACGCCGGCTGCGCCGTGGCGCTGTATCGCAATCCGAAGTTCCCCGCTGTACAGCCGTCACCGGCACTGGTGTGCCCGTGTCACTACTCGACCTTTGACCCATTCACCGGCGGGGCGGTGACCTACGGCCCGGCGGGACGGCCACTACCGCAGCTGCCGCTGATGATCGACGACACCGGTCACCTACGGGCCGCCGGCACCTTTTCGGCGCGCGTCGGCCCGTCGTGGTGGAACGTGCGAGAGCGGCCCACGCAAGGCTCATGACCGATCCGCTCGCCGACCCTGTCGCGTTCATCGACCAGCGCACCGCGGCGGCGCCACAGATGCGCCGGTTGATGCGCTACCTGTTCCCCGACCACTGGTCGTTCCTGCTGGGGGAGGTGGCGCTCTACGCCTTCGTGGTCCTGATCGCCACCGGGATCTACCTGACGCTGTTCTTCGATCCCAGCACCGCGAAGACCGTCTATCACGGCGCCTACGCCCCGCTGGACGGGGTGCGGGTGAGCGACGCCTTCAAATCGGTGGTGGACATCTCCTTGAGCTACAAGGCCGGTCTGCTCATGCGTCAGACCCATCACTGGGCCGCCGACGTGTTCGTGGCCGCGATTCTCATGCACCTCATGCGGGTGTTCTTCACCGGCGCGTTTCGCAAGCCCCGCGAGCTCACCTGGATCGTGGGACTCATCCTGCTGTTCACCGCGCTGCTGGAGGGTTACATGGGCTACTCGCTGGTCGACGACCTGCTCTCGGGCATGGGACTGGCCATCGGCTACGGGGTGGGCCTGTCGATCCCGGTCATCGGCGGACCGGCCATGCTGGCCATCTTCGGCGCGCCGTTCCCCGGCGGTCCCCACTTCGAGTCACGCCTGTACATCGCTCACGTCCTGCTGGTCCCCGTCCTGCTGGCGACGCTGATCGCCGTACACCTGGTGCTGGTGATGGCGCGCCACCACACCCAGTTTCGCGAGAGCGCCCGCCATACCCAGAAGCGGATCGTGGGGGTGCCGCTGTTCCCCGGGCAGACGCCGCGCTCGCTGGCGCTGATGTTCTTCGTGGCCGGCCTCCTGTTCCTGCTTGGAGGTCTGGTGCAGATCAACCCGATCTGGCAGTGGGGTCCGTTTGAGCCGTGGCTGGGCACCAACGGCGCACAGCCGGACTGGTATCTGGGGTGGCTGATCGGCGCGCTGCGCCTGATGCCGGGCTTTGACGTGACCGTCGGCCATCTCACCGTAATCCCCAACCCGTTCTGGGGCGGCGTGCTGTTCCCGCTCGTCGTGCTCGGCGTCGCGCTGTCCATCCCGTGGGCCGAGCGCCGCCTGACGCGAGACCGTGGCGTGCACAATCTCGCCGACCGGCCCCGAGACGCGCCGCGGCGGACGGCGTTTGGCGTCGCTTTTTTGAGCTGGGTGTTCCTCATCTTCGCCTTCGGCGCCGCGGACCGGATCCTCGTGGCCTTCGGCCTGAGCTACAACGTGCAGCTGTTCGCGTTCCGGGTGGGGATCTGGGTGATCCCGGCGCTGCTGTACGTCGTCACCCGTCGATGGTGCCGGGCGCTGCAGGTCGCCGAGCAGGTGGAGCAGACCCACGAGCGCGCCGAGGAGCGGATCAGGCTGCGTCGGGCTGGGTGACCGCGCATTGCAGCAGCAGGGCGTGCACGAAGGCCTGGGGGAGGTTGCCGCGCATCTGGCGCTGGACCACGTCGAACTCCTCGGAGAGCAGGCCGGCGGGTCCGCAGGCGCCGCGGCTGCGTTCGAACCACCGCGCGGCGCGAACATGCTGGCCCTGCTGCGCGTAGGCGAGCGCCATGAGAAAGCCGCACATGACGAACGCGCCCTCGGACTCGCCCAGCGGGCGCTCGTCGGGGCGGAAGCGGTAGCAGTAGCCGTCGTCGGTGAGCTCGTGGGCGATCGCGTCCAGCGTCGCGAGTGTCCGGGGGTCGTCGGCCGCCAGCCCGCCCCGGATGACCGGAAGCAGCAGGGCTGCGTCGAGCCGCTCATCGTCGGGGGCGCGCTGCCAGTGGCCCGCGGGGTGCAGCGCGTGGCGGGCAGTGTCGGCGACGATGGCGTCCGCCAGGGCCAGCCAGTCGGCGACGTGCCCGTGGGATTGGTGAGCGGAGATGCGGCGCAGACCGGCGGCGCAGATCAGCCGGCTGTGAGTCCAGGCGTCGGGCTCGAGCTCCCAGATGCCGCCATCGTCGTCGCGCCAGCGATGGGCGATGGCGCGCGCGGCGGTCTCGGCGGCCCGCCAACCGTCGGCGTCGAGACGGTCGTGGGCGGCCGCCTCGGCGAACAGAGCCAGCGCCTCACCGAAGGCGTCAAGCTGAAACTGGCGATTGACCCAGTTACCCACGATGTCGGCGCCACCCGGGTAGCCGGGGAGGTCGAGGGTGCGTTCGTCGGGCACGGGCTCACCGTCGACCGTGTAGGCGGGGGCGAGACGATCGCCGTCGGCGAGCAGCCGCTCGCACACGAAGGCGACGGCGTGGTCGAGCAGCGGGAGCGGACCGGCCTGGGCGACGGCCTGCCCGGCGAAGCACTGGTCGCGGATCCACACGTAGCGGTAGTCGTAGTTGCGGCCCTGGCGCGCGCGCTCGGGTAGCGACATGGTGGCGGCGGCGACCATGCCGCCGTCGGCGCTGGTGAGCCCGCTGAGTACGGCGTAGGCGTGCCGGGCGTCGCGTGGAGCGATAGCCGAGGGGAGATCGGGCAGGCGCTCAGACCACTCCGTCTCGGTCGCCTGCCACGCCGCCTCGGGAGACAGGTTCCGCCCAGTCGATGACGCTTGGTCCTCGCCGTCGTCGAGGACCAGCATCAGGTCATGACTCTCGCCCTCGCCGAGTTCGAGGACAAAGACCAGCGGCTTGCCGCCCCTGCCGTCAGGCACGCGCTGAGCCTCGGCGGCGCCGATCCAGGTCATGCGCGTCTGGCCGATGCGCCCCGTCCACACTCCGCCCTCGCCGCGACGTAGCCGGGTCATCCGCTCACGGCCAAACTCGCCGCGGACGTCCAGAGCGACGCGCAGACGGACGGTGCCCTCGCGCACCCGGATCTGGCGCAGGATGACGCAGCGCCCGGGCGCCGCGGGCAGGGCCAGAGCCTCGCGGCACTCGACGGTTCCGGTGTCGGTGATCCAGCGGTTGCACCAGATCAGCCCATGCTCGTAGTAGCCGCCCCACACGAAGCGCGCCAGCGGCGTCACCGCGTAGGTGCCCGGGCCGCCGATGAGCGTGGCAAAGCACGCGTCTGAATGCCAGCGCGGGAAGCACATCCAGCACAGGTCGCCCCGCGGCCCCACGATGGCGCCCCGCTCGCCGTCGGCGATGAGCGCGTACTCGCGCAGGACGTGGGGCGCACCGACGTCGGCCAGGCCGTCGAGGTCGGCGAGTCTCACGCTCGGTAGCGCTCCGCGTCGGGGCGCTTGAGCTCGATCCCGAGCCCGGGACGTGCGGGGTCCGGGGCCAGGACGCCGTCGACGGGCGCCAGAACGCCGTCGAAGAGCAAGCGCTCGGCGCGCGCGTGCGTATGGAAGTACTCGCAGTGGCGTAGCGGCCCCAGGGCACAGCCGGCATGGGCGTGGATCTGGGGCGCGCAGTGCGCCGAGAGCGGGACCTCGTACGCGGTGCACAACGCCCCGACGCCGAGCAGGCCGGTGATCCCGCAGGCGCGGGTGACGTCGGCCTGCAGCACGTCGACCGACCGGGCGTCCAGCATCCGGCGAAAGTAGCCGGGGTCGTAGCCGTACTCGCCGGCCGCGATCGCCATGCCCGCGGGGGCCCGCTGGCGGATCTGGCCCAGCCCGTCCAGATCGTTGGAGGACACGGGCTCCTCGAACCAGGTCACAGCGGCCTCCTGCGCGTAAGTCTGGGCGAGCACGAGCGCCTGCGTGCGCGAGTAGGCGCCGTTCGCGTCGACGTACAGTTCGGCCTCGTCGCCGATCGCCTCACGGACGGCGCGCACCCGCGCCGGGTCCGCGGCAGGGTCGCGCCCGACCTTCATCTTCACGCGCGGAATCCCCTGCTCCACCCACCCGGCCAGCTGCTGAGACAGCCGCTCCTCGGAGTAGGAGGTCAGTCCCCCCGACCCGTAGACGGGCACCGTGTCGTGCGCGCGGCCGAGCAGATCGGCCAGGCACAAGTCCAGCAGCCGGGCTTTGAGGTCCCACAGGGCGACGTCGAGCGCGGAGATGGCCGTGGCGCTGATGCCGGGCCACCCGAGATTGCGGACGGCGCCTACCATCGACCACCACGCGCCGCTGGTCGCCATCGCGTCACGGCCGCGGATCGCGTCGGCGAGCGTGCCGGTGATCAGGGCGGCGGCGCCGGCGTCCGTGTAGGTGTAGCCGAGCCCGGTGCGGCCCCCCGCCTGAACCTCGGCGACGACGACGGTCACCGCATCCCACTCCAGCGTGCCGTCCGATTCCGGTTGCTCGGTCGGCACGCGGTAGGCGGCGGCACGCACCTCGTCGATGCGGGCGTCTGAGTCGCTCATCGCCGAGCGGCGCCGAGCACGCCGCCGATGGCGGCGGCCGCAGCTACCGTCGCACCGGCGAGCGCTCGCCGGTGTAGCGACAACCACAGCTGGGGGCTGCGCGTCTTGGCCTGCGCGTCGAAGATGCCGTGGGTGGCGGCCTTTTCGGGCAGCGGCTCGAAGAGGTTGTTGGGACGATCGGCGGGCACGGGTCGCTCGGACATCTGCTGGCCCGAGAAGCCGGTGCGCGCGAGGTAGATGTCGCCGGCGAGGGCGGAGAGCTTGGTGCCGATGATCGCCTGCAAGGTGCTGTAGCCCACCCACAGCTCGCGCCGGCGGTGGTGGGCGGCCCAGTAGATCGCCTCGGCGGGGATCTCGGGCTGGTAGATGGGGGGGACGGGCTGGGGGTGGTCGGGCAGCTTGGAGCGACACCAGTTGAACTGCGGTGTGTTGACGCCGGGGAGCTGGACCATTGTGATGTGGACGCCGCTGCGCTCGTGACGCAGTTCGGTGCGGATCGAGTCGGTGAACCCGCGGATGGCGAACTTGGCGCCGCAGTAGGCGGACTGCAGCGGGATCGCGCGGTAGGACAACGCCGAGCCGACCTGCACGATCGTGCCCCGGTTGCGCGCGCGCATCCGCCGCAGTGCCGCCATCGTCCCGTAGACCGCCCCGAGGTAGGTGACCTCGGTGGCGCGCTTGTACTCCTCGGGGGCCACATCGGCAAACGCGGCGAATACGGTGGCCATCGCGTCGTTGACCCATACATCAATGGGCCCGAGCTCGGCCTCCGCCCGGACAGCGGCGGCCTCCACCTGCCGGTGGTCGGCCACATCGGTGGGTATGCACAGCGCGCGTCCCCCGAGCGCCTCCACCTCGCGGCGGCAGTCCTCGAGGCCCTTCTCGCCACGGGCCACCAGCGCAATCCGTGCGCCGCGCTTGGCGAACGCGTGCGCGGTGGCTCGCCCGACGCCACCGGAGGCTCCGGTGACGACGACGACCTCGCGCGCGCGGTCGGCGCTCACCGACTCACCCGCTTGTCGGCCAGCAGGCCCGCACAGCGGTCGGCCAGGGCCATGATCACCAGCGCCGGGTTGGCCGCACCCTGCGTGGGCAGGACGCTGCCGTCGACGACGAACAGGTTCTCGACGCCCCACACGCGGTGTGACGAGTCCACAACGCTGTCCTGGGGGGAGAAGCCCATGCGAGCGCCGCCGACGAGGTGGGCGAAGCGGTCGATGGTGAGGACGTCCTGGGCGCCGGCGTGCTCCCAGATCTCCTGCAGTGTCCGCGTCGCATACGCGACGTTGGCGCGGTCGTTGTCGCACATCGAGTGGGTGAAGGTGGGAATGGGCATCCCGAATGCATCGGTCTCATCGGCGAGGGTGACGCGGTTGTCGGCCTGGGGGAGCAGCTCACACAGCACCCCGAGAACGCTCCAGTGGTTGTAGTCGCGCATGTAGGCACGGAGAGCCTCGCCCCAATGGCCGTCGGCGTGGACGTGCTCGGCCCACCCGATGGGCAGGGGCGAGACGGTCTGGATCGAGAACCCACGGGCGAAGCCCCGTTGCTCGTCGGTCTCGTAGAACTGCTCGCTCGAGATCTCCGGCGGAGGCGCCTTGTACATGCGCAGGTCCATGGGAAAGCGCCCGGCGACCTGCGTGGCGCCTTGCACCATGACGTAGCGGCCGACCTGGTCGTCGGCGTTGCCGAGCCCGTGAGGGTGGCGACGGCTGGTGGAGTTCAGCAGCAGGCGTGGGGTCTCGATGGCGTAGCCGCAGACCGCGACGGCATCGGCCCCGACGAAGTGTGTGTCGCCCCCGCTGACGTAGGTGACGCCGGTGGCCCGTCCGGGGCTCTCGTCGGTCTCGACGCGCACCGCCATGGCGTTGGCGCGGACCTCGACGCCGTGCTCGATGGCGTCGGGCAGGTGGGTAATGAGCGGGCTGGCCTTGGCGTTGACCTTGCAGCCCTGCAGGCAGAAGCCGCGATAGATGCAGTGAGGGCGGTTGCCGAAGCGCCCATTGGTGATCGAGACCGGCCCGACGCGCATCTCGATGCCGCAGTCCTCAGCGCCGCGCCACGCGACTGCGGCGGCGCCGGAGACGGGATGGGGGCCGTGGGGGTAGGTGTGGGGATCGCCCCAGGGCCAGTCCTGCCCGGCCACCGGCAGCTCTGATTCGACCCGCTCGAACGAGGGCTTGAGTTGGTCGTAGGAGATCGGCCAGTCGACGGCGACGCCGTCGCGGCTGCGGACCTCGAAGTCCGAGGGATGAAACCGCGGCACGTAGCCCGCGAAATGGGTCATCGACCCGCCCACGCCGACGCCGGAGTTGTTCTTGCCCATCTCCACCGGGTCCTTGCCGGCGATGATCCGCTTGTCGGTCCAGTAGATGGGGGACGCGCCCTTCTCGTCCGAGACCCAGTCGCGGTTGGGATCCCAGAACGGGCCGCGCTCCAGGATGACGATGCGCCAGCCGGCGCGAGCCAGCCGCTGGGCGAGGGTCACGCCGCCGGCGCCGGCGCCGACGACGACGAGGTCGACCGTCTCCGACGGCCCGTAGCGGCGCATGCGGTCAAGGTTCTGCAGACCGCGGCGATGAGGATCGAGCAGCCACGGCGAGTCGTTGTCGGCGGGCATGCGGGTGATGCCCTTGATGAGGCTGCCGGCGGACGGGGTCATTGCGGCGGCGGCTCGCGCCCGCCGCTGACGGGGTCGCTATCGAAATGCTCGGCGCCCTCCCACGTCTCGCGCTCGGCGCGCTGCAGGTCGGGGCTGCCGAAGCGACTGTAGCCGCGCGGATACGCCGGCCCGCCGAAGCCGATCTCGTTCCACGCCCACGGATGGGAGTAGAAGCAGGCCAGTGTCACGCGCACCACCAGTCCGAAGGCCCGCGTGACGTTGAGCTCGTCCCACGCGCCGCCGTGCAGGTCTCCGTCGGCGAAATCGGCGACGATGCGCAGCTGCACCTCGGTATCGGCGGCGGCGAAGGAGGCCGCGCCCGCGCGCTCGGCGGCCTGCTCGTCCAGTCCGTGCGCCACCAGACGCCAGGCATCGCGGTCGTCGGGCATGTCCTGAAACTGGAACCCGTCGAGGTCGCCGTCGTCGTACTTCTCGTCGATGTAGTTGATCAACGGGATCCGCGGTTCGGAGTCCTGGGCGGTGAGCAGGTCGCATAACGTGCCGAGCGCGGCCGCCTCGGCGGGGGAGAAGAAGTGGATTTCGGGTACGGCGTGGACGCGGCCGAGGACCACCTCGCGGGTGACGGAATCCCAGTGGCCGGCCTCGTGCAGCACGTCGAAGTCGGGGTAGCGGCCGTGCATCTGAGGGGTGCGGCCGCGGCGCTGGCGCGGCAGCTCATAGGGATCACCGGGACGCCCGTCTGCGCTCTGCTTAGGAAGGTGGTCGGCGCGCCGAAAGTCGTGCCCCACGGTCAGCGCTCCCGCTGCGCGATTCCCGCCAGCAGGGCGATCGCACCGACGAGGACCAGCGACCCGGGCGCCAGCAGTGGTGGGCCCATGACCAGGTTGTAGGTCGGCTCGGAGAACCCGCCCGGCTTGCGCGCGACGCCCCGCAGATGCGTGTAGGTGCCGATCACGCCGTTCAGGGCGTACGCCGCACCGGCCGCCGGCAGCACCGTCCGCGCGGCTGCGGGTGAGCGCATGCCGGCCATCCCGGCAGCTGAGACGAGCGGGCTGGTGAGGATCGGGCTCCACATCCAGATGTCCCCGAACGACCCTTTGTAATGCTCCAGGTACATCTCCACCCCGAGAGGCAGCCCGCTCAAGGCCGCGGTGGTGGCGAGCGTCTTCTGCATGCGCCCGGCTCGGAGGTTCCACAGCCAGCGTTTGATCGGTGAGCGCGGACGACGGGCGCGCATGTCAGCGGTTAACCAGCTCGTCGATCTTGCCCTTGAGCGCATTGCGGATGATCCGGCCTCGTGCCGGATCGCCCGGCAGCGCGTGGGCGAGCTCCTGTGCCTGCTCGAAGCGGATGTGGGGTGGCAGCGGCGGCACCTCGGGGTCGGTGATCGCTTCGATGACCGCCGGTCCGCCAGCCGAGAGCGCCTCGTCCCAAGCCGCGCCGACGGCGTCGGGCGACTCCACACGGATGCCCTTGAGCCCAAGCATTTCGGCGTAGCGGGCGTAGGGGAAGTCGGGCAGCGTCTGAGAGACCTCGAGCTTGGGATCTCCGGACATGACGCGCTGCTCCCAGGTGACCTGGTTGAGATCGTTGTTGTGAAGGACGAGCACCACCAGCTGCCGGTTGGACCAGCGGTCCTGATAGTGCGCGACGTCGATGAGCGCGAGGTTGCCGAGCATCTGCATGGCGCCGTCGCCGATTGCGGCGATCACAGGCCGGTCGGGGTAGGCCAACTTCGCCGCCAGCGCGTAGGGCACGGCGGGGCACATGCTGGCCAGGGTCCCCGACAGCGCCGCCTTCATGCCGGTGCGCATGCGCAGGTGACGCGCCCACCAGTCGGTGGCCGAACCCGAGTCGCTGGTGAGGATGACCTGGTCGGGCAGGCGCTTTGAGAGTTCGTGGAAGAGCAGCTGGGGGTTGAGCGGATTGGCGGGCTCGTGGGCCTGGGCATCGAGGATCTCCCACCAGCGCGCCACGTTGCCCTCGATCGTCTCGCGCCAGCCCCGGTCGGTCTTGCGCTGCAGCAGGGGAATGAGGGCGCGCAGGGTCTCGGCGCTGTCGCCGACGAGGTTGAGCTCCATCGGGTAGCGGATGCCGATCATGCGTGGATCGATGTCGATCTGGATGCCGCGGGCCTGCCCGGGCTCGGGCAGCCACTCCGCGTAGGGGAAGCTTGAGCCGACCATCAACAGCGTGTCGCAGCCGTCGATCATCTCGTAGGTGGGCTTGGAGCCGAGCAGGCCGATGGGTCCGGTGACAAACGGAATGTCGTCGGGGACGGCGGCGCGGCCGTTGAGCGCCTTGGCCACGCCCGCGCCGAGCAGCTCGGCGACCTCGAGCACCTCCCTCTCGGCACCGATGGCGCCCTGGCCGATGAGCATCGCCACCCGCTCGCCGGAATTGAGAACGTCCGCGGCGCGCTGCAGGTCGGCGTCACGGGGGCGGATCAGCGGCTCGAGAAGGCCGACTGACGACGGGACCGCCCCGTGAGCTCGGGGCGGCGCTGAGTACTCGGACTCCTGGATGTCGTTGGGCACGATCACGCAGGTCACCGAGCGGGTCGCCTTGGCGATGCGCATGGCGCGGTCGATGAGGTGGGCCGCCTGCTCGGGGGCGACGCACACCTGCACGAACTCGCTGGCCACGTCCTTGAACAGGCTGGTGAGGTCGACCTCCTGCTGGAAGTTCGAGCCCAGCGCCATCCGCGACTGCTGGCCGACGATCGCCACCACGGGAGCGTGGTCGAGCTTGGCGTCATACAGGCCGTTGAGGAGATGGATGGCACCTGGGCCCGAGGTGGCCATACACACTCCCACCTCGCCGGTGAGCTTCCCGTGCGCGCAGGCGGCCAGGGCCGCGATCTCCTCGTGGCGCGTCTGCACGAAATCGATGTCGTCCTCGAACTCGTGAAATGCGCCGAGCAGGCCATTGATGCCGTCGCCCGGGTATCCGTAGATGCGATTGACACCCCACTGCCTGAGGCGGTCGAGCATGAAGGCGGCGACGGTTTGGGACATTGCGTGTCAACTCCCTGTGAGCCGGAGTGAGGATGGACGAAGCACGAACTGTGTCGGCCGGCGGCTACCCAGTCACCGCACGACTACCCAATCGCCGCGCGAAGACACTTCGGTGTCGGGCACCGGACAATCAACGTTCACAGGTGCGGCAGCACCTTGTCCCGATAGGCGGCGAAGAACTCGTCCTGCCCAGGCCCGATCTGGTTGACGTAGAGCTCATCGAAGCCCGCGTCGGCGTAGGCCAGGATGGCCGCCAGGTGCTCGTCGATGTCGGGGCCGCACGGCACGTCGGCGGTGGCCAGTTCCTCGGTGACGAGCTCGCTGGCCTGCTCGAAGTGGGCGGGGGTGGGCAGAATTTGCGCCAGTTCGCCGGGAAGGGCCTCGTTGGGCCAGAGGTGATACACGGTGGCCCGCGCCGCGGCCGCGTCGTCGCCGTAGCAGACCTTCAGGCCGCCCTGGACGGGGCCGGTCCCACCCTGTGCGCGGTAGCGATCGACTGATTCCGCGTCTGGGCCCACTGTGGCGTACCCGTCGCCGATTTGAGCGGCCAGATCGACTCCGCGCGGGCCAAACCCGGAGACGATGATCTGGGGTGGAGTCTGCGGGAGGTCGTAGACACGGGTGTGCTCGACTCGGTAATGGCGGCCACGATGTGATTGCACGCCGCCGGCCCACAGGGCGCGGATCACGGTGATGGCCTCCTCGAGCATCTCCAGGCGTTCCGCCGCCTCGGGCCATGGGTCGCCGAGAACGTGCTCGTTGAGCGCCTCGCCGGAGCCGACGCCGAGACTGAACTTCCCGCCTAGCATGACCGCCGCCGTGGCGGCGGCGTGGGCGATGATCGCGGGGTGGATCCGCATGATCGGGCAGGTCACCGCTGTGGTCACCGGCAGCCCCAGGTCGGCCTGGGCGATGGCGCCGATGGTGGCCCACACGAAGGGGCTGTGGCCCTGCGCGTCGTTCCAGGGATGGATGTGGTCGGAGATCCACAGGCCCTGGAATCCGGCGTCACGCGCCTTGACCGCCTGGGACACGAGATCCTGCGGGCCCCATTCTTCGCTGGAGAGGAAATATCCGATGCGCATGGGACCCGCTTTGCCCGCGGATGTGTCAGATCACCAATTTTTTTGCCGTCGACGGTGGCGACGACGGGGAATGTGACCACGCCGACGCTCCGGCCTCATGCATTCAGTTCTCGTCGCGTGCGAGATCCTCGACGGTGCGTCCTGACCGCACGGACTCTGGCTGGGTGCTCTCCGGGTTGCGCCGGGCGTCGGCAGTCTCGTCGCGGCGCTTGATCAGCAGCCACTGCGGTTTGGCGCCGTCGCGCGTGCGCTGAAGCATCCACCCGCCGGTGAGCTTGTGGCCGTCAAGCCAGAACGCGGCGTGCCCAGCGTCGAGGGCGTCGGCCATGGAGCGGTCCTCGTCGAGGTTGCGGTAGGTCCCCTCGTCCCAGACGATGACCTGCCCAGCGCCGTAGTTGCCCTCCTCGATCGTTCCCTCAAAGTCGGCGTAGCCCAGGGAGTGATCCTCCACCTGCACGGCGAGGCGCTTCTGGCGCGCGTCAGTGGACGGCCCCTTGGGGACGGCCCAGGAGCGCAGTGTGCCGTCGACCTCGAGCCGGAAATCGTAGTGCAGCGTGCTCGCCGCGTGCTTGTGGATCACGAACCGCGGCCGACGGCGGCTCATGACTGGTCCGTGCGGGCGCCGCGCAGCGTCGGCCTGACCGGAAGCCTCACGTGGCGGATCCGCGCGGCCAGCGGCGGAGACTCCCAGGCCGGTTCCTCTCCGCCCTCCCAGCGATCGAGCGCCGGCCGCTGCAGCCGTGCCCGCCCCAGGACGAAGATCAATCCCGACACCACCGCGCCGCCGGCGGCCAGCCCGAAGCACACCCACATCGCCACAGGCGTGCCCGCCGAGGGCGTCTTGGCCACGGTCATCGCCAGGTGCACGAGCACGGGAGCCACCATGAACGCCGCCACGCCGCGCAGGAGCTCGATCAGGGCGAATACCCGCTGGATCTGGGTCGCGGCGATGGAGTAGCCGCAGATGAACATGGCGGGGGAGACCGACGCGCCGACGCCGAGGCCGACCAAGCCTGAGCCCAGGACCACGATCGCCTGTGATCCGGCGGTCACCCCGTGCAACACGGCGGCACCGCCGGCGAGCAGCAGCATGCCACTGAAGGCCAGGACCGGGACGAACCGGGTGCGGACGAGCGCACCGAGCAGGAAGGCGGTAATCACCGCGCCGCCGAACTCCGGCCAGAACAGCATGGCCACGTGGATCGGATCGTCCTGCTTGAGCGCGGTCTGCGCCAGTTCGATGACCGCGACCGACGCGGCCCCCGCGGTGATCGCGATGACGATTGCCGCGACCGGGAACGTGCTCCCCAACTGGCGGACCGGCATGAGTGGGCGCTTGACCAACGACTGGTGGACGACCAGCGCCACGATCGCCGCCGTCCCACACGCCAGAGGCAGCAGCGTGATCGTGCTGGTCATCGGATGCGTGGTGAGCTCCGATGCGCCGAAGAACGCCGCGGCGGCTCCGCCACCGGCGAGGATCATCGCCACCCAGTCCCACGGCGCGGTCCGGTCGGCGGGCTCCTGGTCCTCGAAGGTCAGCAGCGCGAAGAGCAATGCCAGCGTGCCGAGGCCGGCGACGATCCAGAACAGCGGCCGCCAGTCGCCTGCGCCCGCCTGGATCCCGCCGATCACCGGGCCCACCGCGACGGCCCCGAACACGCACATGTTCATCACGATCGCCGTGACCGGCATCTTGTCCACCGGCCAGCCGATCACGAGCGGCGGGACGGCGGCGATGAGCATGAGGCTGGTGCACGTCCCCTGGGCCACCCTTCCGGCGATGAACAGACCCGGAGTGGGGGCCAGGACGGCCAGCACCGATCCGATCACGAAGATGCTGGCGTAGAGGATGAGCATCCGCCGTCCGCGCAGGTGCATGGCGAACTGGACCGCCATCACCGTCCCGAAGGCGTAGCCCGCGTTCGCCATCCCGTTGGTGAGCTGGAACGCCTGGGGGCTCAGCCCGACCTGCGGTCCGATGGTCGTCGCCAGGGGAGCGACGGCGGCGGTCAGCGCCAGGTAGGGCACGAGGGCGAAGATCACCAGCGCGACAGCGGCGCCGTAGCTGTCGGCGAGGGGACCGCGAAGGTGCGTCAGCTTGGTCAGAGGGCCCGTCACTTCGGGCTCCGATACCCACCGCCAATCGCACCAACCATCACCGGCTGCCGCGCTGCTGCAGCTCTTCCAGCGTCCGTTCGAGCGCCGCCATCAGGTCCGGTGCGGGCTCTGGCGCCTCGTCGGCGTCGGGGGCGGTGATCGTCTCGCCCTTGCCCTTGCGCTGCACGACCGTGCGCAGACGGTCGCGGTAGCGATCGTGGTACTTCTCAGGGTCCCAGTCCTCGCTCAGTGCCTCGATCACCGCGACGGCGGCGTCCAGCTCCTTGCGCGCGGGCTTGTGCGACTTCTGGCTGGCGGCATCGACATCCTTGGTGGGCCTGGTCTCATCGGCGAAGAGCATGGTCGTGAGCGTCAGCGCGCCATCGCGCTCGCGTACGAGGGCGAGGTACTCCTTGGTGCGCATCACGACGCGTCCCAGCGCGGCTCGGTCGGTCTTGCCCATCACCTCGGTGAGGAGGCGGTAGGCCCGAACGGCTCCGTCGTCGGCGGCGGCGGGCACGAGCCAGTAGGGGTGCTCGAAGTACATGGGATCGACATCGACGAGCTCGACGAACTGCTCGATGTCGATGGTGCGCGTCCGTCTGGGCTCGATCGCCTGCAGCTCGAGGTCGGAGACCGTGATCTGATTCTCGTCGTCGAGCTCGTAGCCGTGGGTGATCTCGTCGTAGTCGACCTCGACGCCCTCCTTGGAGCACCAGCGCTCCACCTCGATGGGCGCGCCGTCCTTGCGGTGGATCTGACGGAAATGCAGGTCGCGGTCGCGCACCGCGGTCTCCAAGCGGACCGGCACGTTGACCAGACCGAAGCTCAACGACCCGGTCCACAGTGAGCGCGGCATCTCTACCTCCCCTCCAAGCTGGCCGATAGGGCCGCCTCGAGGTCGGTGTCGCCCGCGGGCTCAGGCGCGTCGGGTAGGTCAGGCTCCTCCCCGCGACCCTTGGCCTCGATGAGGGCCAGCACGCGTTCGCGATAGGAGTCGGCGAACTTCGAGGGGTCAAACGCAGCGCTCAGCGAGTCGACGAGCGTTCCCGCCATCTTGACCTCCCGCCGGCTGGGCTTACGGCTGGGGGACGGCAGATCCAGCGAGTCGGCCTCGACCAGCTCGTCGGCGAAGCGCATCGTGTGCAGAGCGATGACATCGTCGAGGGCGCGCACCGCGACCAGATACTCGCGGTTGTGAAACACCCAGCGTCCCAGGCCGACGCGCTCGGCGCGCCGGAGCGCGTCGTGCAACAGGCGGTAGGCATCCTGGCCGTCCTCGCCGGCGCCCAGGTAATACCCGCGGTCGTAGTACACGGGATCAATGTCGCCGGCGGCCACGAACTCCTCGAGCTCGATTTCCCGGGACAGCCGTCCGGCGGCGCCGTCGATCTCCTCCTGGTCAAGTAGCACGTACTTACCCTTCTTGACCTCGTAGCCCTTGGCCACCTGGTCGTAGGGCACCGCCTTGCCCTCCTTGGCGCAGATGCGGCGGTGCTCGATCCGTGCGCCGTCCTTAGCGTGCACCTGGTGAAAGTGCACGCTCTTGTCCTCGGTGGCGGAGTGCACCTTGATTGGCACTCGCATGAGGCCAAAGGTGATGGTTCCGTTCCAGATCGATCGCGGCATCGTGGATGGGGCGGCGCTATCGGACCGTGTGCATGGTCATGGCTGCAGCAGGATCTTGATGGCGCCATCCTGCTTGCGCTGGAAGATCTCGTAGGCATGGGGGGCGTCGTCGAGCGGCAGCTTGTGCGTCGCGAGATCCTCGACGCCGAGGGGGTCGGCCTCGTCCTCGAGCAGCGGCATGATGTCGGTGACCCAGCGTCGCACGTTGGCCTGACCCATGCGCAACTGAATCTGCTTGTCGAACAGCTCCATCATCGGCATCGGATCCACTGAGCCACCGTAGACCCCGCTGAGGGAGATCGTTCCACCGCGTCGCACAGCGTCGATGGCGTTGTGCAGCACGCTGAGCCGGTCGATGCCCGCCTTGTCCATCATCACCCGGGTCACCGCGTCGGGCAGCATCCCGGCGATCTGCTGGGCGAGCTTGCCCATCGGCGAGCCGTGGGCCTCCATGCCGACGGCGTCGATGACGGAGTCGGGGCCCCGTCCCTCAGTCCGCTCGCGCAGTGCCTGCGCCGGGTCACCATCGCGGAGGTCGATCGGCTCGATCCCGTGGCGTGAAGCCATCTCCAGCCGCTCGGAGACCAGGTCGACCCCGAACACCCGGCCGGCGCCCTGGTGCAGCGCGATCCGCGCGCTCATTTGCCCGATCGGACCGAGGCCGTATATGGCCACGGTGCCTCCCTCCGGGACGGCGGCGTATTGAACGGCCTGCCATGCCGTGGGCAAGACGTCAGACAGGTAGACGTAGCGCTCGTCGGGCGGGCCCTCGGGGACCTTGACCGGTCCGAAATGTGCCTGGGGGACACGGAGATACTCGGCCTGTCCGCCGGGTACCTGTCCGTAGAGCTTGGTGTAGCCCAGCAGCGCCGCGCCCTTGTTCTGCTCGCGCACCTGGGTGGTCTCGCATTGTGAGAAGAGCTGCTGGTCGCACATGTAGCAGTGGCCACACGAGATGTTGAACGGGACCACAACCCGATCGCCGGGCTTGATGTGGACCACGTCGGAGCCCACCTCTTGCACGATCCCCATCGGCTCGTGGCCCAGGATGTCGCCCTCGTCCATGAAGGCGCCCATGACCTCGTAGAGGTGAAGGTCCGAGCCGCAGATCCCGGTCGACGTGATCTTGATGATGGCGTCGGTGGGCTCCTCGATCTTCGGATCGGGAACGGTATCGACGCGCACATCGCGCTTGCCATGAAATGTCACTGCCTTCATCGGGTGGCCTCCAAGCTCGTGGTCTGCGGGCTGCTACCCCGTCCGCGTTGCCGAAACCTGACGTTTGCCTGGCAACGCCTTGCGGCGGGCATCTGAAGCGCTCACAAGACCTCGGCAGACAACCCCCATCTTCGGCCGGGTCGGTCCGCCGGAGGTGGTCCGTGATCCCCTCCAGCTCGGATCACAGTAATGACACCGGCGCGCCCGGAAATTCGCCGCTCGATTTCACTCGTCGCGAATGTCTCAACACACGCGACACCCACAAGTCCAAGCAAGGAGATTCAAGATGGGAAAGATTGTGGTCAGCGAGAACGTCTCGCTCGACGGCGTCGTCGAGGACCCGAGCGGCGAGCAAGGGTTCAGGCATGGCGGCTGGTTTGGGCAGTTCATCGGTCAGGACTGGGAGGCGTGGGCTGAGGTCGAGCTCGCCGAGGCACAAGGCGCCGAGGCGCTGCTGTTGGGTCGCCGCAGCGACGAGTACTTCGCCACACGGTCGCCATCCCAGAGCGGCGAGTGGGTGGACAGGTTGAACAGCCTGCCGAAGTACGTCGTGTCCTCGACCCTCGAAGAGCCCAAATGGACGAATGCGACCGTCCTGAGGGGCGAGGTGGTCAGCGAGGTGTCGAAGGTCAAGCAGCAGCTAGAGGGGGAGATCGTCGTGTACGCCAGCCGCCCGCTCGTGCGCACGCTGATGGAGCATGACCTGGTCGACGAGTTGCGGCTGACCGTCTTCCCGGTTGCGCTCGGCGCGGGTGAGCGTCTGTTCGGCGAGACCAGCGACAAGCGACCCCTGCGTCTCATTGACACGAAGACCATTGGGAGCGGACTCGCCCACCTGACCTACGAGCGTGCCCGGGAGGCCTAGACGAAGCTGTCGGGACGCACTCGCCTCGCCTACACGCCCGCCGTCGCGCAACTCGGCGTGTTGGCCAGGCCGGCCGCCCAGGCGATCTCGCCCGAGATGAGGGTGAGGGGAGCGCGCGGGTGGCGGCGGTGGAGTGATCGGTCACAATCACCCGCTGGGTGCTCGGGCGCAGATGATGGCTGAACTCGGCGCCGAGCGCCGGATTCGTGATCGGCGCACTGGCCAGCCTGTACCCCCTACGAAGGCGGCGCGGCTCAGTCCGACCGAGGCCTTGCGGGCGTAGACACCAGCTTTACGAGATGGGATGTCACAGCTGAGGACACGGAAGGCAACTAGGGACATGAGCATTGATTCAAGATCAGTGGCGAGCACAATGCGGGAGCGAACGGTCGCGGCGAGAACCCGGCCAAGTGCACCGGGGCCGAGCTCGTCGCTTGAGCAGTTCGAGCAGGTGTACGTGGGCAACATCGATGTCGTGATGCGGTACTTCGCGCGTCGGTGCGGTGATCCGCAGACGGTCGCCGACCTCACCTCTGAGACGTTCGTTCGGGCCGCGGGTGGCTTTGCCGGGTTTGACCCGCGCCGGGGATCGGATCGGGCGTGGGTGTTCGGCATCGCGGCGCGCGTGTTCGCTCGCCATTGCGAACAATCGGCGGGAGGTCGAAACGCCGCGGCCCGTCTCGGTGGCCACCGGCCGCTTGACGCGGACGAGATCGAGGAGCTCACCGAGCGGATCGATGCCGAGCGCGAGGGCGCGGCGCTGGTCCAGCGGTGCGCGCAGTTGCCCGCCGTCGAGCGGGCGGCGATCGAGCTCGTCGACCTGGAGGGGCTCACCCCGAAGGAGGCGGCGGCAGCGCTCGGCGTCTCGCGTGTGGCATTTCGACAGCGTTTGTCCCGGGCCAGGTCCCGGCTGAGAAAGGAGCATCAAGGCAATGACTAAGTTCACAGATCATCTGTGGCGTGATCTCGTTCAGGAGCACGGCCCGACGCTTGCGCAGGCCGATCGGCCCGCAGCGGGTCGAGGTCGTCTGCGGCGTCCGCGCGTTCTCGCGGGGAGCACCCTGGGGCTGGCGGGCGTCGGAGCGGCGCTCGTGCTCGCCCTGGGAGGGACCGCGGCGACCACGCCGGCGTTTGCCGTCACGACGAGCAACGACGGTTCGGTGTTGGTGAACTTGAATTACCACGCGAACCAGAATCTCCCCCAGGTGAACCACAAACTCATCGCGATGGGGACCAACGAGCAGATCACGATCTACATGTCGACCGGGGCGGCGACCACCCAGGGCCCGGTCACGTGTGCACCGGGGTCGGGGGTGAGGGGGCCGGCGGTGAGAGTTCTCGTCGGTAAGGACGGCACGGAGGTCATCGCCCCGGGCGAGTCGGGCGACAACACGGCCGAGGGCACCTTCCACCTCGACCACTGCACCACGAGCAACCCCGGCTCCGGTAACGCCGGCAACACGGGCACTGCCGGCTGAACCGGTGACAGCTGTCGACGTCCGCCCAGCGCGGGCGTCGCCGATACGAGGTTTGGCGGTCCGGCCCCCGGCTGATGGCGGGGGCCGGACCGCTGCATGGTGGCCGTGGCTGTTCGTCGCGGCCGCGGTCGTATGGAATCTCGCGAGCCTCCGCGCGCTCACACGCGGGGTCGCCTACCTGAACGACAGCTCGCTGCACGAGCAGATGGTGCGCTTCGCGACGGCGCAGCTGCGCACCGGACACCTGCCGCCCTCGAGCTGGTTCCCGTTCCTCGGTGAGGGGTCGCCGCAGTTCCTTCACTACCAGAGCCTGCCGGCGATCCTGACCGGCGCGGTCGGTCTGTTGACCGGGCCTGACGTCGCGTTTCGCTGGTCGCTGTACCTGCTGTTGTCGCTGTGGCCGGTCAGCGTCTACCTGTCGGCCCGCGCCTTCGGGGCGGGCAGGCCCGCCTCGGCCGCCTCGGCCGTGATGGCCCCGTTCCTGGTGAGCGCGACCGGGGTCGGCTACGAGCAGCACGCGTACGTCTCGACCGGATTCGGCGTCTGGACGCAGCTGTGGGCGATGTGGACGTTGCCGCTTGCGTGGGGGTTCAGCTGGCGCGCGATTCGCGATGGGCGCGGCTATCTCCGGGGGGTGGTCTTGATCGCGCTCACGGTCGCGCTGCACTTTGAGACCGGGTACCTCGCGCTGTCGGTGCTGCTGGTCTGGCCATTTGTCGCCGGTCGGCCGCTGGTGGTCCGGTTGCGGCGGGCGGCGGTGCTCCTGGGTGGTTCGCTGCTCGCGTCGGCGTGGGTGATCGTTCCCTTGCTCACCCAACGCGACTGGGCCGCGACCAACGAGATCGTGCGTGGCACCGCCTTGGAGAACGGCTACGGCGCCCGGCAGGTGCTCGATTGGCTCGTGTCGGGGCAGTTGCTTGACCACGGCCGGCTGCCGGTCGTCACCGTGTTCGCCGCGCTCGGCTTCGGACTGGCGTGGCTGGCGTGGTCCTCAGACGTCGACGGTCGCGCCCTGCTGGTCGCGCTCGGGGTCTGCCTGCTGCTGTCGTTCGGCCGCACGACGTTCGGGTCACTCGCCGATGTGATCCCGGGGAGCGCCGACCTCTTCTTTCGTCGCTTCATGATGGGCGTGCAACTTGCCGCCCTGCTGCTGGCCGGCCGGGGCGCGGCGTGGCTGGGGGCCGGCGGAATGCGACTGCTCAAAGCGCGCGTCGCGCGGTGGCCGTCCGGCGTATCTCCCGTCGTCGGCTTCGTGGCGGTGGTCGCGGTGCTCGCGCCCGCCTGGCTTCAGCTCGGCGCCTCTGACCGCCAAGACGGCGCGGCGATCGCGGCCCAGCGCCGCGCGTACGACACGCGGGGCGCGCAACTCGATCGCCTCGTCGCGGCAATCAGGCGCGACGGTGGCGGACGGACGTACGCCGGGATGCCGACGAATTGGGGCCAGGGCTTCACCGTCGGGGCGGTCCCAGTGTTCAAGTACCTGGAGAGCCGCGATGTCGACGAGGTCGGCTACACGCTGCGGACGGCGTCGCTGATGACCGATCCGGAGTCCTTCTTCGACGACCGCGACCCCTCCGACTACCGGCTGTTCGGCATCCGCTACCTGATCCTCCCCGCCGGGCACCAGCCGCCGGTGCGCGCGCGGCTGGCAATGCGCTCCGGCCCCTACTCGCTCTGGGCGCTCGCCGGTGGCGGCTACCTCCAGGCCGGCCAGATCGCCGGTGAGCTATCGGCGAACCGGACCAATGTGGGCACCCGCAGCCTCGCGCTGCTTCGCTCTGGGCTCGCCGCGGACGGGGCATATCTCGGTGTCAGGTACGGGTCTGACGCTGGCGGGGACGCCGGCGTGCCGGCGGTGACACACCAGTCCTCCGCCGGCACGGTCCGTACGGAGCGCGCCGACCTCGATCACGGCCAGGCCTCGGCCACGGTGCACATGCGCCGTCCCGGGATCGTGGTGCTCAGCGCCTCTTATGACCCGGGATGGACGGCAACCGTCAACGGCCGGCGCCAGCCGACCCGGATGGTGGCACCGGCGCTCGTCGCCGTCGACACCCCCGCGGGCACCGACCACGTCGTGTTCCGCTACCACGGATACGGCGGCTACCCCGAGCTGCTCGTTTTGAGCGGCCTCACGCTTTTCCTCATCGCGTTCGCCCCCATGTGGTGGGGGCGGTATGCTGCGCGCCGAAGGGGACCGAGGCTTGAGGGAGGACATCAGTAACGGGGGGTACCTGTGCGGCCGATCGGTCGCGCTGGTGGCGGCCGTGGCGCTGGTGGCGTGGTTGGCGATTGCGACGCTGGCGGCGAGCCTCGCCGCGGCGGCGAACGCGCCCGGGCACGCATCGGCCAGCCTGTACAGGCTGTCGCTGAAGATCACCAGCAAGCGATTCCTGGGCGATGGCACGGAGAATCCGATCGCGGTCGACCGGAACGGCAACATCTATGCGTTCAAGGCCACCCGGACCCAGCAGGGATCCATCCCCTCCGGGGACGCGGCCGACGTGGAGGAGATATCGCCGGCCGGAAAGCGGCTCCGTTCGTTCTCGACGACGTTCCGCGTGCGAGGGCAGCGACGCTACCTTCAGGTCAACGGGCTGGCGGTGACCCCGAACGGCCACGAGGTGTTCGTGGTCGGCAACGTCTCGGCATCGCTGAGCGGACTGGTTGATTCACGCCCGTTCTTGGCTGAGTACTCGGCGTCGACCGGCGTCTTTCTCCGGGGCTCGGGCTTCGACGGGGACGAGACGCGCCTGGGGGTTGGCGTGGCCGTGGATCCGACCGGCCAGCACGTCTACGTGGGTGATGAGCGCAACCCGTTCGTGGGTCGGACCACCGCGCGCATCTACGAGTTCGACGTCGCGAGCCTGCACCAGGTGCGCCGCTTCGCCTTGGCCGGCAACGACGTGTGCTGTGAGCTGGCGGTCACCCCGGATGGTCATCTGTTCGCCCAGGTCGGTCCTCCGCATAGCACCCAGGTCCTGCTCCAGGAGTACAGCTCCACGGGGGGATATGAGAACCAGTTCGCCAGTCCGCCGGGCGGTCTGGCCGTCGGTCCGACCGGGGACCTGTTTGTCGGCTCCAGAACTGAGCACCGGATCGACCGGCTGTCACGCACCGGCAAGCTGCTCGAGACGCTCGGCGCCGGTCACTTCACCGGCCTGCCGGTGGCGGCGGCGGTCAACCGGGCCGGCGACGTCTTCGCCTTCGACGCGGCCACGAACGACGTGTCGGCGATGCTGAAGTTCGCGCCCGTCGTCCCGCAGACGACGATCACGTCCCACCCGCGGGCAACGTCGCTGACCCCCTCGGTGACGTTCAGGTTCAAGAGCTCGCTTCCCGGCGCGAAGCTTGAATGCCGCCTGCGCCAGGCCGGAGCCAGCGCGCCGGCGTTCAAGCCGTGCTCCAGCCCGAAGACCTACCCTGCCCAGCCGAGTGGGAGCTACACCTTCGAGGCACGGTCGACCTCTCCCGCCGGGCCCGTCGAGCCCACACCGGCCAAGTTCACGTTCAAGGTCGTCTATCCCGAGACGGTGATCACGTCCACTCCGGCGAGCACGATCGGAACGACCACCGCGACGTTCGCCTTCAAGAGCTCCAGCGCCGGCGCGACGTTCGCTTGCCGCCTGGCGCTCGTCGGATCCCCGGCGCCGGCGTTCAAGAAGTGTCCGAGCCCGGTGACCTACGTGCAGCTGAGCGACGGAGTCTGGAAGTTCGACGTGCAGTCGACCTCGACGCACGGGGTGACCGACCCCACGCCGGCGACCTATCAATTCAGGATCGACACGACGCCGCCGACCGTTGAGGCGCCGGCTGCCCCGACGATCCCGGTGGGCGACCAACTGCAGCTCGATGGAACGCTTGGGGTCCAGGAGACCTGGTCGGCAACCGACACGTTCAGTCCGTCCTCCGCTCTGCTGTACACCGTTGAGCAGTGCGCCGGCGCGACGCCGGCCACCCTGGGCTCATTCGCGGCCATACCCACGCTGCAGAACATGCCGGGGACGACGGCGGCCCTCCTGCCGATCGCACCGGGTGGCCCAGAGCACCAACTGCGCGTGCGGGCCGAGAACCAGCTCGGCGTTTCCGCCGAGGGCCCCGCAGGTGACCCGTTCGCACTCAACGTGATCGACGACAGCGCTGCCTCGGTCATGAACCAAACCGGCTGGGCGCCCGCGAACGACCCCGCCGCCTACGGCGGAACGCTCCATACCGCCAGCTCCATGGGCGCCATCGCGAGCATGACGTTCACGGGCCGGTCGATCGCCGTGATCGCTCCGGTCGGTCCCACCTCCGGTTCGATCCAGGTCTGCATCGACTCCGGCGTCAGCGTTGGCATCTGCACCACCGTCTCGGAACACTCCGCCACCGCTGTGGAGCGCGAGGTCGTCTACGTCAGCGCCCCCGTGAGCACCACCACGTCCCACACAATCACGATCACCAGCGAGAGCGGCTCGGTCGCGCTCGACGCCTTCGCCGTCCTCGGCTGACGACCTCAGCGCGCGAGGATCTTCGCCTTCTGGGCCTGGAACTCATCCTCGGTGAGGACGCCGGCGTCACGCAGCTCCCCGAGCTTCTCCAGCCGCGCGATCCGATCGTCGGTCGATGCCTCGGGGGCGGAGGCGGCAAGCGGTTGCCCGGTGTCGGGGTTCGCCCCGCCGGCAGCGTGGGGCGTGTTCCACAGCATCAGGCACTGCGGATCGTCGGGCGCGACCTTGACGGTCATGCGCTGACCGTCGGCGAGGGTCTGGATGATCGCCTCGGGCAGCACCTGGTCAGCTGTGGCCGCATACGCCACTGCGTCCGGCGGCTCGACCATGAACTCGAGTGAGACGCTGACGCCACCCATCTGGGGCTGCGCTTCGCCGACGTTGAAGGACTGAAGCGTCGCCGCCATCTCGGCGCCGGGGGTAACCCGCTGCACCAACTGTCGGTACGCCATCTGGGCGGGGCTCATCGCGGCCGCGACCGCCTGGACCTTTCCCGTCGCCTGTCCCACCGCCTGCTGCAGCACCGCCGGATCGAGTCCCAGCTTGGCCAGCAGTTCCTGTTTGCGTTTGCCGAACATCGATCTCCCCTCAGATTCGGTCGAGCACCCGGGCCTTCTCGGCGGCGAACTCGGCCTCGGTGAGGATGCCCGCATCGCGGAGCTTGCCCAGGCGCTTGAGGTCATCGAGCGGATCGGAGTCGCCGGGCGGCGCCGGCGCGGCGGACGCGACCGATGAGGCGGTCCGCGCAGCCGTGGCCGCCGACGCGAGGCTCGAGACGAACTTGTCCATCGACCCGACCTGGTCCCATGGGATCCGCACGTGTCCGCCGTCGACCTCGACGGGGATGTCGGCGCCCGGGAGCAGGAGCGCCTTGCGTGGCACCTTCTCAGTGAACCGATAGCCGAAGCGGGGCTGCCCCGGCACTGCCACCGAGAGCAGGAGCTCCCACTTACCCATCATCGACTGATGATCATTGGCTCCGTGGCCGATGGCCATCACGCGCGCTGTTGGGCGGTCGAACACCGGGCGCCATCGACGCTGCGGCGGCGTGCCACCGACCTGGGCCGCCACCTCGATCCACGCTGACTCAAGCTCGGCAGCCACCGAGTCGGGATCGGTGAACATGGGCTCGCCGCGCGCGATGAGCTCGTCGATGGTCGGCACCTGGTCCCATTGGATCCGGATCCGGCGCAGGTCGCGCGACACGGTGAGCGGCAGCCGCATGCCGATGACCGCGTACTTCTCGCGCGAGGCGAGCCGCTGCGGCTCGACATGGAACGGAGGCTGCTCGGGTACACGGACGATCATCGACGTCGTCGCGCTGAAGCGGCGATAGCCGCCCGTGAACCCCTGTTGTTCCCCGTAGCCCGAGCTGTCGGGGCCGGCCGCCGATCTCGTCACCAGGCCCTGGCCCGTGACCCCGTCCCGAATCGTGGGCTGCAGCCCCAGAGGGTTAAACGGCATCCCGCCTCCCCGGCACGCGGAAAACGCTACCGCCTGCGGAGGCGGGCGTGGCTATTCGGTACCGGGCCAGGTCGCGGTGGCGCGTACGCCATCGCCCTCCTCGGGCTTGGGACCCCCGACGGCGATGATGTCGAGCCCGTCGGGGCCGGCCTCGAATGCGCGGACGACCTCCGGCGCGACCCGGATGACATCCCAGATCTGGAGCTCCTGGATCTCGTCGTCGACCAGGATCCGGCCCGAGCCGGCGACGACGACGTAGGCCTCCTCCTGCTCCTTGTGGCTGTGAGCCATCGGGCTGCGCAGGTTGGGGGCATAACGGAAGAGGCTGACCCCAAGGTCACGGGAGGCCAGGTGCTTACGGCCGAAGCGGCCCTCGAGCCCCTCTACCCGCCCCGCGACGGAGTCCTCGACCTCGAGCAGGTTGACCTTCGCAAAACCGGACATGCGATCTCCTCGGCTGGACAGCGAGTCTGTGTGGCGAGGAACCCCAGCCTTGCGACACACTCGTCCGATGGCCGAGAGCTCATCGCGTCAGATCATCGCAGGGCTCTGGCAGTTCGAGGCGCTCCTGCCTGACTGGACCGAGGCCGACAACGACGAGGATGGCTGGGAGCAGAACGTCGCATGGTGGGCTGTCGAGGCGCCGGGAGGGCTCATCTTGATCGATCCCCTCATCGATGACTGGCACGCTCTTGACCGGCTCGTGGCCGACGGGGGAGGTTGTGCCGGCGTCGTGCGAACCTGCCATTGGCACCAGCGCAGCATCGTTGAGGTCGCGAGCCGGTACGACGCCGGCGTGTGGGCCAGACCCAACCCAGACGGGGAGGCGGGTCGCGCCTTTGACCACGCGGTCAACGATCGTGACGAGCCCTTTGACGGGGTCCGGGTTCTCGATGTCGAGCGCGCCGACGAGATTGCACTGTGGCTGCCGCAGCGGCGGGCGCTCGTCTTCGGCGACGCGATGATCCGGACTCGTGCGGGGGAGCTGAGAGTCTGCCCGGAGACATGGACGCAACCTGAGGGCGGCCCCACGCGTCTGCGCTCCTTACTGGGCGCGCTCTCGAGCCTTCCCGTCGACCATGTCCTGGTGTCTCACGGTCCGCTGGTCATGGGCAATGGGCTCGCGGACCTGCGCACTGCCACTCGCTAACCCGACCAGGCCCCGAACGCGGTATCGAGGGCATCGATGAGGCGCGCATAGGTGGCGTCGACCGATCGCGGCATGCCGAACCCGCCGGCCGCCTCCAGCGTGACGAACCCGTGCATGACGGCGCGCAATGAGCGGACCGCGTCGACCGCGTCCTGCCCGGTGATGCCGTAGCCGTCCAGGACGGCCAACAGCACGGCATACGCGGCCTCGCCGGCGGCCAGGTGTTCGGCGTCGTCGGCGTCCGGAGCGCGGACGGCGGCGGCCGAAAGACCGGGGTGGGCACTGGCGTAGTCACGGTAGGCGTCTGCGATCGCGTGCAGGGCATCAGATCGGGCGCGGCCGACCGCGGCCGCTGAGAGCGCGGCGGTCAGCTCGCGCACCCCGTGCACGGCAAGATCGCGCTTGAGCGCGTCCAGCCCATCGACGTGCTTGTAGAGGCTGGGGAGCGACACACCGAACCGCTGCGCGATCGCGGCAAGGGTCAGCCGTTCGAGTCCGACCTCGTCGACGAGCACGGCGGCTTCGGCGACAACGCGGTCGTGGGTGACACCGGCGCGCGGCATGGCTCGGCCTAGCCGCTCGCGCGACCGACGGTCACGCCCGTCGCGGCCACCCAGATCAGCAGAAGCGCCAGAGACACCGCCGCCGCGTGTGCGAGTGGGTCGTTGAGGAGCAGATAGCCGACACCCGAGGTGATCATCGCCGCTGCCATTGGCACGCCGACGTATCCCAGCCACCGAGGAACGCCCCCGCGCGGCAGGTTGATAGCGGCGAGCGCCACCGCCGCCAGCGCCAGCATCTTGACGCCATCCAGGCGATTGATCACGTGAAACAGGACGCCAGCGCGGCCCGCCTCGCCGTCGGGCACTGCGCCGGCGGAGAGCCACAGGCCGAGGGCGCACTCGACCAGCGACACCACCACCGCGCCGGCACCGGCGACGAGCACGACCCGTCCACGCCGCGCAGCGCCACGTCGGATCATGGCCCGCCCAAGCGCCATCACGACGATCGCCAGGGCAATCGCCGCCACTCCTTCAACCAGCAGGTACTGCGTCACCGCCACCCCCTGGTGGCCGCTGTACGCCGACACAACCCTCGTGCCGGACGCGGCCACCTCCAGGTTTGACGGCCACACCGCCAGGCCCGCCGCCCACGCAGCGACGAAGGCGATACCGGCGGCCGGGGGCGCGGTTATCAGCCGACCACGTCGCGATCGAATCGTTGTGCTTGGTGCGGTCGCCGTGTGCGTGGTCATTGCGTCCTCCTCGACAAGTAGTAAATGCAGCTAACCAACAAGTTAGCATGCTTAACTTGTCGGACGGTTCGTGACCGCAACCGACGCGACGAGTCAGCTGCTCGGCGTCGCGGCGGTTGTCGGGGCTGGGACCCAGTCGGCCGGCAAGGCGGCGGGGATCGCGGTATACGCGGGTATCACCCTGAGCGCGAGCGCAGCGGCCGGTCGATTGGCGACGAGGCGGGCGGTGTCAGTCATAGCGAGCAACATCCGGATCGACGGAGCGATCTGAAAGTCCGCTGCGTTGAGCCGGTCGCCGCCGAGGACTCCGTCCGCGATGAGGCGATCGACGTGGTCCAGGAGGTGGGGGAGTTGATCGAGATCCTGTCTCACCTGGCGGTCGCTCGCCCTGGCGATGCGCGCAAAGACCGGAGCGACCGGTGTCAAAACGATGCCCGCGACACGAGGGGCGGGCAGAGGGCTGGCCACGTCGGCAAACCATTGGCGCTGACTGAGATGGTGGCTCAGCCCCCAACGGATCAGCCGTCGCGGGATGGGCTGGAGCACCGCCTCTCCCCAGCGCTCGGCGTCGGTGACGTCGGTGCGAGCAGTGGACTCTGCGGGATAGAGCGACGGCGAGGGCGCGAACTGCTCGAGCGCCTGCGCGATCGCGAGCGAGCCCTGCACGCGCCGACCATCGGGCAGTCGAATCGCCGGCACGGTGCCGCGCCTGAACCCCAACGCCCACAACGCGGGCGGGTGACCCCCGGCTAGCAACTCGACATACCGATAGGAGAGGCCCTTGAAGGCCAGCATTCCCCGCACCCCCGCCACCGGATGCGAGAGCGGGATCCCATAGAGCCGAAGGCGAGCTTCAGACACGCGAGCGAGCCTACCCTGCGGCGTGACCCCGGCGGCGCGCTACGCAAGACCGGCGAGCCGGTAGAGGACCAGACTGCCGGCGACCGCGACATTGAGGCTCGCGCCGACGCCGACCATGGGGATCTCCACGCACGTGTCGGCCGCCTCGACGTGCGCGGCGGGGACGCCCTGGGTCTCGTGGCCGAGAAGCACGACGGTGGGTCGCGCGGCGGGCTCAAGGCGCGGGAGCGTGATGGCGTCGTCGGCCAGTTCGACGGCGAGGACCTGCCATCCGCGTTGGCGCTGGAGCCGGATCCAGCGGTCTTTTCCGGTGTCGATCCAATGGATGCAGCATCGCCGGGCGATGTTGCGCGAGTCCCCGACCGTCAGCGCCTGGCGGTAATGCGGGGTGTCGGGGACGGCGAGGCACGCGCCGGTGGCGTCGCAGGTCCGCAACAGGGTCCCGAGGTTGGCCTGATAGGCGACCCAGAGCGGGGCGACAACGAGGTGCCCCCAGCAGCTGTGGGGGCGGTCCCGGCGCGTCCGGCGGATGTCTTTGCCCGCCTTCTTGGCGGGACTCACGCCGGTGGGGCAGACCGCCCTTTCAGAGAGTGGAGCATCGGTCGCGTTGTTCTCGGCCACGCGAGGCCGTCGCCGCGGCCGACGCGATACGCCAGCCTGTTGTGGCCAGCGTACCGCGACACGATCGCGGTCAGCGGCCCTCGGGTACCTGGAGCCGGTTGTGCCGGGTTTGAGGATCGCCGGGTGGCGGCGTTGCGCGGGTATCGGCTTTCTGGGAGGCTTGGCCGGTGCCGGGGGAACGTGTGCGGATCAATCGTGCGCGCGGCGCCGGCGATCGGTCGGGCGCGACGCGCGGTGCGGACGCGGATCATGGATTCCCTGCGTATGCGCGAGGGATGCTGGCGCTCCAGCGCACGGCTGGCAACGCGGCGGTCGGGCGCCTTATGCGCCAGGTCGGCTGGCCCAAGACGAGCCGGCGAAGCCAAAACCACGAGAAGACCACGCCGGCGCCGGGGGTCGATCGCTACCCGCTGTTTGACCCTAAGCTCGGCGGCAGCACGGAGCGATCGCTCACCGAAGACATCCAGAAGAAGGTCACCGACGAGGAGAGCGGCAACCGCGCCATCGTGCTCGTGCCGACCGACCTCAAGCAGGACCACGACGTCCAGATCTGGCTGCACTTTCACGGGAGCAAGCGCGCCGGCTACCGGCGCGAGGGCAGCACAGTCCGTGACGTCGACCCTGACAAGGACCGCTCCGACGAGCAGCTGTCAAAGAGCGTCGCGGAGAAGGGCGACACGCAGGTGGTCGTGATCATGCCGCAGGGCAGCTTCGACGCCGCTCCGGATTTCGGCGATGCCGTCACCGCTCCGGCCGTGTACGTCACGCGCGTACTCGGAATCCTGGAGAAGGACACGGGCATCAAGGTCAAGCAGAAGGGTCTTGTCCTGACCGGGTGGAGCTTCGGCGGCAACTACATCGCCGACATGGCCGAGAAGGAAGCGCAGACCGGGACGCACCTGCTGGATTCGGTGGTGCTCTATGAAGGCGTCAACAACTTCCTCAAGAGTGAGCCCGACCCGAAGGACCCCGAGACCGATCCCGACAAGAAGAAGTGGATCACCCATGATTACCTCGCGGCCAGCAACCGCATCGACGCCTACCTCAAGCTCGTCGCGCGCAACCTCAAGGCCGACCTCGCGAAGCTGGCCGGGGTCGATGCCGGCGCTGCGAGCGCCTACCTGACGGGGTCCTTCCGCTTCCTCGCGTACTACGGCGAATCCGGCTCCTACACCGTCTCCTACGACATGCTCGATCAGGGCATCCGCCTCATCTTCGGCGAGACCGTGACCGCCGAGGAAGAGGAGCGGCAGAAGAAGCGCCTACCCAAGGCGGGGCTCGACATGACGCACCGGGCGCCGGACAGCGCTGGTCTCGCTGCCAAGTTCACCGCCCTGCCAAAGGCGGTGCGTGACGAACTGCGGGCGCACTACCAGGTGATCAAGGTCAAGCAGGGCAGTGACGCGGATCACGCGAAAGAGCTCGACGACGCAAAGGGCAAGCTCCACACGCTCGGGCACGACAACAGCGTCGGCAGCGGGGCGATGCTCGACGCGTTGCGCCGGACGCGCCCGGCTCGCACCGGCACGTCAGCCCCCTGAGATCCGGCTAGACCGCGAGGCGGTAGACGGTCTGCGGCTCGCGCTTACCCTTGAGCTGTAGTTCCACGCGCGCCCCGACCTCGACGGGGAGCCCGTCCGCGACGCGCTGCGAAAGCACGACCTCGCCTCCCGCGGCCGCGGCCTGCGCAGGGTTCGCTTGGACTACGTCACCCGCAGCAACCGCGCGGACATCGCTCGTGCGCTGAACGCCGGTTGAGCCGGGCCGCAATCACTCGTCACCCCGCCGCGCCAGGCTACGCCGAGAACAGCTTGTTGCCGCGCGACTTGGCCGTCTCGTTCGGGGGGCCGCTGACGTCGATCGGCGTGCGCGCCTCGTCGGGGATCGCGTGCTCGCGCTCGTCGAGCTTGAAGAACTTGCCCGCCGGTGCGGAGCCGCCCTTCTGGTTGGGCATCCGCTGTTTGGTGGGGATCTTCGGGCCGAAGCCGCCCGACTCGGTCCACTGGCCGGTGAAGCTGGCCGGGCCTGAGGGTGCGAACACGATCTCCGTCTTGGGGAGCTTGGGGACCGACTTGTCGGTCTTGGAGTTGAAGAGGGTCGAGGTGAGGTCGCCGACGGTCTTGCGCCGCCACGCCGAGACGTTGGGCACGTCCACGCCGAAGCGCTCGGCGATCAGCTTGAGCTGCGAGGTGTGATCGAACACCTCCGAGGCCACGTGGCCGCCACGGCTGAACGGCGAGACCACGAGCAGCGGCACGCGGACGCCCAGGCCCAGCGGACCTTCGATCCCGAGCGTCTCGGGCTTGGGCTCGCCGACGGGGAAGCTCTTGGCGGTGAGGAACTCGCCCTTGGTGCCCTTGGGCGCGGTGGGCGGGGCGACGTGGTCAAACCAGCCGTCGTTCTCGTCGTACATGATGAAGAGCGCGGTCTTCGCCCACACCTCCGGGTTGGAGGTGAGCTCGTCGAGCACCATGGAGACGAACCACTGCCCGTTGGTCGGCGAGGCCGACGGATGCTCGTCGAAGCCGAGCGGCGGGATGATCCAGGACACCTTGGGGAACTTCCCGGACTTCACATCGGCGGCGAAGTCGTTGGGGAAGGTCTGCTTGAACGCCTTCTGAAACAGCGGCGTGCCGGGCGTCTGGAAGGACTTGAAGTACGGCAGCACGTTGTCGGTGAGCAGCAGGTTGGACGTGACCGTGGGGTCGTAGAACGTGGGGCTCCAGGTCGCGTACTTGCTCAGGGAGGCGAACTTGCCGCTGACGCCGACGTTGCTCGGCGTGTAGACCTTCCACGAGACGCCCTTGTCCTCGAGCAGTTCCTGGACGGTCGTCCACGTGCAGTTCCACACCGTGTCGTCTGTGGCATTGGTGGCGACGACGGGGCCGCCGTGCGTGCCGGACGGGTCGATCGTCCCGCTGGTGGCCATGAGCCGGTTGGGGTGCGTGGGGCCGAGGATCGAGCAGTGGTAGGCGTCAGCGAGCGTGAAGTGGTCCGCGAGCGCCCAGTGGAAGGGCAGCTGCTCGCGCGTGTAGTAGCCCATCGTCATCGCGCCCTTGGGCCCCTCCCACTCGGGCCGGGTGTGGACCTTCACCCAGGAGTCCATCTTCCCGTGGTTCCAGCACTCGTGCATCGGCCCCCAGTCGTGGGTGAGGTCGTCGGTCGACTCGAGGCCGTGGTTGCTGGGGAGGTGGAAGGGAAGCAGCTTGTGCTTGGGCACGAGGTTGGCGCCGCCGGGATAGTCCTGGGCGAACGGGCCGAGCGAGCGCTTGGGGTGATCGTCGAAGCCGCGTCCCCGCGGGTAGGCGCCGAAATAGTGGTCGTAGGAGCGGTTCTCGAGCATCAAGAAGACGAAATGCTCGACCGCCTCCAGGTCCGAGCCTGCCGGCTTGGTCCTGGCCGCCCGGTCGATCACCGAGGCCCAGCTGTTGCCGGCCATCCAGTCGAACGCTGACTGGCTGACGAACGCGCCCGCGCCCACCATGCCGAGCCGCTCCATCAGTTGCCGTCGCGTCACGAACCCGCCGGTACGCTCGTCAGGACCAGGCACTCGAAACCCCTCTCGTCTGCGTCAGCACCAGTTGCTCGGTACGCCGGCTGGCGTTGGATCCATCCCGGGCGCGGGCGACACATTAGCTGTGGCCGCCGTCCGCAGCGCCGTCGGCGCGTTTTGCGCGCAGGGGCGCGGGTAGTCGCTTGCCGTGCCGGCTCTGGCCCTCACCTTTGATGACGGTCCCGATCCGGTGTGGACCGGACGGTTGCTCGACCGACTGCGGGCCTTCGGCGCTCGCGCCACGTTCTTTCCCATCGCTGCGCGTGCCGCGGCTCACCCGGAGCTCATCGCGCGGATGCGCGAGGAGGGGCACGCCGTCGGCCTGCACTGCGACGAGCACGTCCGCCACCGCGAACGCGACGCGGCGTGGCTCGAGCGCGACACCGACGCGGCGCTGCAGCGTCTCGCGGGCCTCGGGCTGAGGCCGAGTCTGTGGCGCACACCGTGGGGCGACACGGCGCCGTGGTCGGTGCAGGTGGCGCGGGACCATGACCTGCGGCTCATCGGATGGACCGTCGACAGTCACGACTGGCGTGGCGACTCCGCCGCTGAGATGTTCGAGGCGACCCGCGCGGACCTGAGCGACGGAGCGGTCGTGCTGGCCCACGACGGCCTGGGCCCCGGCGCCCGTCGGGACCACGCGGCGGCAACCGTCGAGTACGTCGCCTTGGTCGCTGAGCACGCCCGTCGTCATCATCTCCGCCTCGAGGCGATGCGATGAGCACCACCACGGCGCCTGAGCTCAACGTGGCGCGCCTGGACGAGGCGCTCGCGCGGGTCGCCGCCGGCGCCGACGCCCGCGACCGCGCGGCCGTCCCTCCCTTCCCTGAGGATGCGATCGCCGACCTCGAGGCCGTGGGAGCGCTGGCCTGGAACGCCCAGCCGGGGTCAGACCGCCCTGCGGCGGCCGCTGAGCTCGGGCTGGTGCGCAGCGTCGCCCGGGCCGACGGGTCGATCGGCCGGATCCTCGACGGCCACCTCAACGGCGTCGAGCGTCTGGCGGTGCAGGCGCCCGCCGCGCTGCGCGACCGCGAGTTGGCCGAGGTGCGCGCCGGGCAGCTTCGCGTCGGCGTGTGGGGCGGGGACCCCCGTCCGAGGGAGGGCGCCCCGGCGGCGGTGCAGCCGGCGAGCTCCGGCGCCGGCGAGCTCCTCACCGGGGTCAAGACCTTCTGCTCGGGCGCCGGCGGGCTTGACCGCGCCCTGATCCTGGCGCGCGACCCCGATGCCTCGGCCCCGGCAGCCGTCTGGGTTGATCTGACCGATCCGGCGACCGTCACCATCGACGAGCACTGGTACCGCGGCGCGGGCATGCGGGCCTCCGTCTCGCACCGGATGATCTTCGATGGCGCCCCCGTGCTGGCCCGCTTCGGCGGTCCGGGCGCACTGGCCGAGCAGCCCTGGTTCGGCCGCGACGCGCTGCGCACCGCCGCGAGCTGGGCGGGCATGGCCGATGGCGCGGTGGACGGCGCGCTGGAGGCCATCGCGGAACGTCCGGCCTCAGGGCCGTTGGAGGAGTTGGCCGTCGGGAATATGCGCACCGCCCAGGAAACGATGACCGCCTGGCTGGAGCGGGCCGCTCGCGCCATGGACGCGGCGTCGGCCGATCTGGCGGACATCGCCTTGCATGCGCGGGCCGCCATCGCACAGGCCAGTCACACCATCTTCGTCGAGGCCGAGCGCGCCTGCGGCTCGCACCCGTTCGCCACCGGGGGCCCGCTGGACCGCGCCCGGCGCGACCTGGAGCTGTTCCGCCTCCAGCACCGCCTCGACCCCGCGCTGGCCGCCGCCGGTGCCCGCGCCGTGGCGTCCTACCGGACCGTCACATGACCACCGCCGACCACTTCGAGGCGCAGTACCGCGCCGATCCCGATCCGTGGGGCTACCGCTGCAGTGCCTACGAGCGGGCCAAGTACGACGCGACACTCTCCGCCTGCGGCCCGGGCCCCTTTGAGAACGCCCTGGAGCTGGGCGGCTCGATCGGGGTCTTCAGCGCCCGGCTGGCACCCCGGTGCCGGCGGCTGACGACCATCGACTACTCGCCGACGGCGGTTCGCCGCGCTCGCGCCGCGCTCGCGGCGCGCCGCAACGCGCGCGCTCTGCTCGGGCTCATCCCGGAGGACCTGCCGGACGAGCGCTTCGACCTGGTGGTTGCGTCAGAGACGCTGTACTACCTGGATGCCGCGACACTGGCGCGGACGTTCGAGACCCTGGAGGCTCGCACCGTGGCCGGCGCGCGGGTGGTCTGCGTACATTGGCGGCCCGCGGGGCCCGAGCGGCCGCTGACCGCGGCGCAGGTCCACAGCGAGGCCCGCCGTCAGACTTGGCTGCGCCGGCTGACGTCCGAGTGTCGGCCCGAATATCTGCTCGACGTGTTGGAGCGCCGGTGAGCGAGCCCTACGCACTGTTGGTCATCGGAGGCGGTCCGGCGGGCCTGTCGGCCGCGCGCGCCTACCGCGACGCCGGCGGCGACGGGCCGGTGGCGATCGTCGCTGACGAGGGGCGCATGCCCTACAACCGGCCCCCGCTGACCAAGGATCTGCTGCGCGGCGAGAGCGCCGAGGAGGATCTGCCCCTCGAGGACGAGACGTGGCTGGACGAGCAGGGCGTGGACCTGGTGGCCGGCCGTGCGGTCAGGCTTGACGCCGACCAGCGCCAGGTGCTCCTCTCCGGCGGGCGCGCCCTGCCATACGCCTCCTGTCTGCTGGCCACCGGCGCCGAGCCCACACGGCTGCCCGTCCGTGGCGGCGACCGCCCGTGGGTGCACGTGGTGCGCACGGTCGAGCACGTCCGCCTGCTCACCGCTCGCCTCGATGACGCGGCCCGCGTGGTGGTGATCGGCTCGGGCTTCATCGGATGCGAGATCGCCGCCTCGCTGCGCGCGCGTGGCAACGATGTGGATCTCATCAGCGATGAGCCGCTGCCCAACAGCGGACGCCTCGGCGAGGCTCAGGCGAAGATCCTTCAGGACTGGTTGATCGAGGACGGGGTCGTCACCCACCTTGGCGCCTCGGTGCAGCGCATCGAGCGCGCCGGCGGATCCGTCACGGTCACCGCCGGCGGCGTGGGCGTGACCGGCGACCTGGTGGTCATGGCGACGGGGGTGGCGCCCCGCTCCGAACTGGCCGCCCAGGCCGGCCTCGACCTCGACGGCGGAGCGGTTCCCGTGAGCGCCGCCATGCGCACCGCGCGCGAGGGGCTGCTCGCCGCCGGCGACGTGTGCCGGGCCGACAACCTGGCCGCCGGCCGGCCGCTGCGCGTCGAGCACTGGGGCGACGCGCTGGGTCAGGGGGCGGTCGCGGGGCAGACCGCCGCGGGCGTGGACGCCGGCTGGGATGAGGTCCCAGGGTTCTGGTCGACCATCGGGACGCGAACGTTGAAGTACGCGGCCTGGGGCGACGGCTTTGACGCCACGCGGTTGCATCGTGGCGACGGGGGCGCCTTTGTGGCCTGGTATGGCCGCGACGGCCGGATCGCGGGCGTGCTGACGCACGAACGCGACGACGACTACGACCGCGGGCGCGAGCTCATCGCGCAGGGGGCGCCATGGCCCCCGTGAGCGTGGTCGTCATTCCGGCACGCGACGAGGAGCTGACCATCGCGGCCTGCCTGAGCGGCCTTGCGCGCCAAACGGTCGGGATCGGCGCGTTCGAGACGATTGTCGTAGCCGACGCGTGCAGCGACCAGACCGAGGACGTGGCGCGGGCGACCGCCGCGCGTCTCGGTCTGTCGCTCAGCGTGCTCCCGGGCCCGGGCGCCGGCTCGGGCCCGGCTCGGCGCTTGGGCATGGACGCGGCCGCTGACCGCCTGGAGGCTCTCGGATGCCGAGACGGTCTCATCGCGACGACCGACGCCGATTCCGCACCGGCCGAGGACTGGTTGGCGCGCCAGCGGGCGCACCTGGCCGACGGGGCCAGGGTGGTGGCCGGCCTGATCGAACTGCACCCCGACGACGTTGAGCGTCTGCCCGAGGCGGTGCGCGAGCGGCGTGAGCGCGATGCGCGACGGCGATTGTCGGATGTCGCCGCGGGCGATCCCGCAGCCCAGCACCATCACTTCGCCGGGGCGTCCCTGGGAGTCACGCTTGAGACCTACCGACGCGTGGGTGGTCTCGACGCATGCCGCGCTCTGGAGGACCAGGCCTTCGGAGCCAAGCTGGCGCGCCACGGCATCTCGGTGGCCAGAGCCGCGGATGTCCGGGTGCGCACCTCGGCGCGGACCGACGGGCGGGCGCGCCGCGGCCTGTCGGTCGACCTCGCGGTGTCGATGTGGCATGAGCAGCGCCGGTACCGCGCAGAGGCATTCGCAGCGGAGGACCTGCGTGGGGCCAAGCGGGCGACGACCGTGTCGGTGGTCCTGCCCGCCAAGGAGTGCGCCGGCACCATCGCGGGGGTTCTGGAGACAGCGGTGGCGCCGGCCGTGGCGGCCGGGCTGGTCGACGAGGTGATCGTCGTCGACGCGGCGTCGCGGGACGGCACCGCGGCGCTCGCCGCGGCGGCGGGCGCGATGGTCGTGCAGCAGGATGATGTGCTGCCTGAGCTTGGGGCCGCGGTGGGCAAGGGCGACGCCATGTGGCGGGCTCTGTCGTGCAGTCGCGGCGACGTCGTCTGCTTTCTGGACGCCGACACGGAGGATCCCCACGCGCACCATCTCCTCGGTCTGCTCGGCCCGATGTTGCGGGAGCCGGGTGTCGCGCTGGTCAAGGGAGCGTTTGACCGCCCGTTTCGTGCCGGAGGCCAGAGCCTGCCCCATGAAGGTGGCCGCGTGACCGAGGTGATGGCTCGCCCGTTGCTCAACCTGCACTTCCCGCTGCTCGCCGGGTTCGCCCAGCCTCTCGCGGGCGAATTCGCGGCGCGGCGCGACGTGCTCACGAGCATTCCGTTCCCCATGGGCTACGGGGTCGAAGTCGCCGTGCTGATCGACGCGCTGGAGCGCTGTGGGCTACCCGCGCTGGCCGAGTGCCATCTCGGCTCCCGCCAGAATCGCCATCAGCCGTTGCGTGCGCTGGGGGAGATGGCCTTCGCCGTGCTGGCCGCCGTGGAGCGGCGACTGGACGGTCCGCGCAGTGCCACCGGCGGGCACTATCTGCGCCCGTGGGAGGACGGCGCCGTGGTTCACGTGCCAGTCGACGAGCGCCCGCCGCTGGACTCGCTGAGCGCTGTGGCAGCATGAGGATGCGATCGCTGGCCGGCTTCTCGCTGGGTGTCCTGCTTGGCGGCGGGTTCTACTTGGCGCTGATCGACACCGTCGATCTCCCCGAGCTCTACGCGGGGATCGGCGCCGCGGCGCTCGCCGGCGCGGCGTACGAGGCGGCGCGACGCCAGGGCGTCGCCGAAGGTCGAGTCTCGCTCCGCTGGCTGGCGCGCAGCGGGAGGGTGATCACGAGCGTCCCCCGGCAGATCGTATGGGTGTCATGGCAGGCCATCGCGCAACTGGCGGCCCCTCGCCAGACACGAGGGACCCTGCGCGCGGTGCCCTACAGAGCGGGGGGCGAGAGCGCAGGCGACGTGGGTCGCCGGGCCCTCTCTGAGGGGTTGGGCTCGCTCGCGCCCAACACGATCGTCATCGGCATCGACGATGAGCGCGATCTCATGCTGGTGCACCAGTTGCGCCGGCACGGCGGACGCGACGAGCTCGACGTGCTGGAGCTGGGATGAACCGCTGGGAGATCGCCGGGCTGGTGATCATCGTGGCGCTGCTGCCGTGCGTGGGCGTTGCGGCGTTCGCGAGCCCCGCGGCCGCGCTGGCGGCCGTCGAGGTCGCGGGGGTGCTGGCGGTCACCGCGCTGATGGTGCTCTCCGAGGGGTTTCACCGCCAGCCGTTCGTCGATCTCGCGGTGGTGATGGCGCTCGTGTCGACCGTAGGATCGCTGACGTTCGCGCGGATGATGGAGCGCGACCCGTGAGCGGCGTGCGCCACGCCGTCCCCACCGTCCTGTTGGTCGCGGGCGTGGGGCTGGAGGTGATCGCGGTACTGGGCGTGAGCGTGATGCGCGACGTGCTCGACCGGCTGCACTACGTCAGTCTCGCCGCGTTCGGCGCGCTGTTGGTCGCGATCTCGATCCTGTGCGCCGAGTCGTTCTCCCTGATCGGCGACAAGGCGCTGCTCACCGGGGGGCTGCTGGTCCTCACCGGCCCGGTCCTGGTCCACGCCACTGCGCGCAGCATGCGCGCGCGGGCGCTGGGGGACTGGCGCAACGGCATCGAGGCCCATCGCGAGAGGGCGACGAAGGAGTGACCGCGCTCCAGGCTGTCGCGCTGCTGGTCGTGGTGGTCACGGGGACAGCGATCGTCTTCGTCCCCGATCCGCTACGTCAGGCGCTGGTGCTGTCGGTCTACGGCGTGGCGCTCACCCTGCTGTTCTTCGTCTTCCAGGCGCCGGACGTGGCCCTGTCCGAGCTCGTGGTCGGCGGCGTGGGCATGCCGATGATCATCCTCGCCGCTTTGCGCAAGATCGCCCAGCACGCTGCTGCTGATGGCGCTCGCGAGGGCGACGAGGAGGGTGGGGAATGAGCCGACGCGCACGCTTGCTGCTGTTCGCAGGCGCCGGTCCCGGTCTTCTGGCGGTGCTGGTCATTGGGCTGCACGGCCTGCCGCCCTTCGGTGACTTCCACGGCGCCTACGGCTTGCTGGTAGATCGCGTGGAGCCGGCACGGCGGCACGCCACCGACATCGTGACCGCACTCAACTTCGACATCCGGGCCTTCGACACGCTGGGCGAGGAGTTCATCCTGTTCGCCTCGGTATCGGGGGTGGCGCTGCTACTGCGTCACCTGCGTGACGAGGACGAGACCCAGCGCAGCCGCTCCCTCGCCGACCACCGGTTCGCCGGCGCCAGCGACGCCACGCGCGTCCTGTCGCTGGTCCTCATCCCCCTCCTGGTCTCCCTCGGGGTGTATCTGGCGCTGCACGGGGCGCTGACGCCCGGCGGAGGCTTTCAGGCCGGGGTCGTGCTCGCCGCGGGGCCGCTGGCCATCCTGCTGGCAGGCCGGTATCTCGCTCTCAAGCGCGTGGCTCCCCATTGGGCACTGGAGGCACTCGACGCGATCGGGGCGACGGCCTATGCGGCCATCGGCTTGGGAGGTCTGATCTTCGCCTCGGCCTATCTGGAGAACTTCCTGCCGCTCGGCACCTCGGGGCACCTGCTCTCCGCGGGGATGATGCCGCTCAACAGCATCGCGGTCGGCCTCGAGGTCACGGGCGCGTTCCTGCTCACCTGGACCGAGTTCCTGGACCAGGACCTGCTCGTGGTGCGCGACGAGCTGTGATGGGCTTCGTCCCGTTTGCCGCGGCCGCATGGTTGTTCGTGGTCGGCCTCTACGGGGTGGTGTCCAGCCAGAACCTGGTGCGGACCGTCCTCAGCCTCACCGTGGTCCAGTCCTCGACGTACCTCGTGCTACTGGCTGTGGGGTACCGGCATGGCGGGAAAGCGCCGATCGTTGCCGACATCCCCGCCACCTCGCGACTGGTGGATCCCGTCACCCAGGTGCTCGTCCTCACCGACATCGTCATCGAGGCCACTGTCCTCGCGCTGCTGTTGGCCCTGGTCGTCCAGGCCCACAAGCGGTTCGGCAGCGTGGACCCCGCGCGCCTGCGCGCCCTGCGCGACTGATTGTCGTGGCACATCTGAGCTCGCTGCCGGTCGTCATCCCGTTCCTGGTCGCCCCGCTGCTGGTGACGGTCGGCAAGGTGGCACCCCGCTGGGGTGAGGACGCCGCGGCGATCACGGTGGCTGTGAGCGTTCTGACGATCTGCGCGCTGCTCGCGGTGCACGCGGGCGGCGCGCCGTTCGCCTACTGGATGGGGGGCTGGCGGCCCGAGCACGGCGTGGCCATTGGCATCGGCCTTGCCATCGACCCCCTCGGCGCCGGGCTCGCTGCCTTCGCCGCGGTGATGGTGGTGGCGGCGCTGACATACGCGCTGCGGTACTTCGACGCCGTCGGGGGCCTGTTTCACGGGCTCATGCTCCTCTTCCTGGCGGGCATGGTCGGCTTCTGCCTGACCGGCGACCTGTTTGACCTGGTCGTGTTCTTCGAGTTGATGAGCGTGGTCGCCTACGGGCTGACCGCCTACCGGGTCGAGGAGCGCGCGCCGATCCAGGGCGCCATCAACTTCGCGATCACCAACAGCATCGGCGGCTACGCGATGTTCATCGCGGTGGCGATGCTCTATGCCCGCACCGGGGAGCTGAACATGGCGCAGATCGGTGCGGTTCTGGATGGCCACCACGCGGACGCGCTCGTCATCGTGGCCATGGTGCTGCTGCTGCTGGGCTTCCTCACCAAGGCAGCGGCTGTGCCGCTGCACTTCTGGCTGGCCGACGCCCACGCCGTCGCGCCCGTCCCGGTGTGCGTCCTGTTCTCAGGGGTCATGGTGGAGCTCGGCATCTACGCGGTGGCGCGGCTGTACTGGGTCATCTTTGCCGGGGCGGTGGCGCCTCACGCTGACGCGCTGCGCGCGATCCTGGTGGCCGTGGGCGTCACGACAGCGCTGCTGGGCGCGGTGATGTGCGTCCTGCAACGACACATCAAACGGCTGTTGGCCTTCTCGACCATCGGCCACGTGGGGCTGTTCGTGTGCGGGATCGGCCTGCTCAGCGCCAAGGCGCTCGCCGGGACAGCTGTGTTCATCGTGGGGCACGGGCTGACCAAGGCCGCCCTGTTCATGGTCTGCGGGATCCTCCTGCACCGCTTTCGGACCGTCGACGAGTACGACCTGCACGGTCGCGGGCGTGAGGTGCGCCTGGCCGGTGTGCTGTTCGCCGCCGGGGCGGTGCTGCTGGCGGCTCCGCCGCCGTTCACCGAGTTTCAGGGCAAGTCGCTGATCGAGAGCGGATCTTCGGAGGCGGGCTACGGGTGGCTGCTGGTCGTCTTCGCTGTCGTGTCCGCGCTCACCTCGGGCGCCGTCCTTCGTGTCACGGGCCGGGTGTTCTGGGGTTGGGGGCCCAGCGAGGGGCCCGACCCGCGCCAGGCGCGAGCCGCGCACGAGCGGGTCGACGATACGCGCGAGGATCGAGACCACACGCCCCCATTGATGCTCATCGTTCCGGCAGTGTTGCTGGTGGCTACCGTGGTCGTCGGGCTGATCCCGGGCATGGTGCCGTGGGTGGCCAGGTCGGCGGCGGGGTTCGTAGATCACCGGGCCTATGCCGTCTGGGTCCTGCACAGCCGCTCCGTGCACTGGCCGCCGGCGCCGGACACGCACGTGGAGGCCGTCGACGTCGTGCTCGGCGCCTTAACCCTGGTGGGGGCGTTCGGGGTGGCCTACGCGGGATTGTTCGGCCGCACGCTCCTGGGCCGGGTGCCGCGGGGCATTTACGCCGGTGGCCGGGGGGTCGTGGTCAGCGTGCGTGGGCTGCACTCCGGTCACATCGGCGACTACATCGCCTGGTGGACAGCCGGTGCCGGCCTGCTGGGGGCGGTCTGCCTGCTCGCCCTGCGCTAGTTCCCCGCGCATTTCCTGTGTCATTCGCTCAGCGCGGGTAACCCTCTTAAAGAGATGCTTGGTAGGGATGAGACGCTCATGGCGCTCACGCTTCCGTGCGCGCCGGCCGCTTCGGCGGCGGTGCGAGAGAAGCTGAGCGATATCAATGGCCTGGGGTGGATCCTCGGGGATGTGATGCTGGTGGCCAGTGAGCTGGTCAACAACGCGGTGACGCACTCCGGCGCCACGCCGAACGACGACCTGCAGGTGCGGGCCTCGCGGCGCGCAGAGCGGCTCACGATCAGCGTCCGTGACCCCGGGCTCTCGGGCTCGCACGCCGGGCCGGCAGCGCCCACCGACGATGCGGTCGGAGGGTGGGGCCTGCGCATCGTCGATTCGCTGTGCGAACGCTGGGGCGAGGAGCGCGGCGACGGGTACGTCGTCTGGGCCGAGCTCAGCCTGTCCCGCGGTTGACGGGGCGCCTCAGGGCATGCCGAGCCGGGTCTGGAACACCCGGCGGTCGACATGGTGCGTCCACAGGACCTCGGCGATGTCGTCGGGCTCGTTGTCGGCGCCGGGGGCGATCCGGCCCGCGATGGCGATGTGGGCGACGTGGATGCCGTCGTCGCGCACCGCGTCATGGAGCATCCGCGCGTAGGCGACCTCGCCTGCGAACGAGATCCCGACACCCGCGCGCTCTGGGTACGGGTTGACAGCGGCGCCGCCGGTGGTGAACAGGATCGTGCCGCGACCGGCCTCGCGCATCGGCCCGAGCACAGCTTGAGTGGCGGCCACGGCCCCGAGGACGCTGAACTCGAGCGGGCCCCGGACGTCGTCGACGGTGGTCTCCAGGATCGGCTTCATGAACTCTCGGGCGGGCAGCGGCGAATATTCGAGCACCTCGACCGGGCCCAGCTCGTCGGCGAGCTTGGCGATGGCTGCGGCCAGCGCGTCGCTATCGCGGATGTCGGCCGCGGCGCCCGCCGAGGTGATCCCATCCAGCCGTAGTTGCCCGGCGAGCTCGACCAGCCGGGACTCCGTGCGCGAGACCAGGCCGACGGCGAAGCCCTCGCGCCCGAAGCGCCGGGCCACGGCCAGGCCCAGGTTGGGCCCCGCTCCCACGATCACAAGGGACATTCCCGACAGCCTAGTGCGCGCCGTCGGCGTCGTCGCGTCGTCCACCGGGGAGGCGGCTCACCGTGGGCCGGGCGAAGCTACCGTCAAGGGTCGTGACGACCTTGGCCCGCTTTCGAGCCGGGCGCTTTGGAACTGCCGGGGCCGCCCTGTGCGCTGCGCTCGTGTGCGCGCTCGCCCTATGCGTGACGGGCTGCGGAGATCCCGCCGGAACGGCCGCTGCCGCGTCGCGCGCGTCGCGCCCCGGCTTTGAGCTGATGCAGATGAACCTGTGCCTCTCGGGCCTGGCGGGGTGCTATGGCCGGGTGCACTACCCGGTGGGGGTGGAGGCGGCCGCCGCCGAGATCCGTCAGGCACACCCGGATGCGGTCACCTTCAACGAAGCCTGCGGCGGGGACGTCGCACGTATCGCGCGCCAGACCGGGTACCACCTGCGCTTCTCGAGCATCATCTACTACGGCAAGAGGCTGCACTGCATTCATCCGCGCGGGCGCGGCCTGTTCGGCGATGCGGTGCTCACACGGGCGCCGATCGTCAGCAGCGACAGTCACCCGTTCCCGGCGGAGGCCGGCCCCGAGCAACGCCAGTGGGTGTGCGTGACCACGCGCGCACGCATCGTCGTGTGCACCGCTCATCTCGCCTCCAACGAGCCCGTCGAGGCCGCCGCCAACGCCCCGCAGTGCGCCCAGCTCAGGGCGATGCTGGCGGGTCGGGAGGCCGCGCGCGCGGTCATCTTCGGGGGCGACGTCAACCGCCTAGCCCCGTGCGCTCCGCGCGGCTTCTGGGTGCGCAGCGACGCGTCGGCCCACCAGGACCCCGGGATCCAGCAGGCCTACGGCACCGGGGCGCTGCGCTCGCCGTCGGCGCACGTCGTGCCGGCCGCGCACACCGATCACGACATCCTGTTCGTCCACGCGGACCTCACCGGGCGCGGTTAGGGCACCAGGACCGTGCGCCGGCCGGGCGGGTCCGTGGTGGCCCAGACTGTCTCGACGTCGGAGAGCGGCCGAGGGGCAGCCGTCAGCGCAAGTATGCCGTCGCTGATCCGCTCGACGAGCGACGGCAGTTCGGCGAGGTAGGCGGCGGTGGACACTGCGCCCTGGCCGTTGCCCTGGAGACGGAGATTGGCCGAGCGAAGGGCGACCGACGGCAGTTCGAGGGTGGGCCCGGCGACAGCCCCGATCTGAACCCAGTCCAGGGCGCGGCTGCGGTCCGCGCGCCCCATGAGCAGGGCCATCATCGCCTGCTGGGCGGGCGCGCCCCAGAGATAGTCGAGGACGATGTCGACCTCGGCGGCCGCCGTGGCCAGAGCCCGGCCGGTGGCCTCCGCGTCCGCGGTCAGCGCGACGACCTCGTCGGCGCCCCCCGCGACGAGCGCCTGCAGCCGCTGAGGATCGCGGCCGGCGCCCACCACGCGTCCGGCGCCCAGTTGTCGCGCGATCCGCACCGCCATGGTCCCGGCGTTGCCGGTCGCGCCCAGGACCAGAACGCTCTGGCCGGGCGCCATCGCCACGCGGCGGCGCAGAGCCATCCAGGCAGACATCGCGGGGTTCATGGTGGCCGCGACCGTGGCGGCGTCGACGTCGCGAGGCAGTTCAATCGCCCTCCGGGGGTCGACCACCGCCGCCTCGGCCATCGTGCCGAGGTCGTCGTCGCCGGGCACGAAGTAGACCCGAGTGCCGTCGGGGCGCCGGCCGACGCCGTCGATGCCCGGGATCATCGGCAACGCGCCGGTGCTCGTGTAGTGGGCTCCGGCGGCGCCGCTGCGCACGCGTGGGTGCAGACCGACGGCGAGGACGTCAACGAGGATCTCCTCTGGGGTGGAGGGGTGCGGGGCCTCGAAAGGCAGGTAGTGGGGCGGCTGGTCAAAGGACGTGACGACCGCGGCGTTCATCGTTGGCATGGACTCGCTCCTGCGGGTGCCGGTGAGTGATTAGTTGGTGGTACGTACCAATTTAGTTGGTGCCACGTACTGAATCAAGTACGCTGCACGGCCATGGTCGAACTGAGCACCGTCGATAGCCTCGCCCAGCTTTCGTTCCTCGTTCAGCGCCTGCTCGAGCGCCGCGCGGCCGAGCACGATCTGTCCATCATCCAGACGCGGCTGCTGGGGGTTCTGCGCGACCGTAGGCCGACGATCAACGAGCTCGGGCTGCTGTTGAGCCTGGACAAGTCGAGCGTGAGCGGTCTGGTCGAACGCGCCGAGCGCCGCGGTCTCGTCGCCCGCTCGCCCTCGCCCGCGGATGGGCGCTCGGTGCTGGTCAGCCTCACCGGCGCCGGCCGGGCGCTGGTCGACGAGGCCGCGCTGCGGTTTGGTGCTGACGTCTCGGCCCTGCTCGAGCACCTGCCCGCCTCGGACCGGCGCGCCCTGACCGGACTCGTCGGTCGTCTGCTGGTGGCGCAGGCGGCGGATGATGGAATCGAACTGTTCCCCGCACCGTCTCCGCCCAGCCTTCCGGGTCCTTGAGCAGGAACGCGATCTCGGGGCTGCGGACGGGTGGCTCGGACACGGAGCCTCAGTGCGAGCCGGCGTCGCAGGGGCGCAGGCCCGCGCCGAGGCCCACGAGTAGGCCGTCGGCCTCCACCGCCGGGCTGGAGGTGAGAAAGAGGAGCGCCCCGGGCTCCGGCGCGGTGATCACCTCGAGGGTGTCGCCGAACCCGTCCAGGACCCTCCCGAGCAGGTCACCGGTCGCGACAGTGTCGCCGACGTCCACTGCCGGCTGCCACCAGCCGCGGACGGGGGTGCGCAGCCACAGGAAGCGCTCCACCAGCTGCTGCCTCGCGGGGGGCGGATCAGGCTCGCCGTCCAGCACGCCAGCGGCGCGCAGCGAGCTGCGCAGCCCATGAAGGTGGCGCTCCACCTCCGCCGGCTCGAGCAGCCCGCGCCCTCCCGCCTCGGCGGTGACACCGGGAATCCGCGCAGCCGCAGCGGCGGCGCTTGTCGTTCCGCCCAGCGTGTCGGTGGTGTCGCACACGATGTAGCCCAGGCCATAGGCCCGGGCGAGGCGCTCGGCGGTGTCGCGCACCGGGGAGTCGTCATACAGGGCGAACGGCTCGAGCGCCTCGACCATGTCGCCACCGTGCAGGTCGATGAGTAGGTCGGCGCCGGCCACGAACTCCGTGAAGACGTGGTGGGCGAGCACGTCTGTGAAGCTTCCGTTCGGGTCCCCGGGAAAGGACCGGTTGAGGTTGCGCCCGTCCTCGGGGACGACGAAGGGCGACCGCGCGGCAAACGATGTCGGCGACACGACCGGCACCGCCACGATCGTGCCCGTCAGCGCCGCGACGTCCACTTCGCGCATGAACCGCGTCAGCGCAGCGATCGAGGAGTACTCGCAGCCATGGACCCCTGCCAGGAGGCAGGCCCGCGGCCCGTCGCGGGCGCCGACCGCCTCGAAGACCGGCCACTCCAGGCCGTCCAGGACAGGGTGGGAAGAGCGGACGAGGCGGCGGATGACCACGGTCAGAGTCTCTCAGCCGGTGAGCTCAGAGCTGCAGCTTGAGCGGGGCGCCGGGCCCCACCGCTCGCGCGGCGGGCCCGGCGTGCCCGGACGGCTCAGTGGTGCTGGATCTTCTTCAGCGCCTTGGCGAACGCGCCGGTGTCCAGCCCCCAGGTGGGGGCCCAGGCGAAGGGCTCGATCTCAGACAGGCGGAGCTTGGAGAGGCCGATCAGCGCGTTGTAGGCGTAGCTGTTGACGTTCTTGGCCTTCGTCGAGCCCCACGTGTCGGGAGTCGAGGTCCAGCCGTACTCGTTGGCGATAACGGGCACACGCCCGCGACCCGCGTTGCTCACGTCGGCCAGAGCGTCCTTGGCGATCTTGATCGATGCAGCCGGGGTCTTGCCGTAGGGGTGGACGGCGATCGCGTCGATCGCCTTGCCGCGGAAGGCCTTGAGGAACCGAGGCAGCGAGGACTCGGTCCAGGCCAGCCCGCCCGTCATCACGCGAGCGCTGTGATCGACGCGGTGAACGGCGGTGCGGACAGCCTCGTACATGCGGGAGTAGTCCGACAGATTGATGTCGGATCCCCAGTCATTGACGTTGTCGGGCTCGTTCCACACCTCGAGTGTGGTCACCGGGACCTGGGGCAGGTTGGGGTTGGCCTTCCAGAAGGCGCCGTGCGGCCCGTAGCGCTTCATGAACGCGGTCGCGTAGGCGGCGAAGGTCGCGTTGCTGGCCGGCGGCAGGAAGGCGATGACCTTCCCGGACTTCTTATGCAGCACGTTGGAGCGATGGACCTCGGCCCAGCGCGGAGCGAAGGCCAGCGTCGGCTCCCACTTCAGACGGGCCGTGGCCATATCGGTGGCGATCATGTCGTCGTAGGTCCACTTGTACGTGTGGCGGCCGTGAGCCGGCGCCTTTGGCTCCGTGATCGCCCAATTGGAATCGGCGCGCCCGGTCCGCCCTCCAGCCTTGTAGAGCGCTTTGAGGCTGGTCGTCGCCTGGTCCTGTGAGATTTGGCCAAACTGCTGGCCGGTGAAGATGCTGCCGACCTCAGCGCCGAACGTGGTGGCGCTCGCGGAGGCGGGGATCGCCAGGGCAGACAGGGACAGGAGAAGGAGCAGACAGCGTTTCATGAGCCTCACAGATGGACGTAGAACAGGGACAACTAGGACTAGAACACGGTCAACCGCCGGAATGTTGTGGTGCGCCCCTGCGCGTCGACTCGGCCAACGACCTTTAGCACGTTCATCGACGGGGACCGGTCATTCGTTGACTGGGTAGTACGTTTTCGTCCGGTTGTGCGCCCCTGAACCCGTGCAAAACGGCCTACATGTTCGGCAAGCTCGCTCCGGGGAGCGCGGCCGGGCTATACGAGGACACATGTCGCGTCTCCTTCGCATCCTTCTCACCGCGTGTGCCTGGCAGCTCGCGCTCGCCGGCGTCGCGCACGCCAACGTGTCTCTGTCAGCCACCGGCTATCGGGTCTCAGAGACCGCCGGGCAGGCCACCGTGACCGTGAACCGCACCGGCTCGCGGCACGGCGACGAATACGTCCGCTACGGGATCCACCGCGCCAATGCAGTCGCTGGGATCGACTATGAGACGGTCGGCGGGACGTTGCACTTCCTGCCGGGGCAGTCGCAGGCCAGCTTCACGATCCCGATCGTGGCCCATGACTGGCGGGGCCCCTCGGTGCGCGCCGCGGTGTACCTCTACAGCTCATTCCCCGAGAAACTCGGCTCGCACAACGCCAGGCTGTTCATCCTTCATAACGCCTCGGTGCAGACTCGCGATCCCGCCAACCCGTTGGAGCTCCCGGGAGTCCCCAACGCTGCTGGGAACGTGCTGGCCGGCGCCAGCTTCTACGCCGATCCGCACCACTCCCCGGCGGCTGAGGCGGCCCGTAGGCTCCGGCGCCGCCATCCCAAGGAGTCGACGCTGATCCAGGAGATCGCCGACCAGCCGTTCACCGACCGCTTCGGCTCCTGGAACGGCCGCACCCCGAAGAACTCCGTGTTCCAGTTTCTGCGCAACGCCGACGTCCAGGACCCTGCAGCCATCCCCACGTTGGCGACCTACTGGGTCGTCAACGGCCAGTGCGCGCGGGGCGGCTCCGCGGATCCCGCGTCACGCATCGCCGCCTACAAGCGCTTCATCGATGGCCTCTCGGCCGGGATCGGCAACTTCCGCGCGGTCGTCTTCCTGGAGATGGACGCGATCATCACCACCCCGTGCCTGCACGGGCGCGCGCTCGCGGCGCGGATGACGGAGCTGCGCTACGCCATCACCACGCTCGAGCAGAACCCGCACGTGGCCGTCTACCTCGACGCCGGCGCGGGCGATGCACTCTCGTACAAGACGGCCGCGCGGATGCTCAACGGCGCCGGCATCCACCAGGCCCAGGGCTTCTTTTTGAATTCGACCCACTTCGACTGGACCACCTCGGAGATCGCCTACGGCCAGAAGGTCGCGCGGGCCCTCCACGGGGTGCATTTCGCGGTCTCGACCTCGGACAACGGGCGCGGGCCGCTGCGCCCCAAGGACCGGGTACACCACGGCAACGAGATCCTGTGCGGCCCCAAGGGCCGCGGGCTGGGTCCGAGACCCACCAGCGAGACCGGGTATGCCTTCGCTGACGCGTTCGCCTGGATCGCGCTGCCGGGCAAGTCCGGGGGATCGTGCGGTCCCGGGGTCAAGGCCCCACCCACAGGAGCGTTCTGGCCCGCCAACGCGGTCGGGCTCGTCCAACACGCCGATTTCAACATCACCGGTCCGGGCAGGGAGCGGCTCCAGCCCGCCCCCTGACCGTCCTTCATGGCCTCGATGACGACGACGACGGACGCGGCTACGAGCCGCCCAGCTGGGGATCGCTGGTCAGCCGTGCTGCCGATTCCAGGCGACCCGCGAGTTGGTAGCTGAAGCTCGAGTCGCCCGGCGTCGTCAGTGCCAGGTCATACCAGCCGCCCGAGCGGTTGGTGTCGACGATCAGTTCCTCGTCCCCGCGCAGCCGGAGGGTGCGGTCAGGGCCGAAGGCGTCGGCGACGTGCACCCGCGTTTCCTGATGGCCGCGCCCGCTTGACTCGGGCTGCAGTTGGATGCGCAGCCGCCCGGGGGCGTGGTCGCAGCGGACCTCGACCTTCAGCGCAGGCGTGCCCTTGCCGGCGAAGTGGCGGAAGAAGCCGTTGGGACCGTGGACGCTCAGGTCAAACGTGCCCGGGTTGGGCAGTGTCGCGTCGATCTTGTCACCGGCGCCGATGGTGTAGCTGTAGGGGGCGCCGCTGACGGTGAGCGAGCGTGCCTGCAGGCCGGCACCGAGACTGCCGCGGTTGCGCATCCGCAGCCGCAAACCCTGCGGGTGGGCATGGAAGCCGACCTCCAGGTCGTAGCCGAGCTGCCGCGAGGGACGCAACCCAGGCTCCTGGGTGGGGACCGACCCGTTGGCCGGGGGCACCGGGTGGAAGTCCGGAGGCACGACGCCGGACGTCGGCTTGAAGGCGTCGACGCTGGGCAGATGCGGGACACGGTCATGGGCGTCCCGGAAGTTGAACGCCGCGGTCAGGTCGCCGCAGACGGCCCGCCGGTAGGGCGTGATGTTGGGCTCGTCGACGCCGAAGCGGGCCTCGATGAAACGGATCAGCGAGGTGTGGTCAAACACCTCGGAGCACACGAACCCGCCGGTGCTCCACGGCGAGACGACGAGCAGCGGCACGCGAATGCCGAGTCCATAGGGCCCGGGGACACCGTTGCTGCCATGGGGCGTGCCCGCGGTGCCCTCGAAGAACTCATTGTCCAGCGGCACGGTGGACTCGCCGGACAGGCCGCCGACGTTCGGGTACGGCCCGGGGACATGGTCGAAGAAGCCGTCGTTCTCGTCGAAGGTGATGATGAGCGCCGTCTTTGACCACAGGTCCGGGTTGCTGGTGAGCGTGTTGAGGCACTGGGCGGTGTACCAGGCGCCGTAGCCGGGTGGGAAGGCCGGGTGCTCGCAGTAGGCCTGCGGCGCGACGATCCACGACACCTGCGGCAGCTTGCCGCTGGTGACGTCGCTCTGAAGTTGCGTGAAGAGCCCGGTGGCATTGGCGATGTCGTCGCCGCCGGACTTGATGTCGGTTCCGGTGCGGGCCCGCTGGGCCAACGGGCTGCTGTCCGGGGCGTTCTGGTACTGGTGGAAGTACAGCAGCGAGTTGTCGCCGAAGTTCCCAATGAAGGCGTCGTCGGTGAAGCCCCAGAAGTCCGCCGCGTCCAGGCCGTCGCCGATGTCCTGGTAGATCTTCCAGCTGATCCCGGCCGCCTGGAGGCGCTCCGGGTAGGTCTGCCAGTCGTAGCCGAGCTCGTCGTTGGCGATCACCGGGCCGCCGCCCTTCCCGTCGTTGCCCACCCATCCGGTCCACATGTAGTAGCGGTTGGGGTCGGTCGGTCCCAGCAGCGAGCAGTAGTTGGCGTCGCAGACGGTGAACGCGTCCGCCAGGGCAGCGTGGAACGGCAGATCGCGCCGCTCCAGATGAGCCATGGCGGTGGTCGTCTTGCTCGGCAGCCACTGGTCCCAGTTGCCGCCGTTGAACATCTCGTGCGTTCCGGGCCAGCTGTGGTCCAGGTCCTCGATGAAGGTCAGCGCCAGGTTGCCGACGTCGGGCCGGAACGGCGGCACGACGGTGCTCCCGTTCGCCTGGAACCACACCGGCTGGCCGCTGGGTAGCGTGACGGGGTGCGGGTCGCCGAACCCGCGCACGCCGCGCAGCGTGCCGAAGTAGTGGTCGAAGGAGCGGTTCTCCTGCATGAGGACGACGACGTGCTCGATATCTCGGATCGACCGGGTGGCATGGTTGGCAGGAATGGACAGCGCCCGCGCGATGCTGTCCGAGAAGAGCGTCGTTGCGACACCCCCACCCGCGATCTGAAGGAACCTGCGCCGACTGACGTCCCGCATCCTCATCACCCTGCCCATTTCACGGGCGCCGCCCGTGCGCCGCCCTGCTCCCGGGCACCCGGCGGGCGACGGCGCCCCGAGGTGCACAGGCGGCCGCACTCTAAGCCTGACCCGGGGTGTTGTCCAGGGGACTACAACGCGCTCACACCAGCCTCACAACAAAACCACGGGGTGGGCTGCCGCTGCGGACTGGATGCGCGCTCAGCCCACCGGCTTGCGGGGCATTGCGCCGACCAAGCCCACGCACTGCGCGGCGGCTTCGAGTGCCCGCTGGGGCCCGCCCACCAGATACCCGGCGGCCAGCGCGTCGCCGGCGCCGGTGGTGTCGAGCACTGCGACGTCCGGGGCCGGGTACTCGCCTTCGGGAAAGCGCGCGCCGCGCGCCCCCAGCTTGATGACCCAGGCCGTCTCAAGGTCCGGGACGGCGGCGCGCTCGGCCTCGGTGGCGAAGGCCAACTCGGGCGCCAGGGCCTCCACACGCGCCGTGAAGGTGCGCGGGCCGAGCAGCTCGATGTCGTGCGCCGAGGCCAAGTCGACGGTGACCCGGCGGGCCAGGCGCGCGGCCTCGATGGCGGCGTCTGCCATCGGCTGGCGCAGCAAGCAGTAACCCGACACGTGGAGCACGTCGCAGGCGGCGAGCCACGGGCGCTCGAGGTCGGAGGGCCCGAGCATGGTGGCGACGCCGCGATCGGACGCCATCGTGCGTTGGCCGTGGGCGTTGCGCACGGAGACGACCACGCCGCCGTGGCCGTCCACCACCAGCCCACCGATCTCGACCCCGTGGGACGCGAGCTCGGCCGCAGCCAGCGCGCTCCCTCCATCGGTTCCGCGCGCGCAGATGAGCCGGCTGCGGGCGCCCAGGGCGCTGGCCCACGCCGCCACGTTGGCGGCCTGGCCCCCGGCCGCGACGCGGATCGCCGCGGGCGTGTCGCCGTCTGCGACCAGCGGGCGGTCGGGCAGCACGACGACGTCGAGGATGAGATCGCCGAGCGTGCAGATCGAGATCGGCGTGGGTCGCGTCGCGGAGGTGACGGGCTCGGGCGGCATGCCCGACATCATCACGGGCCGTCCGGCGCTCGGCGCGCCCGGGATGGCGCGTTCACCCGTTCGCTACGGTCCGCCGGTGCCGCCCGTCCGGTCACGAGTGGTTGTCTCAGAGCCCGTCGCCCGCGCGCTGCGCGACGGGCAGCCGCTCGTCGCGCTGGAGTCGACGATCATCACCCACGGCCTCCCGCGTCCTGACAACGTGCGCGCCGCGCGTGAATTCGAGCAGGCGGTGGCCGAACGGGGCGCGGTTCCGGCGACGATCGCAGTGCTCGACGGCGTGCCGCACGTCGGCCTCGAGGCGCACGAGCTCGAGCGGCTGGCGGGCAGCGACCGGGCGCTGAAGCTCAGTGTCCGCGACCTTCCGGTCGCGATGGCCCGCGCCGCGAGCGGCGGCACCACCGTCGCCGCGACCGCGGTGCTCGCCGCGCAATCCGGTATTCGCGTCTTCGCCACCGGCGGCATCGGCGGCGTGCACCGCGGCGCCGGCACCACCTTCGACGAGTCGGCCGACCTGGGGGTCCTGGGCCGCTGCCGCATCACGGTGGTGTCGGCTGGGGTCAAGTCGATCCTCGACATCGCGGCCACGCTGGAACGGCTGGAGACGCTGAGCGTGCCCGTTCTCGTCTTCGGCAGCGACCGCTTCCCCGCGTTCTGGCTGGCCGACAGCGGCTACACGGTCGACCACGCGGTCACCAGCGCCGAGGAGATCGCCGGGGTGATGCACGCCGCCGACGCGCTCGACCTACCCGGCGGCATCCTCGTCGCCAACCCGCTCCCGGCTTCGGCGCAGCTGGACCCCGCGCTGCACGACCGGCTGCTCGCCGAGGCTCTGGACGCGGCCGAGGCGGGATCGGTGCGCGGCAAGGAGGTCACTCCGTTCCTGCTCGAGTACATCCACGAGCACACCGGCGGGGCGAGCGTCGCCGTCAACCTCGACATCGTGCGCGGCAACTGCCGGCTCGGGGCCGACATCGCGCGGGCCTGGGCGGCGCTGCCGGCCTAGCCTGCGAGAGTCGCCGGGGATGTGACGGCTATCGCATGCTCATGTCCATGCCGATGGCGGAGGGATGCCCCGTAGCCGGGAGGGTCAGGCCCGGCACAGACCCCGGGGCCACCGCGACCCCCAGGCCGAGCACCACCAGCACGGCAGCGACCGCGGCGACCGCTGTGGCCGTCTGCGCCACCAGCCGCTCGCCGGCGATCAGGACGGTGACCACCACCATCCAGGTCATGCTCATGAGACCCAGGGCGTACAGCGCAACCATGAGCGTCCAGCAGCAAGCGACACAGCAGACCCCGTGCCCGGCGCCGGCCCGCAGCGCGCCCGCGACGCCGGGGCGGGGGAGATGGCGCTCCGGGGCGACGCAGCGCTCCAGCCAGCGGCGCTTGACCGGAGTCAGCTGATAGGCCCCGGCGCCGATGACCACAGCCGCGGCGAGGTAGCGCCCCGCCGACGTCCAGCCCAGCGCGCCCACGTCCAGCCCCCGCACCGCCTGCACGCAGACGTAGCCGGCGAGTCCGGCGAGCAGCCACACCGCGCCATAGGCGACGACGAAGCCGGCAGCGATCGGTGCCGCGGCGGCAGTGGACCCTGCGGCGCCGCGCTGACCCCGGACGGCGCGCGCCACCGCCGGCGCCGAGCCGGGCAACATCATGGCCACCGTCATCGCCGCCCAGGTGACGACGAACCATCCCAGCTCCCCCGGATCGCCACCGGGGCTCATGTCCATGCCGGCCATGCGCCGGGCCAGTAGCACCCAGCCCGCCCCAGCAGCACCGAGGACGCCCGCGGCCACCGCTGCCGGGACCAGGCGGGAGTGCGTGCGCCGGCGGATGGCGTGCGCGGTCATCGCGTCACCGTCACGCTGCGGCGAACTCGTCGTGGCGACGCATCCACGTCGGGTAGGCCGGCTCGCCCTCGTTGCGGCCCAGCGGCGTGCGGTCAAGGATGCCGTAGTAGGTCATGACCACCTCGAGCCCGCGGTTGGTGGTGGCATAGGTGAGATAGACCTCGCCGTCGTGGAGTGCGAACACGCTCAGGCCGGGCCGCTGCGCCATGTAGCCGGCCGGGTCGGTCCCGCAGTCGGCAGCGTTCTGGGCGACGATCGGCGGAGCGCTGGGCACCCAGGCGCTCGACTGCTCGCGCGTCAACGAGTGCTCGAAGTCGGCGTTGAAGTCGCTCTCGTGGCTGGAGGCCCAGGTGAAGTCCCAGCCCAGCCGCTCCTTCTCGGCCTCGAGCTTGTCCACCGGCGCCTGCGAGACGGCGATCATCGTCGTGTCGCGCGCCTTGAGCTGCTCCAGCACGCCGTTGAAGCTGTCGGCGATCGACGAGCACACGGGGCAGCCGTGGTCGTAGTCGGGCCCGAACATGAAGTGATAGACGACGAGCTGCGAGCGGCCGTCGAACAGCTCGGCCAACGTCTTGGGCCCGTCGGCGGTCTGCAGCGTGTAGGACGCGTCCACCGGCAGCCATGGGAGCTCACGACGCGCGCGGGCGAGCTCGTCGGCCATGTGGGTGTGCTCCTTCTCGCGCGCGAGCAGGTCCTGGCGTGCGGCCAGCCACTCCTCGCGGGTGACGATCGTGGGGGTGCTCATGGTGTGTCTCCTGTCTGTCTGAGGGTGTCGCTAGCTGTCGATCCGGAACGTGTCCCCGGTCTCCAGCAGGGTCTTCATGCGCGAGAGGACGCGGGGCCAGCCGTTGGCGACGAGCCCGGCGGCGGTGCTGTCGACCGGGAACCCGTCGTGGACGACGGTGAGCTTCACCGCGCTGCCCGCCGGCTCGATCTCGAAGGTCACCTTGGAGCGGGGCTCACCGGCGGCCGCCGCGAACCTCTCCTCGTCCACCTCCGCGGCCCGGGCCAGCTCGGGAGTGAAGGTGTGCCACGTGTAGGAAAGGCGCCGGGGCGGGTCGGCCTCGAGCACCACCTGCTCCGGGTTGGCGACCCGCACGCCGAAGAGGTTCCAGACCATTTCTGAGCCCGGCGCCCAATCGGTCTCAAAGGCCGCGCTCCAGTAGCGCTGGGTGAAGGCCGGGCTGGTCAGTGCTTCCCAGAGGCGCTCGGGGGTGGTCTGGATGTAGGTCGTGTAGACGAACGAGGGTTTGTCCATCGAGGGGTTCTCCAGTGCGTGTTTGAGGTCGGTCAGCGCGTCGACCCGCGGCTGCTCGTAGCGGTTGATCCACCGCTCGGAGAGCTCGGTGATGGGTGCAGCGTTGAGGTAGTGCAACTTCTCGCGGCCCCGCCACACTGTGCTCACGAGGTTGGCCTCCTCGAGCACGGTGAGGTGCTTACTCACCGACTGGCGGGCCATGTCCATGTCCGTGCACAGCTCGCGCAGGGTCTGCCCGTTGCGGGCGTTCAGGCTGTCCAGCAGCCGCCGGCGGCCCGGGTCGGCGAGCGCCCGGAAGATGCCGTCCATCGAATGCGGGTCGTGATAGGCAGCCATATGGCTGCATGATTATAGGCAGCCGTTTGGCTGCATGTCAACCCAGGTAAGCGGGTGCGTATGAGTTCCCCGAGACCTCGCTCGCCGACGACGCGGCACGTGCTGAGCCGCCAGAGCGGCCCGACGGTCGTCGTCGGACATTCCTACGGCGGCCAGATCATGACCAGTCTCGGCGAGGACGCGCCGAACGCGATCGCCCTCGTCTACATCGCCGCGTTCGGGCTCGACAAGGGCGAGTCGCTCGGCGCGCTGCTCGGCGCCGGACCGCCGACCCCGTCGCTCGCCAACCTGATCGTCGACGACCTGGGCTTCGCCTACATCCCGGAGGGCGACTTCGTGGAGCACTTCGCGTGCGGCGTCGACCCCGTCAAGGCCAAGGTCCTGCACGCCGTCCAGCAACCGATCTCGACGAGCGCCTTCGAGGACGTGATGGGGACGCCGGCGTGGACGCAGCACCCGACCTGGTACCTGGTCGCCACCAACGACGAGGCCATCCCGCCGGATGCCGAGCGCCAGTTCGCCGCTCGCATGGGGGCGACCACAGTCGAGGTCGACGCGGGCCGCCTCGCGATCGTTTCCCACGCCGATGACGTCGTGAAGCTGATCGAGGCGGCGGTGACCGCCACCGCGCCGGCGGCCGCGGCGTAGCCGAGCCACCCAGCACGCCGCCGGGCTTTGGTAGCGTCGCCGGTCCGGCCCGACGCGCGAGGAAGGAGCGTTGACAACTCAGTGGCGACTGAAGCTCGAGACGTCCAGCGCTACCGGGTGTGCCCGCTCAATGAGATTCCTGAGCCCGGCGGCGTGATGGTGGACATCGGCGACCGCGAGATCGGAGTGTTCCGCCACGAGGCGCAGGTCTACGCCTATGACAACCGCTGCATCCACCAGGGTGGGCCGGTGTGCTCGGGCGAGCTCGTCGGCGCGACGCGGCGCGAGCTGGGCGCCGGCGGCCAGGCGATCGGCGACGTCCTGGACGAGCACCAGATGCGCCTGGTCTGCCCGTGGCACGGCTGGGAGTACGACCTGGCCACGGGCGAGGCCGCTCACGACCGGCGGCGCCGGCTGCGAAGCTTCCCGGTGACCGTCGAGGCCGGGGTTGTCTACGTCGACGCCTGATCCCCGCGACCGTGGGACTCCGTCCGCCGAGAGCGACGCCGCGGTCCAGCGCGCGCTCGCCGAGGCGGTGGCCGCATATGGGGCGCGCGTGCGCGAGCACGGCGAGATCCCCGCGTTTCCCGTTGACCGCACGGTGACCAGCACCGATGTGGCGATCACCGCCGCCGCGATGCTCAAGGCGTCTGAGATCTACTCCTTCGAGATCGCCGCCATGTTCGACGTGTAGGACGGGAGGCCATGAGCACCGACACCCTTCGAGACGCGCGCCTGCTGCCCGACCGCCGGCAGGATCACTACCTGGTCAACGCTGAGCGCGAGGCGCGTCGGCGCGGGCTGTTCGACATCCCCATCGTCGACTGTGACAGCCACTGCTACGAGACGGCGTGCCTGCCGGAGATCGTGGCCTACATCGAGAGTCCCAACGTCCGCCGCTCGTTCATGTTCAACTCGCCGCTGGTGGTCGAGCCGGGGCTGATCTCGGGCAACCTCGGCGACCGGACGGCCGGCGGGCGCATCCGGGCCGGGGGCGCCGCGGCGGGGGAGGCCAACGTGTACCCGTTCGACGCTGACGGCGGCGCCGTGCACCCGGTCGCCGCGACCTCCCTGCGCTCGATGGACGCGCTGGGCATCGACTACTCGATCGTGTTTCCCACGCCGATGCTCAACCTGGGACAGAACCCCGATCTCGCGGTGCGCGACGAGCTGACGTGGGCCTTCAACCGGTGGCTAGTGGAGGACGTGATCCCGTCGGACGACCGCCTCCTGGCCATGCCGCTACTGCCGATTCACGACCCCGAGCAGTCGCTGCGCAACATCGAGGCGTTCACCGGCCGCCCCGGCGTGGTCGGCTTCATGATCACCTGCCTGCACAACGAGCCGCTGCACCGCAACCCCTACATGAGGGTGTTCGACGCGCTCAACGAACGGCAGCTGCCGGTGGCGTTCCACTCGGCGCCGAACTGGCGCGAGAAGCCCTTCGCCGTCCTCGACAGCTTCCTCGGCGTCCACGCCCTCGGCTTCCCGTTCTACGCGATGGTGCACCTCACCAACGTGGTGCTCTCGGGCATGCCCGAGCGCTTCCCCCACATCCGGTGGATCTTCATGGAGGCCGGGCAGGCGTGGGTGCCGTTCACCATTGCGCGCCTGGACAACGAGTACAAGCAGCGCTCCTCCGAGGCGCCGCTCCTCACGCGGCTGCCCAGCGAGTACATCCGCGAGTTCTTCTTCACCACCCAGCCGTTCGAGAGCCACGAGCGGGCCACCGACACCCGGGCTATGTTCGACATGATGAACGGGGGCCAGACGCTGCTCTACGCGTCTGACTATCCGCACCAGGACTTCGACACCCCCGCGGCGATCTGGGACCAACCCGGGTTCAGCGAGGAGGAGAAGCGAGCGATCCTGGGCGGCAGTGCCCTCGCGCTCTTCGGCCTCCCGGCCCACCCGAGAACGCCGCGCCGATGAATCAGAGCGCGGGGCCCACAGCGGCGCCGCTGCACTGGTGGACGGCGCGGGATCTGGCCGGGGCGATCCGCCGCCGCGAGCTCTCCGCGCGCGAGGTGGTCGCGCGGCACCTGGACCGGATCGCGGAGGTCAACCCGCAGATCAACGCGATCGTCAGCCTGCGCCCGGAGGCGGCCCTGGAGGAGGCCGACGCCGCGGATCGCCGCGCTGCGAACGGCGAACCGCGCGGCCCGTTGCACGGCTTGCCGATCGCGATCAAGGACCTCGAGGACACGGCGGGAATCCGCACCACCTACGGCTCTGTCGCGTTCGCCCAGCACATCCCCACGGCCGACAGCCTGGTGGTGGCGCGCCTGAAGGCGGCGGGGGCGATCGTCATCGGCAAGACCAACACCCCTGAGTTCGGGGTCGGCTCACACACCTTCAACGAGGTGTTCGGTGCCACCCGCAACCCGTGGGCGCCCGACCGCTCAGCCGGCGGCAGCAGCGGGGGAGCGGGCGCGGCGCTCGCCGCGGGGCTCATCCCCATCGCCGACGGCTCTGACCACGGCGGCAGCATCCGCAACCCGGCTTCGTTCAACAACGTCGTCGGGCTGCGGCCGACGCCGGGGCTGGTCCCCGACAGCGGCGCCGGAGACATCTGGGACACCGCCTCGGTGGTGGGGCCGATGGCGCGGACCGTCGGCGATCTCGCGTTGATGCTCACCGCGATCACCGCGCCCGACCCGGGCAGCCCGCTCTCGCACGGCGACCCGACGCTGTTCGCCGGGGAGCTCGGCGGCGACCTCGCCGGGCTGCGCGTCGCGTGGTGCCCCGACGTCGGCGGGCTGCCGATCGAGCCCGAGGTCATGGCCGTGCTTTACGACGCACGCGGCCGTCTCGAGGCGCTGGGCTGCCACGTGCAGGACGTCGCGTTGGACCTGTCCCGCGCCGACGATGCCTTCGAGACGCTGCGAGGGCTGGCCTTCGCGCGTAGCTTCGGCCCCAGCCTGGAGGCGCTGCGAGGCGTCGCCAAGGACACGCTCATCTGGAACGTCGAGCAGGGCCTGTCCCTCCAGGCCTCTGCCATCGGCGCCGCGATGGTCGCCAAGTCCGAGGTGTTCACGGCGGTCGCGGAACTGATGCAGCGCTTCGACGTGCTGGCTGCGCCCGCCGCGCAGGTCGCGCCCTTCCCGGTCGAGCAGGAGTACCCCACGGAGGTCGCCGGGGTCCCGATGCCCCACTACCTGGGTTGGATGCGGGCGTGCTCGCGCATCACCGTCTCATCGCACCCGGTGGCGGCGGTCCCGGCGGGGTTCACCTCCGCGGGGCTGCCGGTCGGGCTCCAGCTCGTGGGTCGCTACCGCGGCGACCGCCGGTTGCTCGAGCACGCTGCGGCGTGGGAGGCGGCCACGGGTCTCACCGGCCGCCATCCACCTCTCCATTGATTCCGCGGCGCGCCCCTCACGTGGTCGCGCTGTGGGCTACGGGGACGCCGGTCTCCCAGGGCAGGATCTTGCCGAACTGCACGAGCTCGCCGTAGAACGCCGGGTCGAACTCCGGGGCGAGCGCGAGCTCGACCGGCCACGACGCGGCCCGCGCCGGAGTCTGGGCGGCGCTCATGTCGTCAAACCACGGGCGCGATGCGTCGGTGTCGATGAGGCCGGGGCACAGCGCCATCAGCAGCCTGCCGTGCGCCACGTCCTCGGCGCGGCGCTCGCGGGCCAGGGCCCGCACGGCCGCCACCTGCGCCACCTTGGATGGGATGTTCAGCCACCGTCCATAACCCTCCTGGTCGGCCCGCCCGTCGTGGACGGCGTCGCGCCAGTCGGCGACGAGTTCGTCGACGGCGTCGAGGTCGGCCTCGGCGGCGTCGGCAAAGCGGCCGGCGATCCGCTCGTCGAGCTTGTCCAGGGTCCCGAGCGCACTGGCGACGATGACGAGCCGTCCGCCCGGGCGTATCCGAGGCGCGAACGCGCGCAGGAAGGACGTGGTGGCGAGGTTGCTGGTTTCGGCGACGGCGTCGACCTCGTCTGCGGGGTCGGCGTCAGGGCTCATCCGCGCGGTCGCGCTGGAGAAGACGATGTCCACCTCGCCCAACTCCTGCGCGAGCGCGGCGATGGCGTCGGCGTCGCGCACGTCGAGCACGCGGCCCTGCACCTGCGCAGCGGCGGGGCCGGCGGCGACCTCGGCGGCGGCGGTATGAACGCGCTCGGGGTCGCGTCCGGTCAGCAGGATCAGGTCCCGGGGCGCCATCCGGGCGGCCAGGCCCTCCGCGAGGGCGCGGCCGAGCCCCTGGTTGGCGCCGGTGACAAGAGCAGTACGTGATTGGGTCATGCGCCGAATGTAGACACACTCGTCCATGCTGTAAACGACAATGACGAACAGCTACCATGCGCAAACAGCATGGCTGCCGACATCTCGCCTGCGGGGTTGCGGGTGCTGCGCGAGGTGGCGCAGGCGGGCTCGTTCTCTGCGGCTGCCGCCTCGCTGGGGTACACGCAGTCGGCCGTCTCCCGACAGGTGGCGGCGCTCGAGTCGGCCACTGGGCGTGAGCTGTTTCACCGCGGCCGCCACGGTGTCACGCTCACGTCCGCGGGCGTGCGCCTGCTGGCGTCGGCTGTCCGCGTCCTCGATGAGCTCGACGGCGCGCTGCGCGCGCTCGGTGGCGAGCCGGCGACGCTTGGACCGGTCCGCCTCGGTGCGTTCGCGACTGCCGCCGCCGGGCTGGTGCCGACCGCCCTGGCGTCGCTGCCACGTGAGCTGAAGGTGACACTCCGCGAGGGCACGACGCCGGCCCTGACTCGCGCCCTGCGCGCCGGGACGCTCGACCTCGCGGTGATCGCTCGCATCCCGCCGTTCAGACCGCCGGACGCGGAGTCTCCGCCGCTCGAGCTCACCACGCTCTCGGAGCGGGAACTCGTCCTCGGCGTCCCGGCTCACCACCCGTTCGCGACCACCGGTGTGGTCGACGTCGACGCGCTTGCGGGACAGATCTGGGTGGCGAGCCGCTCCGATGCCGGCGAGTCGCTGCTCGGCGTGTGGCCGGGGTTGGCCGAGCGCCCCGACGTCCGCTACGTCGTACGCGACTGGATGGCCAAGCTGCAGATCGTCGCGGCCGGGCTGGCCATCACGACGCTGGCCCCGGTAGCCCGGGAGGTCGTTCCTGCGGGCGTGAGCATCGTCTCGGTTCGCGGTGAGCCGCAGGAGATGCGGCGCGTGGTCCTGGCTCGCCAACCCGGGCCGCTGGACGCTGCTGTCGCCCGGGTGGCCGATGCGCTCGTCGCGGCGGCCCGTGGCTGATGGTCCCCGCGCGCAGGGGATAGGCTCGCCCGGCCAGCGACCAGAGGAGCAGCGCGTGAGTGGACCTGACCTTTTCGACGTGACCGGCTTCGGCGTGATCGTGACCGGCGGGGCCAGCGGCCTCGGGCTCGCCTACGGCGAGGCGCTCGCCGCCCATGGGGCCAGGGTCACCCTCATCGACGTCGACGAGGCCGCGCTCGAGCAACAGGTGGCCCGCCTGGAGGCGGAGGGTCTCGACGTCCGGGCCGCGGTGGCCGACGTGACCGATCACGCGGCTCTTGACCGCGCCATCGACGGCGCCGCGGACGCCTACGGCCGGCTGGACGTCGCCTTCGCCAACGCGGGAATCGATCCGGGCGCCGGGTTCGTCGGGGCGTGGGCGGGTGGCGAGCGGCCACGGGTGCAGGAGGGCGCGCTGGAGAACTACACCACCGAGCGCTGGGCCCGTGTGATCGACATCAACCTCAGCGGCATCTTCGCCACGGCGCGGGCCGCCGCCCGGCACATGCGCCCACGGCGGTCCGGGCGCATCATCATCACCACCTCGCTGGCGGCCACCAAGGTGGAGCCGGCGATCGGCGCCGCGTACATGGCCGCCAAGGCAGGTGCCCGGCATCTCATGCACACCATCGCGCTCGAGCTGGCCGCCTACGGCATCACGACCAACGCCATCGCGCCGGGGTTCTTCGTCACCAACATCGGCGGGGGCCACGCCCACAATCCGGACCTGCAGACCGCGATCGGCAGGGACATCCCGATGCACCGCGTCGGCCAGCCTGATGACATCAAGGGCCTGGCGCTGTTCCTGGCCGCACCCGCGTCGGAGTACATCACCGGCCAGGAGATCGTCATCGACGGCGGCTGGGGCCTGGGCGTGGCGGACTAGAACAGCCGGGGTCAGCTCGCTCGTTGAGGCGGGAACCGCACGATTTCCGAGCAGACGTGGCGCGGCTTGCGGGGCAGGGCGAAGTGGCGTGTCGTTTCGGCGAAGTGGCCGACGAGCTCCGCGGTACCCCTGAGTCCGGGGACCCGCACGTCCACCTCGCGCACCGCGAAGGTGTGGGCGTCGATGGCGTCGGTCTCCCGAACGCCACCGCCGACCCCGCGCAACGTGATCACGTCCGGCGTCCGGGCGGTGACGCTGAGCCGCTCGCCCTGATAGGTGAACGCGGGGACGTTGACGAGGCCGGCCCCCTCGGCGTCCCAGCAGCGGGCGCTGCCCGACCGCATCCAGGCTCCGGCCCGGCTGACGAGCTCGGTGTCGGTGGCCAGCCCCGGAGCGGTGAGCGTCGACAGCGATCGCATGATCCGCCCGTTGTGCAGGTTCTCGTCGAAGGTCACGATCGCCCGGCGGCAGTCGGGCTCAGGCCGCTTGAGCGCAGGCCCGACGATGGGCCCGTCCGGCGAGGGACACTCCCACTGATCACCGCCCTGTGACCAGTGGATGGCGGCGACGTGTCGCGTATGCGCGAGCACCTGTTGGGCGACGCGCACCGCTGCGGGCGAACCCTTGAGCGCGCCGGCCGCGACAGCGATGGCGGCCCCGGCACCGATGGCGATCGCCACAACGACTCCCAGCACCGACGTACGTCTCAGACCTCGCCCCGCCATGGTGGCAAGGGTAACCGCGCATGACCCGGGTGCGCTTCCGGACGGCCCGGGCCCTCGTGTTCTGCCGCGCTGATGAATCAGCGTGAGTCATGCATCGGCGCCGCTCGTGATAATCGGGCGGTGCCGATCCAGGCCGTGGTGTTCGACATCGGGGGGGTGCTGGAGATCACTCCGAGGACTGACTGGCGCGACAGATGGGCCGTGCGGCTGGGGCTGACGCCCGACACTTTCGAACGGTCGGTGGGCGCAATCTTTGAGCCGGGGGCGACCGGGGCAGAGTCGCTCGAGGAGATCGAACGGCGCATTGCGGCGGAGTTCGGCCTCGACGAGCCGGACCTCGCCGCGCTCATGGACGACGCGTGGACGGAGTACCTGGGGACGCTCAATCGCGAGCTGGCCGACTACTTCGCCGGCCTACGCCCGCGTATGCGCACGGGCATCCTCAGCAACAGCGTCGTGGGGGCCCGCGAGCGCGAGCAGGCCCTCTACGGCTTTGAGGACATGTGCGACGTGATCGTGTATTCGCACGAGGTGGGGTGGCGCAAGCCCGACCCCCGGATCTATCACGCGGTCTGCGACGGGCTGGGGTGCGCGCCGGCGGACGCGGTCCTGCTCGACGACGTGGCGGACAACATCGACGGCGCGCACGCGGTGGGCATGCACGGAGTCGTGTTCACCGACACCGCGCAGGCGATCGCTGACCTCGAGGCGCTGGTCGGCTGAGCGCCGTGCCGGGCGAGATCTCCTGACCCGACTTGCCGCGACTTCTCAGGCGGTGAGGACGAGCGGCGCGCCGTCGGTGATGACGATGGTGTGCTCCTCGTGGGCGGCCAGCGCGCCGTCGGCGGTGCACACCGTCCAGCCGTCGCCGCCCTGGCGCACCGCGCCCGTTCCGGCGCTGACGATGGGCTCCACCGTGAGCACCAGGCCGTCGGTGAGGCGCTCGGTCAACGTCGGGTCAAAGATGCTGGGGACGTCAGGCGCCTCGTGCAGGTGCCGGCCGATTCCGTGTCCCATGAGCTCGCTGCAGACCGCGTAGCCGCGTGCGGTCGCGGCGCGCTCGACCGCCGCTCCGATCGCGCTCTGCGGTGCTCCGGCCCGTGCAGTGCCGAGCGCCTGGGCGAGGGCGTCACGGGCGGCGGCGGCCAGGCGGTTGGCGGCGGGCCGGGCGCGCCCGACGCCCACGGTGACACACGCGTCGGCGTAGAAGCCGTTCAGCTCGGCGGCGACGTCGAGCGACACAAGGTCTCCCTCACGCAGCCGCCTGGGCCCCGGGATGCCGTGGACCGCCTCGTCGTTGACGCTGATGCACGTGGCGGCCGGGAAGCCGTAGGTCAGCTGGGGCGCTGAGCGCGCGCCGGCGCGGCGGAAGATCCGCGCGGCGATCGCGTCGAGTTCGCCGGTGGTGATCCCGGGCCGGACGGCTCGCCGCATCGCCCGCAGCGCCTCGGCGACGACGCGGCCGCTGGCACGCAGGCCCGCGAGCTCCTCGGGCGTTTCGATCGACACGTCTGACAGCGTAACCGCCGGGCGGGCCGCGACCGGTAGCGTCTCGGGCACCATGCCCACCGACGTGGCCATTCGGGGCGAGATGATCCGGCTCGGCCAGTTCCTCAAGCTGGCCGGGGTCATCGACAGCGGGGCCGAGGTCAAGGCGTTCCTGGGCTCGCAGCCCGTCCTGGTCAACGGCGAGAGCGAGCAGCGCCGGGGGCGACAGCTGCACCCCGGCGACGTGGTGACCGTCGGGGGCGACGAGCTGCGCGTGAGCGGGCGAGAGGAGCCGGGGGCATAACGCGGGAAACCTCGGCGCGGCGTCGAGGTTTCCCACAGCAGTGCCCTCCAGCGCGCACAACGCGCGAAACCCTCACGGGGGAAACGACTTTCTCGCATTCTCCCCCAGCCCCACGGACGATTGACATCGTGTTGGCGCGGCTGGACACGCCGCTTGGGACTGGTCAGAATCGCGCGCGGCAACGACGTTGAGGGGAAGGCGACGTGAGCAAACCGAACAAGAACCTGGTCCTCGCCGCGATGGTGTTCGCCGTCGCGATGACCTTCATCGACCAGACGATCGTGGCCATCGCCATCCCCAACATCCAGAAGGAGCTGTCGCTGTCGGCGACGGAGTCGCAGTGGGTCATCAACGCGTACCTGCTGTCGCTCTCAGCGCTGTTCGCCTTCGGGGGCAAGCTGGGCGACGTGCTGGGCCGGCGGCGGATGGTGGTCATCGGGGTGATCGGCTTCGCCCTCGCCTCGGCGGCCTGCGGGCTCACCCCGAAGGGCAGCATTGCTGCGCCGTGGCTGATCTTCTTCCGGGTGGTCCAGGGCGCGGCCGCAGCGGTCATGTTCCCGGCATCGGTGGCCATCGTGGTCGCGTCGTTCCCCCTGCGCGAGCGCGGCAAGGCGATGGCGATCTTCTTCGGCATCTCCGGTGGGCTGACCGCCATCGGCCCGATCGCGGGCGGCTACCTGACCCAGTGGACATGGCGGGCGATCTTCTGGATCAACATCCCGGTCGCCCTCATCGCGCTGTATCTGATCTGGCGCGCCCACCCCGATGACGAGCGGCACCCGGCCAAGCTGGACTACCGGGGCACCGTGCTGGTCACCGGGGGAATGGGCCTGACGGTGCTCGGGCTCCAGCAGTCCTCGACCTGGGGGTGGAGCAACGTCGCCACCTGGGCGTGCATCATCATCGGCGTCCTGCTGTTGGTCGGGTTCGTCGTGGTGGAGCTGCGCACCGCAGAGCCGCTCCTGCGCCTAGAGATCTTTCGCGACCGGGCGTTCGCCGTCGACACCGCGGCTCTCGGCCTCATGTCCGCGGTCTTCATCCCGTTCTTCTTCTTTGCCAGCGTGTATTCGCAGGTGTCGCTGGGCGAGACCGCGTCCAACGCCGGCCTGTACATCCTGTACTTCTTCATCGGTTTCGTGATCGCGGCGCAGGTCGGCGGGCGCATCCTCGACCGCCGCGGCGCCCGCCCCGCCGTGGTCAGCGGGAGCATCATCAGCGCGGTGGGCTTCTACCTGCTCGGCCACCATCTCACCCACCTGTCGCTGGGTTCGCAGCGGCCGTACATCATCCTCGCCGGCGCGGGCATGGGGCTGATGCTGGGCACGGCGAGCACCGACGCGGTCAACCGCGCGCCCGCCACGAGCTACAGCGAGGTGACGGGCATCACCCAGACCGCCCGTAACTTCGGGGCGGCGCTCGGCCTGGCGATCATGGGCGCGATCCTCATCAGCCGCAACGAGACCAACGTGACTGGGGCTCTCACCAAGGCCGGAGTGCCGGGCAGCGTCGCCCATCGGGTGGCGAGCTCGTTCGGGACATCGGGTGGCGGCGGCGGGGGTGGCGGGCAGCCGCACGCAATCGTGCACGACGTCCAGCTCGCGTTCGCGCATTCGACCCAGACCGTCTTCTATGTGATGGCCGGCATCATGGCCGCCACGTTCGTCGTCACGGTCCGGTGGCTCCCGCGCGGCCGCGTGGCCGCGGCCGACGAGGAGGACGACCGCGAGCTCGTGGTGGACCCCGGGCTCTACGAGCCGCGCTGAGCGTCTCGGCGCCGGCCTCGGGTCAGGTCAGGCCGAGGCGCCCGGCCTCGGCGACGGCCTCCAGCCGCGAGCGGACCCCGAGCTTGCTCAGGATCGCCGACACATGGTGGTCAACGGTCTTGGGCGAGACGACGAGACGTTCGGCGATCTCGGCGTTGCGCAGCCCCTCGGCCAGCAGCGGCAGCACCTCGAGCTGGCGCGCGGTGAGACCCGCGGGGTTCTCCCGCGTGCGCGGCCGGGGCCCGCGCGGCAGGCCGCGCTCACCCAGCTCGCGCAACCGGCGAGCCGCGATCGCGGCGGCGGGGCGCGCTCCGAGTGCCTGCAACTCGTCGAGGGCACTCCGCAGAGCGGCGGTGTCGTCTGAGTCGGCCAGGGCCAGGGCCGCCTCGTACGCGCAGCCGTGCTCGCGCCATGTCTCGGCGTCGCGCGGCCAGTCGCCGTCCGACTGCAGGCGCTGGAGCTCCCGGACAGCGAGCGGAGTCTCGGTGGGGATCCGTGCACGCCGCCGCCATGCGGCCAGTTCGCCGATGAACTCTGAGTCGCTCAAGGCCAGGCCGAGGTCGAAGGCCCGCTGCGTCTCCGCGGCGACCGTTTCCGATCGCCCTTCCAACCACAGCGCCTCCGCGCGCGCCGACGCTGTGGGGGCGAGGAACTGAAGGTCGCCGACGTCGTCGGCTATCACCTGCGCCTCGTCGAACAGCGGCCAGTAGTGGGGATCGCCGCGCCGGGCCCGGACAAGCGCAAGGACCAGCAGCGCCTCGTGGCGTGGCCCCACCACCGAGTCCGGCGGCCCATCGAGGATCGAGGCAGCCAGTTCGGCGGCCTCATCCCACCCGCCCTGGTCCAACCGCGATCGTGCCTTCGCGGCGATGAGACATTTCAGCCATGCCTCGAGACCGTGCTCGCGGCAGTACTCGATCCCAGGGTCGAGGTAACGATCGGCTCGCGCCCACTCCCGACGCGTGCCCAGCGTCCCCACGAGGTTGATGTATGCGCGTCCGACGTCCGGCCCGAGGCCGGCCTGTCGCGCCAGCTCCAGGCTCTGCTCCAGCTTGGCGGCGCCGGTTGCGTCGCCCCGACGCAATGCATCGCTGCCGACGTTGTTGAGCGCGTTGACGAGCGCCTCGGTGTCGCCGATCCGCTCGGCGAGTGTGATGGCCCGTTCGCCCCACAGGATCGTCTCCTCCGTCGCGCCCGCGAGCATCGAGGCGTGCGACAGGGCGCTGTAGGCGCGGGCGAGGTCAGCGCCGGGCTCACACTGCTCGAGCAGTCCGATCGCCTCCAGCGCCGTCGCCTTGGCCTCCGCGGTATGGCCCATGCAGGTCAGCAGCCGGGACTTGAGACGGAGCACGATCCCCTGGCGCCGGAGATCCGCCCGGGCGCGGTGGATGGTCAGCGCCTCGGTCAGCGCCTGCACACCTTCTTCGCGCATGTCAGTGAGGTACGCCGCATCGCCGAAGCGCTCCAGCAGATCGGCGCGCAACTCGGGGCGCAGGCCCCGGGCGAAGCGCAGCGCGCGTGCGTACTGCTCCTGGGCCTCGCGGGGGGAGCCGACCGCGAAGGCGTGCTCCGCGGCCGCCGGCGCGTAACGCAGCACCGAAGGTGCGTCGTCGGCGGCCTCAGCGTGATGGGCCAGCCGGGCCAGGTCGGGCGCGCCGATCTCAGGGTCGCTCAGCGCCGCGAGGGCGCGTCGGTGCAGCGCGACGGCCCGGTCGGGCATGAGCGACTCCGCGACCGCCAGCCGTGCCAGCTCGTGGCGAAAGGCGATTGCGCCGTCGTCGTCACGGAGCATGCCCGAGCCCAGGCACTCCTCGAGCGCCTCGAGCTCATCGCCCACCACCGCCTCCAGCAGCCAGACCTCGGCCCGTTGGGGCACCACGGCCACCGCATCCAGCGTCGCGTGGGCGGACGGGCTCAGCCGCGCCGCTCGGGCGAGCACGGCGTCGCGCACCGTGTCCGGCACGCCGTCGGTATCGGCCGCCAGCGCCTCGGTGGCGAAGAAGGGATTGCCGGCCGTGCGGTCATAGAGCAGGTCCGGGTCGACCGTTGACCCTTGTGCCAGGGTTGCCACCGCCTCCCGGGAGAGCCCGCGCAGCTCCACGCGGCGAACGTGGGCGGCGCCGGCCAGTTCGCCGAGCAACATCCGCAGCGGGTGGGCGCGGTGCACCTGTTCGTCGCGATAGGTGACGACGAGCAGCACCGGCAGCGTCCGCACGCGTTGGCTGACCAGCCGCACGACGTCCAGCGTCGCCTCGTCGGCCCAGTGAACATCTTCCAGGACGAGCACCGTCGGCGCGGGGGTCTCGAGCTCGGACATGAGGGCGGCGGCGACATCGTGGGGCTTGGCGCCCTGGTCCAGCTGCCCGCGCAGCTCGCCGCCGACGGTGCGGGCTATGTCCAGCAGGGGACCGAGCGGCCGCGGGGTGAACAAGGGGTCGCATGCCGCCCAGAGGACCCGGACCGAGCGGGGGAGCGAGCCGCAGAATGCGTGTAGCAACGCGGTCTTGCCGATCCCCGCCTCGCCGCGTACGAGGACCACCCACCCCTGCGGGTGACCCACGAGGTCACCGAGGCGGTCGGTGAGCTCGCCCAGTTGTCCCGAACGCTCCAGAAGCTCCGTCGCCTCGAGCCCCGGAGCGTCGCCCACGCTCCACATGGAGCCATGATCCCGGGCTTGCACCGGCTGCGCAACCTCGGCGGTCACGAGCCGAAGCGCGGCGCGTGCGGCCGGGCTGCCAGGCAACCCGGCCGCCGCGTGTCTGACTGGTGCGATGTTCAACTCGCCAGCGGGTGGACCCGGCGGCGGTAGACGACGGCGGCCGCCCCGCCGACGCCGATCAGCACCAGCAGGCTCCCCGCCCCGATCCCGGCATCGGCCCAGCGAAAGCCCGAGGAGGACGTGGTCGCGCTCGGGCCCGCAAGGTGGGCGGTCGTGGTGGTGGGTGACGTGACCGGCACGTCGGTCGCGCCGAGCGGATTTCCGTTGGACCGCGCGTAGGCGGTGGTGGGCGCGGCCACGGCGGCGATCACGATCGTCGCGGCGAGGACGCGTTTGATGAGCATGAGCATTGGTCCCTCTTTCGGTCCCGCGCCTGGGGTCAGGCGTAGAAGAATGGGTCGAGCACCCGTACCTCGGTGATCTGGTCGACCGGCTGGCCGTTGCGGGTGGCCGCCTTGCGGATCGCCTCGGGCGTGGGCCCGTCGTAGATGCAGAACGTGGTGCGCTTGTCGGCGCTCACATACGAGTGCACCCAGTTGACGCCCTCCTCACCGTTGCGCTCGACGACGACGCGGCACGTCTCGACGCCGCCGTTGTCGACGGGGATCTCCAGCTTGTCGGGCCACGTGCGGTGCACCATGTATCGGGGCATTGGTGTCCTCCTGATCGGGGTTGACGGCGATGACAGGAGGGCACGCTACGGGCGCCCGCACGGGCGCACATCGGGAGGACTCCCTATGTTGGGAGCCCTCCGTCACCTATGTTCGTGGGGGTGCTCGGACCCCGACCGCGCCTACTCGGGGTCGTACTTGAACGAGATGCCCAGGCGGATCCGGTAGTTCAGGACGCTTCCGTCCTGGATGGTGAGGTCCTGGCGCACGACCTCCGCCACGCGCAGTTCGCGCACGCTCTTGGCGGCGGTCTCGATCGCGGCTCGCGCTGCGGCCTCCCAGGACTCGCTGCTGACTCCGACCACCTCGGTGACGCGATAGACGCTCTCCGCCATACGTACCTCCCTCAGACGATGGACCAGATCGGGCGAGTCTGACACCGCCCGCGATGCGGCACAACCAACCCCAACCCTGGTACCAAGGAGGCCAGCAGCACCGGTAGGCTCGGGCGGTGGCCGGCGCCAGCGACGCTCCAGCCGAGTCCGGACGGCAGCTCATCGAGTTCTCGCTGCAGGGCGAGCACTACGGGCTGCCCATCGCCAGCGTGCGGGAGATCATCCGCTACACGCCGCCGCGGGTGACGGCGACGGCGCGCGGGCTCGTCCGGGGGATGATCAACCTGCGCGGACTGGTGCTCCCCGTCCTTGACCTCTCAGAGAGGCTGGGCGGCACGCTCTCGATCACCGACGCGACGCGCATCCTCGTCATCGACGTCGCCGAGGGCGTGCTGGGGCTGATCGTGGATGGGGTGGACGGCGTCACTCACGTCCCGGGTGACCGGATCACCTCCATTCCGGCCGCCGGGGGCGACGATGCGCTGGGCGACGAGATCGCCGCGATCGACGACCGGCTCATCATGCTCGTCGATCCCGGTCGGGCGCTCGGGCACGTCCTTCGCGGGCCGGTGGCGGGCGAGGGGGAGGCGAACCAGGGCGGGCGCCCGCGGCCCAGCCACGCCGAGGAGCACACGGCGGCGCCCCGTCCCGCCGGGCCTGCACCTGCCCGCCGGCGCTCCGGCGCGACCCCTCAGGTCCCGCGCCGTCGGCGCCAGCGCCAGCCCAAGGAGCCAGAGCAGTGACCCAGGGAGAGCTCCTGGTGCGAGCGGCATGCTCGTCCGATCCGCGCCCGGCCGTGGAGCGCCTCGCCGCTCGCGTCCCTATATCGCGAGACGATATCGCGGCACGATGTGTGGCTGGGGATGCCGACGAGGTTGCGCGCCTGCTCCAGGCCTCGCCCGGCGCGGCCCGCACGCCGGCACCACCGTTCGGCTGGGAGCCGATCCTGTATGCGACGTTCTCGCGCCTGCCCCGCGCCGACCTGGGGCGCGCCCAGGGGCTGCGCGCCGTGGTGCGGTTGCTGCTCGATGCCGGTGCCGACCCCAACGCGTCCTTTGACGACGACGGCTGGCTCCAGGTGCCGCTCTACGGTGCCGCCGGCATCCTCAGCGACGCTCAGCTCACCGCGATGCTCATCGACGCGGGCGCGGACCCCAACGACAACGGGGGCCGGGGGGTCGGCGAGGCGCTCTATCACGGCTGCGAGTTCCCGGATCCGGCGTGCGCGGCGCTGCTCATCGACGCCGGCACCGATCCCGCGGCCGTCGACTACTGCCTGGGCCGCGCGCTCAACTTCCCCTACGCGGAGATGACTGAGATGTTCTGCGTCCACGGGGCACGCCCCTCGTCGGGCCACCTGCTGCAGGCGGCGTGGCGGCGGCGGCCGGCGCGAACCGTGCAGGCGCTCCTGGACGCCGGAGCGCCCGTGGACGGGCGCGAGGACGACGAGCCCGACGGGCCCAGTGCGCTTCAGATCGCCACCCGATGGGGGGAGGGCGAGGTCGCGGCGCTGCTGACCGAGCGCGGGGCGGATGCCGCGGTCGTGACCGAGGAGGACCGAGGGCTGGGCGCGTTCCTGTCAGGGCAACGCGCGACGCCGCCTTCGATCGACGGCATCGATCTCGACGCGCTGTTGTTCATGGCGGTCCAGGGCGGGCACACCCGTACGGTCGAGCGGCTGCTCGACGCCGGAGCGCGCGTGGACGGGGACCCGGACACGGACGGGGTGCCCCTGGGCCAGGCCGCCTGGCGGCGCTATGCCGACATCGTGCGGCTGCTCGTCGCGCGCGGGGCGCGCACGGTCTTCGGCCACGGCGGCAACGCGATCGGCGCCGCCCTGCACGGGTCCCGGAACTGCCATCACCCCGAAGGCGGCCCGACGATGCAGACCATCGCCGAGATCCCGCGCGAGCCCTACGCGGAGATCGTCAGGTTTCTGCTGGATGCCGGGACGCCGGTCCCCGAACGGCGGTGGGAGGACGCGCCGCCGCCCGCCGAGATGATCGGGGAGCTGCTCACAGAAACCGGTGCATGACGTGGAGCCCGACGTCGCCGTGCGTCGGATGTGCGAAGGCCTCGGGCACCGTCCCGATCACGGTGAAGCCAAGCGAGCGCCATAGCGCCACGGCGCGCTCGTTGGTCTCCACCACGGCGTTGAACTGCACGGCGCGAAAGCCCTGCTGACGTGCCCACGCGAGCATCGCCTCGCCCAGTGCGCGCCCCGTACCCCGGCCTGCGCGGGCGGGGTCGACCATGAAGCTCGCCGAGGCGACGTGGGAGCCGGGGCCCGGGCGATTGGCGTACATGTTGGCCGTGCCGACGACACGGCCGTCGTCGCCGACGGCCACCACGGTACGGCCGGGTGAGCCGACCATCCACAGCTCGCGCGCCTGCTCCTCGGTCAGGTCGCGGGCGTAGGCGTAGGTCTCGCCGGCGGCCACGATCTCGCCCAGGAACGGCCAGATCGCCGGCCAGTCCTCGGGCGTGGCGTCGCGGATGTCCACGCCTTCGATTATGCGTGCCGGCGACGCCCTGCGAACGTCCGTCACTAGACCCAGGATCATCACCGGACGCGGATCTTGAGGAAACCTTGAGGTTTTAGTCCGATCCTGGCTGGGAATTTCAATAACACCGGCGAGCTGAGTATCCGCCCGCCGGGAACTCGAGCGCGGTCCACTCCCGCGGCGATCGACTGATCCACTCGTGCCCTCTGGCCGCCGCATGGCCCTCAGGCGCGGCGGTCCGGCGTGCTCGTTCATCACTCGAACACAGATCGGATCGTCATGGTCAGCTTGAGCCTGCATAGTGCGCTCTCGGGGGTACCCGCCTCCGTGCTGGAGGGCGCGCTCGTCCTCCTCCCACGAGCGAAACCGTTCCCGCGGCTGGCGCGGCTGCGCGCGCCGGCGTGGGCGGCGCTGCTCCCGGTGTCGATCATTGTCGGAACCTTCGGATTGCTCATCGCCCCCGGGCTGGCTTCGTCGACGGTGCTCGTCGCCGCAATCACCGCGCCGCTGCTTGCCGGAATCGCCGTGCTCCTCGTCGTACGCGCTCGCCCCGTGATGCTGCCGCTGGCCGCCTTCGCCGGTGCACTGGCGGTGTGGGCCGGCGGCATGGGCGGCCACATCGGGACAGGAGTGGTCACCGCGCTTGCCTGCCTCACGGTGGGGGCGGGGCTGCAACGCCTCATCCCTGGCCGGTGGCTGTTGGTCGGCGTGGTGGCGATGTCGGCCGTGGACATCACGCTGCTGCTGGCCGGGCCCGGGTACCACGAGACCGCAGTGCTGGCCGCCGCCCAGACCAACTTCCACGGCCCGCGCTTCACCGGTGCCCACCTGGGGGGCACGACCATCGGCTACCCCGACCTGTTCCTGGCGGCGCTGATGGGTGCCTCGCTCGCCGGTCAGCGGGCCCAAGTCTGGGCCGCCGCGCTCCTCACCGGGCTCGCGATCGCCTACGACTCGTTGCTGACGCCGGGACTGCTGCTGCCCGCCACCGTGCCGATCGCGCTGACGCTGGTCGTGGTGGGGGTGGTGCGCCAGCGGCGACGCTCGCCCCGCGCGATGGCGCCACCTGCCGCGATGCCGGCGCCGGCCGTGGCCGCCGAGATACCCTGCGGCCCGGCCTCCCTGCTCAGCGATGCCCGCGCGCCCAGAGCTCGAACAGCTCGACGTACATGCCCCCAGCACGCATAGGATCCACCCGTGACCGTGGCGCCGCCTACCGACACGTCGATGCTCGAGCGCCTCGTGGCGCCGGCGGGCAAGGACGTCGTCGACGTCGGCTGCGGCGGTGGGGCGCTGGTCCGGGAACTGGCCGCGGGCGGCGCGCGGCCGATCGGCATCGAGATCTCCGAGGGGCAGCTGGCCACCGCGCGCGCCCACGGCGACAGCGAGGCCGGCCCCGGCCCCGGCCCGCGTAGCCGCTACCTCGTAGGACGCGCCGAGGCGCTGCCGCTCGACGACACCTCCGTGGACCTCGTCGTGTTCATGCGCTCGCTGCACCACGTGGCCCCCGAGCACCTGGAGGCGGCCCTGCGCGAGGCGCGCCGGGTGCTGCGGCCTGATGGCGCGGTCTACGTCGCCGAGCCCCTCGCCGAAGGCGACTTCTTCGCCCTCACCAGCTTCGTGGAGGACGAGGTGGAGGTGCGCCGGGCCGCCCAGGCGGCGCTCGCCGACGCCGAGCGGGTCGGGCTGGAGCGTGCCGTCACCATCGACTACGACGTGACCGTATGCCTGCCCGACGTCGAGGCCTTCCGCGCCCGGACGGTGAGCGTCGACCCCGAGCGCGGCCCGGTGTTCGAGGCGCGACGCGAGGAGATCGCCGCGGCCTTCGCCCGTCTGGGCACGCCGGGCGAGCGGCCCGGCGAGCGGTGCTTCACGGCGCCGATGCGCGCCGACGTGCTGCGCCCGCTCAGCGCCGGCTGACCGCTGCGCCGCGCTGCCGCCGGCTGAGGATGCGCCCGCGCCGCGGGGGCAGCGTGTCGCCCACCGTCGGCAGGCCGGTGACCTCGTGCGGCGCCGGAGTGCCCCGGTCCCACTCCAGGCCGGCCTTCATCACCGGGAAGGACACCGTCGGCGCGTCGCGCGCCCAGAACGTATCGAGGTGGCCGAATCCCGGCAGGACGACGAAGTCCGTCTGCCCCTCGCCGACCGCCTCGTCGAAGAAATGGGCGGCGCGGTGCTGGCCCTGCCAGCGGAACATGTTGTTGTGATCGCCGGCGATGAACGTGATCTGAGCCTGCGTCTGCGGCGGGGTGGCCAGGTACGCGGGCGGGGTGCCCGGTGGTGGCGTGGGGGAGGGGACGATGTAGCCGTGACGGCTTGACTGCGCCACCTGGGCGATGAGGCTGAGCGGGGTGTAGCCGACCTCTCGGCCCGCCCACTCGTGCAGCGCGCCGGCCACCCATGGGTTGCCGTCGTCGTCGACGTGGCGGAAGAGCACGTCCCAGCCCGAGCCGTACATGTAGTTCGCCACCTGGCACGTCGGGTTGCCACAGGGCCGCTCCATCCTCTTGGCCAGAGCGGCGAAGACGCCCGCGTTGGGCGTGATGGGCCGGATGCCCCACTGCGCGTCGAGCCCATCGAACATGCGAGCCACCATGGGCATGGCGAGCCGCTGCTTGAGCCATGTGCTCTCGGTGACGTCGATGAAGAGCGACACCGCGCTGGAGACGATGTGGGTGACGCGTGGATCGATCCAGCCCGCCACGGCGGCCATCATGAAGCTGATCGACCCCTGGCAGTGAACGATCGCCTTCAGCGGCGTTCGCTGTCCGGGACGCTCCGCGTCGCACACGCTCAGGATCTTGCGCACCGCCTGCGGGTGATCATGCATCGCGGCGTGGTCCAGGGTGTAGTCGTTGGGCGGCAGGTCGATCGACGCGCGCCACGTCTCCACCCATACGTCGTAGCCGAGGCCCAGCAGGTATTCGGCGCACGACGGGCCCACCGGGTGGCCGTAGTACATCTCCGCGCGCACGCCCGAGCCGGGCACCAGCAGCACCGGCCCGAGGGTGGGGGCGACCGGCTGGCCGTCGTCGTCGAGGCGGCGCAGGCGGTGCAGGTTGAGTCCGAAGTCGAGGTCGGGGACAGTGAAGGGCACGATCGCTCGCGCCAGCGGGGTGCCGGGAACGGGCGTGAACTCCGGTTCGGTCACGGGCTGCCACGGCGGCGGCGGGCGATCCTCAGGAAAGCTCGGCCGCGACCCGCCGACCGGCGGCCCGGCGTAGGTCCGCACCAGAGAGGTCAGGAAGTACCGCTGGTAGCGGGCCAGCGCGCACAGCCGCGCCGACAGCGTCGGCCCGCTCCCGCGAAACGTGGTGAGCTGGCGCATGAAGGACAGCGGGCTGATCTGCAGCACGCCGATCGCCACCGGCTCGTCGCCGTGGCGGATCCGGATGAACAGCGTGGTGGTGTCTGACCACGAGTCATACCCCGGGTCGTTCTCCACGAGCTTGAACCCCTCCAACACGTAGGCCCGGCCGCCGGCCCCGGCGAGCTCCAGCTCGTAGCGCATGCGGAGGTGAACCGCGTCGCGCGGCTCGGTCTGCGCCGTGGGCACGAACGCCCGGAACGTCCCGGAGCGGACCCGCAGCTCACCCCCGAAGGCGTCGCCGCGGAGGTACCCGTCGGTGACCTGCGCCGGCATGGCCTCGGGGTCGCGAATGCCGCCGTCGGCCTGCGCGGCCAAGAAGCGAGCGAGGTCGGGGATGACCACGCTGACGCCGGCGGTGACCGCCTCGCCGTGGCTGTCGAGCATCGCCTGGTTGAAATCCGTTTGGCCGAAGGCGATCCGACCACGGAAGGTCTCGCTCCAGGTGACGCCGCTCATGACGCCCGCTCCCGTGCCGCCTTGCCGATCCGGCCCGCCATCGCCGCGATGGTGAAACTGGGGTTGGGCCCGACGGGCCCGGGCATGATCGAGCCGTCGGCGACGAACAACCCCGGGTAGCCGAATACCTCGCCGTGGGAGTCGACGACACCGGTGCGCGCGTCGACACCCATGGGACACCCGCCGAGCGGGTGAGCGGTCATGCCGGGCGCCCAGCGGGCGGCCAGCGGCGGCCCCAGCCGGCCTCCGAGACCCTTGGCGAAGAGCCCGGCCAGGCTCACCGCCGACTCAAAGTAGGAGCGCGAGGCCCCGCGCGGGTTCCAGTCCAGGGCCAGGCCGTCGCCCTCCAGGCGCATGCGCCCACCAGCCACGTCCTCGCCCATCGTCAGCATCGGCAGCATCGACGCCGAGGACTGGCTGGAGCCGAGCGCCCGCGCCATCAGCCGGCTGATCCGCCCGCCGCGCTGTCCGCGGACCAGGCCGGGCAGCAGCGCCCGGGCCGACCACAGGTCGCGCGGCATCTCCCCGGCCTGCCACGCCCATGCCGACACGCCGGGGCCGCCGGCGTCCTGCATCCACAGCCGCCGCCCGCCGGTGATCTGCTCGGCGTAGGCCGTGATCACAGGACCGTAGGTGGGGTCGAGGTCGCGCGGGGAGCCGTCGGGCGCGCGGCAGTCGCGGGCGATGGTCAGCAGATCTCCGTTGGTGGAGAAGCGACGTCCCAGCTGGGCGCTCAGCCGCGGCAGCCGCGGCCGGCTGGAGAGCAGGAGCCGGGTGGATCCGAACGTCCCGCCCGCCACCACGACGACGCCGGCGGTGACGGTGCGCGTCCACGCGTCCGATGTGTCGTCGGTCTGCGGGTCCAGCAGTTCCGCGCCCGCGTCGTGCAGTTCCCGGCGGCGGCGCACCTGGGCGCGGGCGGCCCGGTGCTCGGCGAAGTGGACCCGGTAGCCCCCGCTGGGCTCGGGCGCGATGCCGGTGGCCTCACAGCAGGTGAAGATGTGCGCGCGGTCGCCACCCTCGGTGAGAAACCGCGAGAGGTAGGTGTAGTCCAGGCTGTTCTTGGCGCCCTCGTTACAGCCGAGGTCGCACTCGCCCACCAGCGTGCAGGTGTGGCGGGGACGCCCGTGGAGGTTGTCCTGGCCGAAGGCCGCCCCGGGGACGGGCCGCCCTGCGTCGCCGGCCCCGCGATCGGGCGCCCGGAAGGTCACGGCGATCGGTGCCCGCGCCGGCTCCAGCCCGCCGGCCTGCGCCGCGGCGAAGAACTGCTGGGTCTTGGTCACGCCGCCCCGCTCCCGAGGTGCCGCGAAGTACTCGTCGGGCAGCGGGGTGGGCGCCAGCACGTCGGCGGCGGCGTCGTACTCAGCGCCCAGGTCGGCCGCCGTCACCGGCCAGGGCACGCCGTCGTTGGATGCGTCGGCGGCAAAGGTCTCCGGCGGCTTGCGCAGCAGCACGTTGGCGTAGATGAGCGAGCCGCCACCCAGCCCGCTGGAGACCAGAGCGCGGACGTGGGAGAACGACCACATCTCAAACAAGCCGTGCAGGCCGGCGCTCGGATCCCAGAAGTTGCGGCTCATCTCACGCGGCGTGCGGGGGAACGACCCAGGGGGGTAGGGCATGCCGCGCTCGAGTACCAGCACCTTGAGATCGCTGCCGGCCACCAGGTGATAGGCGGCAACAGCGCCTCCGAAACCGGAGCCGATGACGACGGCGTCATAGTGCCCTCTGTGCGTGCCCGCCACGGTCAGGTGCCCTCGGGGGCCAACTCTAATCGCTCGTGTCCCGGTGGTGCGGCCACCGCGCGCCGGTGGCTGCGCCCGTCGCCTTGCAATCACCCGCGCGGCCGCCGTAGGCTAGTCCGACGTGGGCAAGCGACGTGATGTGGCGCCTGTGTCCAGGGACAAGGTGACCTATCGCCGGTGGGGAGCGGTCACCGCCGTGACCAAGCTCAAACGCTGCCAGCGGTGGCGGCTGCTGGCGATCTTCGCCGTCGGCCGCACCACCAACATCCTCATCCGCCCGCTGTTGGAGATGAAGGTGATCGCGCTGGCGCGGTGGACGCTGTGGCCCGACGCGCGCCGTCCCACGTTCCTGTTGTTCGAGACGAACTGGAGCGGCTCAGATCAGACCTATATCTCGGACTTCGGACGCATCATGCCGTTGCAATGGCGGGGCATCTGGGGTGCGACCACGCAGTTTCCCGGCGCCGTGCCCACCACCGGACTGGACGAGTGGGTGGACGTCATCGATGCGGGGGTCGGCCACTTCTGGACCGACTATGAGCCGGGAGCGTCCACCCAGGTGATTGCCCAGGCGGTGGAGCTCGAGCCGTTCGTCCAGCGCTTCCTCTCCGATACACAGGGCGCCTCGGCCACGGAGTTCGACCGCCGCTGGCGCGACCTTGTGGTCGCGGTGCACCGACTGGTGTAGACGTGGGCCAGGTCGCGATCATCACGCCCGTGGCCGGGGGTCGCGAGGCGGACCTCGGGCGGTTCCTCAGCGCCCTGCCCCAGGACGCGGCGCCAACCGCTGCCGGCCGGGCCACCACGCCGCCGTCACCGTTCAGTGGCGTGCTGCCTCCCACGCATTTCGCCCGCTTGGTGGTGATTGCACTGGACCATGACCGCCCCCACCTGTGCTTCACCAGTGTCTTTGACGGTGACACCGTGGACTATCTGCGCGCCCTGGCCGTGACCCCCGAGGCGCTGGCCATCTGGGGTCACTGTCAGCTGTCGGACGACGGTGCCATGCTGACCGCCGACGCGCTCCGGCACTACCTGTGCGACACGGCCAACTGGCGCCCGGCCCAGTACGTGGTGAGCGCCATCCCCGACGGGCTCACCGTGGGGCAGGTCAACCGGGCCCTGTCCCTACGGGCACAGCTGGGCGCCCTGATCTCGCGCGCCGGCGCCCGTGACCCGACCGCGCTGGCGCACGACTTCCGCCAGCTTCCCGCGGTACAGGCGCTGATGGGGCGGCGATGACGGCACGCCACGACATCCAGGGCAACATCCTGCGCGGGCACGCTCGCCACCTCCACGCCGCCTATCTGCTCACCCGCATCGACGACCCCGGCCGCGCCCGCGCCCTGCTCACGCGCCTGGTCGACGAGGACCGGATCGCCAGCGAGCGCGATTGGTCAGACCCTCCCCAGACCAGGCTCAACGTGGCCTTCACCCACCCCGGCCTGCTCCGGCTCGGGGTGGACGAGACCTCGTTCACGCGCTTTGCCGACTTCCGCGAGGGAATGCAGGCGCGGGCGCGCGTAGAGCTCGGCGACCTCGGTGCCAACGATCCCGACCGGTGGGATCCGGCCCTCACGCAGGAGGTCCACCTGCTGCTGACCGTGCTGGGGCTCACCTGCGACGCCCGCGACGACGCGACGGCCGCGCTGGTCAGCGAACTGCGGGACGCCGGCGTGACCGTCGTCCACGACCAGCGGGCGGACATGCTTCCCGTCGGCCGCGAGCACTTCGGCTTCCGCGACGGCTTCTCGCAGCCGGCGCTCAACGGCGTCTCCGAGGACCGCCGTTCACGGCGTGGCGAAGGCGTACAGCGGCGCCGCCTGCGCCTGACCTGCGACGAGTGGCGCGAGGTCAAGGTGGGCGAGTTCCTGCTCGGCCACGAGGACGAGGACGGGATCGTCCCCGGAGGCCGCGACCCGTATCTGGTCAACGGCACGTTCATGGTGTGGCGCAAGCTCGAGCAGCACGTCGATGTCTTCGACCGCTGGCTCACGGCGCACGGCGGCGACGACGCGGCCGCCCGGGACACGCTGCGAGCCAAGATCCTGGGGCGCTGGCCCAGCGGCGACTCGCTCGTCCGCCAGCCCGAGTCCGGGTCCTACCGCCAACCGATCGCCGACGCCGACGACGGCGCCGACGCCCAACGCCGGCACGACCTGGAGATCAACGACTTCACCTACGCGGGTGACCCCGCCGGGGTGCGCTGCCCGCTCGGCGCACACGTCCGGCGCTCCAACCCGCGCGACGCCCTGGGCTTTCGCACCGAGCGCACCCGGCGCAACCGCATCATCCGGCGGGGACTGCCCTACGTCGACGGCGACACGACCCGAGGGCTCATCTTTGTCTGCTTCAACGCCAGCATCAGCCGCCAGTTCGAGCAGATCCAAGGCAACTGGCTGATGGGTGGCGACACCTTCGGGCTCGGGACCGAGCGCGATTTCCTCACCGCGGGCTTGGATCCCGGCCAGCCGACGGCGCGCATGACGATCCAGGGTGACCGGGGCCGGCCGCCATCGTTCATCACTCGCAGCGAGCAGTTCGTCACCGTGCGCGGCGGGCACTACCTGTTCGTGCCCGGCCTCGCGGCGCTACGCAAGATCGCCCGCGGCTGATCAGGCCTCGGCCTCGATGCCGAAACCCAGTTCGACATCGAGCGAGACCGCGGCGTCCACCACCCAGCCCATGCCGATCTGCTGGGCCTGCTCCAGGACCTGGCGCACGAGGCGGCGGATGCGGTCGTGATCATCGGCACGGCCCCGGGCGAGCAGCGCGCGCGCCTCGTCGAGCATCGCCAGCGTGGCCGCGGGCAGCGCCCCCGCGCGCTCGCTCTGGGCTCGCGCCGCGGCGATGTGGTTCAGCGCGACGTCGATCGAGCCCGAGGCGATGGCCAGGCGGCCCAGCGATCGTTCCACGGGCCACAGGGCCGAGGCGCCGGCCGACACCACCCATCGGCCGCTGTAGGGCGCCAGCCACTCGTAGATCTGGCGGGAGCGCTCCGCGTCCTGAAGCTCGGCCGCCACGTCGCCGGCCAGAGCCAGCATCAGCAGGTGCGTGCAGTCCTTGGGGAAGCCGTCGAGCCCTGACGCCGTGAGGCGCTCGAGTTCGGCCTGGGCCTCGGCCGGGCGCCCGGCTTGGGTGAGCATGGCCGCCAGCGCGCAGGCGTAGCCGACCATTTCCGGTCGCGACGCGGCCAGGCTCCGCAGCGGCTGCTCGAGCTCGGGCAGGCGCCCCTGGAAGAAGCGCAGCATGAGCAACTGGGCGCTGCCGGCCAGATCGCTGGTCGACCCGCGCAGCTCACGCCCGATCTCCGACGAGTGGGAATTGAGGCCCTCGGCCTCCTCAAAGCGGCCCATGGTGCCGGCGCGCAGGGCGTAGTGCAGGGGCAGGAAGACCATGGCGCGGGGCTGGCGCAACTCGCCGGCCATCTGCTCCACCCGCGCGATCTCCTGATCCACGGCGGCAAAGCGGCCGAGCTCCATGAGGACCGAGATCCGCCAGTTGCGGATCAGCAACTCGAGCTCGTAGTCACCCTGGAGCTGGGCCATCTCCACCAGCTCGTCGGAGATCGGTACGTCGCGGATCGCCGACTGGGGGCCCCAGCGGGCCAGCAGGTAGCGGCCGAGCACGTAGCCAAGCGTCTGGCCCGACTCGTCGTCATGGTGGCGTTCGTCCTCGGTGCGGGCCAGGCGCAGGGCGTCCTCGGCCAGCCGCTCGCGTCGCTCGACCTCGTCTGACCAGTAGATCGCGGCGGCCAGCAGGCCCTCAACGCGCGCCATCAGCCCCGGCTGGTCGATGTGCTCGAGCCGCGCCACGGCCTCCTGGGCCAGCCCCACGAGTTGCTCGTCGGTTCCGTTGCTCAGGCCCCAGATGGCGCAGCCCAGGGCGGCGTGGGCGAACGCGACCGGGTCGTTGCGCACACGGGCGGCATCGGCGGCACGCAGCAGCGTCTGGCGCGCCGCGTCGGTGTCGCCGACGCGCATCTGCGCCTCTCCGAGCGCCTGCAGGAGGTCGCCGCGCTGGCTCTCGGTCAGGCCGGTCACCCCCAGCGCGCCGCGATACATGGCCACTGCCTGGTCGTAGGCGAACGTCTCCATGGCTCGGTCGCCCGCGCGGCGGGCGTAGTCGATGGCACGCTGCGGGTCCCCGGCGGGGGCGGCCTCCAGGTAGTGGTGGGCGATCTCGGTCAGGCCCTCGCCGGCCACCACCGCCGGATCCTGTTCGAGTGCCTGGGCCACGGCGTCGTGCAGCGCCAGCCGGCGTCCGCGCGGGATCGCGTCATACAGGGTGGCCTGAATGAGGCCGTGGTGAAAGCCATAGCCGTCGGCGTACTGGGTGGTGGGGCGAACGAGGCGCAGCCGCACCGCCTCGTCGAGCAACTCCAGCAGCTCGACGGCCGGGGTGTCCGCCGCTGCCGCCAGCGTCCCCGCGCGGAACTGCTGACCGATCACCGAGGCGACGCCCAGCATCTCGCGACCCTCGGCCGAGAGCATGGCCAGGCGCGCCGTGATGGCGTCGCGCACGCCCGCCGGCAATGGCATCGCCCCGGCGCCCACCGCCGCGTCGTCCAGGCCCTGCTCGGCCTCGATGAGGCTGAGCAGCTCAGATACGAACAGCGGGTTGCCGCCGGTCAGCTGGTGGATGCGGTCCACCAGCGCATCGGGCGTAGGCCTGTCGCGCCGGCTCTCGATCATGCGCCGCACGTCCGGCGCGGGCAGGCCCTTGAGCACGATCCCCAGAGTCGGCCGGACGATCTCGGAGAATGGGGCCGCCGCGTCGCGGCGGGACTCCTCGAGCTCGAGGTCGCGGTGCGTGCACACGATGAGGATGCGCTTGTCGGCCACGGCGCGGGAGATGTAGGAGAGCGCGAGCAGCGAGGCCTCGTCGGCGAAGTGCAGGTCGTCGAGGACGATCAGCAGGCCCGAGCGCTCGGCGGCGATCTCCAGCAGCCGCAGGAGTGCGTCGTAGAGATGGAAGCGGCCCTCCTCGGCCCCGATGTGTGACGGCGGCAGAGATGGTTCCCGTCCACCTCCGAGCTCGAGGTCGGGCACGATCGCGTCCAGCCAGGCGCCGGCGCCGCCCAGTTCCTCGAACACCTCCGGGCCCTCGCGGCGGGCGGCGATCGCCCGCACGAGCTGAATCCAGTGCCAGTACGGGCGGGCGGCCTCGGCGCTGGCGCCGACGCCCCACAGAGCGGGAATCCCCCGCTGCTCGGCCAGCGTGGAGAGCTGGCGCGCCAGCGTCGTCTTGCCGATGCCGGCCTCGCCGGCCAGCGTGGCCACGCCACCCATGCCCGCGGTGGCGTCATCGAGCAGCGACACGAGATCCTCGGACTCCAATAGCCGCCCGACAACCGGTCGGCTGGCTCGCAGCCGGCGAGGCGTCGGGGCGGGAGCGCGGCTGGCCGAGCCGTTGGCGGCGGAGCCGATGGCGGCCGAACCGTTGGCGGGGGAGCCGTTGGCGGCCCCGGTGGGCCGGATCTCGCCGCCGCTCAGGGCCCGCGCTGCGGCCTGGGCCAGCTCACCGGCGCGCTGGGGGCGGTCATCTGGGGCCTTGGCCAGCGCCCACGCGATCACTTCATCCATCGCGGCGGGCAGCCCCATGCCGAGGTCGGACACCGTGGGAATCGGCGCTTCCAGGTGCGCGTAGAGCACGGCGGGCACGGAGGACTGGGGGAACGGAACCGAGCCGGTGAGGCATTCGAAGAGCAGACAGCCCAGGGAGTAGATGTCGGCGCGGTGATCGACCGCGTCACCACGGATCTGCTCGGGGGCCACGTAGTGAACGGTTCCCAGCGGCCGTTCGGTGGTCCGCTCCTCGGGGTCGCTGATGCGCCGGGAGAGACCGAAGTCTCCGAGCCACGCGTGCAGGGGCTGCTCGGCGCCCTGCCCGCCGGCGATGAGGACGTTGGAGGGCTTGACGTCGCGATGGATGAGCCCCGCGCCGTGCGCGGTGTCCAGCGCGCCCGCCACCTGCTCCAGGATCAGGACGGAGGCGTGCGGGGAGAGGCGGCCCTCGCGACGGATCATCCCGTGCAGGTCGCTGCCCGGGACATAGCGCATGGCCAGGTAGAGGACTCGCTCCACCTCGCCGGCGTCGTAGACGGGGACGATGTGGGGGTGGTCGAGGCTGGCGGCCAGGATCGACTCGTCGAGGAAGTCCTGGCGGAATGAGGTGTCGGCGCTCTGCTCGGCGGTCAGGAGCTTGAGCGCCACGTCACGTTGCAGACTCAACTGGACCGCCCGGTAGACGGTGCCCACGCCGCCGCGGCCGATGACGGCCTCGATGCGATAGCCGGCGGCCTCGAAGGCCCCCTCCACGTCCAAACGCCCAACCACGGGTGAATCGTCCCATGTATCCCGGCCCAGGGGTGAACGTCCGGTAGTTTTGCGTACAGCGATGGCGAACCGAGGCTCGTGGCGATGAGCGAGACACGTCGGGAGGGTGCCGCGCCCACGGCCCCTTCGTCGACCCCTGCCCGCACGTTCGAGCGCAGTCCTGCCGAATTGAAGGATGTGATCGCCGCCGAGCGCATCGGGCACCCCTTCCTGGTCTGGAGGGACACCGCCGGTCGCCAGCGGATCCTCGCGCTGGGCCCGGCCACGTGGCGGGTGACGATCGGTCGCGACCCGGAGGCGGACGTATCTCTGGAGGGCGACGCCGAGGTCTCCCGGGCGCACGCCCTCATCGAGCGCGTCGGGCAGGAATGGACGTTCGTCGACGACGGGCTCTCTCGAAACGGCTCATTGATCAACCAGACCCGGGCCCTCGGGCGTCGGCGTCTGGTCGACCATGACCGAATCGTGTGCGGGAACTCCGAGATCGTGTTTCGCGAGCCGGTCATCAAGACCGGAGACTCCACCGTCTCCAGCCGCGACTTCGCCCCGATCCTGCCCCTGTCCCCGATGCAGCGCAAAGTGCTGATCGCCCTCTGCCGGCCGGTGCAGGCGTCGGATACCGCCACACCGGCCACCAATAAGCAGATCTCCGAGGAGGTCTATCTCACCGTCGACGCGGTGAAGGCGCACCTGCGAGTGCTCTTCGAGCGCTACGGGCTGGGCGCGCTGCCCCAGAATGAGAAGCGCGCGCGGCTGGTGGCCACCGTGCTCCTGTCCGGCGTGCTCGCCGCCAAGGAGTTCTGAGCTGAAGAAGTAGCGAGCCGATCGCCTCGCCCCAGGCGATCGGCTCGTTGAATCCCGACATGATCGGCGTTGCCGCAAACGCCTATGGGATCCTGCCGGCATCGCGCTCGTCAGGCGCGACGATCGCGGCGGTTCGCGTTCCCCATGCGAACCGCCGACACTGAAAGCTTGTTGCCGCCTCTCGCCAGACGTGCGCCGCTTGTCGTGCGACCAGGAGCCGGCCCCTCGTGGGAGGAGGGGTCGGGCGACGCGGCGGCCGTCAGATCCGCCGCGCCGTCCCCCGATCACGATGACCCCGACCAGTTCGGAGCCACCCCCCTGCGGAACGCGCTGCCGTTCAGCCGCAGCAACCTGCCCCCACGTTCCGACTCGCCCCCAACGCGGCCGTTCTCGGCCACAACTGCCCCCGTGCCGAACGACCTGCCCCCGCGGCCGGCCGGCGTGATGAGATCCCCGTCGAAAGATCCTCTGTCAGCGGTGTAGATCATCATGAGTACAGCCGTGACAGTAGGGCCGGGGGCGGGTAGCGTCACCCCACCCCAGGTGTTGAGTTTTCACACCTTCTCACCCCGCCCGCCTGCCGCCCGAAAGGGTGCGACGAGGGGCCGCCCTCGGTAGCGGGTCCTGGGTGGGTCCGGCTCAGCGCATCCCGCGGTAACGGCGGATGAGCGCGTTGGTGGAGCTGTCGTGCGTGAGATCGGGCTCGGCCTCGGAGGCCAGCTCCGGGATGATCCGGCTGGCCAGGGCCTTGCCCAGCTCGACGCCCCACTGGTCGAAGGAGTCGATGCCCCAGACCACGCCCTGGGTGAAGACGCTGTGCTCGTAGAGCGCCACCAGCGCGCCGAGGATCTTCGGCGTGAGCCGCTCGGCGAGGATGGTGTTGGTGGGGCGGTTGCCCTCCATCACCCGGTGCGGGACGATCTCCGGTGCGGTGCCCTCGGCGCGGACCTCCGCGTCGGTCTTCCCGAACGCCAGCGCCTCGGCCTGGGCAAAGACGTTGGACATGAGCAGGTCGTGGTGGTTGCCCAGCGGGTTGAGGGTCTGGGCGAAGCCGATGAAGTCCACGGGGATCAGCCGCGTGCCCTGGTGGATGAGCTGGTAGAAGCTGTGCTGCCCGTTGGTGCCCGGCTCGCCCCAGAAGATGGCGCCCGTGTCGTAGTCCACCTGCGCGCCGTCCAGGGTGACGTGCTTGCCGTTTGACTCCATGGTCAGCTGCTGCAGATACGCCGGGAAGCGCTTGAGGTACTGCTCGTAGGGCATCACGCCCACCGTCTGGGCGCCGAAGAAGTCGCTGTACCAGACCGCGAGCATGCCCATCAACACCGGGAGGTTGCGCTGAAACGGGGTGGTCGCGAAGTGCTCGTCCATCTCATGGAAGCCGGCCAGCATCTCGGCGAAGCCGTCGGGACCGACGGCGAGCATCGTCGACAGGCCGATCGCCGAGTCCATCGAATAGCGGCCGCCGACCCACTCCCAGAAGCCGAACATGTTCTCGGTGTCGATGCCGAACGCCGAGACCTTCTCGGCGTTGGTGGAGACGGCCACGAAGTGCTTGGCGATGGCGCTCTCGTCGTTGCCGAGCTGGCTCAGCGCCCATGCGCGCGCGGACGCGGCGTTGGTCATCGTCTCAAGCGTGGTGAACGTCTTGGAGGAGACGATGAACAGGGTCTCGGCCGCGTCGAGGTCGTGGGTGGCCTCGACGAAATCGGTGGAGTCGACGTTGGAGACGAAACGGAAGGTGAGCTCGCGCCGCGAGTAGTGGCGCAGAGCCTCGTAGGCCATCACCGGCCCCAGGTCAGAACCGCCGATCCCGATGTTGACGACGTTGCGGATCGGCTTGCCGGTGTGGCCCCTCCAGTCGCCCGAGCGCACGCGGTCGACGAAGGCGCCCATGCGGTCGAGCACCTCGTGCACCTCGTCGACCACGTTGACCCCGTCGACGACGAGCGAGCTGCCCTTGGGCATGCGCAGGGCGACGTGGAGCACGCTGCGGTTCTCCGAGACGTTGATGCGCTCGCCGGAGAACATGGCCTGGGTGCGTTCGGCGAGCTCGGACTGCTGCGCCAGTTCGACCAGGAGCTTCAGGGTCTCGTCGGTGACCCGGTTCTTCGAGTAGTCCAGAAACAGGCCCGCGCCCTCGGCGGTGAGGCGCTCGCCACGGGTGTCGTCCTCGGCGAACAGCTCGCGCAGATGTCGGCTGCGGATCTCCTCGTAATGGCGCTCGAGGGCCTGCCAGGCGGGTCGCTCTCGCAGCGGGGGGACGCTGGTCGTCGTGCTCATCGAGACCTCCGGGATCGGGCGGTGGCTCCTGCTGGTTGGAGGCTAGCTGCGGGGCGCCGGCGCCGGGTGTCCGCCGGGTATCGGCCGTGCGGCACGCCGCGCGCGACCCGGATGGTGAAACGCGCGTCAGGCGCGCATTTGACCATCAGCGTTATTTCGATCGAAATAGTGCAGTCGAGGTGCGACGACGGTGGCCGGTCGGTACAGTGGCGCCAGCCGCCGTCAGACTGGCACCAGCCGCCGAAGAGTCCACGAGGAAGGGATCCCCGATGAGCGAACACGAGCATTCCGGACCGGGCTACGCCTCACCCCAGGTCGCGCGCGAGCAGCCGCCTGAGAAGGTCATCTACGTCGCCTCCCTGTACGAGGGGACGGGCATCGACAAGCCCGACTTCGTCGCCGTGGTCGACGTCGACCCGGCCTCGGCCGACTACGGCAAGATCGTGCACCGGACCGACATGCCCAACGTGGGCGACGAGCTGCACCACTTCGGCTGGAACGCGTGCTCCTCGGCCTGCCACTCCCAGCTGGCACGCGACACGCTCATCGTCCCCGGGTTCCGCTCCTCACGCATCCACCTGCTCGATATCTCCGACCCGCGCAAGCCCACGATCAAGAACGTCATCGAGGGCGAGGAGCTCAAGGAGAAGCTGGGGCTGAGCGCGCCGCACACCGTGCACTGCATGCCCGGGGACATCGTCACCATCTCGATGCTCGGCGACGCCGACGGCAACTCCCCCGGCGGCTTCGCGGTCCTCGACGCGCGCGACTTCTCGGTCGCCGAGCGCTGGGAACGCGACGCCGGCGACATGGAGTTCCTCTACGACTTCTGGTACCAGCCGCGCCAGAACACCCTCATCTCCAGCGAGTGGGGCGCGCCCAACACCTTCCAGGGCGGCTTCAATCCCGCTGATGTCGCCGAGGGCAAGTACGGCCGCAAGCTGCACTTCTGGGACCTCGAGACGCGCAAGAAGGTGCAGACCATCGACCTCGGCGACGAGGGCCTGATCCCGCTGGAGATCCGCTGGCAGCACGATCCCGACTCGGCGCAGGGCTTCGTGGGGGCCACGCTCTCGAGCAACATCATCCGCTTCGGCCGCAGCAACGGGGGCTGGGCGACGAATAAGGTGATCGACGTCGGCAACGAGGAGCTCGAGGGCTGGCCACTGCCCGGTGGCGTGCCCGGTCTCATCACCGATCTCGTGCTCTCGCTCGACGACAAGGACCTGTTCTTCTCCAACTGGCTGCACGGCGACCTGCGTCACTACGACGTCTCTGACCCGAGCAACCCGCAGCTGCGCTCGCAGGTGTGGCTGGGTGGCCTGCTGGGCCGCGACGGCGGTCACCCCAAGGCGTCCGAGGCGCTCAACGGCGGCCCGCAGATGCTCCAGAACTCGCTGGACGGTGACCGGGTGTACGTGTCCAACTCGCTCTACTCGACCTGGGACAACCAGTTCTATCCGGACCTGAAGGGGTGGCTGACCAAGCTCGACCGCCAGGCTGACGGGACCTACGCGCTCGATCCCGACTTCTTCGTGGACTTCCACGAGCAGGCCGAGGGCGCGCGCCCGCACGAGATCCACATGCCCGGCGGCGACTGCACGACGGAGATCTTCCAGTAGGTCCCATGAGCCTGCGGGCGCTGGCGGTCGACTGGAGCCTGGACGGCTCGGCGGGAACCGCCTTCCTCGTTCTGTGCGCCGCCGTCGGGGGCGTGTACGCGTCCGCGGCTGCGATCGGCAGCCGCCGCGATCGCCGCCGCCGTCGCTGGCCGCGCCGGCGGAGCGCGTGCTTCGGTGCTGGGCTGGCGCTGCTGATCGTCGACCTCTACTCGGGGATCGGGACCCAGGCCGACGTGCGTCTGTCGGCGCACATGCTGGAGCACATGGTGATGTGGGTGGCGGTCGCGCCGCTGCTCGCCGCCGGGGCGCCGATCCGCCTCGCCTTCTTCGCGCTGGGCCGCAGTGGGCGGCGCACGCTGGCCGGTTGGCTGCACTCCCGGCCGTTGGCGTGGCTGACCAGCCCGGTGGGCTCGGTAAGCGTGTTCTCAACGGTGCTGCTGGTGACCCACGTGCCCGCGGTCTACGGGCTGGCCCTGGCCAATGACACCGTCCACGAGGCTGAGCACGCTGCCTACCTGGCGGCGGCGCTGCTCATGTGGGCGCCGCTGCTTGGGGTTGATCCGCTCCCGCATCGCGCACGACCACGGGTCCAGGCAGCGTGTCTGGTGGCGTGCATGGCGCCGATGCTGCTGGTGGGGGCGTGGCTCGGGCTCGCCCCTCACGCCGTCTATCACCATTACGTGGCGGAACTGGGCCCGGCGGCGCTCCACGACCAGCGGGTGGCGGCGACGATCATGTGGGCCGGCGGGCTGCCGGCGTTCGCCATCCCGGCGCTGCTCAGAGGTATGAGCTCGCGTCGTCGGTCGCCGGCGCAGCCGGCGTGGTCGCGTCGCTCGGCGCCGACAACGACGTGATCAACGGATTGGTCGGCGCGGTGGAGCTGCCTGAGACCAGCGCGGCCAGCGCCTGAGGGGTCAGGGGGGTCTGGGCGGCGGCGTCGGCGCCGGTCGTGGCGGGAGCCGTCGCGGCACCGGTGATCGCGGACGAGGCGCTGGTAAGGGGCGCGCCGCCCGATGGCGTGGCCAGCGAGGCAGCGGAGGTCGCGCTCCCGGTCGGGGTCCCCGTCGTGACTCCGGCGCTCGCCAGCTCACTGGGGAGGCTGGCCATCGAGTTGGCCGTGGCGTTCTGCGTGGCCAGCGAGGACAGTGGGTCAGACGATGAGTCGTCAGAGGAGGACTCGTCGCCCATGGCGGCGCGCATCGCCTCCTCCCAAGCCTGTGCCGCGTCGACGGTCGGCGCCGTCTGGGCGGCCGTGGTGGTGGCCGAAGCGGGGACAGTGGCCTGCGTGGACGCTGCCTGCGTGGCAGTCGGTTGCAGCAGGGACGAGACGTTGGTGACGCCGCCGATGGGGCTGACGGACATGGGGCTCCGAGGGTCGAGGGAGGTTCCTCTGACTTAACTCGGCCGCTCGCGCCCGGAAGTTGAGCCCCGCCGCTAGGCTCGCCCCCATGGATTACGTCAATCTCGGCCGGACCGGACTACGGGTTTCCCGGGTCTGCCTGGGCATGATGAGCTACGGCAAGCACGAGGGCCGGCCGTGGACGCTCGACGAGGAGGCCGCTGAGCCGATCCTGCGCCGGGCAGTGGAGGGCGGGATCAACTTCTATGACACCGCCGATGTCTACAACGGCGGCCAGAGCGAAGTGCTGACCGGCCGCCTTCTCCGCAAGCTGTTCGGGATGCGCGAGGAGTACGTGGTCGCCACCAAGGTCAACGGGAAGACGATGCCCGGCGAGAACGGTCAGGGCCTGTCGCGCAAGCACATCATGGCCTCGATCGACGCCTCACTGGGGCGTCTGGAGATGGACTACGTCGACCTGTACCAGATCCACCGCTTCGATCCCCACACCCCGGTGCAGGAGACGATGGAGGCGCTGCATGACGTGGTCAAGGCCGGCAAGGCGCGCTACATCGGCGCCAGCAGCATGTACGCATGGCAGTTCGCCAAGGCCCAGGCGGCGGCCCCGACGCCGTTCGTCTCGATGCAGAACCACTACAACCTCGTCTACCGCGAGGAGGAGCGCGAGATGATCCCCCAGTGCCTCGATCAGGGCGTCGGGGTGATCCCGTGGAGCCCACTGGCGCGGGGCATGCTCACCGGCAACCGCACGCGGTCGGGCGAGAAGCTGACCACCCGCGCGCAGACCGACGCGTTCGCCGACTCGCTCTACAAGCCGGAGACCGACTTCGACGTGGTCGAGCGCGCCGACGAGGTGGCCTCAGAGCGCGGTGTCTCCACCGCGCAGGTGGCCCTCGCGTGGCTGCTGCACAAGCCTGGGGTGACCGCGCCGATCGTGGGGGCCACCAAGCTCGAGCACCTCGACGACGCACTCGCCGCCGAGCAGCTCTCGCTCAGCGACGCAGAGATGGAGCGCCTCGAGGAGCGCTATCTGCCCCACGCCGTGGTCGGCCATCACTAGCCGCCACGGGCGACGCCGAGGGTTCCAGGTCGCACCCGCACGGTGATCAGCGCGGCGCTCATGGCGCGCACGTCCACCGGATAGGCCCCGGCGTGCGGGGCGACCGTCTGGTGCCCGCGCACGCCCTGCCAGCGCCCGTCGGTCCCGAGCGCGCGCCCGCCGAGGGTGACGCCTGAGCGCGCTCTCGCCGACGGGGCGAGCAGGCGCTGCACCTCGGCGCGGCCGATCGCCGGCAGTCGCAGCGACGCGCGCTCGCCGCGGCGGCTCTTGTTGATGAGCAGGATGTGGAGCGTGTCATGCCCCACACGGACCGCCCACGCCGCGACGTCCGCGGAGCGGCTCAGCCGCGAACGCAGCGTGACGAGCTGGGCGTCAGGGCCCAGGGTGCGGGCGAACAGGATGAGGCCGTAGAGCAGCGGCCGAGCCTGTAGCCCGCCCGGCCCGAGGGCGAAGGGGGCGTTGACAGTGGATGCGCGGACGTGCAGGTTGACGCCGTCCACGCCGGCGCGCAGCAGCGCGAACAACGCGTCGGGCGCCCACAGCGCGGTGGCGAAGGCGTCGCTCACGCCGGCCCGACCGCCGCAGTTGACGGAGTTGAGCTCGCTGAGGCGCAGCGGTAGCCCCGCGTCGTGGGCCTCGCGCACGAGAGGTCGCAGGGTGGCCGCCATCCCGGTCGCGGCCGCCGGGCTGAGGACGCGGGCGATCGTGGCGTAGCCGCGCGTGGCTCGCCGCCCGGGGCAGCCGGTGTAGGGGTAGCGGTGGATGGTGACCATGCCCAGGGACCGCTGGGCGCCGTCGATGAGCGTCCTGACCCAGCGCCCGTGGTGGATGGGGTTGGCCAGGCTGGGCCCCGCCAGCATCACCCGCGGCGCCGCCTGGTCCAGGGCGGCGGCGTAGGCATGGAAGTCGCGCACGTAGTCGCGCGCGGTGAGCGCCGCCGGCAGGGACACCCCGTTGACCCGACTCCGGCCCAGCCGGCCGGTGAGGTGGCCGTCGAGGCCGCGGTCGGCGGTGATGGCCAGCCAGTCAGCGCGGCTGTAGACGTCAGGCTCGTTGCCGACCTCGAAGGCATCGATGCTGTAGAGCGGGAGCGCGGAGCTCGCCGCGCGCGCCCACTGCGCGGCGGCACCGGGGGTGCCGGTGATGAGGTTGAGGTCGAGGATCAGCCGCACGCCCAGCCGTCGCACGAGCGCGCGCGCCTGGCCCAGCCACTTGGGCGCCAGCGAGAACGCCCACGGGGGAAGACGGATTCCACCCGCCCCTGAGGTCGGGTCCCAGAACGTGCGATCGGCCGAATCGCCGCCCACGCGCAGGATGAGCGGGCCGTCTCCGCGGACGCGCACCAGCGACAGGGTCCGCTCGAGCAGCGGCATCTCCCCTGACCACACCGGCAGCGCCCAGTATTCGGTGGACAGTCCCAGGTACGAGCTCGGGACCGCGGTCCGCCGCGCGCCGGCGGCCACCGAGACGACCGCCGAGACGGGCCGCAGGGGCGCGTGGCGGTGATGGGCGTGGCGCGCGACCGTCGAGGACAGCGGAGAGAGCGTCGCGCCGCCCGAGGCGGCGACGGCGAAGGCCGCGCACGCCGCGGCCACGCCCAGAGCCGCCAGTCCCCCCGGCCGTCGGCGCCCGCGGCCGGCTCGTCGATCGGCGAGCCGGCGACGCCTGTGCGCTGCGTCGTTCGGTTCGTGGCCCTTCACTGCAATCGAGTATCGCTCCGCAAAACAGGGGTGCCGGGACCTCTAACCACCTGTGAACCTCGCCGCCATGTGGTGGCAACCCGATCCTCACCGTCGTGTAGCGTCCCCGTCATGGCGGTTGAGGATCAGCCGGTGCGGGCGTTTAAACGCCCGTCCAATCGCGTGCTTGTCATTTTCGGCGCGACCGGCGACCTGGCCAAGCGCAAGCTGTTTCCCGGCTTCTTTCACCTGTTCCGCGAGGGCCTGATGCCCGAGGACTTCCGGATCATCGGGTCGGGGCGCCGCTCGCCGGGGTCCGACGATGACTTTCGCCGGCACGTCAATGAGGCGCTGCAGCAGTACGGCCGGGTCGAGCTCGACGAGCACTGGGACGACTTCGCGGCGCGCGTGAGCTTTGTGACCTCCAGCGCCGAGGACGGCAGCGAGCTGGCCCAGGCGGTCAAGGAGGCCGAGAAGGAGATCGGGGCCGAGGGCGAGCGGCTCGTCTATCTGTCGGTGCCGCCGAGCGCGATGCAGGACATGGTGCGGATGCTGGGCAAGAGCGGGATCGCCGAGAACTGCTCGCTGGTGGTGGAAAAGCCCTTCGGACACGACGAGGCCAGCGCCAAGGAGCTCAACGCGACGCTGCACGAGGTCCTCGAGGAGCAGTCGATCTACCGCATCGACCACTTCCTGGGCAAGGAGGCGGCCCAGAACATCCTGGCCCTGCGCTTCGCCAACGGGATGTTCGAACCCGTCTGGAATCGCGACCACGTCGCCTACATCCAGATCGACGTGCCCGAGGCGCTGGACATCCAGGGCCGGTCCGGGTTCTACGAGCAGACCGGAGCGTTTCGCGACATGGTCGTCACCCACCTGCTCCAGATCCTGGGGATCGTCGCCCTGGAGCCGCCCAGCCGGGTGGACGCCGAGGGGCTGCACCTCGAGCGGACCAAGCTGTTTGACGCGATCCGCCCTCTTGATCGGTCGCGGGTGGTGTTCGGGCAGTACGAGGGGTACCGCGACGTGGACGGCGTCGCCGACGACTCTCAGGTGGAGACGTTCGCCGCGCTCGAGGTATGGGTCGACACCTGGCGCTGGAGTGGGATCCCGTTCTACCTGCGGACCGGCAAGTCGCTGGCCGAGGGCCGGCGCACGGTGACCATCGGCTTTGACAACGCGCCGCTGCGCCTGTTCCCCGAGCACACGCCCGAGCACTGCGAGCGGCCCTCAGAGCTGGTGTTCGAGCTCTCCGACGATCCCCAGATCCGCGTCGAGGTCCAGACCAAGGTCCCCGGGCCGGTGCTCGACCTGGGTCGCGCTGCGCTCACCCTCGATGTCGACAAGGCCTTTGACGGTGCCGACGGCCTGGAGGCCTACGAGAGGCTCCTGCACGACGTGATGCTGCGGCAACGCCTGCTCTTCACCCGCGCCGAGCAGATCGAGCGGCTGTGGGAGGTGTGCGCGCCGGTCATCGAGCAGCCCCCTGAGCTGCAGCCCTACGAGCCGGGCTCATGGGGGCCGGAGGCGGCGCTTGGACTGCCCGCCTCGCCGGGGTGGCGGCTGCCTGACGGCAACGGTGGCTGATCGGCGTCAGCCGACCCAGGCCTCGCTGCGCTCCCACAGCTCGGCGCCGGCCTCTGGAGTCGCGTGGCGGCTGGGCTCCTTGCGCCGGCAGTCGTCGTAGTAGAGCCCGGACTCGCCGGCAACGTCGGGCGAGGTGGCGCAGTACAGCGACGTCTGAGCGCCCTCCTCCGGTGAGCGCATGCGCAGCTTGAGGAGGGGTCGGATCGGCCAGGGGACCTCGCGCCAGACGTCGGAGGCGATCGTGCCGGGGTGCAGCGAGTATGTCGTCACCCCTGAGCCGTCCAGGCGCCGGGCCAACTCCTGGGAATGGAGCACGTTGGCGAGCTTGGACACGCAGTACTCGTGAAACGCCGTGCGGGTGCGGGTGGGTCGGCGGACCGCGTCGTAGTCGATCCCGTCGACGCGGTAGTGGCCCTCGGAGGAGACGGTGACGATGCGGGCGGGAGCACTGGAGCGCAGGCGGTCGAGCAGGAGGTTGGTGAGGAGGAACGGTCCGACGTGGTTGGTGCCGAAGGCCAGCTCGAAGCCGCCCGCGGTCGTGCCGCGTTTGCCGGCCAGGCCGGCGTTGTTGACGAGCACGTGCAGCGGCGCGCCGGTCTGGCAGAACGCGTCGGCGCACGCCCGCACCGACGCCAGATCGGCGAGGTCGAGGGTCACCAGGTGCAGGTTGGCGTTGCCCGTCGCGGCGGCGATCTCCTCGCGCACCGGCACGGCCTTGGCCTGATTGCGGCAGGCCATGTACACGGTGGCACCCCCGGAGGCCAGCGACTCGGTGGTGGCGCGGCCGATCCCGGTGTTGGCCCCGGTGACCAGCACCGTCAGCGCGTCGAACTCGCCCATCTACGCCTCGGGTAGCCAGCCGTCCTGGTACGGGGTCTCGACGTCGTCGGCGATCTCGGCATAGGCCGTGGACGGGTCCCGGGTCTCGCGACTGACCCCGGCGCGGTGGCGGAGCGCCACCTCTGAGACGGGATAGATCGTCTGGTCGCCGGTGCGGCTGCCCACCGCCAGTACCGCGCACGGCCCATCGCCCGCGCCGACGAAGACGTGCTCGGTCCACGGCGGGCAGTGGACGAAGTCCCAGGCCTTGAGTGGCCTCTCCTGGCCCTCGATGAGCAGCAGGCACTCGCCGCTGAGCACCAGGAAGTCCTCCTGATCGTTCTCGGCGTGGTAGTAGCAGGCCGGCTGGCCGGGCTCCAGGACGCCGATGTTGAAGCCCAGGTGCTTCCAGCGCTCTGCGCCCTCGAACCGGGTGTAGGCGCCGAAGTCACCGGTGAGCCAGCGCGCCTCGCGGGCGTTGAGCACAAACCAGCCGGCGCCCTTGGGCGCCTTGCCTCCCGGGGTCTGCGTGAGCTTCGCTTCCTTTGGCATTGCGGGCATTATCTCCGGCTCCGGGGCGAGGTCATGCCATCCTCTACCCATGAGCTGGGCGCGGAACCTCGGTTGAGCCTTCCGAGCCAGATCATCGCGCGGCGCATGCGGCTCCCGCGCGCCGAGACCCTGGACGTGGTGTGTCGTCGTGACCTCGGCGCGCTGATGGACGACGGTGCGGTGCTGTTGGCCGACCGCTGGGTGGCGCGCGAGGGCGCCGACCGCCCCAGGCCCACGGTGCTCGTACGCTCGCCCTACGGCCGGCGCCAGTTCGTCGGGCTGCTCTTCGGTCGGCTGCTGGCCGAGCGCGGCCTGCAGGCGGTGATCCAGAGCGTGCGCGGCACCTTCGGCTCCGGCGGCACGTTCAGCCCGTTCGACGAGCGAGCCGACGGCCTGGCGACGCTGCGCTGGCTGCGCGCGCAGCCGTGGCATGCCGGGCCGGTCGCGATGCTCGGGCCCAGTTACCTGGGCTTCGTGCAGTGGGCGGTCGCCGAGCCGGCCGGGGAGGACCTGGCGGCGATGTCGGTCCAGGTCTCCGCCTCGGAGTTCCATTCGCAGACCTACGCCGGCGCGAGCCTGTCGCTGGAGACGCTCGCCTCCTGGCTGATCATCGTGGCCATGCAGGAGCACCGGCTGGGACTGGTGTCGATCGACCGCGCCCTGCGGGGCCTGGGCGCCGTCGTCTCCGAGCTGCCGCTGACCTCGCTGGACGAGCGGCTGACCGGCGCGCCCGTCGAATGGTTTCAGGAGGCGTTCGCCAGCCCCGCTCGGGAGGACCCGTACTGGGTGCGCCGCGACTTCTCGCACGAGGTGCCCCACGTCACCGCCCCCGTCCAGTTCGTCGGCGGCTGGTACGACATCCTGCTGCCCTGGATGCTGGCCGACTACGAGGCGCTCGAGCGTGCCGGTCGCCCGCCGCAGTTGCTCATCGGGCCCTGGGCCCATACATCGAGCGGGCTCGCGGCGGCGTCTGAGCGCGAGGGGCTGGCGTGGATGCGGGCGCACCTGCTCGGTGACGATCGGCTCGTCCGGACCGCCCCGGTGCGACTGATGGTGACCGGTGAGCGCACCGGCGGTGGGTGGCGCGACCTGCCGAGCTGGCCGCCGCCGTCGCTGGATAGATCGTTCTATTTGGCGGCGGGCGGGGCGCTGGGTGACGATCCGGCGGGCGCGGGCGCGGGCGCGGGCTCTGGCTCAGGTCTGGGCTCCGGCGGGGCCGACGCCTATCGCTACGACCCGACTGACCCCACGCCGGCCCTGGGCGGCCCGGTGCTGCTCTCGCGCACCCCCGTGGTCGACAACGCCCCGCTCGAGGCGCGCCCCGACGTGATCACCTACACCGGCCCGGTGCTGCCCCAGACCCTCGAGGCGATCGGGCACGTGTTCGTCGAGTTGTGGCTGACAGCCAGCGCGCCCTGGTTCGACGTGTTCGCGCGCGTCTGCGATGTCGATGCCGGCGGGGTCTCGCGCAACGTCTGCGACGCGCTGGCCAGCGTCGCGCCGGGCCGCTTTACGCAGCTGGAGGATGGCGCGTGGCACGTGCGCTTCGCGCTATGGCCGATCGGCCACCGCTTCGCCGCCGGGCACCGGATCCGCCTGCAGATCTCCTCCGGCGCGCACCCGCGCTACGCGCGCAACCCCGGCACCGGCGAGGATCCCGCGAAGGCCACCTCGGCCACCCTGCGCGCGGTGGACATCGGGATCGTGCGTGATGCCGGGCATCCGTCCCGGCTCGTGCTGCCGGCGGTTCAGTGAGCGGCAGCGGGCGCTGGGATACTCAGAGGCCATGCTCTACGTGCCGCGTGCCCGCCACCTTCTCCGCGCCAGGGACCTGGCCGACTCGCGCTACGCCGATCCTCTCAGCGTTGATGACATGGCGGCCGCAGCGGGCCTCTCGCGAGCGCACTTCAGCCGCGAGTTCCGACGGGCCTTCGGGGTCTCGCCGCACGTCTACCTGCTCACCCGCCGCCTGGAACGGGCGGCCACGCTGCTGCGCAACACCGATCGCTCCGTGGCCGACATCTGTTTCTCGGTCGGGCTGCAGAGCCTCGGCTCGTTCACCTCGAGTTTCACCCGCACGTACGGCGTGTCGCCCACCGCCTACCGCATCGCGTTCCCGCCGGCCGCGTCGCGGGCCGTCGTGCCCAGCTGTGTCGTGCGCGCCTACGGCCGCCCGCAACGCAGCACATTTCGAGAAGACAGCGAAACGGCGGCCGATTAGCGTGCTCGGCATCAGTTCATTCCCATCCGTTTGGAGGAGAAAATGATCCGCATCGCCAGTGCACAGCTATGGGTCCACGATCAGGACGAGGCTCTCGCCTTCTACACCCAGAAGGTCGGCATGGAGATCAAATCCGACGTGACCATCCCCGAGCTCGGCGACTTTCGCTGGCTCAGCGTGGGCCCTCCCGGCCAGGACGATGTCGCCATCGTGCTCATGGCCATCCCCGGCCCGCCGGTGTTCGAGGCCGAAACGGTCGCGCAGATCGAGGCCGTGATGGCCAAGGGCGTCGCCGCGACGGTGTTCCTCACCACCGAGGACTGCCGCGGGGACTTCGAGGAGCTCAAGGGCCGCGGCGTGGAGTTCGTGGAGGAGCCCGAGGAGCGCCCCTACGGGATCGACGCCGGCTTCCGTGACCCGTCAGGCAACCACCTGCGCCTCACGCAGGTGACGATGGCCGGGGTGTAGGCGCAGGGGGCGATGCCGCTTGCGCGGCGAGCCCCTACTGCTCCCCCTCGTAGTAGTCGACGTGGCCGTCTGAGCGGCGCAGGAGCACGTGATCCTCGCCCGCCCAGACGCCCATCTTGTCGCTGTCGGGATAGACGGACACCGACGGCTCACGGGCGCTTGACCACATCAGCGCCAGCACCGGTTCCTCGCCTGGGTTGGTGACCTTGTGGGCGCCCGCGGGCCCGGCGGGAAAGCACATCAGCGCTCCCCGCGGGGCGACGTGCTCGCCGTCAGGCGTGCGCACGGTGGCGGTGCCCTCCAGCACCAGGAGCCACTCCTCCTCGTACTCGTAGTGGTACGGGCACAGCGTCTCGCCCGGCGGGATCTCGAACTCCTTGATGACCTGGTCCTTGCCGCCGGCGGCGACGCCGATGCGGGCCACGGCGCAGCGGTAGCCGGGAGGGTCGGTGTCGTCGAATTCGAACTGCTGCTCGTAGACGTTGGGGGTATTGGGCATGGCAGCGATGCTCCCAGACCCGACTGTGCGGTGCCCGGGCGCCTCCCGAGCGCCCGGACACCGCTCCCGCGTCTGCTCTCTGGGTCGCTAACCCGTCTGGATCGGAGCCGTTCTGCCGTGGTCGACGTCCTTCATGAACGGCGTCAGGTTGGGCGTGCCCCAGCCGGTGACGTAGTCCCACCCGGGGAGCGCCTGATACGCGCCGTTGGTGCCGACCTCGTAATCGTTGAAATCCGCCGCGTCCTGTGTGGCGTTCTTGCCGACGGCGTAGATGAGCGGGTCGGCGAAGCCGGTCCCGCCGCGGGCGGCGGCCTGGACGCGTGCCCACATGCCCATCATCAGCGGCGAGGAGAGGCTCGTCCCGCCCTCGCCCGAGGCGCCGCCCAGTTCGTCGGAGTAGATGTCGTAGGAACTGGTGGCGATGTCGCCCGACTCGTCGGCCACGTCAGGGATCCCCCGGCAGGTGACCCCACTCGTGTTCGGGTTGCCGCTCACATCAGACAGACAGGGCCGGTCCACGCCGCTCACGCCTGACTGGAAGCTCGGCGCCGGGATGAAGAAGCTCTGGCCGCCGCCGGTGTAGGGCCAGGGGTACTCCAGGCCACGCGTGTTGTCGGTGTCGGGGTACAGGACGGTGCCGCCGACCGCGACCACGTACGGGCTCGCCGCCGGGTAGTTGACGATCGGGATGCCCTGGTTGAGCACGCCGTTGCCGGCGCCCACCTCGGGCCCGAGCACCAGGACCGGGCACGAGGAGCCGGTGTCGCCGGTGGCCGCGAACAGGGTCCGGCCCTCCAGCACCCCCTGGCGCAGCGTCTGGTCGGCGACGGGCTCGAGCGCATTCGGGGCGCCGGTGCCGTAGAGCGCGTTCTGGTCCTGGTTGTTGTTGAACTGGGTGGGGACGGTGCTCTCGAGCGTCGCGTTGGCGGGCGTCGTCTCGCACTCTCCGAAGGAGGCGTTGGCCTGCTTGGGGCCGTTGCGGTCATCGACCCACTTGGCGAAGTCGGCCTCCGCGTCAGGGTCGACGAGGTGCTGGGAGAAGTACAGGTGCACCTGCTTGACGCTGGGCGCCATGCCGGTGGAGGCCTGCGTGTCGAGCTCCCACTCGACGTTCCCGCCGGTGTCGGAGAAGTCGCCGTCCTTGGGGATGTCGGTGACCTTGACCGGGACCTGCGGGAGCTTGGACTGCTGCTCGAAAAGGGCGAGGTCCTTGACCGTCGTGCTCGAGTCGCCTGAGCCCATGACCGCGACCGACTGGCCCTGCCCGGTGTTGGCCGACGGCATGTCGTAGACGCTCCACAGTTGCTGGGGCGTGAGAGCGGCCGGGATGCTGGGCGCGCCTGCGGCGGTCTTGCCGAGGATGCCCGCGACGCCCAGGCTCGAGCTGATCGAGTTGACGAGGCTCCCTTCGCCGGCGATCGACTTCAGCGCGGCGGGATCTGTGGCGCGGCCCAGCAGGCTGGAGCCGGGCGCACGGTCGGCGGCGGTGGCGCCGGCCAGCGGGGTGGTGGGGTGGATGAGCGTGTTGAGGCCCATCACCGTGAGGACGTTCAGCCCGGCGGGCACGCTGGGTGCACTCTCGTTGGCCAGGAAGTGCACGCCCTTGGCCTCGTAGCTGCCGACGGTGGTGGCGAACAGCTTGTCGATCTGGGAGACCGGTGCCGAGATCTCGACGAAGTCGCGGGCGCCGGCGGTGTCGACGATCGTGGCCCCGCCGGTGCGCAGCCAGCTCAGCGTGCGACGGAAGGTCGCCTTGGAGACGCCGAAGCGCTTGTCGTACCGGGCGGGGGCGAGGAAGTGGTGGTACTGCGGGCTGGCCGGGTTCTGCTGGGCTGCCATGAGCTTCTGCTCGGCGGCCGGGTGCGGGTCCTTCAGGCCGACGCCGACCTCCATGCGCTGCGACGACGAGGCGGCTCCGAGCCGGGTGGCGTGGGCGAGCGGCAGCCGGTTTGACGGGAACCAGATGCGCGGGGCTCGAGCGGCGGTGGCGGCGGTGGCGGCGGCGAGCAGGGCGAGCAGGGCGCAGACCAGCGACCCTGCGGAACGTCGGAACATCTGGGGCGGTTCTCCTTTCCGGTGAGCGTTGATCCCTGGAACGCTCGTCCTTGTTGGAACTTGCGCAAACTACGAGGCCAATGACGACCTCACCCACCACCATCACTCTCGGCGTCGGCCCGGTCTCGCCCGCCGACGTCGTCGCCGTAGCCCGGGGCGGCGCGCCGGTGCAGCTGTCCCCCTCGGCGCTGGCCGCGATCGACGCCGGGCGCGCCACGATCGACGCTCTCGCCCAGGACGTTCGGCCCCACTACGGCGTCTCGACGGGCTTCGGGGCCCTGGCCGGCCGGCACATCCCGCGTGAGAGTCGCACCCAGTTGCAGCGGTCGCTCATCCGCAGCCACGCCGCCGGGTCGGGTCAGGAGGTGGAGCGCGAGGTGGTGCGGGCGATGATGCTGCTGCGCCTCTCGACCATGGCGACCGGCCACACCGGAGTCCGCCGGAACACGGCGGCCGCGTACGCGGCGATGCTGAGCGCCGGGCTGACGCCGGTGGTCTACGAGTTCGGCTCGCTGGGCTGCTCGGGGGACCTCGCGCCGCTGGCGCACTGTGCGCTGGCATTGATGGGGGAAGGGGATTGCCGCGATGTCGATGGGGCGTTGCTGCCATCGGACGAGGCGTTGGCAGGTGCGGGGATCACGCCCGTCGAGCTGGCCGAGAAGGAGGGACTCGCCCTCATCAACGGCACCGACGGCATGCTGGGCATGCTGCTGCTGGCGCTCGAGGACCTGCGGTGCCTGCTCACCACCGCCGACATCACCGCGGCGCTGAGCGTCGAGGGCCTGCTCGGCACCGATGCGGTGTTCGCCGCCGATCTGCAGGCGCTGCGCCCGCAGCGCGGCCAGGCGGCGTCGGCCGCCAACATGCGCGCCGTGCTGGCCGGCAGCCCGATCGTGGCCAGCCACCGCGGCCCCGAGGATCCGCGGGTGCAGGACGCCTACTCGCTGCGCTGTGGCCCGGCGGTCGCCGGCGGGGCCCGGGACACGGTGGCCCACGCCGCGGCGGTGGCCGAGCGCGAGCTCACGGCGGCGATCGACAACCCGGTGATCGCGTCCGACGGTCGGGTGGCCTCCAACGGCAACTTCCATGGGGCGCCGCTGGGCTATGTGCTCGACTTCCTGGCGATCGTCGTCGCCGATGTCGCCAGCATCGCCGAGCGGCGTACCGATCGCTTCCTGGACGCCGCGCGCAGCCACGGCCTGCCCGCGTTCCTGGCCCATGACCCGGGGGTCGACTCGGGGCTGATGATCGCCCAGTACACGCAGGCCTCGATCGTGTCCGAGCTCAAGCGCCTGGCCGTGCCCGCCTCGGTCGACTCGATCCCGAGCTCTGCGATGCAGGAGGACCACGTGTCGATGGGCTGGTCGGCCGCGCGCAAGCTGCGGCGCGCCGTGGACGGCCTGACCCGGGTGCTGGCGGTGGAGCTGGTCACCGCGGC
>DASXDW010000212.1:0-12804 GCA_036490435.1 Solirubrobacteraceae bacterium
TACTCACCCGTTCGCGGCTTTGCACCGGGCCGAAGCCCGGGTCGTCGCTCCACTTGCATGTGTTAGGCACGCCGCCAGCGTTCGTCCTGAGCCAGGATCAAACTCTCCGTGAAGAACTTCCACAAAGAGTCGTCAGGAATACTCGGAGCCTCGAGTGGCCGCAAACTGTGTCACGACCGGCGACTGCTCCGAATCCTGGGCCTGTCCCTGGTGGGATCAGGCCCTTGCGCCCACGATCCGCCGGCACGAGGCCGGAGAATCCGCATCACCCACCGGCAGAGCCGGGAGGCTAGGAGCCCGATGTACACAGGGGGCTCCGGAACGCAAGACGGGGTTAATTCTGGACCGCCGTTTGAGCTGCTCCCCAAGGGGAACGTTCAAGCGACGGTGTCGAACCTGGACACATCTCTCGGCCGGGGTTCGGCCGAAGAGTGTGCATGCTGTTGAGTTTTCAAAGACCGTCGCACCTCTTGTAGGAGGGTGATCCTCCTCAGGGGCGCGCCCGGGTCCTTGAACCGGCCCCGGGGCGGACCGACAAGTATAGCGCTCCACATCGGCATCGTCGCGGACGACGGTTTCGGTGGGGCGCGGACTCGCGCGGCTACCGCTCAGCATAGGACCTGGACGCTGACCGTGCGGTCACGTGGGCGATCGTCGAAGTCGATGAGGACGATTTGCTGCCAGGTTCCCAGCGTCAGCCGGCCCTCGATCACGGGGATCGTCTCCGACGGTCCGATGATCGCGGCGCGCAGGTGAGCGTGGGAGTTGGTGTCGTGGTTGAGCCGGTTGTGCTCGTAGTCGCCCTCGGCCGGGATGAGCGCGTCCAGCAGGCGCTGGAGATCCGAGACGCCCCCGCGTTCGTACTCCATGGTGGTCACGCCCACCGTGGCGCCCACGGCGAACACGGCGACCAGGCCCCGCTCCACCCCGCTGGTGGCCACGACGCGGGCCACGCCCTCGGTGAGGTCGACGATGTCCCCGTGGCCCTGCGTCTGCAGGCGCAGTATCCCGCCGTTCACGGCCATCGCGCCCTCCCGGACCTACTCGACGATCTCCACCCGCGCGAAGCGGCGCTTCCCCAACTGCAGGACCCGGCCGTTCAGTTCACTGACGGGCACATCCAGGACATCGCCGGCCAGCGGTTCGCCGTCGACCCGGACTGCACCCTGGCTGAGCCCCCGCCGCGCCTCCGAGGTGGAGACTGAGAACGCCTGCGCCAGCAGGGCGGGCAGGTGCACGGTGCCCGAGCCGTTGAGCGTCCAGCGCACGACGGGGACGTCCTCGGGGATCTCGCGGCGGATGTGGAGCCGGTCAAAGCTCTCCTCCGCCGCCCGTGCCGCCTCGGCGTCATAGAAACGCGTGGTCAGGGCTCGGGCCAGCGCGCGCTTGGCGTCGCGGGGGCTGAGCGCGGGGCCCGGCTCGGTTCCCAGCAGCAGCGCATACCAATCGGGCAACGCCGTGTCCGGGATGCTGAGCGTGCGCCCGTAGATCTCTTCCGGTGGGTCGGCGACGCCGATGTGGTTGCCGTAGGACTTGGACATCTTGCGCTCGCCGTCGGTGCCGGTGAGCAGGGGCATGGTGATGATCACCTGCTCGGGCTGGTTGTAGGCGCGCTGGATGTTGCGCCCCAGCAGCAGATTGAACTTCTGGTCAGTCCCCCCCAACTCCACATCGGCGCGGACGGCGACCGAGTCATAGCCCTGCAGCAGCGGATAGAGGAGCTCGAGCACGGAGATCGGCTCGCGCGCCGCGTAGCGCTTGGAGAAGTCGTCGCGTTCCAACAGTTGGCCCACGGTGGTGGTCCGGGTGAGAGCGAAGAGCTGCTCCATGGACATGTCCAGCCACTCGCCGTTGAACCGGACCTCGAGCGCTCCTTCGTCTAGCACCTTGAGCGCCTGCTCCTGGTACGTCCGCGCGTTGGCCTCGATCTCCTCGCCTGACAACACCGGCCGCAGCGTCGAACGACCGCTCGGATCGCCGACGCGAGCGGTGTAGTCGCCGATGATGAGCACGACGGTGTGGCCAAGCTCCTGAAACTCACGGAGCTTCTGGAGCACCACGGTATGACCGAGGTGGATGTCGGCCGCCGTGGGGTCGACGCCGAGCTTGACTCGGAGCGGCCGCCCCTCCCCCAGCTTGCGCTCCAGGAGCCCCTCCGGCAGGCAATCGACGACGTTGCGCGTCAGCCAGGCAGCCTCTTTGGAGCGGTCGGGCGGCATCGGGGCCGATGCTAGTGCAGCGTCGCGGATGCACTACACTCTCGCCGCCGCCTGGGAAGCCCGCCCGTCCTAGAGTTACGCTGGGTTTTCCACCTCACCAGTGCCGTTGCCACGGTCGGCTCCGCGCTGGACGCGATCGCATGAGCGACGACGACGACGACACCAACAGCGAGCCGCGGGATCCCAGAGCTCCGATCCCGTTCGCGCCGCCCAAGCGACGGTTCCGCCGCCGCAAGGATGGCCGGCGGCGCAAGCCGAAGGTCCGCAAGCTGCGGCTGTTCTGGATCCTGCTCGGCCTCGGCGCCCTCGCGATCGTCTCCACGATCTTCGGGATGATGATGGCGGTCGCGTCTGACCTGCCTCAGATCGAGAACCGCGCCGAGTATCAGAAGCTGGGGACCAACTCCTACCTCTACGACGACCACTGGCGCAAGATCGGCCTCCTCGCGCCACCCAACAGCGAGGTCATCGACAAGTTCGATCGGTTGGGGCCGATGATGCGCCAGGCGATCGTGGCCGTCGAGGACAAGCGCTTCTGGTCCGATCCGGGCGTGGACATCAAGGGCGTCGCCCGTGCCTTCGTGGCCGACGTCACCGGGGGCTCCCGCCAGGGTGCCTCGACCATCGCCCAGCAGTTCGTCAAGAACGCGTTGGCCGCGGAGGGCAACCGCACCGTGTTCGAGAAGCTCCGTGAAGCCGCCCTGGCCTACCACCTGACCCGCGAGTGGCCCAGGGAGAAGATCCTCGGGGAGTACCTGAACTCCATCTACTTCGGCAACGGCGCCTACGGCGCGGAGTCGGCGGCCCGGGTGTACTTCGGCAAGGCGCTGAAGTACGACCCCAACGCCGCCAGCGACGGCGAAACGGACGGATGCGGGGACGCGCCGCTGCCCTCGTGCTCGTCGCGGCTGAACCCGGCCCAGGCTGCGCTGCTGGCCGGCATGGTGGCCAACCCGTCGGCGTTCAACCCGCTCCAGGCCGAGACCCGATCGGCCGCCAAGGCGCGGCGCGACTTGGTTCTGAAGGACATGCTCAACATCGGCGACATCTCGCGCCAGCAGTACGACGACTTCCGCAACTCGCCGCTGCCCACCGCGACCGACATCGAGCAGCCCGAAGAGCCGCCGGCCGCACCGTACTTCACCAGTTGGGTGGGGCCCCAGGTGGTGGCGGCGATGGAGCGCGGTGGTGTCTCGCCCAGCGTGGCCGGCTATCGCGCCTACTACGGCGGGTTGAAGATCCGCACCACGATCGACCTCAAGATGCAGGACGCCGCCGTGGCGGCGATCCGCGAGGATCTGCCGAGCGGATCGGGCCTGCCCGCCGCGTCGCTGGTGGCGATCGACAATCGGACCGGCCAGGTGCGGGCGATGGTCGGCGGGCCGCTCGTCAACGGCGACGAGGACTTCCCGAAGTACCCGTTCAACCTGGCCACCGAGGGCTTTCGCCAGCCAGGCTCGGCGTTCAAGCCGTTCACCCTCGCCGTGGCCCTTCAGAAGGGCTACGGACCGAGCTCGGTGTTCGACTCCAAGCCCCTTGACCTGATCGTGCCCAACAGCGGCGGCAAGGAGCACTACATGGTCAAGAACTTCGGCAACGAGTACTCGGGGCCGATCAGCCTGGCCGCGGCCACCGAGGTCTCAGACAACAGCGTCTTCACCCAGCTGGGCCTCTCCCCGGGGGTCGGGACCAAGAACATCTCCAAGATGGCAAGGAAGATGGGCATCCGCTCGCCCGTCTCCACCAACTACGCGATGATCATCGGGGGGCTCAAGCAGGGCGTGACCACGTTGGACATGGCGCATGCCTACGAGACAATTGCCACGGGCGGGCAGCGGGTGTTCGCCCCCGGGCTGGGCGCCCCCCACGAGGGGCCGGTCGGCATCGCGCAGATCCAATGCGTGAAGATCAAGTGCCGTGGCAAGTCCGAGCTGTACGCCACACCGAAGTACAAGCGTGTGCTCCCGGCGACCACGGCAGCGGTCATCCACGAGCTGCTCCAGGGCGTCGTGGAGCACGGCACCGCTACATCCGCGGCGATCTCCGGCGTCGACGTGGCCGGCAAGACCGGCACCACCTCCAACTACGGCGATGCCTGGTTCGTCGGCTGGACGCCCCAGTTCACCACGGCGGTGTGGGTCGGCTACCCCAACAAGCTGATCCCGATGACCACGCTGTACAACGGCCAGCCGGTCGAGGGCGGCACCTTCCCCGCCAACATCTGGCGCAACTTTATGGTCCAGGCGCTCCAGATCAACGCCGAAGAGGCCGTCGAATACGGCAAGCACCCGCACAAGAAGAACGGGTCGAGTTCGGCGACGGGCACCGGCACCGTGGGGACCGGTGACACGGGCACCGGGTTCACTCCCAGCGCTCCGTCCAGCGGCTCCACCGGCACGACACCCGCCACTGGGGCGGGCACGGGTACCAACGGCACCGGTGGCGCCACCGGGGCAGGCGGCACCGGCGGCACGACCGGCGGCGGCGCAACCGGCGGAGGGGCCACCGGAGGCGGAACCGGCGGAGGGGCCACCGGAGGCGACACCGGCGGCGGAACCGGCGGCGGGACGGGGGGCGGCACCGGCGGAGGTGACACCGGCGGCGGGACCGGCGGCACCGGCGGCGCCAGTGGCGGCGCGGGCCTGGGCGGAGGCGGCTAAGCCGCGGCCGCGCGCCGCACCGGGCGCGACACGTACCGGTTGCCCGCGGCGAGAAACCGCCACGGCAGCTCAGGCGCCTTGGTGATGCCCACACGGACGTCGACATCGATGGCGATGTCGCGCCAGGCCCGAGGCCGGCCGGAGAAGCGCACCGGGCCACGCAGCAGATCGGTGTCGTTGAGCTCCGGGCCGATTCCCAGCGCCTGGGTCAGCTTCCCCGGGCCCGAGCACAGTTGGCGCACTGCATCCATCCCACGCCGCTCGCGCATGTGATCGATGCCCTGCACCGGCTCCAGCGCGCGGATGAGCACCGCGGCCCCCACCCCTGCGGGCTCGCACACCGCGTTGAGCATCCAGTGCATCCCGTAGGAGAAGTAGACGTAGGCCCGCCCGGGCGACCCGAACAGGACTCGCGTCCGGGGGGTCAGCCCCACAAAGGCGTGGGAGGCGGGCTCGGAGTCGTGGTAGGCCTCGGTCTCCACGATGACCCCCGCGGTGTCGCCGTGAGTGACCACACACCCCACCAGGTCGCGCGCGACCTCGAGCACCGGCCGGTCGAAGAATGCGCGCTTCACCGCTTCACCGGAGCGCAGCGCGAGCCCGCTCGAGCTGCTCGCGCACCCGGTCCAGCGACGTCCCGCCCTCGGACACCTTGGTCTCCAGCCACGCCCCGTCCTGGAGGAGGCGGTAGAACTCCTCATCGAGCGCGGGCGACTGGGCCGTCAGCTCAGTGGGCGTGAGGTCGGAGAGGAGCTTGCCCGCGTCCAGCGCCTGACGCACGAGGCCCGCCACCACCCCGTGGGCCTCGCGGAACGGAACGCCGCGTCGCACCAGCAGGTCGGCGATATCGGTGGCGGCCAGGAACTGATCGGCGGCCGCCGCGGCCAGCCGCTCGCGCTTGAAGGTGATCGTCGCCAGCATCCCGGCGGCGGCGTCCAGGCACAGCTCCAGCGTGTCGGAGGAGTCAAACAGCGGCTCCTTGTCCTCCTGCATGTCCTTGTTGTAGGTGAGCGGGAGGCCGTGCATCACCCCGTGCAGCGCCACCAGGTTCGAGACCAGGCGCGGCGCCTTGGCCCGGAGCAGCTCCGCGGCATCCGGGTTCTTCTTCTGGGGCATGATCGACGAGCCCGACGCCCACGCGTCCGACACCTCGCAGAACCCGTACTCCTCAGTGGACCACAGCACGATCTCGCCGCCCAACCGCGACAGATGGGTGGCACACGTCGCCGCCGCTGCCAGGTAGTCGAGCACGAAGTCGCGGTTGGAGACGGCGTCCACCGAGTTCTCGGCCACCTCGGAGAAGCCCAGGGCCGCGGCCACCGCTCGGCGGTCGGTGTCGAAGTTGACACCGGCCAACGCTCCGGCGCCGAGCGGCAGCCGGCCGGTGGCGGCGATCACCGCCTCGAAGCGGCGCATGTCCCGGACCACCATCCAGAAATAGGCGAGCAGGTGATGGCTGAGGTAGATCGGCTGGGCGCGCTGCATGTGCGTGTAGCCGGGCATCGACCAGTCCAGGTGGCCCTCGGCCACGTCCACCAGCGTGCGTCCCAGGCGGTCCAGCCGCTCCAGCGCCTCGTGCGCGTGTGCGCGCACGAACATTGCGACGTCGGTGGCCACCTGGTCATTGCGCGAGCGCGCCGTGTGCAGGCGGCCGCCGACGCGCCCCACGATCTCGGTGACGCGCCGCTCGATGGCCATGTGGATGTCCTCGTCGCCTTCGGCGAACGCGAACGTGCCGTCGGTGAGCTCCCCGCGCACCTGCTCCAGGCCGCGTCGCAGTTCGGCCCCATCGGCTTCGGAGATGATCCCCTGCGCCGCGAGCATCGCGGCGTGGGCGAGCGACTGATCCACGTCATAGGGGCTCAGGCGCCAGTCGAAGCCGATCGAGTCGTTGAGCCGTCGAAAGGCCGCGTCCTGGGGCTCGGCGAAGCGCGACACCGCTTAGCGCTCCAGAACGGCGCGCAGCTCATCGCCGACGCGCTGCACCTGGCCCTCGGTCATGCTCGGGAAGAAGGGCAGCGCGATCGACCGTGCCGCCACGTCCTCGCAGACCGGGAACTGGCCCTCGCGGTGGCCGAAGCGCTCGCGGTAGAACGACATCAGATGGATGGCAGGGAAGTACGGCTTGCTCGGGATCGAGCGCTGCGCCAGGGCACGGACGACATCGTCGCGACCGGCCTCACGCGGCAGTTGGACGACGTAGACGAACCAGCCGCGGCGGTTGCCGCCGGCGTCGGGACAGGGCAGCTCCAGCCCCTCCACCCCCGCCAGGGCCTCGCGGTAGAGGGCGGCCACCCGGGCCCGGCCGGCCAGCATGTCGTCGAGATGCCCGAGTTGGGCCAGGCCCAAGGCGCAGGCGATGTCCGACAGGCGGTAGTTGAAGCCCAGCCGGTCGTGGTCGAGCCAGCCCATGTCCGGCGCCCGGCCCTGGTTGCGCTCGGAGTCCAGGCGCTCCTTGACCGACGCGTCCGCCGTCGTCACCATCCCGCCCTCGCCCGTGGTCAGCTGCTTGTTGGCGTAGAAGGCGAAGACCGCAGGGTGCCCGCGCGCGCCCACGGCCACGCCATCGGGGTAGGTGGCGCCCAGCGCCTCACAGGCGTCCTCCACGATCGGCAGCCCCAGCGCCTCCAGCGCCTCCATGTCCGCCGGGTAGCCGAACACGTGCACGGGCAGTAGCGCCGCCGTCCGGGGTGTCATCGCCGCGGCAACCGCCTCGGGGTCCACGCAGAGCGTCACCGGGTCGATGTCGGCGAACACCGGGCGGGCACGTTCATACAGCGCAACGTTGGCCGAGGCCACGAACGAGAACGGGGACGTGATCACCTCGTCGCCGTCAGATACCTCGACGGCGCGTAGCGCCAGATGCAGCCCGGCGGTCCCACTGGACACCGCCGCCCCATACCCGGCGCCGAGCCGAGCCGCGAAGGCGCGCTCGAACTCGCCCAGCAGCGGCCCCAGGGACAGCTGGCCGGAGCGCAGCACCGCCAGCACCCGCTCCTCCTCCTCGGGACCGAGGATCGGCCGGGCCAACGGGATCTGCTCGACGCTCGTGCCGGTCACGAGCTCCGCGGGGCGGCGGCCGCACCGCCGGACAGGCGCCCGAGGCTCGGACGCTGCGCCCCGTACTCAAGCGAGTCCACGAGCGCCTCCCAGGAGGACTCGATCACGTTCTCGGACACCCCTATCGAGCCCCACACCTTCTCGCCGTCCGACGCGTCCAGGAGCACGCGGGTCACTGCGCCGGTGCCCTTGGTCTCGTCGAGGATGCGGACCTTGAAGTTGACCAGTTCGATGTCGCGCAGGTGGGGATAGATCTCGACCAGCGCCTCGCGCAGAGCCTTGTCCAGCGCATGGACGGGACCGTTGCCCTCGGCGGTGCGCACGTAGCGCTCGCCGCCGATCCAGATCTTGATTGTGGCCTCGGTCTCGACGCGGCCGTCCGCGCGCTTCTCCACAATCGCCCGCCAGGACTCCAGGCGGAAGAGCGGCTCGTAGTCGCCGGTCTCCTTGCGCAACAGCAGCTCGAAGGACCCGTCGGCGGCCTCGTAGTGATAGCCGCGGTGCTCGAGGTCCTTGACGCGCTCCACCAGCTGCGCCGCCACCTCGTCGTCGAGCTCCATGCCCGCCTCCCGCGCGCGGGACTGGACCGTCCCCTTGCCTGAGAGCTCGGAGATGAGCAGCTCACGGTGGTTACCGACGATCTCGGGGTCGATGTGCTCAAAGGTGGCCGGATCGGCGCTGACACCGGCGACGTGCATGCCCCCCTTGTGGGCGAAGGCGTTTCGCCCGACATAGGGCGCGTCGGGATCCGGGGTGAAGTTCAGCAGCTCGGCGATGTAGTTGGCCGTCGGCGTCAGCGACGCCAGCTGAGCCTCGGTGAGGCACTCGTAGCCGAGCTTGAGCTGAAGGTTGGGGATGATCGAGATGAGGTTGGCGTTGCCGCACCGCTCGCCGTAGCCGTTCATCGTCCCCTGGACGTGGGTGGCGCCGGCCATCACCGCGGCGATCGCGTTGGCCACTCCGCAGCCGGCGTCGTCGTGGGTGTGGATGCCGATCCGCGCCTGCGCGCCGATCGACGCCACGACATCGGTCATGGCCGCCCCGACGACATGGGGCAGCGTCCCGCCGTTGGTGTCACAGCACACCACCGTCTCGGCGCCGGCTCCGACCGCCGCGCCCAGGCAGCGCAGGGCGTAGTCGCTGTCGTCGGCGTAGCCGTCGAAGAAGTGCTCGGCGTCGTAGATCACGCGCTTGCGCTGCCCGATCAGGAAGGCCACCGAGTCGGAGATCATCCGCAGGTTCTCGTCGCGATCGACCTTGACGACCTTCTCCAGGTGCAGCCCCCATGTCTTGCCCACCACGGTGCACACCGGGGCAAAGCACTCGGCGATGACGCGCAGGGCCGGGTCGGCGTCGGCCGCCACCCCGCGCCGGCGGGTCATGCCGAAGGCGCAGACCTGAGCGTGCTCAAACGTCTCGGAGGCCAGCAGGCCGAACAGCTCGAGCTCCTTGGGGTTCGAGCTGGGAAAGCCGGCCTCGATGAGGTCGAGCCCAAGTTCGTCGAGACGGTGGGCGACGCGCAGCTTCTCTCCGGCCGACAACGACATGCCCTCCCCCTGCATCCCGTCGCGGAGGGTGGTGTCATAGAGCTCGATCCGGGTGCTCATGGGGCGCTGCGGGAGGGGACCTTGACGATGTCCAGCCACTCCTGGTAGCGCGCATCGCGACCGTGCAGGGCGTCGAGGAAGACCGTCTGGACCGCCTCGGTGATTGGTCCCCGCCCGCCACCGGATACTCCCGCCCCGATCCGGTGGTCGTCGATCTCGCGCACCGGCACCATCTCGGCGGCGGTGCCGCACAGGAACACCTCGTCGGCCAGGTACAGCTCGGCGCGGGCCAGGTTGCGCTCCACCACCTCGTAGCCGAGGTCCCGCGCGATCTGCATGATCGACTTGCGGTTGATGCCGTCGAGGATGCCGGCGGTGTGCGGCGGGGTCAGGATCACCCCGTCGCGCACCACGAAGATGTTCTCTCCGGTCCCCTCGCAGACGAAGCCATGGGCGTCGAGCAGGATCGACTCCTCGTAGCCGGACTTCACAGACACGATCTTGGCCAGCACGCTGTTGAGGTACTGCCCCGAGGCCTTGGCCTGCGGGATGAGCGAGTCCGAGGAGATGCGCCGCCAACTCGACACCTTGGCGCGGACCCCCCGGGTGGCGGAGTCTGCGCCCAGGTAAGCGCCCCACGGCCATACCGCGATCGACACGCTCACCTCGCAGTCGAGCGGGTTGAGGCCCATCTGGCCATAGCCGCGATAGACGATCGGGCGGATGTAGCACGCGGGCAGCCCATTGGCGGCGATCAGCTCGTGGGTGGCGGCGCGCAGTTCCTCCAGCGTGTACGGGATCGGCATGTAGTAGAGCTCTGCCGACGCGAACAGGCGCTTGAGGTGATCCTGGTGGCGGAAGATCGCCGGGCCCTCCGGCGTCTCATAGGCGCGCTCGCCCTCGAACACGCCGGTCCCGTAGTGCAGCCCGTGGGTCAGTACGTGGATCTTCGCGTCCTCCCAGGCAACGAGTTCTCCGTTGTGCCAGATGAGGTCGGCTTGTTCCACGACTGCTCCTTGATGTTGAAGACGGTGCGACGCGACGGCGCTAAAGGGGTGCTACAGGTGCTGCAGGACCGCTCGGGTGGCCTCGGCGGTCGTCGCCTCGCCCCCCAGATCGGGCGTGCGCAACCCTTCGGACAGCGCACGCTCGACGGCCGATTCTACCGCCGAGGCCTCGTCTTCCAGGGAGAATCCGTGCCGCAACATCATGCCCGCAGACAGGAACATGGCCAGCGGATTGGCGATCCCCTGACCGGCGATGTCAGGGGCCGAGCCGTGGACGGGCTCGAACATGCCGGGGCCGTCCTTGCCCAGCGAGGCCGAGGGCAGCATGCCCAGCGAGCCGGTGAGCATCGCCGACTCGTCGGAGAGGATGTCGCCGAACATGTTCTCGGTGACGATGACCTCGAAGTGGCGGGGCGCCGAGACCAGGCGCATCGCCGCGTTGTCGACGAGCAGGTGCTCGAGTTCGATGTGAGGGAACTCGGCGGCGTGGATCTCGCGCACCACCTCGCGCCACAGCCGGCTGGTCTCCAGCACGTTGGCCTTGTCCACGCTGGTCACGCGCGAGCGCGCGGCCCCGAAGGCGACCCGGGCGATGCGCTCGATCTCCTCACGCGTATAGACACAGTCGTCGGACGCGGTGTCGGCGGTGCGCGTCTTGGCTCCGAAGTAGATCCCTCCGGTGAGCTCGCGGACAACCAGCAGGTTGGTGCCCTCGATGAGCTCGCGCTTGAGCGGGCTGGCGTCATAGAGCGCGGGCAACGGCCGTACCGGGCGCAGGTTGGCGAACAGGCCCAGTCCCTTGCGCAGGCCGAGCAGCCCCTGCTCGGGCCGGGGGGCGTCGGGGTCGGTGGTGTCCCATTTGGGGCCGCCCACGGCGGCGAGCAGGACGGCGTCGGCGTCGCGGCAGGCCGCGAGCGTGTCATCGGTCAGCGCGGTGCCGTGGGCGTCGATGGCGGCCCCGCCGAACAGGTGCTCCTCGTACTCGAAGCGTCCCGGGACCACGGCGTCCAGAAGCTCGAGCGTCGGCGCCATGATCTCTGGGCCGATCCCGTCTCCCGGCAGGGTGATGATGCGCTCCAGTTCGCTCATGGTCGAGGCGGGGACGCTACCGATCGTGGCCGTGTCACGCTCGGCGGGCGGTCATGTTCAACCGCACGTAGTCGAGCACCACGGGCGTGCCGTAGCGCTCGAGCACGCTGTCGATGAAGCGGTCGCGCAGATCGGGAGGCAGTGGGTCCAGATGGCGCACCAGGCACACGGTGCTGACGAACGGCCGTGGGTCCTCGAGCAGCGTGGGCTTGTCCTCCAGCCACGTGGAGATGTCGCGGAAGCCGGCGCGCTGTAGGCGTTCGGCGGTCTCCTCGGCGGTGGCGTAGTTCCACGGGCGCACCCACTCGGTGAAATACGGCGCGAACGGCTCGGCGAAGGCGATCTCGTCGGCGAGGACGCGGAAGCGGTCGATGTTGCCCTTACCGCCGCATTGGGCCAGTAGCCGCGCCCCAGGTTTCATGTTGGCAGCCAGGGCCCCGAACAGCGCATCGTGATCTGCAATCCAGTGGAAGGTGGCGTTGGAGAAGACGACATCGACGGGCTCGGGCAGGTCGAGCTTCACCAGGTCCAGGCACAGAGCGGTGGCGTGGTCGCCGACCGCCTCTTGGGTGTGCCGGACCATGGAAGGCGCGGCGTCGACGGCGTAGACGGTGCCGCGGGGGACGCGCCGGATGAGTTCGAGCGTGATCTTGCCGCTGCCACAGCCGGCGTCGACCACCACCTCGTCACCCGCCAACTCGAGCCGGTCCAGTTGCTCGGCGGCCCAGCGCTGCTGGGGCGCGGAGACGCGGTCATAGGTGCTGGCATCCCAGTCACGTGTGGTGCTCATCGCGCGTCAGGCCTCCTTTGGTGCGATCAGGACGGCGAACCGCCAGGACTTGTAGATGCAGTCGGCCGCGGTGAAGCCGGCGTCGCGCAGCCAGCCCAACTGGGTCCCGACGTCGGTGCAGCGGTCGTGGCGCATGCGCTCGCGCGCGCCGTCGATCTCCGCGTCGGTGGCGCCCAGCGCACGGCAGTCATCGGCCCACCGCTGGGCGTAGATCGCGGTGAGCTGCGGCGTCGGCCCGTCGACCTGCTCGGCGTTGACGAACACGCCACCGCGGCGCAGCACGTCGTGGACCCGCCGCATCAGCGCGCGCTTGTCGGCGTGCTCGAGGTGGTGGATCGCCAGGGCGGAGACGACGGCGTCGAATGGGCCCGGTGGCAGCTCGCCCCCCATATCGCTGACGTGGACGGCGCTCACCGCCTCGCCGAGGCGGCG
>DASXDW010000120.1:0-13669 GCA_036490435.1 Solirubrobacteraceae bacterium
TCGGGACCGATGGCTCCGACCACCCATGCAAGCGGCGAGAGGTTGGCGCCGAACCAGATCCAGAACTGCTGCCATGCCGTCGAATCACGGTCTCCGTCAGGGATGGGCTCGATCCCGTGCTGATCGACCGATAGCGCCTTATCGAGTTCTCCGACGTTCCTCAGTTGGGTCGCCGACATGGAACCTCATCTCCGCAGACACCGCGCCAGCGTGTCGGGAAGCCTACGCCGATCGACAATGCCCTGCGACCTCCGGACGGCGGCAACCGGACTCGGGACCGGATTCATCACGCAAAGGACTCGACCAGCGCGCCCCGGAGCTGCTTGCGTGTACTGATGTCGAGCTTGCGGAACACCTTGTGGAGGTGGTACTCGACCGTGCGCGGGCTGATGAACAACTGGGCCCCGATCTCCGGATTCGTGTGCCCGTCGCGGGCCAGACGCGCGACCTGGACTTCCTGAGGCGTCAGATCGTCGCGTGTGTCCGCGGCACTTCGGCGCGCGGTCTCGCCGGTGGCCAGAAGCTCGCGGCTGGCCCGTTCGGCGAACGCGTGAGCCCCGATGCGACTGAACGTGTCATGTGCCGCGCGGAGCTGGTCGCGCGCGTCGATGCGCCGGTGCTCGCGGCGCAGCCATTCTCCGAAGAGGAGTCGGCTCCGCGCGAGCTCGAGCACCGCACGGCTGCGCCCCAGGCGCTCGATCGACTCCACATACAGGGGCTCGTCGTCGCTCAGCAACGCCTGGCAGCGCGCTTCGATCCCAAGCGCCCACTCTGTCGCGCTCGCCTGGGTGCGTTCGCTCAGGCGATCCAGCGCGGTGGCCGCTTCGTCGCGCTGGCCACTGCGAACGCCGGCCTCGATCAGCTCGACAAGCGACCAGCCGTAGTAGATGACGTCCTCGTACTCGCACGCCCGGTTCGCGGCCGCAAGCGCTTCACCGTACTGCCCGTGACCGTTGTGCAACAAGGCGGTGAACCGCCCATATCCACCGAAGGCTGAACCCTCGCCACGCGTCATCGCTCCCTGCAGCGGCCCCTCGGCGACCGTCTGCAGCCGCTCGTAATCGCCGCGTGCCGCTGCCAGCATCACCGCGGAGTAGTTCAGCGGCGGGATCCCGGTCGCCTCCGTGATCGCGCCGACCTCCTCGGTCAGTGCCGCGGCGGCGGCAAAGGCGCCGGAATGCACGTTGTACACCGCCAGGAAGTTGGCCATGACCGGGAGCATGGTGAGAGCGCCGGTGTCGCGCGCGAGTCGCACGCCGAGGGTTGCCAGCGCGTACCAGAGATCCTCGTCCCACAGATCCTGTGCCATCCGGCAGGCCAGCCACAGCCAGCGCCGGTCCTCACCACCGCCGTCGGGCTCGGCGAACGCGCGCAGAGCTCGCAAGAGAGGCTCGACGCCCGCTGCGTAGCCATCGGTAAAGCGCGTCACGAGAGCGTCGAGGAGCAGGTCCGACGCGCCCCCAGTCTGCATCCGGCTCGACGCTCGAGCCGCGTCGGCGATCGCGCGCTCATCCGGTCCGGTGGCCAGACGACCGGCGAACATCGCCGACGCGATCGCCTCGAGATAGGTCTCGCGGGCCATCGTGGCGTCCAGGGAATCAAGCCGCCGAGCCGCCGCGAGCAGCAACGGCGGCGCGTCGCGCCCACGCTCCCGGGCGAACACGATCTGCGCACGTATCCGCTCCATCCGCGCGCGCTGAAGCTCATCGACCGGCCCGAGCTCGGCTGCGGCCACGAGCTCTGACGCGGACACCACGTCGGCGACCTCGAGTCTCGCCTGAGCTGCGGCCAGCGAGCGCTCGACACGCATCGCGGGCTCGGGCGTCAACTCCGCCGCGCGCTGTAGGAAGGCTGCGGCCGCGGACAGCCCGCCGCGGCCCTGGGCCCGATCGGCGGAATGCTCCAACTCGCCGGCCACGGTCTCGTCGGGCCCGTCGGTCGCGCGAGCTCGGTGCCAGGCCCGGCGATCCGGGTCCAGCCGCGCGTCGGTCGCGTCGGCGAGTGCCCGATGCACGTCGCGTCGATCAGCCGCAGAGGCCACCCCGTAAGCGGCCGAGCGCACCAACGGATGGCGGAATCGCACCCGTGCGCCGAGCTCAACCAGGCCAGCCGCCTCAGCCGGTGCCAACACCTCAGGCCCGATTCCGAGTCGCTCTGCCGCACGCCACAACAGCGGGACGTCGCCGACCGGCTCCGCCGCCGCTAGGAGCAGCAACCGCCGAGTGTCGGCCGGAAACGGCTCGAGCTGTCGCGCGAAGCCCTGTTGGAGGCGACCGGTCAGCGACACCGCGCCAGGCAGCCCGAACCCACCCGCCACCGCGATCGACCTCCGCCCGCGCGGCAACTCCAGCAGCGCCAGCGGATTGCCACCGGCCTCACCCAGGATCCGATCGCGCACCCGCTCATCCAGTGGCCCCGGAATCGCCGTGTTCAGCAGCCGGCGGGCGTCCTCGGCGGGCAGCCCTTCGACCACCAGTTCCGGCAATCCCTCCAGCTCCCGCACGTCGCCGAACTCGCGCAGCGCGAATACCAACCCAATCTGCTCGGCCAATAGCCGCCGCGCTACGAAGGCCAGCGTCTGCGAGGACACCCGGTCCAGCCACTGCGCGTCATCGACGATGCACATCACCGGCCGCTCTTCGGCTGCGTCAGCCAACAAGCTCAGGACAGCCAAGCCGACCAGAAACCGATCCGGCGCCGGCCCCGCGCTCAGCCCGAACGCCGTGCTCAGCGCCTCTCGTTGTGGGGTGGGCAGATGCTCAAGACCACCGAGCATCGGCGCACACAACGACTGCAGACCGGCGTACGCAAGCTCCATCTCGGACTCCACGCCCCCCGCCCGGACGATCCGACACCCCTCGGAAGATCCCGATAGGTGGTCCAACAGAAGGGTCTTCCCGATCCCCGCCTCGCCGCGGAGGACCAGCACACGACTCTGGCCCGCACGCACTGCCACCACGAGCCGATCCAGTTCATCGCGCTCGCCAACGCGATCGAGCAAGCCCGCTCGTGTGAGCCCGGTCTCCAGCATCCCAGCCCAGCATTATCGCCGCCGAGGGGAACACGACCCAGCGTCCGTCTGATCGCGTCCTCGGCGGCCGAGTCTCGTAACCTCCTTCGCAAGTGAGCGTCGTGAGTTGAGCGATTCGGCTGCTGGCGCTGGGGCACCTCGCTCCCGCGCGATCCCGGACGAGCTGAGCCCAAGGCATCTCGCCGTCCGGGTGGCCGAGCTCGTGGCGGTGATCGCGGTGGTCGTGATCGCGATCACCGCGCTGCCAGGTCTCGATGAAGTGAAGGCGCGCCTCGCTGGTGTCGGCGCGGGCTGGGTCGTGGCGGTCGTGCTGGCCGAGGTTGGGTCATGCATCGGGTATCTGCTCGCCTTCCGCTACACCTTCTGCAGGGGCATGTCATGGCGGTTGAGCTACGACATCGCCATGGCCGAACTGGCCGCGAACTCGCTGCTGCCGGCCGGCGGCGCCGGCGGGTTGGCGCTCGGAGCCTGGGCGCTGCGGCAGGCGGGAATGCCCACCGCGCACATCGGCCGGCGCTCGGTCGCGTTCTTCGTCGTGACGAGCGCCGCGAATTTCTTTGCCCTTGTGATCGTCGGCATCGGCGTCTTCGTGGGCGTCATCGCCGGGCGCGGCTCGGTGCTCCTGACGCTGGTCCCGGCCGTGATCACGGCCGTCGGCGTGCTACTCGTCGCCTTGAGCCCCGCGCTTCTCCGGAAATCGGCGAAGCCCGGCGCCCGGACCGAGCGCGATGACTGGCGCGGCCGGGTGGCGGTCAAGCTGCGCGCCTGGGTGACGGCGGCCGCCGACGGGGTGGAGCAGGCCATCGCGCTACTGCGCACAGGTGACGTGGGGGTGGCGACGGGCTCGTTTGCCTACATGGCGTTCGACATCGCCGGGCTCGGGTTCGCCTTTGCTGCGGTGGGGCATGCGCCACTCTTCGGCGTTCTCGTGCTGGGGTATCTGATCGGCCAGCTCGGCAACCTGATCCCGATACCGGGTGGGATCGGTGGCACCGAAGGCGCTCTGATCGGAATGTTCGTGCTCTACGGCGTCAACGTCACCCAGGCCACCGCGGCCGTGCTGCTCTATCGCCTGTTCGCACTGCTCGTGCCGGCGGCCCTCGGCGCCCCAGCATTCGTCCTGCTGCGACGCAGGCTGACGCGGGCCGATCAGCCCGCGCTCGTCTGCGCGCCGATGGCCCTCGAGGTCGTGAAGCTGCCGGTCCGCAACTGACACTGCTGCTCTCAGCGTCCGGACGTGATCAGCGGTCGTGCAGCGGTCCCAGATATCCGGCGATCACCGCGGCGAGTTCGTCTGGGTGGCTGAGTGCGGCGAGGTGACCGCCGGGTACGACAACGGGCTCAACGCCGAGCCGTTCGCGGGCGACGCGCTGCTGGAGCTCGAGCGGAAAGAACCGGTCGTCGCGGCCGGCGACGACGTGCACCGGGATCGGTGGCCAGGCGTCAAATGTGCAGACGTCGTCGAATCGTTCATCAAGCTGCGCCGTGGCGCGCTCTTGCATCTCGACGACCCGATCCTCGGGGACGTCGTGAAGGAAGTAGGTGCTCAGATCGAACTCGGGGCTGTAACCCTCCCGCGCCGCCGCGGCCGTCCTGGCCTGCTCTGAGCTGACGTTGTCCCACCAGTCGCCCGGCGTCTCGCCGGGCCGCGGGATCATCGCGTTGACGAACATCACCTGGCGGATCGGGACCCGCTGCCACACCAGCGGCACGGTGAACGCTCCCATCGACTGGGCGACCAGGGCTACGTCGGTGCGCTGATCGATTGCGTCGACGACAGCGTCGGCGTAGGCGGGCAGCCCCGTTCGACCATACGCCGACAGGTCAACCGCGACCGCGTCGTACCCCCGATCCTGGAGGTCGCGCTCGACCAGATGCCAGTACCAGCCAAGGCCGCCGGCGCCGGGAATGAGTAGCGCAGATGTCATCTCTCACGTCCCTCCGCATCCTCGGGTGTGAGGCGCGTCTCACGTTCGGAGGCGCAGGCGCGTTCTTGGAACATGCGCCTATTTTCCTAGGCGGCGTGCGCTTTTGCCTCTCGGCGGGGCGCGCGACCCCGCAGGAGGTCGCCAAGCGCGTCGCGGTCGGCGTATCGGGGCTCGACGTGTTGGAGGCGAGATTGGCGTCGGAGATGCGGCTGGTCGGCGTGGCGCCGACCGTCGCGGACCTCGCGCTGTACCCGTACACCGCCGCTGCCGGCGGAGCCGGCGTCGACCTGTCCCGGTGGCCGGGCGTGACGAGGTGGACGGAGCGCGTCGTCGCACTGCGGGGCATCGTCGATGATTGGGTTCCCTACCCGGACAACGCCCGGCCGGGGCGGGGCCGATCGATCTACGACTGACGTGTTTAGTTTGGAGTCGCCCGCGCCTCGTCGGCGCCGGCGTCGCGTGTCAGGCTGGTGAGGACAAGAGGATCTGGCTGTGGAGGTCCAGGAGTCCGGGTACGTCAGCGGCGTCGACCCGGCCCATCCCGCATTCGGTGCAGATGCCCCAGTGTCGAGTGCCACCGGGAGAGTTGAGCAGAGCCGCGTCGATGTGCTCGATCTGCTCGGCGGTCGTGCCCGGTGCCTGATTATCAGGGTGATAAGGGACCAGCGCGAAGTCCAGTTCGGTCTCAGAGCCCGTCCTCAACCCGGAGAGAGGCTCGAAGTAGGCGCTGTCGTTGCGGGCCTGGGGCACAGTGAAGGAGACGAAGTTGAGCGGGCGCCCGGCACCGGAGCTGACGGCATTGACGAGGTCGACTTGCATCCGCAGCGACTCCGGCTGCTTGAAATGCTGGTGACCGTAATCGCCGTAGCAGAGATGCATGCCAACCGGGACATCCGCGGGCACGCGCTCAAGGCACCGCACCAGGCCGGGCGCGACCTGGTCGATCGGCATCCTCGGTCCCATCGCTCCCTCCAGCGCCCCGAATTCGACCGCGACGTCCCACTGGACGGCGACCCGGTCGTGCGGGAGCCGCTCAAGCGCCGTGTCGAGATCGGCGAACAACGCCTGTTCGTAGGAGGGCGCGACCTTGGGCAGATCGTCGGGCACGAATGTGCCCGCCACCGACGCCAGAGGGGTCGGGTATTGCAGCTGAAAACGCACACCGGCCGGAATCGTCCCCTCGTTCTGCATCCGCTCGAACGTCGCAAACGACTTCGTGTATTCATCGGCGTAGCCGAGGTCAGGCCAGTTGATCATCTCGGCCGATGCATCCTCGGTCAGGCGAAGCTGAGGCATCTCCGGGGCATCCGGCGCGGTCTCGTAGGCCTGACCGACGGCCACGGTCTCGAACTCCGGCATCTGCTCAAACTTCCGGGTCTGGAAGCTGATCCAATAGTTGCGATCTCCCGTCTCCCCGTCGGTCATCCGGCGCACGCCGTCGGGAATGCGCGAGCTGATCTCGCTCATGACGGTCTCGGCGTCGGGCAGATTGACCGAGCCATTGAAATGGACGGTGGTGGGTGGCATTGCAGTCCTCTCTCGCTGGTTCTCCGCTCCGGTCCGTCATATCACGCCAGCAGCGCCGAGGCCCGCGAGCCCCTCACCAAGCGCTTGCTGACCGTCCCGGCCGCTTTCAGGTCGCGGCGCCACCTGCGGGGCGCGCTGACGGGCTCGTTGTTCGGTGCGGTGAGGTGCCGCCTTTATGAATCAGCCGGCCACGAGCGTCGATCCGGGCGTACGGGCCAGCTGGCGCTCGAAGAACTCGATGGTTGCCTCAACGACGGCGGGGGTGATCAGATGCCCGGTATCCGGGAGGACCGCCAACTCGCCGTCCTGGAGCATCCGGTAGGCGGTGACGCCTTCCTCGACCGAGCAGAACTGGTCGCGGTCGCCGGTCAGGATCAGCGTCGGGACGGTGATCCGGCGCAGATCGTCGAAGGTGTAACCGGGTGACCTCGTGATCCGCTCAAACGAGCGGGCGAGGTAGGTCTTCCAGTACCCGGGTCCCTGCCCGGAGTCCTGGTCGGCCTGCATCAGCTCAAACACCGCACGCATCTCGTCTGACTGCCCGAAGAACCGAGCGGCGGCGTCGGCGTCGGCCGCGGTCGCCTGCGGACTTCCGCCCAGCATCTGCCGGCACATGGCGAAGCTCGGGGCGTTCGGGTTGAACGCGTCATGGCCCGCGTTGTTGACGATGGCGCGCACGGCCCCCGGGGCGCGGATCCCGACGATCGTCGCCGTGATGGCACCCTCGCTGAAACCTGTGAGGAGCGGCGGCTGGAGGCCGAGCGCATCGATCAACGCCACAACGTCGTCGGCCAGTTGGTCATACGACGTGTCGCCGCCTCCGTGCGGGGTGCGGCCACACCCACGGGTGTCGGGGGCGATGACCCGGAAGTGATTGGCGAGCGTTCCCATGTGCGAGGCGTAGGCCAGCGGCACGCCTTCCCAGATCAGGTTGGGTGACACCACGCCGCCGTGAAGCAGGATCAGTGGCTCGCCCTCCCCGGCCTCGACATAGTGAATGTCGATCCCGTTCGCGTGGACCTGGTGCCCTTCGGCCTGAACGGTGGATGCGGCGAGATTCATGATGCGCTCCTCGGCTGGTCGATTGCGGTGCGACCAAGGTAGGAGCGATCAGGCCGGCAGTCATCGGGCGTTCGCCCGATCTCTTCGCCGAGTCACGTCTCGAGCATCAACCCGTGTTTCATCGCGAACAGGCTCGCCTGGGCGCGGTTGGAGGCGCCGATCTTGGTGTAGATGTGCTCGACGTGGCTACCGGCGGTCTTGCGCGAGATCACCAGCAGCTCTGCGATCTCCTTGTTCGAGAGCCCGCGAGCCACCAGTCTCAGGACCTCCACCTCGCGCGGGGTCAGGCCGGCGGGCCATTCCCGCCGGCGCCGGACCCGGTGACCGGCCGCCCGGAGGACGGCGTCAACCGCTTCGCCGTCCAGGCGGCCCGCCGCGACCTCCGCGCGCACCACTTCCGCGGCCTCCGTGGGTGAGCGAGGCGGCCGGTGGGGGCGCATCTCGGTGAGCGCGTGGTAGCAGTCAGCCGCGGCCAGAATGCGTCCAGCGGGCGTGATCGCGTCACCCAAGAGTCCGCGGGATACCCCGAGCCATCGAGGCGCTCATGGTGCTGTACGGCGATCGCGCCAAGCGGCGCCAACGCCGGAGCGAACGCGAGCATGCGCTCGGTCAGATACGGGTGCAGCCGCACGCGCTCGACGTCGGCCGCCGTCAGTGCGCCGCGTTTGTCCCACACCGCGTTCGACACCCCGAGCCGGCCGATGTCATGCACCAGGCTGGCGCGCCTCAGCGTGGTGACGTCACATGCCGGAACCCCGCTGCCGTGGCCGGCCTCGGCCGCCAGCTCGGCCACGCCGCGCGAATGCCCGATCGTCCACGGGGACTTCAGGTCGCTGAAATCTCCGATCGCCTCCAGCGCCGCGTCGAGCTCCTGACCTGACACGCCGCCGGAGAGCGACGGTTCGGCCGCGATCACCTGATCCCAGCTGGGCGCCGCGTCGAGCTCAGCGAGCAGCATCGGCGCCTGCTCGCAGAAGATCTCAACCAGCGCGGGGTCAAACTGCGTGCCGCTGCGCTCCCGCGCGATCGCGATCGCGCCCTCAACACCGCTCGTCCGCCGGAACACCTCGACCACATCCGCGAGGTTGATCAGCCGCGACGCGACAAGAATCTCCTCTCCCTTCATCCCGTACGGCCCCTTGCCATCCCAACGCTCGTAACTCTGCCGAAGACTCGTGCGCACGTCGTTTCCGAGCCCGAGCCGGACGACCAGCTCGTCGGTGGCGAGATAGTGATTCTCGGCCAGGCTCATCAACGCCCGTCGTCCTTCCCCCATGAACCCCAGGCCGACCCGCGCCCGCTCCGGTAGCGACCGGCCCGCACCGCCGACATGCTTGACCATGAACGCGGTCGCCGGACCCACCCGCCCGAAGTCATACGCGTAATGCGCGTCACGTTTGACCGACACGTCATCCCCAAGCCACTCCGCCTGCTCATAGGCATCGGTATGACACCCCACCCACGCCAGCAGCCCCGAGTAATAGAGGACCGGGCGCTGAGACTCATCCATCCCCATGCGCTCCCCCAGCCGCAACGCGAGCAGACACGCCCGGATCATGTGCTCCATCGGCTGACCCAGCCCCAGATCAGTACCCAGCGAAAGCAGAGCCACCAGCTCCGCAAGACGCAACTCCGACCGCTGCCCCGGCAACGACACAGCGGAAGTCTATGACGAGCGCTGGGACACCGCGCACGCCTGTGACCCGGATCTCGCGTGGCCCGCGCCCCGAATTTGGAGGCGGGGCTAAGAGCCGACGCGGGGACTCGAACCCCGGACCCCTTCATTGCGAGTTGCCCATTTGCAGGGCAATTGCTGAATCTACGGCGGTTTGATTCCAGTTAGCGCAGGTTGGCGCAGGTCAGAATTGCCGAGTTGGGGACATGGTTGGGGACACGTTTCAGCTGGCCAGAACGAGGCGCGGGCGGACGCGTTCCGCCACGTCGGTCGGCTTCGCGCCGGCGTTGAAGCTGATGATCCAGTTGGCGAGCTCGCGGTCGGTAGCTCCGAGGGCGTAACCGTTGAGCTCTAGGAAGGTCAGCATCGCGACGAGCGCGGCGCGCTTGTTGCCGTCGATGAACGGCTGGGTCTCCGCGATGCCGTGCGCGAGGGTCGCTGCCTGAAGCGCCAGGTCGGCGTTCTCGTACTGCGCGTAGTTGATCGGGCGCGCGAGCGCACCCTCCAGCGCGGCGCGGTCCCGCAACTGGTCAGCGGCCTGCGTCGCCGTACCGCCGATGATCGCGCCAAAGATCTCCAGCGCGTCGTCGACGTCGAGGTAGACGACGTCTTCAGGCGGATCAGCCGGCGGCTCGCTCACACACTACGCGCGCGCGTCATCAGCATCTGGATCATGATTAGCGAGAATCTCCATCGCCTCCGGATGCTCACCGACGATCCGATCCGCGATCCCTCGCACTCGCTCCCTCACCCGATCAGTCGGCAGGATCCTCAGTTCTCCCCCGCCCAGGTCCTCCACAAGGACCGAGGATCCGGGCGTGTACCCGGCGCTTTCAAACTCCCGCGGGATCGATACCACGTTGCTGTTGCCGACACGACGCACCTTGACGATCTTCATGTAGCTACCAGTATATACGGGAGTAGCCGACGCTCTTCTGGAGCTCCGGGTTCCTAGTGGTTTGTTGTGTGCTCCCATGGCTTCTGCAGATCGGGATGCTCGCCCAGACCGCCTACTACCGCGCTGGTCTGAACTCAATCGGTCGTCAGATTGGTGGCGGTAGTTGAAGCTCGTGCCGATGCCCGAGAGCGGGATCTACCGCGCTGGGCGATGGGTCGATGTGGAGCAGTTCCCACCACCGGCGCCGCCAATCGCGACGAACCGGCCCCTGCTCGACGGCTACCGATGGGAAGACTCAGCCGGAGAGTTCTCGACCGTCAAGTGTTCTGGGAGTGCCGAAGCTGCGATCGGGCGAGTGTTCGCCCGCTACCGTGCTCGCGTTTTCGTCGATGGCAGCGGGATCATCGACAGGATGAAGCGCTTCTTCACCGCCGAACCCGACCCGGGCGATCCGGAACTGGTGGCTGGTGAGGTCCCTCCGGACGTATTCGAGGACCTGTACCTCGTTCATATTCCAGGCTTCGCACCCGTCGTGTTCGTCGATATCCATGCCCCCGAGACTCAGGAAGCTCTCGAGGCGGAACTGGGCCCGGCGTTGCGCGCACTCGGCGCCGGCACGCTGAGCGCAAATCTCGCCCGAGAAAAAGACAGGCGTATCACACGACTCGTGATGAGAACCCTCCACACGCTCTGTTCGACGGGCCGAGTAGGACCGGTTGCCGGCGTCCGTTGCGCGGGTCAGCCCGACGCGAACTGGGAGGCGTTCATCTTGTGGGCGCCCCCACGACTTGTCGCCCTAAGCGGAGACACCGTGGGATTTCGGTGGGTAGCACGCTGGGATGATGATGCTGTTGCCGCTGCCACGGCGCTCGACATCAAGCTGCCCGGAAGCCCTTAACCGCATCAAACCTCGCCGGCCGCGAACTCTTCCGACGCGGGGCCGAGTTCCGCGGAGCTAGGCCCCTTTCACGAACTCTTCGGCAGCGCTGACGACCGAGACATACCCGGTGGGAACATCCGTGACGGCCGTGCGCTCAACCGGAGGGTGGTCATCTTCGTGCAGCAATTCGACAGGAGCTCGGTTCTCAAGCAGCGGGTGCGAGCCGAGCAGCCACGCCCTCACGGTCTCGGCCGTTTCGCGCGCCAGCAAGACCTGCACGATCTCGTAGAGCTGTCGAAGCCGCTGAGCGGTAGGCGGCTGTGGCCGCTGTTCCCCACGGCCGTAGCGACCAATCGTGCGAGGGTCAGAAATGCCGATCGCGTACGCAGTGATCCGCTGCCCGAGCACGTCTTGCAGACGCCCCGCAATAGCCGAGATCTCCGCACGGACGGCTTCGCGGTGCGCGCGCTCTCGGGCGGTCATCTATCCACGTCTCCATACGGTCGGTTGTCAAGAGTCGGACGAACACCCAGCCAAGCGTCCCCCACGAGAGAGGTGTTGCGCCGACGCGCCCGGCGATCCACACTAGCACAGTAGAGAAGGAATACCACCCTAGGTACGCCCATGGTTGCCTCCCTGATTTGCGGTAGATTGACAGGCGATTCGCCACATTCTTCGACGGTATACCCGCCACCGTGAATAAAACGGTAGATCCTACGTCGGATGTCCGCCGTGCAAGAAGAATTTCGCAAGCGAAACAGCCCACTCCGCCTCGTGCCCGGGCGGAATCTGCGTGGCAGCAAGACGCTCCTCCAGTTGCCCAATCCGTTGCCCACTGGGCCCACTGAGCGGCGAATTCTGAGAGCCGACGCGGGGACTCGAACCCCGGACCCCTTCATTACGAGTGAAGTGCTCTACCAGCTGAGCTACGTCGGCGTTTGCAGGGACTTCCTGAGTTTTCTGCGTTCCGGGCGCGATCTGGGGCTGCGCCTGGGCTGCGAAATCTTGGTCGGTCGCTGCTCGGGGCAAATGTAGCCGACCCCCGGCGGCCTCGTTTCCCATAGACCGGATTGTCTCGTCAACGCCGACACGGCCTATGCCACGGCCGAGGCGCAGGTGCACATCTCGGAGGCGGCCACGGGGGTGGGAGACGAGATGACCGAGGTCGGAGCCGGCGCCCAACCGTCTGCGCTGCCGCCGGAGAGCCGGACACCTAAGGCAAGCCCGCCGCGGCGCGGGCCAGCCCGGCCCCTAGTGACTCCGCGAAGCCCGCCGACTCGGCCGGCGGGCGGCCGCGGCGTACGCGTCGTTGCAGAAGCGGTCACTCGGCGCTCTGCCCCTCGCCTTCGGCGAAGGTGGCGACGTGTCCCTCCTCGGGATACCGCTCGGGCTCGGCCTCGCCCTCGGCGAAGGTACCGCGATGCGACTCCTCCGGATGAGCCTCCGGCTCGGCCTCACCTTCGGCGAAGGTGCCGACGTGCGACTCCTCGGGATGGACCTCCGTCTCGGACTCACCCTCGGCGAACGTGCCCACATGACGATTGGAAGGATCAGAGATCGACATCGCTTGCGCTCCTTACTGTTGGACGTGACTCCCGTCCCGGCATGGCGAGAGCCTTGCCAGAGTGTTGCTGGAGACGGCCGTCCCGGCATCCGTAGAGCACCCGGTCATCCGTCCGCGGGTACCCGACCGCGTGCCAGCACACGAGACCGCCGCGCCGATCCGTGGCTGACCTGGACGGGCGTTGCGGGATCCCCCCGATGGCCCGCGGCACCGGCCCTCGGACCCACACACCTTGAGAGGCGGTCCTCCACCAGCGCCTGGACCTCCTCCACGCTCGGCATGCCGCCCTCCGGCAGCGCATCAACTTACGCCCCGCACCGACGGCGCGGACGGCGCAGGCTCCGCTGCCATCACCCGCAGGCGAGCGTCGACGATCGTGGCCCCGTGCGGGCCGGCGATCACCGGGTTGCAGTCAAGCTCGGCGATCTCAGGATGCGCCTGCACCATGGCGCTGACGCGCAGCAGCACATTCTCGACCGCGGCAACATCGCAGCGCACCGCGCCGCGGTAGCCGTCCAAGAGGGGGAAGGTCTTCAGTGAGCGCAGCATCGCGGCGGTGTCGAGATCGGTGACCGGTGTGATGCGGACGGCCACGTCCTTGATCAGCTCGGCGGTCGTCCCGCCTGCGCCGCATGCCAGCGCCGGCCCGAAGCTCTGGTCGTGGACCACGCCCACGATCAGCTCCACCCCGCCCGCCGCCATCGGCTGCACCACGAAACCCTCCAGCTTGTGCCCCGCCGCAGTGACCGCAGTCGCGATCTGCAGGGCGCCCGCGCGTACGGCGTCAGCGCCCTCGAGATCGAGGACGACCCCGCCGGCGTCGCTCTTGTGCAAAAGGCCCGTGGCCACCGCCTTGAGGACGACCGGGACGCCCAGCGCCTCGGCCACCGCGACCGCGCCCTCAGCGTCGGGCACCACTCGCGTGCTGACCAGCGGGAGCCCGTAGCAGCCAAGCAGCGCGGTGACGTGCTCGGGGGCCAGCCACGAAGCTCCGTTGGTCAGCGCCTGGCTGATGATTGCCGCCGCCTCGTCGGGCCGGCATCCGTCAAGCACGGGGACGCTGCCCTGCGGGCTCGATCGCCAGACACCATGGCGGGCGGCCAG
>DASXDW010000139.1:0-20332 GCA_036490435.1 Solirubrobacteraceae bacterium
GTGTCCCACCGCCGGACTGTGCGTGGCCGTCGACAGCAGCGGCACGCTGCTGAGCTCCATCAACCCCAGTGGCGGCGCGACCGCGTGGGCCGGCGCGGCCCTCGATCCGACCGCCGCCTTCGACGCGGTCTCCTGCGCCTCAGCGTCGTTGTGCGTCGCCGTCGACGACCTCGGCAACGCGCTGGTCTCGACGAGCCCAGGCAGCGCGCCGAGCACGGCGCTGTGGCCGTCGGCCGCCCTTGACTCCTCGGCCGGGCTGGACTCCGTGTCGTGCGCGCCCACCGGCTTCTGCGCCATCGGTGACGACGCCGGGAGCGTGCTGACCTCCGCCAACCCCGCGGGTGGCGGGGCCGCGTGGGCCACCGCCGTCCGCCCCGACGGCTCAACGCTCGAGGCAATCTCCTGCCCCAGCGCCGGCTTCTGCGCGGGTGGCGATGTCGGCGATGACGTGGTCACCAGCACCAACCCGGCCGGCGGCGCCGGAGCGTGGGTCTCCACCACGCTCGAGAACGGGATCGGAGTGGGCCTGACGGGCATCGCCTGCCCCGCGGCAGGCCAGTGCTACGCCGTGGACAACGACGGCACCCTGCTGCATTCGACCAGCCCGGGGATCGGTCAGAGCGGCTGGGCATCGGCGGTGATCGACGGTTCCAATGGCCTGACCGCCATCGCCTGCCCGTCGAGCAAGCTGTGCGTCGCGGTCGACCAGGCCGGCAACGTCCTGCACTCCACCAACCCGGGAGGCGGGGTGTCGGCGTGGCAGTCGGCCTCCGTCGACCCCGACGCCACCCTGCTGGCCATCTCGTGCGCGTCGACGACCTTGTGCGTCGCCACCGACTCCAACGGGGATGTGCTCACCGCCACGAACCCGACCGGGGGCGCGTCGGCTTGGTCCAGTGCCGACGTCGCCGACGACGATGAGCTGACCGGCGTCTCGTGCCCGGTGACGACGCTGTGCGTGGCCGTCGACGGCAACGGGACCGAACTACGCTCGACCAATCCGACGGCCGGAGCCGCCGCCTGGACTGCGGGCGACGTCGAGGACGGGGAGCTCAACGCGATCGCCTGCCCGACGACGACGTTGTGCGTGGCGGCTGACGGAAACGGTGCGATCGTGACCTCGACTGACCCGGTCAAGGGCACGTGGGGCTCGCCGGTGACCGTCGACGCCCCTGACGGCGCCCCCAACACCATCCAGACGATTACCTGCCCGTCGGCAGCGCTGTGCGTGGCCGGTGACGCCGCCGGCAACGTCGTGGCCAGCACCAACCCCAACGGCGGCGCCGGGGCGTGGAGCCTCAGCGACGTCGACGGCTGGCCCATCTTCGGAATCGCGTGCCCACCCGGGAACACCTGCGCCGCGGTGGACGGCTGGGGCGGCGTGGTGCTCGGTGCGTCCTCGGTCTCGACCAACCCGGGTCCGACCGGACCGGCCCCGGTTCCGTCGGTGGTCGCGGGCCGGCTCGTGGTGGTCGGGCACGTCAGAGTGGTCAAGCACACGAAGTTGCGCGTGCGCGTCGCCTGCAAGGGCGCCGCCGTGACGCGGTGCGCGGGCCGTCTCACCCTGATCACCATGACCGGCGCGGGCCGGCACCGGCACAAGGTGGGAGTGGGTGGCCGCGCCATCAAGCTGCGCGGTGGCCGCGCTCTCACCATCACCATGGCGCTCGACGCGCGCGGGCGCAAGCTGCTGAGGGCGGCGCACACGGTGGCGGTGCGCATGGCCATCACGCAGGGCAAGCGCAGCGTGTTCGACCGGCGGTTCACCTTGCGCCACCCGGCCTCTCGTCGGAGGCACGCGCACACGACGACGGGGCACCAGACGTAGGGAGGAGAGAGGGGAGGGGCGCGCGGCCAGTCCGGCGCGCGCCCCGCCCCCTGCACGCGCCCCGGGCTCTGACCGCGCTGCGGCCCCTGCGGCACGCGCCCGGAATCAATCGACCCCTATATGCTATTCTGACGTTTACGTAAGAATTCGATTGAAGGCAGGCCTGAGTTGTCCGTGTTACAAGCTCCCCAGGCTGAGGGTCCGGCGACCCGTCGCCGCCTCGGCGTGCACGCCGATCACGACTCCTACAAGTGGTGGGCTCTGTCCTGCACGAGCCTGGGGATGCTGCTCGCGACGATCAACTCCGGCACCCTGATCATCGCGCTGCCCGACCTCGAGCGCAGTCTGCACACGAGCCTGCTCGAGTTGGTGTGGGTGATCCTGGTCTACATGATCGCCTCGACCGTGCTGGTGCTCAGCGCGGGCCGGCTGTCTGATCAGTTCGGGCGAAAGAAGGCCTACGTGCTGGGCTTCCTGGTGTTCGCGGCGGCGTCACTGGGCGCCGGGTTCGCGGCCAACGGCACCCAGCTCATCCTGTGGCGGATCCTGCAGGGGATCGGCGGAGCGTTCCTGTTCGCCAACGCCGCCGCGATCGTCACCGACGCCTTCCCCAAGGAGCAGCTCGGGCTGGCCATGGGCACCAACACGATGGTCGCCGCCATCGGCCTGGTCATCGGGCCGGTGTTGGGCGGCGCGCTGGTGGCGATCTCGTGGCACTGGGTGTTCTGGTTCAACGTCCCCTTCGGCATCGCCGGCAGCGTCTGGGGCGGCTACGTCCTGCACGAGGTCACCGGGCGCGGCGAGGACCGCTCCTTTGACTATCTCGGCACCCTGACCTTCCTCGTCGGCCTCACCGGCTTGGTCTACGGGATCTCCAAGGGCGGGATCTCGGGCTGGACCTCGCCGGGGACGATCCCCGCTCTCATCCTCGCCGTCGTGTTCCTGCCGGCGTTCGTGCTCATCGAGTCGCGCATGAAGGCGCCGATGCTGGACCTCTCGATCTTCCGCAACCGTCTGTTCGCCACCGCCTCGGGCGCTGCCTTCGCCAACGGCCTGTCCCGTTTCGCGCTGATGTTCGTGTTCGTCTTCTACTTCCAGGGGGTGCAGGGCGACTCACCCATCCTGGCCGGTGTGAAGCTGGCCCCGCTGGCTCTGGGAATGCTCATCGCCTCGCCGGCGGCCGGGATGTGGGCGGACCGCCGCGGCTCGCGCACCCTGGCGGTGCTCGGAATGCTCGTCACCGCGCTGGGACTGGCGCTGATGACCACGCTCCAGCGCGACACCAGCTACGTGTGGCCGGGGATCTACATGTTCATCGTCGGGATCGGCTCAGGCATGTTCAACTCGCCCAACACCGCCGCCATGATGGGCACCGTGGCGCCGCACCGCCGCGGGATCGCCGCCGGCGCGCGGGTGCTGGTGCAGAACACCGGAGCGGTCATCTCGATCGCCTTCGTCCTGGCTATCGTCACCTCGGCGGTCCCCAAGCACGTGCTCTTCGCGGTGTTCTCGGGCGTGGCCAGCCACATCTCCAACGCGCAGCTCGTGCCCTTCATCGCCAACATGCACACGGCGCTGTGGTGCCTGTGCGGGGTGTCGATCGTCGGAGCCTTCATCTCCGCGGCTCGGCCCAAGGACGTGGTCGCGCCCGCGCCGGAGAAGTCTCGCGAGCCTCAGGCGGCGCTGTCATGAGCGCCACCGCTGCTCGCCAGCTGCGCATCGGTGAGGTGGCCGAGCTCACCGGCACCACCCCGCGCACGATCCGCTATTACGAGGAGATCGGGCTGCTGGACCGCGCGCCCGAGCGGGCCCAGGGCAAGCACCGCGTCTACACCCAGGCCGACGTGGACCGTGTCAGCGAGATCATCCGCCTGCGCGACCTCCTCGGCCTGTCGCTGGAGCAGCTCTCCCAGTTGCTCGAGGCCGAGAGTGCCCGCGCGCACCTGCGCGACGAGCTCGCCCACACCGAGGACCCGACGGAGCGCAAGCGGATCCTGGAGGAGCTGCTGACCCACATCTCAGGTCAGCTCGACCTCGTCCAGACCCGGCGCACCGAGCTCACCGATCTCGCTGCCGAGCTCTCCGACAAGCAGAACAAGGTCAGGCAGAAGATCCGCGAGATCGACGGGGAGTGAGCACCGCCGCCCCAAGCCGGGCCGGCGTTGACCGGCGCGCGATGGCGATGCTCTCGGCCGGGCACCTGTTCACCGACGTCGGTCAGGGGTCGATCCCGGCGCTGCTGCCCTTCCTCATCGTCAGGGACCATCTCAGCTACGCCGGCGCTTCGGCGCTGATCCTGGCGGCCACCATCGCCAGCTCGGTGATTCAGCCTGTGTTCGGCCATCTGTCGGACCGCCGCTCGCTGCCGTGGCTGATGCCGCTCGGGCCGGTGCTCGGCGGGCTGGGCGTGGGGCTGGCCGCCATCGCTCCCAGCTACGGACTCAGCTTCGCGGCGGTTGTGGTCAGCGGAATCGGCGTCGCCGCCTTCCACCCCGAGGGCTCACGCTTTGCCAACTACGTCTCCGGGGCGCGGCGCTCGAGCGGCATGAGCCTGTTCAGCGTCGGCGGCAACGTCGGCTTCGCGTTGGGGCCGGCCCTGGTTACGCCTCTGGTGCTGGTCTTCGGCCTCTCGGGCGCGCTCCTGGTCATCCTGCCCACGTCGCTCATGGGCATCGTGCTCTCCCGCGAGCTGCCCCGCCTGAAGACCTTCCGCGTCGACCTCACCCAGCGACACGCGGCGGACGCGGCAAACCAGGATGCCTGGGGCCCGTTCACGCTGCTCGCCGTCGTCATCGCCCTGCGCTCGTTCGTGTACTTCGGCTTCATCACCTTCATCCCGCTCTATTTCATCCACGACCTGCACACGGGCCGCGGTGTCGGGGGCGCAGCACTGACGGTCATGCTCGTGGGAGGGGCGATCGGCACGCTGGTCGGAGGCCAGCTCGCCGACCGCTTCGGGCGCCGGTCGGTGCTCATCGGCTCGATGGCGGTGCTGCCGTTCCTCACCGTCGGCTTCCTCCTCTCGCCTCCCGCGCCGGCCATGCTCTTCGCCGCGATCGCCGGCGCGGCCACGATCGCTACCTTCGCGGTCACGATCGTCATGGGCCAGGAGTTCCTGCCAGGCCGGATCGGCGTGGCCTCGGGCGTCACCATCGGCCTGTCGGTGGGGATGGGCGGCGTCGCCGCCCCGCTGCTGGGCATCCTGGCCGACACCGACGGGCTGCGCTCGGTGTTCGAGCTCGTCATCGTCTTCCCGCTGGCCGCGCTCGCGCTCAGCCTGCTGCTCCCGGTGCGCCGCGATCCCGGCCACGAGGCGCCCGCGCAACCCGCGTCTGCCCGTCGCACAGCGCCAACACAACCGCAACGGTCGCCGGCGTAACCACGGCCGAGTGACGCGGTAGATTCCGGTGACACGCCGGTCCTGAGGCGTCGCACCGTCAGGCCGTATGGCTCAGCGCGCTATCCGCGGAGCCGGCGCTCCTTTTGCATGTCCCGCATCCGTCAATGCACCGCACGCTGCACCCCTGCCCTGGCCGCTCTCGCCGCGGCGCTCGTCGGCCTCGTCAACGTCGCCTCGGCGCTGACCCCGAACATCCGCTGGCGCGGCCGGCTACTGCTCGACGTAGAGCCCGTCGAGGCGGTGCGGCTGTTCCACGCCTTCGCGCTCCCGGCGGGAGCGGCGCTGCTGCTGGTCAGCCCGTATCTGCTCAAGCGCCGGCGCCGGGCCTGGCAGATCGCCGTCTGGCTGATGCTCGTCCTCGGCCTGCTGGACCTGCTCAAGGGCCTCGATGTCGAGGAGACCGTGCTCACGTGGGCTACGGCGGCATGGCTGTTCGCCGGCGCTGCGGAGTTCCGCGTCGAGCACGACGCGATCACGCTGCGCAGTTCGATCTGGCGGGTACCTCTATTGGGCGCCTTCGGGCTGGGCCTGGCCGCTGTCGCCACCTGGGTATCCGAGGGCCGGCCCTCGTTCACCGCCGTCGTGCGCGAGACGGGGGATCTGCTGGCGTGGCAGTCGGGGCCGCTGCGCTTCGAGCATCACGCGATCGGCGATCACGCGTTTGCCTGGGTTCCGCTCGGCGTCCATCTGCTCGAGCTGGGGACGCTGCTGGCCATGGCCTACGTCGTGTTCAGGCCGCTCGCCGCCCCAGCCGCGCTGCCCGGTCCGGCCGCCCGTCGTGCGGCGGCACAGCTCGTCCGGACCCACGGCTCGGACACGCTGTCGTTCTTCAAGCTGCGCGCCGACAAGCACTACTTCTTCAGCTCCGACCGCTCGGCCTTCGTCGGCTACCGGGTCGAGAACGGGGTGCTGCTGCTCTCCGGTGATCCCGTGGGGCCCGACGCCGCCCTTTGCGGGTTGCTGGACGACCTCAAGGACTTCGCGGAGGCCCGCGGGCTCAAGCTGGCCGCGGTGGGGGCTAGCCAGCGGCTGCTGCCGGTGTGGGAGCAGCTGGGGCTGCGCACGATGTACCTCGGCGATGAGGCGATCATCGATGTCGGGGAGTTCTCGCTGGAGGGCCGGCCGATCCGCAAGGTGCGCCAGTCGGTCAGCCGTCTGCGCAAGGCCGGGTACAGCGCCGAGCTGCACCGTGTGTCCGCTCTGGCGCCAGAGGTCGCCGCGGAGGCCGAGGCGGTGCTGGAGCGCGGCCGGGAGGGCGCGCCCGAGCGTGGCTTCTCGATGGCGATGGACTCGATGCACGGCGACCACGGCGAGGACACGCTGGTGGTCCTCGCCCGCGACGAGCAGCACGCCGTTCGTGGCGTCCTGCACTTCGTTCCCTGCTTCGGGCGCTCGGCCATGTCCCTCTCGTTCATGCGCCGTGACGCGAGCACGCCCAACGGGCTCACCGAGTTCATGGTCGTCAGTGCGGTGGAGCTGTTGCGCGCGCGGGGCGTGGATGAGATGTCTCTCAACTTCGCGGCCTTCGCCCGTTGGATCCACAGCCCTGAGCGCCGTGCCGAGCGGGCTCTGGGGAGGCTCATCGCTCTGGGCAATCGGTTCTTTCAGATCGAGAGCCTGTACCGGTTCAACGCGAAGTTCTTCCCGCGTTGGCAGCCCCGATATCTGGTCTACCAGGGGGCACTCGGACTGCCGCGGGCGAGCCTCGCGGCGATGTGGGCCGAGGGCCAGATCCCCAAGCCCGAACTACCGCGAGGAGGTTCGTCGATGGGGACGCGCCAGATGGCACGGGCACGCTAACCTCGCTCTAACTAAGAGGCGGCTCTCCACTACCCTCCTGGTAGTGGCGCGCGGCCTCTTCCGGCGCTGAAATACAGGCGACGCCTGTTGGTCCTGCGCCGATAGCCTACGCGCCCCTCAACCCAGTACCGCCAGCTTGCCAAGCAGCTTCAGCAGACCCAATGCAAAAAAGCAGCCGTTCGCCCTTGACGGGCAAAGACGTAGCCGGCGCGGGAATGTTCCTGCTGTCGGCGAATCTTCTGTTCGCGGCGGTGGGGACGGGTATTGGTGCGCTGTTCGGTGCAGCCCTGGCGCTGGGGATCATCGGCTTCCTGATCGGCTTCCTGGTGGGGATCTACCTTGTCATTAGGCGCTTCCGCGGTTACTGAGCGACCACCCGTGAGTGTGCTCGCCTTCTTCGACATCATCGTGCTGGTGGTCGCGGCGCCGATCATGCTGCTCATCGGCGTCCCCGCTTCCGGCTACGCCATCGGCGCCGGCGCGTGGATCGCGCTACGCGCAGCCAATGTGGGCGTCGACCGCGTCACCGCGAGCATGGACGCTCAGCGCCAGATCAGCCTGCGACTGGGCTTCATGCTCGCCCGGCTCTTCACCCTGGCCATCGCGGTGATCATCGCCCGCAACGTCGACGGCAAGGACGCCGGCGTCACCTGCCTAGCCGTGATCGTCTTCGCGTACACGATGTCGCTGGCCATCTCGGCCATGACCCGCACGAGGCCCCGATGACCACCACCCGCAAGCTGCTCTGGGGCATCACCGGCTTCTACGTGGCCGGGATTGTGGTCCTGATCATCCTCTTCGGCTTCGGCCACCAGAACCATGAGTTCCAGGTCCAGAACGAGTTCAAGCTCGACAACTGGCTCCACCTCGGCGTCTTCAGCATCAACCGCGCCGTTCTCTACCTCATCCTCGCCACGATCCTCACCGTGGTGACCATGGTGTGGATCGCTGACCGGATGCACCAGCGGCCCAACAAGGTCCAGACCGCCGTCGAGGTCCTCTTCTCGCTGCTGCGCGACAACATCACCCGCGGGAACATGCCCGATTCGATGGCGGCGAAGTGGTTCCCGTTCCTCGGGGCGCTGTTCCTCTTCATCTGGTTCAACAACCTGATCGGATACATCCCGCTCCCGACCAACTCAGGGCAGGAATTCGTCATCTTCGGTGCCCACATCCCGGCGTTCGCGCTCTACGCCGCCACCGCCAACATCTCGGTGCCGCTCATCCTCGCCGTCGTCGTGTTCATCGCCTTCAACTGGGTGGGCATCCGCGCCCAGGGCCCGATCGGCTACCTCAAGAGCCTGATCCCGGGCGGCGTCACCGGGCCGATCCTGCTGCTGATCTTTCCGCTGGAGGTGATCTCCACCTTCATGCGGCTGCTCTCGCTGACCATCCGACTCTTCGCCAACATCCTGGCCGGCCACCTGATCATCCTGTTCATGGCCGGCGGACTGGCGGTGCTGCTCGGGTTGTCGTTCCTGGGCTGGTTCACCCTGCCGTTTGCGATCCTGCTCTACCTGTTCGAGTTGGGCCTGGTGGCGACGCTGCAGGCCTTCATCTTTGCGACTCTCGCCGCCATCTACATCAGCGGCGCGGTAACTCATCACTAAAACCACGAAGGAGCTGACCTCACAGTGCTAGCGCTTACACACCTCCTCTCGTTCGGCGCCATCAGCGCCGGACTCGGCATCGGGATCGGAGGCGGGCTGGGTGCCGTCGGTGCCGGCGTCGGCATCGGGATCATCTTCGGCAAGGTCATCGAGGCGGTGACCCGCCAGCCGGAGATGCGTGACGAGATCACTCAGATCCAGTGGCTCGGCTTCGCCCTGACCGAAGCGACATTCTTCTACGGGCTCGTCGCCGGCCTGCTCTCCTGGGTGCTGAAGTAACGATGCCCGCACCGGTCACCGCCGCCTCCGGCGGCTCGTTCCTGATCACGCCCAACGTCGGGCTGATGATCTGGACGCTGCTGCTGTTCGGATTCTCCATGTTGATTCTGTGGAAGCTCGCCTTCCCGCGGATTTCGGCGGCCCTGGACAAGCGCCAGCATGCGATCGAGGAGTCGATCGATCACGCCGAGCGCATCCGCAAGCAGGCCGACGAGATCCTGGACGAGTACCGCGAGCGCCTCAAGGAGGCCCGCGAGCAGGCCGACGACATCGTCTCGCGCGCCCGCCGGGCGGGGGAGGCCCACGAGCGCAAGTCCGAGGAGGAGGCCAAGGCCAAGCGCGAGCAGCTGCTGGAGCAGACGCGCCGCGACATCGAGACCGAGACCCGCCGCGCGATCCAGGAGATCCGCCACGAGGTCGCCGACCTCACCGTGCTGGCCACCGAGAAGGTGACCCGCAAGACGCTCACCGAGGACGACCAGCGCCGGCTCGTCGAGGACGCCCTGTCCGAGCTGGATTTCAGCGCCCTGGCGTCGGAGGCGGAACACAACTAGATGGAAGAGATCGCCCAGGTCTACGCGCGCGCCCTGTTCGAGGTCGCGTCAGAGGAGGACACGCTCGACCGCGTCCACGACGAGCTGGGCGTGTTCGCCGACGCGATGTCGGAGAACCGCGAGCTGATGCAGTTCTTCTTCTCGCCGTACTTCTCGGTCCCAGACAAGAAGGACGGCCTGCACAAGTCCGTCACCGGCGCCAGCCCCGCGATCAACAACTTCCTGGAGGCGCTCATCGAGCGCCATCGCATGCCCGCGATCTTCCGGATCCGCACGGAGTACAACGCGCTCTGGGACGAGGCGCGCAAGCTGCTCCCGGTGCAGATCACGAGCGCGATCGCGCTGGATGAAGGCGAGGTCAAGAGTCTGGGCGACCGAATCGGCAAGCAGGTCGACCGCCAGGTGCAGGTGTCCGCCGAGGTCGATCCCGACATCCTCGGTGGGGTAGTGCTGAGGGTGGGGAACGTCGTCCTCGACGCCTCGATCAAAAACCGTCTGGAACAACTTCGAAAGCAAGTGGCGCAGGCGTAGGGCCACGCCTGTGAAGGGAGCGACCTAACAAGATGCAGATCAAACCCGATGAGATCACCTCGATCCTCAAGAGCCGGATCGAGGGCCTCGACACCTCCGAGGCCGAGCTGACCGAGGTCGGGACCGTGTTGTCGGTCGCCGACGGTATCTGCCGCGTCCACGGCCTCGAGAACTGCATGAGTTTCGAGATGCTCGAGCTGCCCCATGACGTGACCGCCCTGGCGCTCAACCTGGAGTCCGACAACGTCGGCGCCGTGCTCTTCGGCGAGTGGGAGAAGATCTCCGAGGGCGACACGGTCAAGCGCACGGGGCGCCTGCTTGACATCCCCGTCGGCGAGGGCCTGTTGGGGCGGATCGTCGATCCGCTGGGCAACCCGCTCGACGGCAAGGGCGAGATCGAGAGCGCGGGGACCCGGCCGGCCGAGCACAAGGCTCCCGGCGTCGTGCAGCGCCAGCCCGTGAAGGAGCCGATGCTCACCGGGCTGAAGGCGATCGACTCGATGATCCCGATCGGCCGCGGCCAGCGCGAGCTGATCATCGGGGACCGCCAGACCGGGAAGACCTCGATCGCCATCGACACGATCATCAACAACAAGGACCGCGATCTCATCTGTGTATACGTCGCGATCGGCCAGCGCAAGGCCACCGTCGTCCAGCTCGCCAACGTCCTGGAGGAGGCGGGCGCGCTGCAGAACACGATCATCGTGATGGCCGCCGCCGACGAGGCGGCGCCGATCAAGTTCCTGGCGCCCTACGCGGGCTGCGCGATGGCCGAGTACTTCCTCTACAACGGCAAGGCCGCGCTGGCGGTCTACGACGACCTCACCAAGCACGCCTACGCCTACCGGCAGATGTCGTTGCTACTGCGCCGCCCGCCGGGACGCGAGGCGTACCCCGGCGACGTGTTCTACCTGCACTCGCGGCTGCTCGAGCGCGCCGTCAAGCTCAACGACGACCTGGGCGGCGGCTCGCTGACGGCGCTGCCGGTCATCGAGACCCAGGCGGGGGACGTGTCGGCCTACATCCCCACCAACGTCATCTCCATCACCGACGGGCAGATCTTCCTGGAGCCCAAGCTCTTCTACTCCGGCGTGCGTCCGGCCATCAACGTCGGGATCTCGGTGTCCCGGGTGGGCGGCGCGGCGCAGATCGGCCCGATGCGCAAGGTCGCCGGCACGCTGAAGCTGGAGCTCTCCCAGTACCGCGACCTCGAGGCCTTCTCCCAGTTCGGCTCCGAGCTTGACCCCGACACCCAGCGGACGCTGGCCCGCGGCGAGCGCCTGGTGCGGACGCTCAACCAGAACGAGCGCCACCCGATGCCGGCCGAGGACCAGGTGGCCCAGATCTTCGCGGCCACCAACGGCTACCTGGACCGCATCCTCGCCGACAAGGTGGAGAAGTTCCTCACCGGGCTGACCGAGTCGCTGCGCGGCAACGAGGCCGAGCTGCTCGAGAAGATCGCGGGTGGCGACTGGTCCGACGAGACCCGCGAGGCGCTGGACAATGCGGTCAACACCTACGCCGAGGACTTCGGCTACGACCTCGACGAGGAGGGTCACCCCCTCGAGGAGGACGCCGCGCCCGAGACGCGCCGCCGCTCTGAGTCCGACGACCAGGAGTCCGAGGCTGCTGAGCCCGACGACCAGGAGTCCAAGGCCGCTTAGCGGCCGCCGGAGAGATCGACTGACGCATGGCCACTTCGCAGCGAGACGTTCGCAACCGCATCGGTGCGGTCAAGAACATCCAGAAGATCACCCGGGCGATGGAGATGGTGGCCGCCGCCCGGCTGCGCCGCGCCGAGCAGCGCATCGAGGTGCTGCGGCCCTACGCGGACGCGATCCGGCGGATGACGCGCCAGGCGGCCGAGGCCGCCGGCGACCTGCCGCGGCTGCCGATCCTCCAGGAGCACGAGTCCGTCAACGCCGTGGGCCTGCTGGTGGTGGCCGGGGACCGCGGTCTGGCCGGCGCCTTCAACTCCAATGCCGTGCGCGCCGGCGTCGCCGCCGGGCGCGAGCACGGCGCGGAGGGCCGCCACGTCCTCTACTACGCCTCGGGCCGGCGCCCGGCGTCGTCGCTGACCTTCCGCGGCCTCGACGTGGCCCAGAGCTTCACCGGTTTCACCGATCGCCCCGCCTACGCCGACGCGCGCCGCATCGCCGAGCAGCTCATGTCCGCCTACGCGGACGGCGACCTCGACCGGGTCGAGATCTTCTACAACGGCTACATCTCGCCGCTGTCGCAGGTGATCCGGCGCGAGACCCTGCTGCCGCTGCAGCAGGCCACCGTGCTCGACGATGACTCCGGCGAGGAGTCGGACGAGGGCGATAGCAATCAGGGTCCGCGGGCGCTTGTCGAGTACGAACCCGAACCGGAGGAGATCCTCAAGCGCCTGGTCCCCGACTATGTCGAGATTTCGATCTACCGGGCGCTGCTGGAGTCGACGGCGTCCGAGCACGGTGCTCGCATGACCGCGATGCGCAACGCGTCAGACAACGCGTCGACGCTCATCGACGACTTGACCTTGCAGATGAACCGAGCCCGCCAGGCCGAGATCACACAGGAGATCATGGAGGTCGTGGCCGGCGCAGAAGGCCTCGGATAAGGAGAACAGATGTCTGCCACCCAGGAAACCGAAACCAGCAGCGGGACCGAGAAGCGCAACGTCGGGCGGATCGAGGAGATCCAGGGCGTCGTCATCGAGGCCGTGTTCCCCGACAAGCTGCCCGAGATCAATCACGCCATCCTCGTACCTCGGCCCGAGGCCGCGCGCGCGGAGGAGGACGAGGACATCGCCGCCCAGAAGGACCCGTACGTCACGTGCGAGGTTCAGCAGCATCTCGGCGACGACCGCGTCCGCGCCGTGGCCATGGACACCACTGACGGCATGGCCAGGGGCACGGAGGTGATCGACAGCGGCGCTCCGATCACGGTGCCGGTGGGACGCGACACGCTGGGCCGGATCTTCAACCTGCTCGGTGAGCCGATCGACCTCGGGGACGACATGCCCGAGGGCATCGAGCGCTGGCCGATCCATCGCGACGCCCCGACCATCGAGGACCTCACCCCGACCACGGAGATGTTCGAGACCGGGATCAAGGTGGTCGACCTGCTCGCGCCCTACGCCAAGGGCGGCAAGGTCGGCCTGTTCGGTGGGGCCGGTGTGGGCAAGACCGTGATCATCCAGGAGCTCATCCACAACCTGGCCCAGGAGCACGGCGGTCTGTCGGCGTTCTGCGGCGTGGGTGAGCGTTCCCGGGAGGGCAACGACCTGTGGCTGGAGATGAAGGAATCCGGCGTGCTGGATAAGACGATGCTCGTCTTCGGGCAGATGAACGAGCCGCCCGGCGCCCGCATGCGCGTCGCCCTGTCGGGTCTGACGATGGCGGAGTACTTCCGTGACGAGGAGGGTCAGGACGTGCTGCTGTTCATCGACAACATCTTCCGCTTCGTCCAGGCGGGCTCCGAGGTCTCGGCGCTGCTGGGCCGCATGCCCTCACAGGTGGGTTATCAGCCCACGCTGGAGTCCGAGATGGGCCAGTTGCAGGAGCGGATCACGTCGACCCGAAAGGGGTCGGTCACCTCCATCCAGGCGATCTACGTGCCTGCCGACGACCTCACCGACCCGGCGCCGGCGTCGGCGTTCGCCCACCTCAACTCAACGACGTCCCTGTCGCGGTCGATCTCGGAGAAGGGGATCTACCCGGCGGTGGACCCGCTTGACTCCACCTCGACGATCCTCAAGGCCGAGATCCTGGGCGAGGAGCACTTCCAGGTCGCCAACCAGGTCAAGGAGGTCCTCCAGCGCTACAAGGAGCTCCAGGACATCATCGCCATCCTCGGGATCGACGAGCTGTCGGACGAGGACAAGGTGACGGTCCAGCGGGCGCGCAAGATCGAGCGCTTCCTCTCCCAGCCGTTCTTCGTGGCCACGCAGTTCACCGGGATCGAGGGCAAGTACGTCCCGATCGCCGAGTCGATCCGCGGGTTCAAGGAGATCCTCGAGGGCAAGCACGACGACGTCCCCGAACGGGCCTTCTTCATGAAGGGGACCATCGACGAGGTCGTGGCCGAGGCCGGCGGCGGCAAGCCGGAGTCCGACGAGTCCAAGGACTCGGGGGACCGCGGCGACGCCGAGACCGGGTCCGAGGACGAGTCGGGCACCGAAGCCGGCTAGCTGAACGATGGCTGACCACGCGACGTTCCCGGTCGAGGTGCTGACGCCTGACGGCAAGGTGTTCGCCGAGGAGGTGCAGATGATCTCCACGCGGACGACCGTCGGCTCGATTGGCATCCTGGCCAACCACGAGCCGGTGCTGGCCATGCTCGACCCGACGGAGCTGCGGCTCTATCGCTCCGACTCCGACATCGTGCGGTTCGCCCAGTCCGAGGGCTACATGCAGGTGGCCAACAACCGGGCGCTGCTGCTGGTGGAGGAGGCCCACGAGCCGGAATCGCTTGACGCCGGAGAGCTGCGCGATCGCCTCCAGCAGGCCGAGCACGAGCTCGATGAGGCCGGCGAGGATTCCGAGCGCAGGCGGGTGGCCGAACGCGACAAGCGCCGCTGGGAGGCGTTCCTGAGGATCGCCGAGGGCGGGCATTAGCCTTAGCCAGCCGTCAGGTGAATCGCCTACGCTCCGCGGCTCATGGTTGATGAGCCGGCGGCCGACGGGGGCGCGGTGTGATCCCGCGCACCCGTCTCGGGATGGCGTGGCGCTTCGTGCTGGCCGGAGTGCTGATCACGGCCGCCGCTGCGGGGACGACGGCGGTGGCCGGGTTGCTCCAGGTCAAGGACCTCGCCGACGCCCTCTCGATACAGAGGCCGATCCAGAGCGACCAGATTCAGCTGCCATCGCCGGGCAAGCCGCAGACGATCCTCATCATCGGCTCCGATCACCGTGCCGGCGAGGCGTTCCGCGACTCCAACACCGACACGATGCTGCTGGTCCGCCTCAACAGCCACTCGTCGACGATCAACGTGCTCTCGATCCCGCGTGATCTCCAGGTGACGATCCCCGGCTTCGGGTCAGCCAAGATCAACAGCGCCTATCAGGACGGCGGGCCCAACCTGCTCATCAAGACGATCCGCCAGAACGTGTTCCCGACGCTGAGGGTCAACCACATCGTCGACGTCAACTTCGGCGGATTCACCGACCTCGTCAACGCGATCGGCTGCGTCTACTCCGATGTCGACCACCGCTACTACAACAACACGCTCTACACCAACTACTCGAGCATCGACGTCCAGCCCGGTTACCAGAAGCTGTGCGGAACCCAGGCGCTGGAGTTCGTGCGCTTTCGCCATACCGACTCCGACATCACCCGCAATGCTCGCCAGCAGGACTTCGTCCGGTGGGCCAAGGACCAGTACGGCGTCGACCGGCTGTTCAACAACCGGATCAGGCTGCTGCGCATCTTCGGCAAGCACGCCCAGACCGACAAGGGCCTGCACTCTACCGACGGGCTCATCAACCTGTTCAACCTGGTTCTCAACGCGGCGGGCAACACGATCCGTCAGTTCCAGTTCCCGGCGGTGTTCGAGCCCTGCAGCAGCGGCACGACCACCGGCACCACGCAGGCCTGCTTCGTGACGTCTGACTCCAGCGCTGAGCATGCGGTGTTCAGCCGCTTCATGACCCCGACGCCCCGGCCCAAGGCCCAGCCCAGGACGGCCACCCCGCGCATCAGCTCGGCGTCCAAGCGCAAACTCTCCAAGGGCCCGAGGATCAATACCAGGGGCCTGGCCTCCAACCCGGCCGCGGGCCAGGCACAGGCCGCCGCCCTGACCAAGCTCAAGATGCCGGTCTACTATCCGCGGCTGCTCCAGTCACAAGCCACGTACTGCGTCAGCACGGCCGAGAACTGTCCGGTGGGGGAGGGCGCCGGCGCCGGCTTCTATCCGCGGGAGTACGTCATCCGCGGCCCGCACGGGGCGCCGTATCAGGCCTACCGAATGACGCTCAGCATCAACCCGGTCCTCGGTCAGTACTACGGCGTGCAGGGCACGACCTGGAACAGTCCGCCGCTGTTGGCCAGCCCCAGCGGCACCAAGGTGGTCTCCGGCAAGAAGCTCTACCTGTATGCCGACGGCGGCCGGCTCACGAACGTGGCCTGGAAGAGCCCACGGGGCTACTGGTACTGGATCTCCAACACGCTTCAGAGCACCATCACCAACACGCAGATGGTCGGGATGGCGGCTTCGTTCACGCTCGCCACTCACTAGGATCGCGTGCCTGCTGATGATTGACGAGTTGGTAGTGGCCGAGCGTCTGATCGGCTACGAGACGTCGCGTCCGGACGTGCTCGTGGCCGCCGCGGGGTTCGTCAAGGGCTGGCTGGAATCGCGCGACATCGAGGTCGCTGAGCGCGACCATCACGGCCTGCCCGTGTTGGTGGCCGAGGTCGGGGCCACCCACGAGTCGGCGCCGTGCGTGGTCCTGCACGGCCATCTCGACGTGGTGCCCGGACGGCCCGAGCAGTTTGCGCCTCGGGTCGAGGGTGACCGGCTCATCGGCCGCGGCGCATATGACATGAAGGGCGGCCTGGCGGCGATGATGTGCGTGCTCAAGGATGTGGCCCGCCAGGAGGGGGTGCGAGTGCGCTTCGTCTGCGTGCCCGACGAGGAGTCCGAGGAGATCGATGAGCGCTCGACGGACGCCGTGGTGACGAGCGGATTGGGCGGGAACTTCGCCATCACCGGCGAACCTACGAACATGCACATCGGTGTGCAGGCCAAGGGTGTGCTCGCCATGCGGATCGTCGTGCACGGCCGGTCGGCTCACAGCTCGACGCCGTGGCTGGGTGACAACGCCGTGCTCAAGGCCGTCGACGTGTTCCGCGCCATCGAATCCCTCCCGTTCAGCCGCGAGTCCTCGGAGATGTTCGACCGCCCCTCGATCAACCTGGGCCGGATCGCCGGCGGCGACGTGCTCAACAAGGTCCCCGACCGCTGCGAGATGGCCGTCGACGTGCGCTACCTGCCGGGCCAGGACCCCGGCGAGATCCTCGCCCAGGTGCGTGCCATCGGGGCCATCGACGTCACCCGTACCTTCATTCACCCCCCGGTGACCGTGCCGCGGTCAAACCAGTACGTGCAGGCGCTTCGCGACGCCGTGTCGCGGGCCACCAGCGGCGAGGTCATGAGCGTGGGCCGCGACGGGGCCTCGGACGCCGCCTCGTTCATCGAGGCCGGCATCCCGGCCGTGGAGTTCGGGCCCCAGGGTGGTGGCCACCACGGCCCCGACGAATGGGTTTCGGTGTCCTCGCTGCAGCGCTATCGCCAGGCGCTGTCTGACTTCGTACGCGCCCTGCCCCAGCGGCTGGCCCAGCCTCGGGCCGGCGAAGCCGGCCAACTGCGCGCGGTCGACGGAGGAGCAGCGTGATCCCCCGTACCCGCCTGGGGATGGTGTGGCGCTTCGCGTTGTGCGGGGCGCTCCTGATCGCCGGGGCTGCCGCCACCACCGCGGTCGCGGGCCTGCTCCAGGTCAAGACGATCGTCGGCGAGATCTCCATCAACCCCGGGATCGTCAGCAAGCAGATCGTCCTGCCCAAGGCGGGCGCGCCCCAGACGATCCTGCTGATCGGCTCAGACCATCGCGCCGGAGAGCCGTTCCGGTTTTCCAACACGGACACGATGCTGCTGGTCCGCCTCAACGCGAAGTCCTCGACGATCAACGTGATGTCGATCCCGCGGGACCTGGAGGTCGACATCCCGGGCCACGGCATGGCCAAGATCAACGCCGCGTACAGCGAGGGCGGCTACGGGCTCTTGATCAAGACGATCAAGCAGAACGTGTTCCCCGACCTCCGCGTCAACCACATCGTGGACACGAACTTCACGGGCTTCTCGGACCTCGTGGACGCCATCGGGTGCGTCTACTCCGACGTCGACCGCCGCTACTACAACGACTCGAACTCTGGGCTGCCCGACGACAACTACTCGAGCATCGACATCGAGCCCGGCTATCAGACGCTCTGCGGCCACAATCAGTCCGTCAGTGGCGCGCTGCCGTTCGTGCGCTTCCGCCACCTGGACTCCGACATCGTCCGCGAGGCCCGTCAGCAGGACTTCATCCGCTGGGCCAAGGACCAGTTCAACGTGTCCAAGCTCCTCTCTGAGAAGGACAGGCTGCTCAAGATCTTCGGCAAGCACTCCACGCTGGACAAGGGCCTGGAGTCGACCGATCAGATCCTCGACCTGTTCGCGCTGGTGCTCCACGCTGACGCGAGCACGATCCATCAGGTGGCTTTCCCGGCCGACCTGCAGCCGTGCACGGCGACGTCGTGCGTCGTCACCAGCAACCAGGACGCCGAACAGACGGCGTTCCGGCGGTTCATGGCGGCCACGCCCAAGGCGTCGACCGCCGCCGCCAACAAGGCGAAGGTGACCCCGGCGTCGCTCAAGGGCCACAGGCGCATCGCCAAGATCCCCACCGGTGGCCTGACCGCGGACACCGGCGACGGGCACGAGCAGGCGACAGCCCTTGCCCACCCCGGCATGCCCGTCTATTACCCGCGGCTGATCAAGGCGGGCTCCGAGTACTGCATGAGCACCACCGGCAACTGTGTTGGAGGCGGCGAGCCGCCCGACCAGTACATCCACTCCTACCCGCGCGAGTACCTCATCCGCGACCAGAGAGGGCGGCCGCACGCCGCCTACCGGATGACGCTCGCGCTCAACCCGGTGCTGGGCGAGTACTACGGCGTGCAGGGCACCACCTGGGCAAACCCGCCGCTGCTGCGCAGCCCTAGCGGCACTCGAGACATCAACGGCAAGCACCTGCTCCTGTTCGCCAACGGCGGCCGGCTGACGACGGTGGCCTGGCGCAGCGGCGCGAACTGGTACTGGGTCTCCAACACGCTGACCAGCACCATCCCCAACCCGCAGATGGTGGGGATCGCCGCCTCGTTGACCCTGGCGCGGTAGGCCCGGGGGCGGCGGACCTCGCTACCCTCGCCTCGTCATGGCTACCGAACGCCAACCCATCGCGGTCATCGGGACCGGCTACGTCGGCCTGGTCACCGCCGCGGGTTTCGCCGAGCTCGGCTCCGAAGTCTGGTGCGTCGACGTCGACGCGGACAAGATCGAGCGCCTCAAGCGCGGCGAGATCCCCATCTACGAACCCGGCCTGACCGAGTCGGTGGCGCGCAACTCCGCGCGACTGCACTTCTCCACCGACCTGGCCCCGGCGCTCGAGCACGCCCGGCTGCTCTTCGTCGCCGTCGGCACCCCGCCCACCTACTCCGGCGACGCCGACCTGTCAGCCGTCCACGCCGTGGTGGAGTCGATGCCGCGCTCAGATCACCACGCCCTGGTGATGAAGTCGACCGTCCCGGTCGGCACCGGGGCCTCGATCAAGCGGATGTTCGCTGAGCACGGCAAGGAGGGCTTTGCCTACGTCTCCTGCCCGGAGTTCCTCAAGGAGGGCTCGGCGCTGCAGGACTTCCTGGAGCCCGATCGCGTGGTTGTGGGCGATGACGGCAACTGGGCCGGCGACGCGGTCGTGGCGCTCTATGAGCCCCTCGACGCCCCCGTCGTGCGCACCGACATCGCCTCGGCCGAGATGGTCAAGCTGGCCGCCAACGCCTTTCTGGCCACCAAGATCAGCTTCATCAACGAGATCGCCAACGTCTGCGAGGAGACCGGTGCCGACGTGCTCGAGGTCGCCCGCGGGATGGGCTTGGACCAGAGGATCGGCAAGCACTTCCTCAAGCCCGGTATTGGCTTCGGCGGCTCCTGCTTCCCCAAAGATGTGTCGGCTCTCAAGCAGCTCGCGGGCAACTCCGGCTACCACTTCCAGCTGCTGACGGCGGTCATCGAGGTCAACGAGCTGCAGAAGCGCCGGGTCATCTCCAAGCTCCAGAAGCACCTGGGCTCACTGGTGGGGCGGCGCGTGGCCCTGCTGGGGCTGGCCTTCAAGGCCAACACCGACGACATGCGCGAGGCCTCCTCGCTGGTGCTGGCGGCGCGCCTGCAGGCCGACGGCGCCACCGTGCGCGCCTATGACCCGATCGCCGAGCACGAGGCGCGCAAGCGGATGAGCGGCGTGACGTTCGCCGACTCGGCGCTCGGCGCGGTGGAGGGGGCCGATGCGGCCATCCTCGTCACCGAGTGGCCCGAGTTCGCCGAGCTGGACTGGCGTGAGGTGAAGTCGCGCATGGCGGGCGACCTGCTCGTCGACGGACGCAACTTCACCGACCGCGAGAAGGTCACGGCGGCCGGCTTCATCTACGAGGGCATCGGGCGCTGAATCCATGCAGGCGCTGATCCTCGCCGGCGGGGAGGGGACGCGACTGCGGCCGCTCACCTCGACGGTACCCAAGCCGGTCTTCC
>DASXDW010000164.1:0-3066 GCA_036490435.1 Solirubrobacteraceae bacterium
CTCAGCCCACGGCCGGCCGGTGTTGATGGTGATCTGCCGCACGGGCCGGGTAACAATTTGGATAGCGTCGGTCACCGCTGCTTCTTTCAGCCGAAGGTAGATTCGGTCACCAGCATCACCCAACGGCCCGCCTTTGCCATCACTCGATCACGCCATCTTGGCGCTGAGGTCCCCGGTGGGTAGGCGGAGTCGACCGGACAGCAGACGAGACTACGACCGGCCGCGCAGGTCAGCGGCTACGAGGGAGACGTGATCTCGTCGCGTCGCGCTCGGCAGAGAGCCGAGCGAGCTCAACTCTGGACCTAATGCCAAGCTTGGTAAAGACATGACGCAGGTGAGCATTTACGGTGTGCGGCGATAGGTAGAGCTGCTCCGCGACCTCACGATTGGTCGCGCCATCGGCCACAAGCCGGACGACTGCAGCTTCGGAATCGGTGAGCTCGGGCCAATGCGGCGACCGCGCGGGCGCGGTGGCCGAGCGCCTGACCCCGCGTCGCCGCAGGAGCCCTCGCACTCGGGCGGCGTCCCGGGCAGCTCCAGCGTCAGCGTAGATCTCGTGGGCCGCGTCGAGGTACCTCACGGCTCTATCGGGCTTGTTGATCGGCGCCAACCGGCCGGCATCCTCCAGCGCGAGCGCTCGCACGAGTGGTGCTGGGCACTCGCGATAGAGCCGGGCGGCCTCCTCGGCCAAGGGCCAATCATCGTTGAGAACCGCCTCGACATGGACGCACGCAGCCTCCAGGAACGGGAAATCAGAGGTGGCGGAGAGAGCAGCGCGGAGACGGTGATGGACCGCGATCGCGTCATCGCGTTGGCCGGCCGCTGACAGCATCTGCACGAGGATGGAAGCATCGTCGTATCGGCGTGGGTCGCTGACGCGAATCAAACCCACGGTGAGTGGATCCAGCATGTCGGCGTCAAGCACGTCGCTGGGGGCGAGACCTCGAGCCGCTTTGAGCCGCGTCAGGATCCACGCGCCCATCCGCTCGCTCATCGGGCATTCCCGCGAGCTGACGGCCCGGGAAGCCCAGCCAAGCGCGGCGGTGAGGCCGTCCGTGTCGCCGGTATGCAGAGCGACGTCTGCCAGAACCCATTTGGCCACGTGGTTGATATAGCCATCACGCACGCCGGTGGCCATCTCGTCAGACAGCTCCACCACCGCCTCCGCTTCAGCCCGCGCATCGGATAGCGCCCCCCGAGAGAGAAACTCGCGGCTGCGAACCATCGACCAGATACGAACGTCGCCCATCACGCCGTTCCGCAACGCTCTCTCTGAGCCCGCATCGATAACGAGCGTCGCCGTATCGGTCTGACCAACGCCGATCAGGATCAACGACCTCCACGCTTCCACAAGCCACCGATGTGGCTCATAGCCCTTCGTGACCAACTGGGTGGCCGTGTCCGCGTACCGGAGCGCCCCGTGCCAATCTCCAGCCGCGTACGCCGCAACAGCCTGAGGAAGCAAGACTCCGAGCCTGAGAGCGGGATCATCGCGTCCACCCATCGCATCAACCGCCGCGCGGACGGCGTCCGCTGCCTCAGCGGGAGCGCCGAGCACGTCGAGACTGTTGGCCATCAGCGAGTACGCGTGAATCCTCAACTCACCAGAGATACCGGGGAGCTGCAGAGCTGCACGGCACTGCCGGACGGCGTCTGTCGCTGAATACTGCATCAACAAGGGCACGACACTTAGTCTGGCCTGGGCCATCGCGACGTCGCCGATCCCTCTGATTGCCGATTGCTCGTCAAGCAGCTTGAGCGCCTGTGCGGCCTGGCCCGCAGTAACAAGCATCGCCAGACTCGCAAGAAAGCGGCCAACATACGCCGGATCGCCAGGCGACGTGAGAGCCAGCGATCGCAGGATCAATGGGACCGCTACCGACGGCGAAACCTGACCGATCTCGGTCGCACCGCGTTCGAGCATCTGGGTCGCGGCACGATCACCTGGACGGGCCACCTCCATCACCAGAGAGGCAACGTCAGCGGGAGGGGAGCCCTGTTGCAACATGACCTCCATGGCGCGGCGCTGAAGATCCCGCTTGAGGGCGACCGGGATACCGGCATCGATCGCCTCTCGAACCAAGTCGTGACGGAACGCCAGGCGTTCCCCCTGGTCCATGATCAAACCTGCATCCAGAGCCTCGCGAGCCGAGTCGACAAGTCCTGACACCGGTTCTTCAACAAGTGCGGCCAGCTCGGCGATCGAAAAGCTGCGACCGAGGACCGAGGCCATGTCGAGGAGGTCGCGGGTCTCCTTGGAGAGACGGTTCAGCTGGTTGGTTACCGACTCCAACAGCCGCTGCGGCACCCTGGCCCGCGCCAGGCGGGCCACGCCCTGGTCCACCCGCACCAGCCCCTCGTCCTGTAGGCCTCGGAGCAGCTCAACAAGGAGAAACGGATGCCCGAGCGAGCGACTGATTGTTTCCCGCAGCGACCCGTCGGGGCTGCCGCCAAGGAGGTCTTCTGAGATCTCGTCAACGGCCTGATCGTCCAGGCGTCGCAAGTCAAGGATGTCTGGGTCGGCCGCGCGGATCCGGCCCAGAGCCTGATCGATAGCGGGTTCGGGACGACCAGACCGAACGACGAAGATCCACAGGATCCGGTGGGTGGCCAGACGCCTCGGCAGAGTTCCGACCGCGATCAGGGATGCGGCATCGGCCCATTGCAGGTCGTCGATCCCGACCACGAGCGGATCGGCGACCGCGGCTGCCTCAAGTCCACTCTCTAGCTCCTGCAGAACCCAGAAACGCTGGTCGGGGGAACCGCTCAGCTCGCGCAGAACCTCGGCGTTGACGGGAGGATCATCCGAACTCATCAAAGCCTCAAGCACCGGGGCCAACGGAACCATCTGCCCAGAAGGATTGCTCGCGCCGTGAAAAACGCGCGCGCCGTACTCCTCGGCGAGGGCCTCCGCCCCAGCCAGCAACGCGCTCTTGCCAATCCCCGCATCCCCACGAATCAAGATCACGCCGCCTTCGCCCCGCAACAGACGTTTGACGCGGTCGCCGATCATCTGAAACTCAGCCGATCGACCTCTTAGTCGGACTGCCATCGCGTAGAACCCCG
>DASXDW010000177.1:0-4185 GCA_036490435.1 Solirubrobacteraceae bacterium
GATCCACTCGCGCTCGACCGAGGCCCACAACCAGGACAAGGTCTCCATGGGCACGATCGCCGCACGCGACGCCCGCTCGATCGTCGAGCTGACCCAGAACATCGCCGCCATCCACCTCATGGCCTGCTGCCAGGCGCTGGAACTGCGCGGGATCGACCAGGCCAGCCCGCGGACCCAGGCGGCGTTCCGCCGCGTGCGTGAACACGTCCCGTTCGTCGACCGCGACCGCTACCTCGACGCCGACATCGCGACCACCGTCGCCCTCATCCAGTCGGGAGCGATGGCGGAGTTCGTGGCGTAACGCAGTAGCCGCGACGATCTCTCACGTCGCCAGCGAGATGCCGCTCTTCACGGAGGCGGCCTTGCCGTTACGAGCTAGCGGTCGTCGGCGCCTCGCGCCACCTGCTCGCCCGCGCGGAACTCCTCCAGACGCGACTGATAGCGATCGACGGCCACGTCGTAGGCGACGTTGCCGAGCAGGAGGCGAAACGGCGGGTCGTCGCGATCGAGCGTGGCCAGGAGCGCCTGAGCGGCGAGCTCAGGGTTGCCAGGCTGCGCACCGTTGTTCTCCTCTTGCTGAGCCGCCCGGCGCTGGGCGATCGCCTCGACTCCCTGATAGGCATCGATGGCCTCCGCGCGCTCCATGGACGACCCCGCCCAGTCGGTGCGAAAGCCGCTGGGCTCGACCATCAGCACCTTGATCCCGAAGGACACGACCTCCTGGCGCAGCGACTCCGAGAAGCCCTCGAGCGCCCACTTGCTCGCGTGGTAGATGCCGGTGAGCGGGAACGCGGCCAGCCCGCCGATGGAGGAGACCTGGACGATCCACCCTGAGCCCTGCTCGCGCAGGATGGGCAATGCGGCCTGCGTGATCCAGAGTGCGCCGAAGACGTTGACCTCGATCTGGTGGCGAGCCTGCCCCTCTGAGACCTCTTCGACGCCGCCGGAGAGGCCATAGCCCGCGTTGTTGACGACGACGTCGAGACGCCCGAGGCGTTTGTGGGCCTGCGCGACGGCGGCAAACGCCGCGTCGTGATCGGTGACGTCGAGCTCGATGGGGACGACGGCGTCGCCGTGCTCAGAGACGAGCTGCTCGAGCGCCGAAGTGTCGCGCGCGGTGGCGGCGACGCGGTCGCCCGCGGCCAGTGCGGCCTGCGCGAACGAGCGACCGAAGCCGCGCGACGCGCCAGTGATGAACCAGGTGCGATCTGACATTGGGTCTCCCTTACCCCGAACAGGGCGGGAGTAGCTGGATGATGTTGCCCTCGGGGATCGACCGAGTCGGACCGCCACCGCAAGTGCGGATGCTCATGCCACCCAGGAGGGGACGAGCTGCATGAGCCGGTCCGGATCTGTCACTGACCTGATCTCGGTGATCAGGCCGCCGCGGACGGTGAACGCCATCACCGTGATCGGCCGGCCGCCCACGACGATCAGTACCCCGGCGGCCCCGCGCACGGTGATCGGTCGCAGCACCGCTCCGCTTGCCGCGCCGGCTCGTGCCCGGCCGGCCTGGGCGGCAATCTTGTCCGCGCCCCGGATCATGGTGGCCGCCCCGGCGGGGTTGACGGCGTGCAACTCGGCGTCGGGCGCCAGCAGCGCCAGCAGTCCCGACAGGTCCCCCGATCCCGCAGCGGCGAAGAAGGCGTCGACGACCGGGCGGTCATCGGTGGCGGTAGAGCCTGGTGCTGGGGGGACCACACGCACGCGGCGCCGGGCGCGGCTGGCCAGCATCTTCACGGCGGCTGTCGACCGGCCCAGGACCTGACCGACCTGGCCGAACGGCAGGTCGAAGATGTCATGCAGCACAAACGCCACGCGCTCAGCGGGGGTGAGGCTGTCCATCACGACGTGCAGGGCCATGCCCACCGATTCAGCGAGCAGCACCTCCTCCTCGGGCGTGGGCGTAGGCGTCGACGCGCCGCCGGAGGCGTCGTGCCGGGGCGCACCCGCGAGCAGTTCGTCGAGGTCGATCTCCACCGGTACCTCGCGACGGGTCCGGCGCGTGCGGAGCATGTCGAGGCACACCCGGCTGACGACTGTGGTCAGCCACGCGCGCAGGTCCTCGATTCCCTGACCGCCCGTGCGGTCCAGTCGCAGCCACGTCTCCTGAACGGCGTCGTCGGCGTCGTCGGCGGAGCCGACCATCCGCAGCGCCACGGTCTGCAGATACGCGCGATGGTGCTCGAAGGCCGCCGCCAGGTCCGCTGTTTCGCTCGCTGGATGCTCGCTCATCGTCCTCTCTTACGACGTTCCTGAGTGCCCAGAGGTAACACCACATCGGCTGCGTTACCTCATCGGTCCCTCGTTCGTCTCATCGGTGTCCCAAGTTCACACCCTGACGGGAGCGACGCTCCACGGAGGAACCGATGACCCAGACCACGACACACGGCCCACGCCTCTCGGCGGATGCAGGCGGGTCCCAGGATGCCGTCGCCGGCGTCCAGCAGATCATCAAGTCGATCTACGCCGGGGGTGCTCCCCGCCAGACTCTCGAGCTCGTCCATATGCGGGCCAGCCAGATCAACGGCTGCAACGCCTGCATTGCGGCCGGCATCCAGACCGCCGCGCGCGTGGGCATCGACACCGAGCGACTGATCGCGCTCCCGGCGTGGCGCGAGTCGGCTCTCTTCGACGACGCCGAGCGCAGCGCACTCGCGCTGACCGAGGCGATGACCCGCCTGGCGGACCACCCGGACGTCGTGACCGACGAGATCTGGGCGCACGCCGCCGAGCACTTCGACGAGCCCGGCCTCGCGGCGCTCGTGTCGATGATCGCATTGACCAACTTCTTCAACCGGGTCAACACCACTCTCAGGATCCAGCCCGGCGAGTGGGACTAACCCATCACGGCGGCTCCCACCTCGAGGTCTACGCTGACAACGGGCGGCGCGATGTCGAGAAGCACCGACTGGCTCCGCTCACCAGGTGAAGGGCCTCGACAGGCGCGGCCCACGACACCAGGAGACAACGATGCCGAAATACCTGCTTCTCAAGCGCTACCGCGGTGGCCCGGAGCCGCACCATCCGTTCCCGCCGATGGACCAGTGGGCGCCGGAGGACGTCGAGGCACACATGGCGTTCCTGCGGCATGTCAGCGCGACGCTCGAGGAGAGTGGCGAATACGTCGGCGGGCAGGCGCTCACGCCGGCCCGGACCTGGGTGCGCTATGGCGGCCCGGACGCGGCGCCCGTGACCACCGACGGCCCGCACCCCGAGACCAGCGATCTGATCGCGGGCTGGTTCATGATCGACGTCGAGTCCCACGAGCGCGCGCTCGAGGTTGCGGCGTACGTCTCCTCCGAGCCCGGCCCCGGCGGCGAGCCCCTGTACGAATGGATTGACGTCCGGGAGCTCATGTCTGGGGCCCCATCGCAGGACTGACCGCCGTGTCCGACGAGGGGTCGCACCGGTTGGACGAGGGCGCCCTGCGCGCTCTCGTCCCGCGGGTCCTCGCGGGCCTGGTCCGCCGCGGCGAGGACTTCGACGACGCCGAGGACGCACTGCAGGAGGCGTTGCTCGAGGCGCTGAGGGTGTGGCCTCAGCATCCGCCACGTGACCCGCGCGCCTGGCTGACCACGGTCGCGACTCGGCGCCTGGTCGACGCCCGCCGCAGCAAGGCAGCCCGGCAGCGTCGCGAGGAGACGGTGCATGCCGAGCCGCCGCCGGGCGCCACCGAGGAGGGTGATGACACCCTCTTCGTGCTCTTCTGCTGCTGTCACCCCGACCTCGCGCCGGCCTCTCAGGTGGCGCTGACCCTACGTGCCGTCGGCGGTCTCACCACCCGGGAGATCGCCGACGCCTTCTATGTCCCCGAGGCGACGATGGCGCAGCGGATCAGCCGCGCCAAGCGCACCGTGCACGGCCAGGCGCTGGACCAGCCCGGCGACCTCGCCGTCGTGCTGCGCGTGCTCTACCTCGTCTATACGGCGGGCCACGGAGGGCGGGTGGACCTGGCCGGAGAGGCGATCCGGCTCGCCCGCCAGCTGACCCTGGCCACGGAGGAGCCCGAGGCTCGCGGGCTGCTGGCGCTGATGCTGCTCAACCACGCCCGGCTTCCGGCACGGCTCGACGGCGAAGGTCGGATCGTCACGCTCGACCGGCAGGACCGCGCCCTCTGGGACACGCGCGAGATCGCCGAGGGCGTGCGCGTGCTGCAGTCGGCGCTCGCCGTGCAGAGCGATG
>DASXDW010000188.1:0-3847 GCA_036490435.1 Solirubrobacteraceae bacterium
GAGCGTGTCGGTGGCGCCACATCGCGCTCGTCGCGTGGTTGCGGCCAAGGTCGTGCACCATCGCGCCCACAAGGCACGCACGCGGCACCGGCGGGCTCCGGCAGCGCGTCATCGCCCGGCGCCGGTGCACCACTCCAAGCCGGCGGCGCACCCGGCCGCAGCGGTGGTCCCGGTACACGTCGCCGCCCGGGCGACGCAGAGCCATAACAACGGGCTGACGCTGCTCGTCGGCGCGCTCGTGCTGCTGGTGCTGGTCGCGGCCAGCCTGGGGTTGCTGCGGGTGGCGAACCGGTTGGGCCGCGAGATCATGGGGTCGGCGGCGTGAGGCGGTTAGTGCCCACGGTGTGTGTGCTCGCATTGGCGCTTTGCTTCATCGGGGCCGCGAGCGCAAACACGCTGTCCGTCACGTGCAGTCCGGGCCTTGCGGGCGGTGCGTGCGACCAGTCAGGGGTCTGGCAGACCAGCCCAGTGTCGGTGGCCTGGCACGTGGATCCGGTCCCATCGGCGGTAACCGGATGCGCGTCGCAGACCTACACGGACGTCTCGGCAATCGTGTCGTGCTCGGTGTCATGGGGTGGTGCAGGCCCGACCATCAGCTTCCCGCTGAACGTTGAGACAACCAGCCCGTCTGCGACAGCCACCCCAGACCGCCCACCCGACGCCAACGGCTGGTACAACCACCCGGTCACGATGACCCTCGCGGGCAGCGCCTTCTCCGGAATCGCCTCGTGCACCCCCGCCCAGGCCTACGCCGGCCCGGCCATAGCCTCGACCGCGCTGAGCGGGACCTGCACCGACAACGCGGGCAAGACCGCCTCGGCGAGCTTCCCGTTCCGCTACGACGCGACCCCGCCCAGCCTCACAGTCACCTCGCAGCCGGCGGACCGCCTGGCCGGCCTGAGCTGGCACGCGGCCGCCGGCCCGGCGCCGCTCACGTCGGTCCAGATCGCGCGGCAGCCCGGCCTGAAAAACGCCGCCGGCAGCATGCTCTACTCGGGCACCGGCAACACGAGCTACGAGGATCGCAACGTCAGCAACGGGACTGCCTACACGTACACGATCACCGCCGCCGATCAGGCGGGCAACGTGACGCAGCAGACGGTCAAGGTCACCCCGGGCATCCGCCTTCTCTCGCCGTCGCCCAACGCGCGGCTCAAGGACCCCCCGACCCTGCGCTGGACGGCGATCCCGAAGGCCAGCTACTACAACGTCCAGCTCTTCAAGGGCTCAAAGATCCTCAGCGCGTGGCCCACCAGGGCGAGCTTCCGGCTGGCGCACAGCTGGAAGTTCGGCGGCAAGCGCCATCGCCTGGCCCGCGGCCGCTACCACTGGTACGTGTGGCCGGGCTACGGGCCGCAGCGCAAAGCCCATTACGGCCGGCCCGTCGGACACGCCACGTTCGTGATCAAATGATCATCCAAGCTGGCTAGCCAGCCAGTACGATTGGCGCCGGTCCATCCGCCCGTCAGGAGGAGCAGGTGACATCAACTCGTCGTGACCTCGACCAGGCACTGCAAGGCGACCTCGACCAGGTGCTGGTCACCGAGCGTGAGCTGTGGATCGACGGCCCGCCACACCCGCTCTTCGCCCGGCTGCGCAACGAATGCCCCGTCCACTGGACCTCGCGCATCGCCGAGTACCCCAAGGAGCCCGGCTACTGGTCGGTCACCCGGCCTGAGGACATCCACGCCGTCAGCCGCGATTGGAGGACCTTCTCCTCCGAGGTGGGGGGCGTGACCGCGGTCACCGACGGTTTCCCGCTCGAACTGATGCAGGCGATGTTCATCGGCATGGACCCGCCCAAGCACGACCGGCTCAAGATGCTCTTCCAGGCGGGCTTCACGCCCAAGCGGATCGCCGCGCACGAGGACGCCATCCGCGAGATCACCGTGCGCGTGCTCGACCGGCTCCAGGGACGCGACAGTTGCGACCTGGTGGCCGACGTCGCCCAGCCCGTCGTCTCACGCGTGATCGGGAGCTTCATGGGCGTCCCCGAGGAGGACGACGCCATCTGGGCCAAGCTCCTGAACGTCTCGCTGTCGGCCGGTGATCCGGATCTCGCCCCCGAGGGCATGCAGAGCATCATGGCCAATGAGATCCCGGAGATCTTCCGCCGCTGCACGGAGCTCATTGCCGCCCGGCGCGAGACGCCCACGGACGACCTCACGTCCGTCCTGGTCCACGCCGAGATCGACGGGCAGAAGCTCGAGGAGCACGAGATCGTCATGGGCTTCTTCCTGCTCATGGCCGCGGGCAACGACAGCACCAAGGCGACCTACTGCAGCGGGATGAAGGCGCTCATGGAGCACCCCGAGGAGCGGCAGGCCCTGCTTGGCGATCCGTCGCTCATCCCCAGCGCCGTGGAGGAGTCGCTGCGCATGTTCCCCGCCTTCGCTCACTTCCGGCGCACCGCCACGTGCGACGCGGAGATCGGGGGCCAGCCGGTCCGCGAGGGCGACAAGGTCGTCATGTGGTACGTGTCCTCCAACCGCGACTCCTCGCGCTATGAGGACCCCGACCACTTCGATGTGCGGCGCAATCCCGAGCACCAGGCCTTCGGCGCCGGCGGCCGGCACTTCTGCCTCGGCACCGCCCTGGCCCGCCTCGAGCTGCGGATCATGTTGGAGGAGACGCTGGCCCGCTATCCGGAGATGGATCGCACCGGGCCGACCACGTTCGTCGAGTCAGGCTTCATCAACCAGCTCAAGACGCTGCCGGTGACGCTCGGCCCGCGCCGGGGCTGAGCCGCCACGGCCGCTGGGCTGCGCCCGGGCTAAGCCCAGCCCGACCACGGGGACCGCGCGGCGGCGGCCCCCTCGTCGGCGCGGATCACGTGCATGACAGCGTTGATGAGCGCCAGGTGCGTGAACGCCTGCGGGAAGTTGCCCAGGTGCCGGCCGGTCTGCGGGTCGATCTCCTCGGCGTAGAGGCCGAGGGGGCTGGCGTAGCCCAGTAGCCGCTCGCACATGGAGCGTGCGCGGTCAAGCTCGCCGATCTCGCACAGCGCCGAGACCAGCCAGAACGAGCAGATGAGGAACGTCCCCTCCTTGCCCTCAAGGCCGTCGTCGGTCTCCTCGGTGCGGTAGCGCAGGACCAGCCCGCCCTCGGTGAGCTCGTCGGCGATGGCGAACACCGTGGCGCGGATCCGCTCGTCGTCGGGCGGCAAAAAGCGCATGAGCGGCAGCAGCAGCAGCGCCGCGTCGAGAGCCTCGGTGTCGTAGTGCTGGACGAACACGCCGCGCTCGTCGACGCCGTTGGCCAGGATGTCGGCCTTGATCTCGTCGGCCGCCTCGCGCCAGCGCCGGGCCCGGGTGAAGTCCTCGCGCAGCTGCGCCAGCCGGGCCCCGCGATCGCAGGCGACCCAGCAGAACACCTTCGATGAGGTGAAGTGCTTGGGCTCCCCGCGCACCTCCCAGATGCCGCGGTCGGGCTCGCGCCAGTTCTCGATGGCCTGCTCGACCTGGCGCTGGAGGATCCGCCACACCCGGTCATCCAGGGAGTCGCGGCTGCGGGTGTGCAGGTACACGGAGTCCAGTAGCGCGCCCCAGACGTCGTGCTGGCGCTGCTCGTAGGCGGCGTTGCCGACCCGCACCGGGCGCGCGCGCTCGTAGCCCTCGAGGTGGTCCAGGACGTACTCGTCGAGCTGGCGCTCGCCGTCCAGGCCGTACATGACCTGGAGCTGCTCCTCTCCGGCGGCCACGTCGGCGATGAAGTAGAAGAAGTCGTTGGCCTCCCACTCGAAGCCCAGCGACAGCAGCGCCCACAGCATGAACGTCGAGTCGCGGATCCAGCTGTAGCGGTAGTCCCAGTTGCGCTCGCCCTGCGGGGTCTCGGGCAGCGAGGTGGT
>DASXDW010000214.1:0-6662 GCA_036490435.1 Solirubrobacteraceae bacterium
GCTGACGTCGCCCGGGTGGAGGACCGCACCTTCATCTGCTCCGAACGCGAGGCGGACGCCGGGCCCAACAACAACTGGCGTGAGCCCGCCGAGATGCGGGAGATGCTGGACGGGCTGTTCAGGGGCTCGATGCGCGGGCGCACCATGTACGTCGTTCCCTTCTCCATGGGCCCGCTGGGCTCGCCGATCTCCTACATCGGGGTCCAGGTCACCGACTCGCCCTACGTGGTGGCGTCGATGCGGATCATGACCCGCATGGGCCAGCCGGCCCTCGACGTGCTCGGCTCCGACGGGGACTTCGTGCCGTGCGTGCACTCGGTTGGCGCGCCGTTGATCGACGGCGCCGAGGACGTCGCGTGGCCCTGCAACGCGGACAACAAGTACATCGTCCACTACCCCGAGGCGCGCGAGATCTGGTCCTTCGGCTCCGGGTACGGCGGCAACGCGCTGCTGGGCAAGAAGTGCTTCGCCCTGCGCATCGCCTCGGTGATGGCGCGCGACGAGGGCTGGATGGCCGAGCACATGCTCATCCTCAAGGTCACCTCTCCCTCCGGCGAGGTCAAGTACATCGCCGGCGCGTTCCCCAGCGCCTGCGGCAAGACCAACCTCGCCATGGTCATCCCCACGCTGCCCGGCTGGACGGTGGAGACGATCGGCGACGACATCGCCTGGATGAAGTTCGGCTCCGACGGCCAGCTCTACGCCGTCAACCCCGAGGCCGGCTTCTTCGGCGTGGCTCCGGGTACGGGCGCGCGCACCAACCCCAACGCCATCGACATGGTTAGCCGCAACACCGTCTTCACCAACTGCGCCAAGACCGACGATGGCGACATCTGGTGGGAGGGGATGACCGGCGAGCCGCCGGAGCACGCCACCGACTGGCGTGGCAACGAGTGGACCCCCTCGTCGGAGACGACCGCGGCCCACCCCAATGCGCGCTTCACCGTTCCATGCGCGCAGTGTCCCTCCATGGCCGAGGAGTGGGAGGACCCCAAGGGCGTCCCCATCTCAGCGATCATGTTCGGCGGCCGTCGCGCCACGGTTGTGCCACTGGTGCACGAGGCCCGCGACTGGGAGCACGGCACGTTCATCGGCTCGATCATGTCTTCGGAGACGACCATGGCCCAGGCCGGCGAGGTGGGCAAGCTTCGCTTTGACCCGATGGCGATGCTGCCCTTCTGCGGCTACCACATGGGCGACTACTTCGCCCACTGGCTGCGTGTCGCCAAGCGCGATGGTGCCCAGATGCCGCGCGTGTTCTACGTCAACTGGTTCCGCAAGGATGACGACGGCAAGTTCATGTGGCCCGGCTTCGGCGAGAACTCCCGCGTCGTGGCGTGGATCTTCGGCCGGCTGACCGGCGAGACCAAGGCCGAGGAGACCGCCATCGGGCTCGTCCCGCCGATCGGCGAGGGCGGCATCAACACCGACGACCTCGACGTCTCGGCGGAGACGATGGCCAAGCTGCTGGAGGTCGACCACGACGGGTGGGCCCAGCAACTGCCCCAGATGAAGGAGCACCTCGCGACCTTCGGGGACAAGCTTCCCAGCGAGCTGGCCGAGCAGCTGCGGGCGCTCGAGAAGCGCCTGGACGTCTAGCGACTTCTTTGTAAACCCTTCGCTTCCAGGGGCGCGCGCTGCGTACCCTGGAGGCATGACGCTCGCGTTCATCCCGTCTGATGCGGCGATGCTGGCCGTGCAGGCGGGCGTGATCGCCGCGCCGCGCAGGCCGCCGGACGTCGGGTGGATCCGCCGGCTGTCCGGCCCGGTGTGGGCGATCATCCCGATCGCGTCGATCGTGGGCGTGATCTTCGCCATCCGCTTCATGTCGGGGACCGCGAGTGGGTTGACGTGGCTGGCGCTGATCGCGGTGCCGTTGTTGGCGGCGGTGGCGCTGGGCTGGGCCTCGCACGGCGCCCGGTGGTGGCTGACTCCGGTGGCCGGCGGGCTGTTCGCGCTGGCGTGGGCGTCGAAGTCGACGCTGTGGGGTCAGGGAGCGGCGACGCTGCTGTCGGCGCTGAGCTGTGTGACCCTGGGCTGGCTGCTGGCCGCGGTGACCCCGCCGCGGTGGCTGAAGCTGGGGATCCTGGCGATGTGCGCCGCCGACGTCTGGCTGGTCGCCACAGACCTGCTGCAGACCCCGAACGCCACGCTGACGGTGGCCGCGCCGCTGCCTCATAGCGGGCTGCATCTGCCCCAGCTGCAGAGCGAGCAGTTCGGCAGCGTGCTGTTCGGCTACGGGGACCTCTTCGTCGCGGGGCTGCTGGGCGCGGTGCTGGCGCGCGAGGGGAGACGCCAGTGGCCGGTGGCGCTGCTGACCCTCTTCCTGGCCGGGGCGTTTGACCTGCTGTTCTTCGTGCTCAACGAGCTACCCGCGACGGTGCCGGTGGCAGCGGCGGTGATCGTGGTCGAGGTCTGGGCCTGGATGGGGCGGCGACGGTCCGCGGGTGCGCGAGCAGCGCCGGGGGCGGTTCAGTGGGGCTCGTCGCCGGTGGAGGCCGGCGGCCGGGACTCCTCGGCCAGTGATGTGATCGCCAGCTTCCCGCGGGCAGCTTCCTCGAGCACCTCGGTGGCCTCCTCGGCCGACCTGGAATAGAGCTCGACGAGCAGGTGCACGACGATGCGGTCCTCGTCGTGCTTATGGAAGCGCACGTGGGTGAAGAACTCGCGGGTCCCGTGGTCGCCGAAGGCGGCGTAGGAGAGCGCGTCGCCGGCCTCGGGCCCTGAGCACGTCTCGACGTCGTCGGCGTCGACGGTAACGGTGCACGACGCCACCCACGGCGTCCCGGCGATCATCCGCTCCCAGCGGTCCTCGATGGGCTCCACCCGGCCGTTATGAAAGCCGAGGTGGGGCTGATCGTGCATGCACTCAAGGCACTGCACCACCGCCTCCTGCATCTCGTCCACCACCTCACCACGCTCGCCCGTCTCGGGGTCGATGCGGTGGATGCCCTCGTAGTGGACCTGTACCTCAAGGTTCTGAGACCAGCAGCGGTAACAGCGCAACCAGCTGCGGACCTCCGTCGAGCCCTCCATCCAGACCATCATAGGACGCAGTGCGCAGGACTTTCGTGGTATGCCACTCGTGGCGGATGTCACGAGATCAGCGGGGCGGGCGGAGCGGAGGCGGGTCCTAGCCGAGCGGCGGCGGGACTCGGCGGAGCGGCGGCGGGTCCTAGCCGAACGTGAAGTCGTAGGCGCTGATCCCGGGCGGGATCTGGATCGTGAACGTCTGCTGCTGGTCACCGGGCAGCGAGATCAGCGAATACAGGCGCTGTCCCTGCACCTTCACGAGGCCGTCGTGGACGTCTGAGCCGGCCTCGGAGGCGGAGATCGGCTTGCCGTCGACGAGCACCTTCGCGGTGCGGGCCTTGTCGTCGTTGGAGGTCATCACCAGGTAGATGTGAGCCGCCTGGACGCGCGCGGTGATCGACGCGCCACTCATCGTCGGTGTGACCGACTGCGAGGTCGCGTTCCACGTGCCGTGCAGGCCGAACTCGTTGAGGATGGGGTCGGTCACGCCGGGATAGAAGTGCGTGCCGCCCTGGAGTTGCTGGGCGAAGCCCTCCGCGCGCTGCGGGTTCAGGTAGGTCTCCCCGGTCCCCAGGTTCTTGGACGGAATGATCGCGGTGGCCGTCATCGGCGACGGCAGGTTGTGCGCGCCGGACTCGTAGAGCAACTCGCGGACCGCCGCCTCGTCCTCCTTGTAGTTGCCCTCCCCGAACTGAGTGTGGCGAACCTGGCCCTTGGCGTCGATCAGGTACTCGGCGGGCCAGTACTGGTTCTGGTAGGCGTTCCAGGTCCCGTAGCGGTTGTCCTGGACCACGGGATAGCGCAGCCCGTCGGAATTGATCGCCTGCTGGACGTTGGAGGCCTCCTGCTCGAAGGTGAACTCCGGAGTCTCCACGCCCACGATCTCCAGGCCGTCCTTGTGGTAATGGGCGTAGAGGCCCTTGAGGAACGGCAGGGTGCGGATGCAGTTGATGCACGTGTAGGTCCAAAAGTCCACCAACACCACCTTGCCGCGCAGGCCGGCCATCGTCAGCGGCTGGCCGCTCGGAGTGTTGAACCACTCCTGGTTGTTGGTGAAGTCGGGGGCCATGCCGAGCTTGGGCAGCGCCGGTGTCTTGACCCCCGGGATGGCGACGCCTGTCTGCTGGGGCATGGGGGTCACGGAGGCCAGCTTCTCCTTCTGGCGCTGGGCGAACCTGGACGGCGGCCTGAGTTGCGCCAGGCGGTTCTGAACGGCGTTTGAGTTCTCCAGGGCGCGGGTCGGGTCCACCAGGAACGCGGGCAGGCTGGTGTCCTTGGCCAGCGCCGACTCGAAGCGCACATCGAGGTTGGTGATCATCACCACGCCGGTGATCAGGAGCACCGCACCGAGGGTGCGCTCCACGGTGTGGCCGCGCGTGTGTCTGCGGACGCGGTCAAGGACGGCACGGCCGCCCAGTGCGTACAGCAGCATCACGGCGCTGAGGCCTGCTGCGTAGGCGAGGGCGACGGCGACGATCTTGGTCGTCGTGCCGCTCGAAGCGCTCACCGAGATGACCGCGGCGAGGATGGGCCCCGCGCACGGCGCGCATACGAAGCCGAGCGCGCCGCCGACGGCGAGGCCGGAGACGAAGCCGTCCCCGCGCGTCTTGGGCCCGAAGCGGGCCAGCCGAGACAGCGGGGCTTGGATGCGTTCGGCCAGCTCGGGGATGAGCAGGACGACGCCGAAAATGAGCAGCACGATGATGGCCAGCGTCCGAGCGGCGCCGGCGGCGAGGCCGACACCCTTGACCAGCCCGGCCAGCGCGACGATCGCGATGGTGAAGGTGATGGCCAGCCCCAGCACGATGCCGAGTGGGCGACGTCGTCCACCGGCGGCGCTGGCGGAGAGCAACGCGGGGACGACCGGCAGCACGCAGGGCGTGATCGCCGTCCCCGCACCGGCGATCAGGGCGAACAGCAGCAGAAGAAACATGTTCTGGGGGTGATGATGCTCAGGAGTTCTTGCGTTGGCGTTAACTGCGTCCCGGTTGCTGACGCGGACGTTACGCCGCTTCGCGGCGGCGCAGCTCCAGTATCCGGTGCAGTTGCGCCGCCTCGTCGGCGGTCAGCCGGGTCCAGGTGAGGCGCACCGTGAGGTAGCCGTGTTCTGCCGCGATCCGGTCGCGCTCGCGGTCTGACTCGAAGCTGTGGCGGTCCTGGTGGTAGTCCCAGCCGTCGATCTCGACGATGACCTTCTCGGCCTCGAACAGGGCGTCGATCTCAAAGCCCCAGAGGGTGACGTTGGTCTTGGGGCGGGGGAGGCCGTACTCGCGGCAGAAGGCGATGAAGCGGTCCTCCAATTCCGAGCGTGTGGGGTTCTGGGTGGGGTCGATGAGGTTGCGGATGCGCGCGGAGTTGGCGAGGAGACGCTCCAGTTCGGTGGCCTTGAGGTGCTTCTGGAGGCGGAGGTCGCTGATGGCGCGGGCAAGTTGGCTGTCCGTGAGGCGGTCCTGAATGTCGAGGATGGTGCGGGAGGGGCTGGTGACGCGGATGTTGCGGTGGCGGCGGATGTCCCTGCGGGTGAGGGTGATGGTGCGGTGGGTGCGAATCCCAGCGCGTCGGCGGTCGTGTGGTGCCGTTACTTCTGGCGACGAGGGCCAGGTGCGGACGCCCCAGAGGGCCGCGGCCGAGTCGTGGCTGAGGATGGCCTGGTCTCCGCAGGCCAGGACGGCCGCCATGGCCTTGGCGATCGCCGTCTGCTGCTGGTGGCCGACGGCGTAGACGCCGGTATGGACTCGGACCAGCCGCCGGCTGTCGACCCACCGCGTGATCGTGCGCACCGCCATGCCGAGGTCCAACAGCTGCTGTCGGGTGATGTGGCCGAACTGCCGACCGGCGACGTGCGCGATCTTGGCCGCTATGTGTCCTTTTTCGCGCAAGGCCCTCTAGAGATGAGAGCCTGCGGAGAGGGAATTTTCACCCCCTTGGGGGCGAAATCAGCCGCCGATGGCCGACATGCTGCGCGCCGGCTGGATGAATCCGGGCTCGCCCACGTGGTGCTTGAGCTCCTTGCGCCACACGGCGTCGCGGATGATCCGCTCGATCTCGAGATCCGACGCACCCTCGCGCAACGGCTCGCGTAGGTCGGTCTCGTTCAAGGAGAACAGGCAGGTCCGCAGCCGACCGTCGGCGGTCAGCCGCACGCGGTTGCAGTCAGAGCAGAACGGCTCGGAGACCGGATTGATGAAGCCGATCCGTCCCGGGCTGTCAGCGAAGCGGTAGACCTGGGAGGTGGAGCTGGGCTCGCGCGGCTCGGGCTCGAGCGGGTAGACGGCCGAGATCGCCTCGCGGATCTCGGCTCCGGTGAGCACCTTGCTGCGGCTCCAGGCGTGATCGGCGTCCAGCGGCATGAACTCGATGAAGCGGACGTGATACGGCGTCGACCGGGCTAGCTCGGCGAACGGGATCACCTCCTGCTCGGTGAAACCGCGTATCGCCACCGCGTTGATCTTGATCGGGTGGGCCTCGGGAAACTCGGCGAGCTTGTGGAGGCCGCGCAGCACCTGATCGAGCGCATTCCGCCTTGTGAGCTCATAGAAGCGGTCAGCCTGCAGCGAGTCGACAGAGACGTTGAAGCGAAGCCGGCGACCGGCCCCGGCGGCGATAAGCGCTGCGGCGTCGCGCTCGAG
>DASXDW010000001.1:0-18005 GCA_036490435.1 Solirubrobacteraceae bacterium
GCGGCGACGGTGACCACCGTGACGCTCCCCGCCGGCCCGTCGTACCTGGCCTTCGCCAACCCGACGGCGACGGTCACCAGCGGCGCGACGCCGCAGCGAGTCACGGTCAGCTGCACTCTCACCGTCGGCTCCAACACCGAGACGCGGTCGGCGATCGTCGACACCAGCGGCACGACCGGTGACAACTTCACCGCCTCGATCCCGCTCCAAGCGGCGGGCGGCTCGGGCGCCAGCACACTGAGCTGCACCAGCACGGTCCCGGGCACCGGCACGGCGCCGACCACCCAGGTGACCGCGGCGATCAACGCCATCCAGACGGCCAGCAACAGCTAACCGTCGAGCTGGACCCTGGCGCACAGGACCACCCCGGGGGCGGGGCGCCACACATGCCCTGCGATCCGGGCGGCCCACGACGAGCCGCCCGGATCGCGGCTAGTGTCTTGACCCATGAGCACAGCGAATATGAACACCAGCCTGGGCACCATCGCGCTCGAGTTCTTCGACGATGACGCCCCCAAGACCGTCGAGAACTTCCGCAAACTGGCCTCCGAGGGCTTCTATGACGGCATCATCTTCCATCGCGTGATCCCGGACTTCATGATCCAGGGCGGGTGCCCGGACGGCATCGGCACGGGCGGCCCCGGCTACACCTTCGAGGACGAGTTCAACCAGCACAAGGTCGTCCGCGGTGCGCTGGCGATGGCCAACGCCGGCCCCAATACCAACGGCTCGCAGTTCTTCATCGTCACCATCGACAGCGCCCCGTGGCTCGACGGCAAGCACACCGTGTTCGGTCAGGTCACGGCCGGGATGGACGCCGTCGACGCCATCGAGGGGACTCCCACCGGCGGCCAGGACCGCCCCGTGGACCCGCCGACGATCGACTCCATCGAGCTCGACCCCGCCTGACCCGCGCCGCGCGCTGACCTAGGCGGCGCAACTCAGAGCCCTTTCCGGGTATAGGAAGGGTCGTACGGTAATGCGCGGGGTTTGGACGACAGTCAGAAGCCATGCCCTCGGCAAGCGGGGGCGTCTCGTTGCGCTCCTGGTGCCGGGCGTCGTGGGAATGCTCACCGCCGCTGTCATGTCGGCGACCGCCGCGACCGCGCCGGTGCCCAGCACCCTGAGCGCCAACGGCGTGCTGAGCTACCCGAACTACCTCCAATCGCCGGACGGCCACTTCCACCTGGTCATGTCGAAAAACGGGAGCCTGGCGGAGACCATCGCCGGCATCCGCACCCTCTGGTCGACTGGGACCTCCAAGTACCCCGGGGCGCGTGCGGTGATGCAGGTCAACGGCAACCTCGTCATCTACGACCCGAGCAACACCGCCGTGTGGAGCTCCAACAGCCCGACGGTTGGCTGCCCGCGTCTGGTGCTCCAGAACGACGGCAACCTCGTCATCTACGGCGACACCGCGGCGAGCTGGTCAGATGGCGCTCGCGTCAACAAGATGCTCAAGGGCGATCTGCTCAAGCCCGGCTGGAGCATCTACTCCGTATCGCCTGAGGCCTACCGGCTGACCATGCTCGCCGACGGCAACCTGGCCCTGTTCGACGGCTCGGGCACCGAGCTGTGGTCGACCAAGACGTGGAGTCATCCCGGTGCCTACGCCTCCATGCAGACCGACGGCAACCTCGTCGTCTACGACAAGACGGGGCACGCGCTGTGGTCTTCGGCCACCAACGGCCACCCCGGGGCCCACCTGGACATGCTCGGCGACGGCAACGTCGACATCATCGCCACCAACGGGACGGTGCTGTGGCGCAGCAGTACCTACCACAAGGGATCCGGGGTGTCGCTGGCCCCGCGCGCGCCTGCTGCGGTGACGTGCCCCGCGCCCGCACCGCCGGCCCCGCCCGTCACCACCACGACCACGACCACGACGGTGGCTCCAGTGGTGACCGTGCCCGTCCCCACTCCCATCCCGACGCCCAAGGCCCGGCGCGCGCTTCGCGTCAAGTTGACGATCAGCTGGACCTGGAACCGCGCCACCACCCGCGTGCACAAGGTCAAGGTGGGCCACTTCCCGTTCCGCACGAAGCTGGAGGTTCAGTGCCAGGGCCGCGGCTGTCCGCGCCACCACGGCAAGGACATCGCCAAGGGGATCCGCGGTGTGCACCATCTCCTCCACGCCTTGGTCGGCCGGCGTTATCGGGCCGGCAACAAGCTCATCCTGACGCTACGGGCTCCGCGCTACCGCCAGGAGCGCGCCGAGCTCGTCATCCGCTGGGGCCACAAGCCCAACGTCAAGCTGCTGCGCTGATCAGCCCTTGATCGTCGGCAGCGGGCGGGCGTAGTGCCCGGGGTCGCTGAGCGCTTCGGCGGTGAAGCGCCGCGCGCCCACGAAGTGGCCCGCGAACGGCGGATCGGCGATCGAGGCGAGCTTCACCCCACCGCCGTCGGGCGCCGCGGTGACGAAGCGGCCGTTGCCCACATAGAGCCCGGCGTGGTCGACGTAGCCGCCGGGCTCGGCGAAGAACACCGCGTCTCCCGGCTTGAGGCGCTGCTCGGACACCGGAATGCCGATGTCGAACTGCTGAGCCGCCACCCTGGGTACCTGCACTCCCTGCTGGCTATAGGCGTACTGCACCAGCTCGGCGGACGTCGGCCCCGTGTCGAGGCTGGACCCCGACTGGCCGCCGCCCGTGAAGTGCATGGCGACCTTGAGCGCCGCCTGGCCGATCGGCACCGGAAGCGCCACGGGGCCGGCGGGCGCCGCTGAGGCGCCCGAGGTCAGGTCGGCCCCGCGCAGCAGCGCCTGGGCGGTGGACAGCTGGAGCTGGTAGCGATAGCGGTACTGCGCGGCGGGCTGCTCCACGTCGGCCACCCAGTCGCCCCAGCTGTTGGGGTTGTTGGCGAGCTCGGGGTACTCGTTCTTGACCGCGACGGCGTGATCGATGAACCACTGGATCTGGAGCTCGGGGTTGCTCGGGTATCCGGCGTAGGCCCCCTCGTCCCAGATGCCCAGCCGCATCTGGAAGAAGCCGACGGAGTCGCGGTCGCCGTAGTTGAGGTTGCGCAGGCCCGACTCGGTGAGCGCGGCCATCACCGGCAGCTCGGGCGGCAGCCCGGCCTTCGCGGCACGGCTGCCCATCCACGCCGCGAACTGCTGCGGGGTCGCCTGGTCGCCTGGGTACGCCGCCCCCGCGTCGCTGGGGTCTGGCGTGGGTGCCTCGGGGGCCGCGCCCGCGGGCTGGTGATCGGCGGGCTGCCGGCCGGCCGGGTGCTGGCCGGCGACGGCGGCCCCTCCCGAGCCGGTGTGCCCGGACCCGTCGCCCATCTGCCAAGCGCCGCTCCCACGGTGGCCCCCGCTGCCTTCGGACCCCGTGACCAGCTGAGCGCCCTCCGACGGCGTGTGCATCGCGGCCGGTTCGGACGCGGACGCGGATGCGGACGCGGATGCGGACGCGGAGGCGGGCTGGGGCTGGGTGGCGCCCGTCGGCGCGGCGGCTGCCGGCTGGCTGTCGGGCATGGAGGCGTCCGCGGGGCTGGGCGTCCTGGGCTCTCGCGGGACGAGCTCCGGATTGGCGGGCGGAGGGGCGAAGCTGGGCTTGGTGGGCTGCTCCTGCCCCGCCGCCGTGGCGTCGTGGACCGGTTTGGGCGTGGCCTGGTGGGGGTGCTGCATGAGGTGGTGGACCGCGTCGCTTGCGTCGTGGGCCAGCGCCGGGGCGGCGTGCTCGGCGAACTGGGCCAGATCCACCCCCTCGGCGGCCGCGGCCACCATCACGCCGGCCAGGCTCGAGCGCGACTCGCGCAGCTCCAGTGTCATCAGCGCGCGCCCGCCGTGGCCGAGCCCGGCGGCGAGCTCGGAGAGGCCCGCCTCGGTCAATACTGCGGCGGCGTCGGTGCGAAACCGCCGGCGCAGCTGCGGGTCTCCCAGCAGCCGCTCCAGCAGTTCGACACTGCGCTCGAGGTCGTCGGACATCTCAATAGCTCCTGTATGCCGGCAGCTTCACAGCAACCTCACCGCCGGCTTACGGCTGCTGCGAATGATGATCTGAGCGCGCTCGGTGCGATAGCGCGCCGCGCTGAGGGTCAACACGATGCGGTCGCCGACGGCATACCGTGTCCCCAGCACCGCCCGCACGAACCCCTTGAGGTGGCCCGGCCGCGCCACCCGCGTGCGCGTCGTGGGGCAGCCGCGGCCCCGGCAGCGCATCCGCAGCGTCATGTTGTGGGGATGGTGCCCGACAAGGAATTTCACGATGCGGCTGTGTCCGTGGTTCCACCTCCACTTGATGAGCACCTTGACGCGCAGCGCGGGCTTGCCGTGCGCGGTGGGCGGCGGCGGTGGGATCGGCGTGGAGACGACCGGGGTCGCCGGCACTGGCTTGGCCTGGAAGGCCACCTCATACCCGCCGCCGGTCAGCCCCGCGATGCTCGGGCTGGTGCCGGGCGCCATCGCCAGTCCGGTGTCGAGCGTGCCCGCCGATCCGTGCAGCCACAGGTCGCCGTTGCTTCCGTGTGCCGCCACCTCATAACCGCCTGCCTGCAGCGCCGCGATGCTGGGGCTCGTAGACGGGTCCATGCCGATGTTGGCGTCGGCGAGCCCAGCCGTGCCATACACGAACAGGTCCTGGGTGTTGGCCTGGAACGCGACCTCGTGGCCTCCGGTGGCGAGCGCGGCGATCGACGGGCTGGTGCCGGCCAGCATCCCCTCCGAGGTGTCGGACTCCGAACTGGGGTTGTAGAGGTACAGATCGGTGGTGTTGGCTCCAAACGCCGCCTGATAGCCGGCGCCGTTGGGCGCGATGGCCGGACTCGACCCGGACCACATGCCCTGCAGGGTGTTGGTGACGTCGGCGGTCCCGGCCGTCAACAGGTCGGTTCCGTTGGTCTCGATCGCGGCCTCGAACCCGCCGCCGGACAGAGCGGTGATGGCCGGGTTTGACCCCGCCATCATGCCCTGGCCCCAGTCCTTGACACCGGCCGCGCCCGTCGTCCACAGGGTGGTGTTGCTGCCCTGGAAGGCGATCTCCCACGCTCCCCCGGCCACGCCCGTGATTGCGGGACTCGAGGCTTTCGCCATCGCCAACCCGAGCCGGCCGCTCCCGTTGCTCCCGGTGGTCGTCAGGACGCCGTCGGGACCCTGCCATGTGGCCTCGTACCCGCCCGTGGTCAGCCCCGCGATGCCCGGGCCGGTGCCGCCGAGGACGGGCTGCCCAGTGTCCCCGGTGGCGGCCGTCCCGTACAGCCACAGGTTCCCGTTGTCGGCCGACGCGGCGGCGGGCCACGCGCACACGAAGCCGGCCGCGCACGCCACGAGGGTGAGGGCCCGCCGGATCACTGGAGCGCCACCGTGGGAATCTTGTTCGCGCGGATGGTGATGCGAGCCCGGATCGGCTGATAGCCATGCGCCGTCACGGTCACCGAGAGCCGGTCACCGGGACGGTAGACGCGTCCGGTCAACGAGCCGATCAGGCGGCGGATGTGCTTCGGTTTGGCCGAGAGCGCACGGCCCTTGCAGCCGCTGCCCCTGCCGCGGCACGCGATCCGGACCGTCGCCCGGCGAGGCAGGCGTCGGATGAGCACCTTGTCCAGGCGTGTGCTCCTGCGGCGCCATCGCCACTGGAACTTGAGGCTGGTGTGGAGCAGGCGGGCGTGGGGGTGGCTGGGGGAGATCGGCGCGGGGATCGAGGTGGTCCCGGGAGCGGGCATGGCGGCCGGGACCGGGATCGGTTGCTCGAGAGCGAAGCCGAGCAGTCCGTCGGTGTGCTGCCCCTCGCAGTTGGGGTCGTCGGCGGCAAAGTGGTCTGACCCGGGCACCGAGCATCGGTAGACGGCGACGGTGGCCACGTTGGCCGGCGCGTGGTCATAGATCCAGCCCTCGAGTCCGATCAGCGTCTGACCCTCGCACCCGCGGTCCAGCGAGAGGAACTGGTCGCTGTTCTGGATGCACCCGTAGAGAGGGTTCGTGTCGGGTCCGGCAGCGATGAGATATCCGAGGGTGCCCTCGAGGCCGTAGCCGCTGGGCGGCGACCCGGTCGTCACCCAGTGGACTCCGCCGTTGTAACGGTCAAGCGGCGCTGAGGCGAGCACGTAGCCCAGGAGCCCCAGCGACAGCGCGCCGCCGCAGGCGCTGCTGGTGGAGACGAAGTGATCCTCGGTTGACGTCGACGCCGACAGGCAGGAGTACACCGGGGATGAGGCGCCGCTTGAGGGCGCCGAGGAGTAGATGTACCCCTGGATGCCGAGCACGGGCTGGCCTTCGCAGCCCGCATCAAGCGACAGGAAGTGGTCGGGGCCGCTCGCGCACCCGTACAGCGCGACGGTGCCCGGCGTGGGTGTGGCCGCCAGGAACCCCAGCGTCGAGCCGAGGGCATAGGCCGACGGCGTCGCGCCGGTCGTCGCCCAGTCCTCGGTGCCGTTGGAGTACTGGGTCAGCGCCCCGGGCACGGCCGCCTGGGCCGGGGTCGGAACGGCAAGCGCCAGCACCGGGACCGCAAGCGCCGCGGCGCAGCCCGTCAGGGCCCCGCGCATCCCACGCCTCCACCTGGCGACCGGCATCCGGCCGATCCACCCCTCTCTGGCGCGCATCACCGACAGTATCGCTCCAATCCACCGGTTTTGCACCGAATATCCGTCGATGGCTGCACATAACGTGTAGACGAACCGTCGGCGGCGGGTACTATTTGTCTGTGCGACTGGTGGGGACAGCGTTTATCTGCATCGTGGCGGCGTTCGGTGCAGCCTTCCTCGTGGCGCGCGCGCTCGACCACCAGGCGCCTGCCCGTGCCGCCACGCCGCCCGTCAAGCCGACACCGGTTGCGGCCGTCGTCACACACACGGCGCCCCACAAGGTCAACGTTGAGCTTGTGTCGCAGTTCGCTCCGTTGAAGGCGTCGCTGCGCCCCCGGCCCAAGCCGCGTCCCAAGCACAAGGCCAAGCCGCCGGCGTCCGTGACCTCGGCCGCGTCGGTCGCCAGCACGCCCTCGACCCAGAGCACGCCGACCTTCCCCGAGCCCACTCCCGTCACGCCTGCTCCCACCGAGTCCGCCCCGAGCAGTTCGTCTGCCCCGACGCAGTCCTCGTCCACCCATCACAAGAAGAGCGGCGGCAGTAGCGGCGGCTCGGGCACGACGACGATCGGCGGCGGAGCCCCGGGTTAGAGCTCGTCGGTGCGGACGGCGCCGCTCGACAGCGCTCGCTCCGCCAACAGCAGTCGCTTCTGGTTCTGCGGCGCACCCTCGAGGCCGAACCGGGTGAAGAGGACTCGGAGGTGCCCCTTGACCGCCGACAGGCTGAGCACCAGCTCTCCGGCGATCTGCTCGTTGGTCGCCGGCGCGGCTGAGTCCGCCGCGGCCAGCGGCCGGCACAGCTCCACCAACACGCGCCGCTGAGCCTCGGACACCGCCGGCGCCGAGAGCGTCGGCACCGAGATGGTCGCCAGCACCGGCTCGGGCTCGGGATGACGGAAGCCCAGGACGGTGTCCCCGACCCCGATCACATCCCCGTCGCGCAGCGTCCGCTGCCCGCGCAATCTCTCTCCGTTGATGAAGGTCCCATTGCGCGAGAGGCCGTCGTCCTCGATCGTCCATCGAGCGCCGCGCCGCTCCAAGTGGGCGTGCACGCCCGACACGCGCGGATCCCAGCCGATCTCCAGGTCGCTGCCCGGGGCGCGACCTAGCACGAGCCGCTCGCCATCGAGGGTCACCACGACCTGCTCGCCGCGGTCGTCGCGCAGGAAGAGAAAGGGCGCGCCGCGACGCGCCGCGTGGATCAACGTCTGTAACTCCGTGGCGCTGAGGGCGGCTCCCAAGACCGCCCTTTCCTGAGCCCGCACCTGGCCAGCGTACAAGGTGGCGCGGGTGCGACGAGCTCCCCGACCGGCCCAATGCACCTCGCGCCGGCCTGATGGACCGGCGCGCGCGGCGGTCCATCGGACTCATAGCCCTGCGGGGTGCAGGACCGTGTTGAACGACGCCAGGTAAGACGCGCTGGGAGTGAAGTGGTGCACGAAGGGAGCCCCGCCGCTGACGCTCCCCCCTCCTGACTCGTAGAAGCGGCCGTTGATCGAGATGATCACGTGCTCGTTGGGCCCGCAGCCGGTGCGGTCGTAGATCGTTACGTAGCGGCCCGGCCCCGACGCGATGCCTGGCTGGCTGGCGAATCCCTCCGTCGTCACCGCGCCGTTGAGCAACCCGCCGGACCGCAGGACCGCTGACACGAACCCGGAGCAGTCCAGGCCGCCTCCGGCGCCGTGGCCGCCGCCGTAGACGTATGGGGTTCCGAGCAGGCCGTCGGCCTCCCGGATCATCGTCTCGATCCGCTCGCGCTCCTCTGGCGGCAGGCCGTTGTCGTCGCCACCGCCGACCGGCGACATCTGCCACGCGGCGCCCTTGACCGTCGACAGCCGGCCCCCGGGCCCGGCGACGTGCCTGCCCTCGCCGGACTGTGGTCGGACGGGAGCCGTGCGCTGGGCGGCGGCCACGGTGGCACGGCACAACACGCGCGCGGTGTCGAACTCCTCGAGCAGGGTGAACGCCCGAGATCGAAGCGCCGCGGCCTGCGCGTGGTAGCCCTCGAGCGCGTGGCGCGCCTGCGCGATGGCCAGCTCGGCCTGCCGCAGCTGGGTGAAGGTCATCGGGTGGCCCGGGGTCATGCCTCCCTGGGCGGTGGTGGCCGTACGCGCGGTGCCGATCTGGGTGTCGAGGTCGCTCAGCTGGCCGACCACCCTGACGAAGTCGCTCTGCACCAGCGCCAGCGTGACCTCATAGTCGCTGAGCGCCGTGGCCACGGCCGAGTACCCCCGCTTGATGTGCTCGAGCTCGGATGGCACCTGGCCGATCGAGTCGCGAAACGCGCCGGCGGCGTGGCCCGTCCAGGTTCCGTCCTCGCGGGCGGCGAGCAGACCGGTCGAGGTCATCGCCGCCTCCTGTGCGGCCGTATGGAAGGCCGAGGCCAGCGTGCTCACGTCCGCGGGCGCCGCGGCGAGCAGATCCTCGGCGCGAGGGTCTGAGAGCGGATCCATCACCGCTCCAGTATCAGGCGAGGTGCGCGGCCCGGGAAGTGACCCGAGGTATCGAGTGCGCGATACCCCGCCGTGGCCCGGCGGCCCCGGCCGCTCACGTCGCTATCGCAGCAGCCGGGCGCGGGGTTTGAGTCCGTCGCGGATCTTGACCGCGATGCGCTCGGCGGTGTGGCGATGGGCGGTGACGGTGATCAGGAGCGTCTGCCCGGCGCCCAGCCGCCGTCCGGCGAGTCCGCGCAGCAGCTTGGTGACCTTGCGTGGTCCGCGGGCGCTGGCGCGTATGCGTGGGCAGTGCGAGCCGGCGCAGCGCACAGCGATCCGCGCGCCGCGCAGCAGGTGCGTGACGTGGATCGAGCGCAGCAGCGTGCGGGCGCCCTCCCAGTGCCAGGAGATGACAAAGCGCGCGTGCAGCGCGTGACGGCCCTTGGGATTCGGGGTCGTCTGCGGGTTCGACGTGGTGATCGTGTCGTCGAACACAGGGCTGGAGTTGCCGGCGGCGTCGACCAGCGTGACCGCGAGCTCGTGCTTGCCGTCGGGGAGCCCGGCGGTGGCGATCGGGATCGAGATGGCCTCTGCGGCCGGACACGGTTGCTGGCCGTCGAACATGAGCACCCCGGAGTCTGAGCCGACCGCGACGCACTGGCCGCTGTTGGTGCTCGGGGTGCCTGACCACACGACGTGCCCGTCGACGGTGGCGGTCACCGAGTACACCCCAGGGCCGCCCGAGTCGGTGGCGCTGAACAGCAGGTTCCCGGTTCCGCGCACGCCGCCTTCAAGTGCGGTGCCGCTGAAGCCAGTGGCCGTCGGGACCGCGCTGTTGCTCAGGATGAAGTGAGCCCAGGAGACACCGACGCTCGACCATGGGCTGCTGGCGGAGCTGCTCGCGCCGTGCGCACTGCACGACGTGCCCGGGTTGCCACCACAGGTCGCCTCGGCCACGAAGTCCCCGCCGGCATCCGACGGAAGGAAGATGTCGCCTGAGGTGACGTTGGGGCTCGAGGGTGGGCCGCACGCTCCCAGCGCCGCCGCGCATTGGAAAAGACATCGCTCGGGTAGTCCAACGCCGGCTCGTAGAGCACGGCGTCGCCCGAGGCCGTACCACCGCTGTCGGCGGTCAGGCTCATGTTCACCACGCCGCCGACGAGCTTGGAGCCCTCCGGTGGCTCGTATTGCACGTACTCGCCGGCGCCGACCGGCGCGGGTCCTCCGATGGGCGAGAGCTCGGCGCCCATCGGGCAGCGGGCATTGCTGGACGATCCCGCCTCCGGGCTCCCCGTGGCCCCCGCGGTCCAGCCCTCGCTTGACGCGGCCGAGCCGTCGGGGTTGACACACGACACCTGGATCCATGTGCCCGCGCGCGCCGCCGGGACGGCGACGAGCATCGCGCACACCAGCAGGGCGGCGGCGCAGAGCGCACGGACGGAGCGAGCGGTGGTCGCGGTCACGATGGTAAGCAGCTCAGCGGTCAGTCCTTGACCAGCTTCAGCACCGCGGCGAGCTCGTCTCGCTGGTGCTCCTCGGCCCGGTGGATCTTCTCGTCGATCGTGGTCGTGCCCGACCCCGATCCTGAGCTGCTGCTCTGGGTCGGACCGCCGCCGATGATCGTTGTCCCGGAGCCCGAGCCGCTGCTCGGATGGTGGCGGCCCGAGTCACGGCCGCCGCCGGTGCCGCCGCCGCCGATCACCGTCGTTCCGGATCCGACGCCGGGGTGCTTGGCAGCGGTGTGGTGCGCCCCCGAGCTTGTGTGCTTAGCCGGGGTGTGCTTAGCCGGGGTGTGCTTGGCCGTGTGGTGCATGCTGGTGTGCCCGGACGCTGTGGTGGGGGCGATCGGCGCGCCACCGGTGGAGCCCGACCCGCCGCTCGCATGGGTGATGCGCTGCTCGATGCGATCGTACGCCGCGGCCGCCTCGCCCAGGCGCCGCGTCAGGTCCGCGAGCTGGCCGCCCAGCTCGGTGACCCCGTAATGCCAGGTGCCGCAGAAGTGCTCGAGCTCTGACTCCAGAGCGCTCCCTCCGAGCGTGCCCCACTGGTGCCAGATGACGGTGTGCATGCCGACGAGTTGGTCATTGAGGCGACCCAGCGTGTCGCGCACGGCGACGAGGGTGCGCGAATCGACGACAAACCCGGACATGGCGAGGAGTATCAGTCGGCGCAAGCGAGTCCGGAAGTGACCCGGGGTATGGACTGCGCAGTACCCGGAGCGGGCACCCCGTCGGTACGCTCCGCTCTCCGGTGGATCTATGCGTGTAGTACTCGACAACCACGCCGGCGCGCCGGAGGATCTGGAGCTCCGGCTCGGACGTGAGGACGCCACGGTGGGCGACCTGCTCGACGCCCTGCCCGACGCGGCCCGGGCGCGCGGCATCGTCGTCGACGGGCGCTTCTGCCACGTTGACCTGGCCCTCACCGAGATCGGCCTCTATGAGGGCGCGCGCATCCAGCCGGCCGATGGTGCCCCCGAGGCCCATGAGTCCGCGCCGACGGTGCTGGAGCTGCGGGTGATCGCCGGCTTCGACGCCGGCCGCTCGGTCCCGCTGACGCCCGCCGGCGTCATCGTGGGCCGCGACAGCGACTGCGACATCACCCTCAGCGACGAGGGCGTCTCGCGGCGCCATCTGTCCGTCAGGCCCAGTCCCGGCGGGCTGCGCGCCACCGTCACCGACCTCGAGTCGGTCAACGGCACCTGGGTGGAGGGCAAGCGCATCCGCCGGCCCGCCGATGTCGAGCCCGACGCGGTGTTCGAGGCCGGCGACGTCGCGTTCATCGTCGCGCCGCGGGTCGCGGGCCTGCCCGTCGACCCCGTGCGCCAGGCCAACCTGGCCGGAACGATCCCCTTCAACCGCCCGCCGCGCAACCGACCGCTCGCCGGCGATGCCGCGCTCAGCGCGCCCGAGGAGCCCAAGGAGGCGTCCCGGCCACGCTTCAGCTTCGCCTCGGCGTTCGGCCCGCTCATCCTCGGCGTCGTCATGGTGCTCGTCCTCAAGAACATCCTCTTTGCCCTGTTCTGCCTGCTGAGCCCGGTGATGGTCATCGGCAGCTGGCTGGAGCAGCGCCGGCAGGCAACGCGCAGCTCCCGCGGGGACCGCCGCGAGTACGACGAGAAGATGAAGGCGTTCAAGCGCGACGTGGCCACGCGTCAGGAGGACGAGCTCACCCGCCGCCGCGAGGCCTTCCCCGATCTCGCCGAGATCGCCCGCCGCGCCACGGCCCCCGACTCGCGCCTGTGGGAGCGCCGCCCCGGCGACGACGATTTCCTCGCGCTGTCGGCCGGCTACGGCGAGGTGCCGTTCCGCCCACGCCTGGCCGATCGCCACAGCCCTGGGGTCGCGGCGGAGGTCGTGCTGGCCGAGCACGGGTGGCTACAGCTGGCCCCGGTCGAGGTGCCGCTGGCCAAGGGCGGGGTGGTCGGGATCGTCGGCGAGCGCGGGCAGGCGCTCAGCCTCGCGCGGGCGCTGGTGTCCCAGGCCGCGGTCCTGCACGGCCCTGCCGACCTCACCATCGCCGTCCTCACCGAGCCCGAGGGCCGCGAGGACTGGGACTGGGTCAAGTGGCTGCCGCACGCGCGCGACGCGGGTGGAGCCGCCGGGCGCCAGCTCGCGGTCGGGACGACCGCCGGGACGACGCTGGCGGCCGAGCTCGCCGATCGCGACGAGGATGACCCGCGCCAGGTGCTGGCGGTGCTCGACAGCCCGGCGCTCATCGAGGGGCGAGGCGCGGCGGGCCGAGCGCTGCTCCGCGCGGGCGAGAAGGTGTCGGGGATCGTCATCGCGCGCTCCAGCGAGCGACTGCCGGCGGCGTGCACCACCGTGGTGGAACTGGCCGACGAGGCCGGCGAGGCCCGGCTGCTGCGCCCCCGGACGGGGCAGCGGATCGACCCGCTGCTGGTGGGCGGGATGGCGCCCGAGACCGCGCGCGAGTGCGCGATCGCCCTGGCGCGCTTCGAGGACGCCGATCTCCAGCTTGCGGGGGGCGCCCTGCCCGCGTACGTCGCCCTGCTCTCCCTCCTGGGGATGGGCGAGCCCGACCCCGATGACCTGCGCGCACGTTGGGCTGCCACCACCGGCGAGATCGGGCTGCAGGCGCGCTTCGCCCTCTCCGAGGACGGCCCGCTCGACGTCGATCTCGTCAGCGACGGCCCGCACGGCCTGGTGGCCGGCACCACCGGCGCGGGCAAGAGCGAGCTCCTGCGCAGCCTGGTGGCGGCGCTGGCGGTTGCCCACTCGCCCCTGCGCATCAACTTCGTCCTCGTCGACTACAAGGGCGGGTCGGCCTTCGGCGAGTGCGCCGAGCTGCCGCACACCGTCGGCATGGTGACTGACCTCGACGAGCAGTTGGGCGAGCGCGCGCTCCTCTCCCTCGAGGCCGAGCTGCGCTATCGCGAGCGCGTGCTGCGCGAGCACCGCGCCACCGATCTCATCGAGTACGACCGTCTCGTCGCCCAGGGTCAGGCGTCGCCGCTCCCTCGGCTGCTGGTGGTCATCGACGAGTTCGCGACCCTGGCCTCCGAGCTCCCCGACTTCGTCCCCTCGCTCGTGGGGATCGCGCAGCGTGGTCGCAGCCTCGGCGTCCACATGCTGCTGGCCACCCAGCGGCCGTCGGGCGCGGTCAACGAGAACATCCGCGCCAACACCAACCTTCGCGTGTGCCTGCGGGTGCAGACCCCGCAGGACTCCACCGACGTCATCGACTCGGCCGCGGCGGCCAAGATCCCGCGCAACCAGCCCGGGCGCGCCCAGGTCCGCCTCGGCCCGTCTGAGCTCATCCCTGTGCAGACGGCGCTCGTCTCCGGCATCACCGCCGGTCCGGCCACCGCGGCGGTCTCCACTGAGCCATTCGTGGTCGCGGGTGACGGTGACCGCCAGAACGGCGCCGAGGCGGGCGGGGACCGTGTCTCGGCGGCGTCGGACCTGCAGCGCCTCGTCGTCGCCGCCACCGGCGCCTTTGCCGGCGCACACGCCCTGCGCCGGCCGTGGCTGCCGCCCCTGCCCGGCCATGTCGCGATCGACGAACTGCTGGCCATGGGGCCGCCGCGGGGGCTCGGCGGCGACACCGGGCTCGTCGTGCCCCTGGCTCTCGCCGACGACCCTGAAGCCCAGGCTCAATATCCGATCGGGTGGAACCTCGCCGCCGGCAACCTCCTGCTGTATGGGATCGGCGGCAGCGGAACGACGACCGCGCTGAGCACGCTCGCCCTCGCGCTGGCCGAGACGTCGGACCCCCGCCACCTGCACATGTACGTGCTCGACTTCGGGGCCGGGGAGCTGGGCGCGCTGGACGGCCTGCCGCACGTCGGCGCGGTGATCGGGGCGGCTGAGCATGAGCGTCAGCGGCGCCTGCTGCGCCGGCTGCGTGGCGAGCTGGGGGTGCGGCGCTCCATGGACCCGGCAGCACGCGCGGCGGCGCCGCGGATCGTCGTTCTTCTCGACGGCTACGGGAGCTTCGCCTCAGAGCACGGCGACATCGGAGGCGACGCCCTGCGCGAGGCGCTCGCTCGCGTGTGGTCAGACGGGCCCGAGCTCGGGATCCACCTCGCGATCGCCGCCGACCGCCTCGGCGCGGTTCCCACCGCTCTGGCGTCGCTCGCCCAGCAGCGGCTCGCCTTCCAGCTCGCCGATGTGGCCGACTACGCCCAGTTCGGCCTCATGCGCCGCGCGATCCCGCAGTTCGTGCCCGGCCGCGCCGTCGTCGGTGGATCGGCGCAGGTCATCCAGGTGGCCCGGCCCGACCCCGCTCGCTCGCTGGCCGCGGAGGTCGCTGCGCGCGCCGAGCGAGTCGCCGGTGCCACCCCCGCCGAGGGAGGGCCCCCGCCGGTGGGCGTCCTGCCCGAGAGTGTCGGCATCGACGCTCTGCTGGGCGCCGGCCGGGCGGAGCGCGACCCGCTGTTTATCCCGTTCGGGATCGGCGACGAGACGTTGGAGCCGGCGGGCTTCGAGCTCTACGAGGGCGACCACGCGATGATCGCCGGACCCGCGCGGGCCGGGCGCACCACGGCGCTGCTGGTGGTGGCCGAGGTGCTCGCGCGCCTGTATCCGGACATCCCACTGGTGGGCATCGCCACCCGCCGCTCGGCCCTGCGCGAGTGCGCAGCACTGACCCGTGTGGTCACCGTCGCCGAGGACCTGGGCGAGCTCGTCACCGAGCTGCGCGATGCCGAGCGGCTGCACGTACTGCTCGTCGACGACGCCGATGTGGTGGACGATCCCGCTCGCGGCCTCAGTGACCTCTTCGCAGCACCCCGGGCCAACCTGCACGCGATCGTCGCCGGGCGCACCGACGCGCTGAAGACGCTGGGGCATTGGAGCGTCGGCGTGCGCCGCTCGCGTACCGGCCTGCTGCTTCAGCCCGACGTCCAGGTCGACGGGCCGCTGCTGGGCGTGACGCTGCCGCGCCGGCCGACGCCTCCCGTGCGCCCGGGCTGCGGCTACCGCGTCGACCCGGGCGGCTTTGAGCTGGTCCAGGTCGCCGTGCCGGTGGAGGCGGTCGCGACCTGATCAGTACGTCTGCGGGCGCTCGCCGATGTAGCCGCCCTCGGTGATCATGCGGAACAGCCCGCGCCCGCCGCCGCCGAAGATCATGGGCGGGCGGGTCGTCGCGTACGCGTAGGCCACGGCTCCGTAACTGCTCTGGATGAGGTACTGGATCGTCAGCAGCGGCGACTGCTCCTCGGCGCCCGGCGGCAGCACGCTCTGCAGGCGGCTGATCCGCGTCGCGCGGTCTGAGAGCTTCTCGACCTCCGGCGGCCGCACGTCGCCGTCCGCGTCGGCGAGATGGGCGTCGACGTCCGGCGGACCGGCGATGTCCGAGAACGCCACCGTCATCGTCGCCAGGATCTCCGGCGGGGTGTCGGGCTTGGTCTCGCGCAGCGCGCCGGTGAGGATCAGTCCTCCCACCGCCGCGACCTGGGCGATCTCGAGCGCCCCCTGCTGAACGCTGTCCGGTGCGCCCGGGGAGTTGGCGGCGAGCGTGCCGATGTCGATCAGCTCCATCGTCACTGGCAGGCGCATCTGGAACACGAGCGGGTCTTTGCCCTCTCGGGGCACCGGCCAGGTCTGGAGCGGACCCCAGCCACCATCCGCGTGGATGCGATCGGCTTTGCGTTTCCAGAAGGCCCGGACGGGGTTGGGGCTCATCCGCAGGACGGCTCAGGGCTCACGTGGTGCTTGATCGCCTCACTGGAGGGATCCCCGATGACGTTATCGAAGCCGATCGCCACCGGCCGCCCGACGTGAATCGCCCGCGCTGCCGTCTTGGCCGCCAGGGCCTTGGCATCGGCGATCGCCGCCTGCCTGCCGGCCAGGTTGGTGAGGTCAAAGCCGCTCGCCGAGGTGGGGAACTCGCCATCGGGGAACGAGATCTGCTTCGCCGCCACCGGATTGAGACCGGCGCCCTGCCAGGAGTCGAAGTCCTTGAGGCCCTCCAGGCCCTCCTTGGCGGCATCCGCCTGGCGCTCGCCCGCACCCAGCGCATTGCTGAACTGATCGCCGAACGTGTGCACGTCGTCCAGCCCGGTCGGCATGTGGCCGAGGTTCGGCCCGGCGGTGAACGCGAGGTCCACCGCCGCTTCGCCCCACTTCCCTTGCTCGGCGTCGGAGACCGACGACGTCAGGCCGCCCGCCGTGACCACCCTGTTCGCGTTGTCAGAGACAACTCGCGCGCCCTTGGCGAAGGTGCTCGCGCCATCGCCGGCCGCGTCGCCCGCGGCACCGCCCGCGCCGTCTGCCGCGGCGTCTGCCGCGGCGTCTGTCGCACCGTCCACGGCGGCATCGGCACCCACGGCCACGGCATCAGCCTCGGCGAGCTCCGGGGCGGCGAACGGCGCCGCCACCATCGCCACCAGGCTGGCCGTCACGGCCACGTCCTTGGCGAGCTCGCCGAACGTCTTCCAGCTGGGATGCTCGATGAAGTTGATGATCGCCTTACCGGAGACCAGGTCCCAGACGCTCTTGCCGATGCCCTTGGCGACGCCGTCGACGAAGTTGCCGATGCTGTGCATCATGCTGGAGAACCAGCCCTGCGACGGCGCGATGCCCGCCGCACTGGACACGGTCGACCTCGCCTGGCCGCGGATCGTGTCGAACTCGTCCAGCAGCGACATCGCGCGGCTCTCCAGGCCTGAGACGTCGTCCTGGAGCCGGCCGACGCTACCGCCTGCGGCCCGCACCGCATTGTGGGCGTCGACCACCGCCGGTGTCGTGGACGTCGCGTGGGCGGCGGAGGTCGCGTTGCTCAGGTTGCCCTTGGCCGTCGACAGCTGGCTCTGGGCTGACGACAGGCTGGACTGCGAGTTCTGAAGCTGCTCGGCCAGGCGCCGGAACGCGATCTGGATCGGCTCCAAGCCGTGAGCGTAGGTATCCAGGGCCGCGGCGACCTCGCCGTAGGACTGATGGACCTTGTCGAGGTCCCCCGGCAGCTTGCCCACCTGGGCCCTGAAGGCCGCGGCCGCCCCGCCGGTCCACGCGGCGTCGTTCTGGGCGCCGCGCAGGCCCGCCGCCGCGGTCCGTGCCTGTCCGGCGACCGTGTGGAAGCCACCGGCCAGGGACGCGATCTCTCCGATGTCGGAGGACAGCAGGCGGTCTGCGCGCGGATCGGAGAGGGGGTCGGACATGGCGCGCTCACTCACCTTCCCTGCATGCGTCGGAGATCGCCTGCTCGGACTTGCCGTAGCCGCTCGCCGCGGCGTCCAGCCGCTCGATCACCTTGCTCATGTGGTCGGCCAACTGCTCGATCCCGTAGTTCCAGTGGCTGCAGAAATGCTCGACCTCGCCCTCGAGGTCACCCCCGCCAAGGAGCCCCTCGTACCCGGTCGCCACGCCGTGCATGTTCTGCATCTCGGAGTGTATGCCCGACAGGGTGCAGGAGAGCTCCTGAAGCGTTGCCGGATCGACGGTGAAGGTCGTCATCGGCGGTCTGTTCCTGGATCGGAAGCGTTCGGAGTCGCGTCACCTCAGCTCATCGAGGAGCGGATGGCGTCCTCGGTCTGCTGGTACTGGGTGCCGGCGTTGGCGAGCAGGCGGCTGATGCCGTCCAGGGC
>DASXDW010000036.1:0-5393 GCA_036490435.1 Solirubrobacteraceae bacterium
CCCGGGCGAGGAATCTATACCCACCCACCCGCGGTATGCTGCCGCCCAGTCTTGGCAGAGAGCGCCTACTGGAATCCGAAGATCGAAACCCTCGAGCGGCCGCAGCTCGAGGCCCTGCAGCTCGCCAAGCTGCGCCGCCAGGTCGCCTGGGCGAAGGAGCGCAGCCCGTGGTACCGGCGCACGCTGGCGGGCGTCGACCCTGACGCGCTGCAGTCACTGGACGACCTGCGTTCGCTGCCGATGCTCACCCGCGAGGAGTGGATGGACTCCCAGTTCGAGCACCCGCCCTACGGCGAGCTGCCCACCATCTCGGGCGCCGGCGCCATCCGCGTGCACACCACGTCGGGCACGACCGGCAAGGGCCCGCTGCGGGCGCTGGATTCGCGCAAGGACTGGGCGTGGATCGCCGAGATGTGGGCCTACGGCATCTGGGGCTGCGGGGTGAGACCGGGCGACACGGCCTACATCGCCTTCGGCTACGGCTCCTTCATCGGCTTCTGGGGCCTGCACTACTCGATGGAGAAGATCGGGGTGCTCAACGTCCCCGGCGGCGCGCAGACGACCGAGTCGCGGATACGCCAGATCGTCGACTTCGGCGCCACCGTGGTGGCCTCGACGCCCACCTACGCTCTGCGCCTGGCCCAGGAGGCGCACACGTTGGGCATTGACCTGCCCGGCTCGGCGGTGAGCCGGATCATCCTCTCGGGCGAGCCGGCCGGCTCGATCCCGCAGACCAAGGCGCTCATCGAGGAGGAGTGGGGGGCCAAGGCCTTTGACACCGCCGGGATGACCGAGATCGGCACGATCATGGTCTTCGAGTGCGCCCACCAGCCCGGCGGCACCCACATCATCGAAGACCACGTCATCGAGGAGGTCATCGACCCGGCCACGCTTGCGTCCGTCGACTACGGCCAGCGCGGCGAGCGGGTGGTCACCTCCTTCGGGCGCGGCGCCATCCCGCTGCTGCGCTACCGCACCGGCGACCTGGTGTGCAAGGTCCCGGCGTCCACCTGCACATGCGGGCGCGTGTATGACATCTACGAGGGCGGGATCCTTGGCCGCGTCGATGACATGAAGATCATCCGCGGCACCAACGTGTACCCGCGGGCGATCGAGGCCATCGTGCGCGAGTACTCCGAGGTCGACGAGTTCCAGACCGTCATCACCCGCGAGGGTGTGCGCGACGAGATCACGCTGCGCGTCGAGCTCAAGACCGATGCCACCTCTGACTGGGATGGGCTCTCAGACACTCTGCACACGCGCCTGGCCCAGGCGCATGAGGGCCTGAACTTCCGCATCGAGCGTGCCGGCGCCGGCGAACTGCCCCGCTTCGAGCTCAAGGCCAAGCGGACGATCGACAAGCGCGACGCGCCGATTGGAGCGCCGTCATGAGCCCCGACCTGCTCGGCGGCGAGATGACCGACACCGAGACGCGCCTGCTGGCCGTCTACGACGAGCTCAAGGCGCTGTGCGCCGAGGAGCTGCCGCCGGTCGCCGCCGCCAACGCCCGGGCGGCCCTCGCGTTGATGCACAACGTCGTCAACGGGCTGGCGCTGCGCTACGAGCACCTGTCTGACCTTGACGTCTGAGTCCGCGCGTTAGGCTCACGCCATGCGAATCGCGGTAACCGGTGGCGGCCCGAGCGGGCTGTACTTCTCCATCCTCATGCGCCGGGTGGCGCCCGAGTCAGAGATCGTCATCTACGAGCGCAACCGCGCCGAGGACGCCTTCGGGTTCGGGGTGGTGTTCTCCGACGAGACGCTGACGGTGTTCGAGCACGCGGATCCGCTCAGCTACCGGCAGATCACCGACGGCTTCGTCCACTGGACCGACATCGACATCCACCACCGTGGGGAGAAGACCCGTTCGGGCGGCCATGGGTTCAGCGCGCTGGGTCGCAAGGAACTGCTGGGCATCCTCCAGCGCCGGGCGGCGTCGCTGGGGGCGGAGATCCGCTTTGAGACCGAGGCTCCGCCGGTGGATGAGCTCGCCGCCGACTTCGACGTCGTGGTCGGTGCCGACGGAGCGTCGAGCGCCGTGCGCGCCGCGCGCGCCGAGGACTTCCAGCCGACGCTTGATCCCCGCTTCTGCCGCTACATGTGGATGGGCACCGACCTGGTGTTCGACGCCTTCAAGTTCTTCATCGCCGAGACTGACGCGGGCGTGCTGCAGGCTCACGCGTACCCCTACAGCCGCGAGATGAGCACCTTCATCGTCGAGGTGGCCGAGGAGACGTGGCACCGCGCCGGCCTGGGGAAGCTGGCGGGTGGTGGGGTGGGTGGGAACCCGTTTCCCCCCGGCGTCAGCGACGAGGCGAGCGTGCGCTACTGCCAGGAGCTGTTCGCCGACGGTCTGGAGGGCCACACGCTGCAGGCCAACAACTCCAAGTGGATCAGCTTCGTCACCGTGCGCAACGCGTGCTGGCGCTCGGGCAACGTCGTGCTGATGGGCGACGCCGCCCACACCGCGCACTTCTCGATCGGGTCAGGAACCAAGCTGGCCATGGAGGACGCGGTGGCGCTGGCGTGGGCGTTTCGCGCCAACGGCGACGACGTCCCGGCGGCGCTGGAGGCCTACGAGGCCGAGCGCCACCCCATCGTCGAGTCCACCCAGCGCGCCGCCCAGGGCTCGCTCGAGTGGTTTGAGGGGATCTCGCGCTACGTCGAGCAGCCGCGCCTGCAGTTCGCCTTCAACCTGCTCACCCGCAGCCGGCGCATCACCTACGACAACCTGCGCCTGCGCGACGAGGGGTTCGTGGCCGACGTCGACGACCTGTTCGCCGACCGCGGTGGCTTCAGCGCGCGTCCGCCGATGTTCGCCCCGTTCCGGCTGCGCGGGCTGACGCTGCCCAACCGGGTCGTCGTCTCGCCCATGGACATGTACTCGGCGGTCGACGGCAGCCCGTCGGACTTCCATCTCGTGCACCTCGGCGGACGCGCGATGGGCGGCGCGGCGCTCGTCTACACCGAGATGATCTGCGTCTCTGACATCGGGCGGATCACCCCCGGGTGCGCGGGCATGTACCGGCCCGAGCACGTTGCGGCGTGGAAGCGGATCGTGGACTTCGCCCACCGCCACGGTGGTGCTGCCATGGCCGCCCAGGTGGGGCACTCGGGACGGAAGGGCTCGACCAAACTGATGTGGCTGGGGATCGACGAGCCGCTGGAGGAGGACAACTGGGAGGTCATCGCCCCCTCGGCGATCGCCTACTCCGAGCTCAACCAGGTCCCGCGCGAGATGACACGCGCCGACATGGAGATGGTCCGCGACCAGTTCGTCTCCGCGACCCACGGCGTGCTCGAGGCCGGCTTTGACCTGCTCGAACTGCACTGCGCGCACGGCTACCTACTCTCGAGCTTTCTGTCGCCGGTCACCAACCGGCGCAAGGACGAGTACGGCGGGTCGCTGGCGGCGCGAGCACGGTTCCCGCTGGAGGTCTTCGATGCGTGCCGCGCGGTGTGGCCGGAGGACAAGCCGATGAGCGTGCGGATCTCCGCCACCGACTGGGTGCAGGGCGGCTTCGCCCCCGACGACGCGGTCGCCTTCGCCCGCATGCTGGCCGAGCACGGCTGCGACGTCGTCGACGTCTCCTCCGGCCAGGTCACGCCCGACGAGCGCCCCGCCTTCGGGCGCAGCTTTCAGACCCCGTTTGCCGACCGCATCCGCAACGAGGTCGGGATGCCCACGATCGCCGTCGGGGCGATCGCCAGCTATGACGACGTCAACACCATCGTGCTCGCCGGGCGCGCCGACATGTGCGCGCTGGCCCGCCCGCACCTCTATGACCCCCACTGGACCCTGCACGCCGCCGCCGAGCAGGAGTACGCCGGCGACGGCGTCGAGTGGGTCCCGCAGTACCAGGCCGGCAGCCGCAAGCCGCCCACCGGGCGCGCCGACGACGTGCGCAAGGAGCTCCAGCGCTCCTTCGAGCCCGACCCGCCGGAGCTGCTGACGGCGCCCGAGGGCTGGTCCTAGCCCACCCGAGGCTGGTCCTGGCCCGCCCGAGGGCTGGTCCTAGCCCGCGCCGGTCGCGCCAAACTGCACACACGCCGCTTGCGTTGAGAGCGAGGGGCGTCTTGAGCCAGCATGGTGGGCCAAAGTGCGCACACACCGTGGCCGACTGCCGCGTGTGTGCAGATTGATCAGAGGTGGATGGCGGCCGTGACCGCTCCCCGCCGACACCGTCAGCGCGCAGGCGCCGCCGACACCTGCGCGCTCACGGGCTCGCCGGCGTCGGCCGCGGCGGTGGCCGGGCGCAGCACCAGCCCCAGTCCCACCAGCCCCGCGCCCAGCGCCGCCAGCGAGACGAACACGTACACGTGCGTGAACGTGGCGGCCTGACCGGCGGCGCCCGAGCGAACGATGGTGGCCAGAGTGGCCACGCCCAGCGCGCCGCCGACCTGGCGCGCGGTCTGGTTGAGGCCCGTGCCCGCGGCGAAGGACTGGGGCGGCACGGAGAGCGCCGCCGCCGTCGAGGTGCCGGTGGTCACCATGCCCATGCCAGCGCCCAGCACCAGCCCGATCGGCAGCCAGTAGGTGAGAAAGTCGCCGTGGGTTGGCAGCGTGGCGGCGATGAACAGCCCCGAGGCGGCCATGAGCGCCGCTCCCGCGGCCACCGCGGTCCGCGGGGTGGCCCGGCGCCCGACCGCGACGGCCGCCACGCTGGCCGCGATCGCCCCGGGGGTCATGGCCAGGCCCGCCTGCAGCTCGGAGTAGTGCCACAGCTGCGTGAGCACGAGGACGCCGAGCAGCATCCACGCGTACAGGCTCGCGCCGTAGAGCAGTGAGGCGCCGTTGGCCAGCGCGAACGTCCGGTGCTTCCACAGCCCCGTCTCGATCGCGGGGACGGGCATCCGCCAGGATCGCTGGATCGCTGCCACCGTCCCGGCGACGCCGCCGGCCAGACTCGCGATCGTCCGCGCGTCGCTCCAGCCCCACACCGACCCTTGGGAGAGGCCGAGCGCCGCCAGGCCGATCCCGAGCGCCAACAGCACGGTGCCCAGCGCGTCGGGCAGGCGCGTGCGCGCCGTCGCGGTGCGCGGCAGGATGCCGGCGGCCGCCGCCAGCGCCAGTCCCGTGGGGACGTTGATGACGAACAGCGAGCGCCAGCCGAAGACGTGAACCAGGACGCCGCCGACGCTCGGACCGACAGCGGCGGCAAACGCGCCGGTGGCGCTCCACAGCGCCACCGAGTTGCCGCGGCGCTCGGGCGGGGTGTCGGCGAGCAGGATGGCCAGCGAGACGGGGATCATCGTGGCCGCGAACGCGCCCTGCACCGCGCGAGCGACGAGCAGCACCGGCACGCTGGGCGCGACGGCGCAGACCAGCGAGAGGGCGGCGAACCCACCGACACCGACGCGGTACAGCGTGCGCCGGCCGATGACGTCGGCCAG
>DASXDW010000116.1:0-5816 GCA_036490435.1 Solirubrobacteraceae bacterium
AAGCCGGTGCTGCGCCACGGCAAGCCCGTCTACGTCAAGCGCCGCGTGCGGCGGGTCCTCCTCCCTCACGCCGTCAACAAGCCCTTGCGCCGCATCAGGCATGGCAAGGCCACGACTGTCAACGGTTTCGTCGGCCTGTCCGACGGCACCGTGCTCGCCGGCCAGACCGTCAAGGTCTACTCATCGCCCAACGACAATGCACCGCGCTTCAGGCTCATGAGCACCGTGACGACCGACGCGTCGGGAGAGTGGACGGCCAAGGTGCCCGCGGGCCCGTCCCGGCTGATCGAAGCGGTGTATGCGGGAAATAGCCGGACCGAGCCGGCAACGTCCTCAATGGTCAAGCTGTCTGTCCCGGCCCGGATCGACGTGTCCATCTCACCTCGGGTGATCCCATGGTCCAACAAGATCACGATCACCGGCCGCCTGGTCGGCGGCTGGGTCCCGCACGACGGCGTCGCGTTGCGTCTGCGGGTCCCCTATCCGGGCGGCCAATCGGTTCAGGAGCCGTTCCGGACCAACTCCCACGGTGCGTTCAAGTTCGGCTGGAGCTACGGGTCGGGGCGGGGAGTGGTCCGCTACCACTTCACCGTCGCCACCACGGCCACCGAGTCGGACTACCCCTGGGCCGCAGCGGTGAGCCGGGCCGTCGTGGTCACCTTCGGGCGACCGACACCGCGGGCCCACGGCCGCCGTCGGCATCGCCACCGCTGACGCGTGGCGAGCCCCCACCGGGGCCGACTTTGTGACGAATGTGTGACGCCGTGTAAAGAGAGTGTGCCGATCCGGGGCCCCAGGCCCACAGGCCCCGATCGGCGTGCTGTGCTGGAGCCATGGACAGCAAAACCGGGCGCTCGGAGTCCCGTTCGAGAAAATCGTCGCCCCGACGAACCGAAGCCGGTACTCTGGGAGATCAATGGTCGGAGACATCCTCCAACCCACGCACTTGGTGTTCGTGCTCGTGGTGGCCCTGCTGGTGCTGGGCCCGAAGCGGCTTCCCGAGGTCGGGCGCCAGCTCGGCAACGGGTTGCGGGACTTCCGCGCGGCGATCAACGGGGAGCACCACGACCCCCCGGAGGTCCAGGCGCCGTACGAGCAGCCGGCGACCGACCCCGGAGCTGAGCACGAGTTCGCACACGCGGCGTCCGAGACCCCAACGGTCGTCGCCGAGCCCGTGCCCGAGTCCTCGGAGGCCGCGACCAACGGGCACGAGTTCGCGCACGAGACCGAGGCGAGCGGCGACGCGCAGGACGGCTCGGCACCGGACAGCGGTCACGAGTTCGCCTACGAAACGTCCGAGCCCTCGGACAAGCGCACCGACTCGCTCAGCTGAGCACGAACCCGGCGCGACGATGAGCTCGGCGCGGGAGAGCGCCGCACTGGTCGCTCTGCTGCGGCTGGACCGCCGCCCGTGGCATGAGTACGCGGAGGCGGTGGAGCGGGCGGGCAGCGCCCTGACGGTGTTGGAGGCCGAACTGACCGATGACCGCGGCCAGGCCACCCTCCTCCCAGAGGCCCCGGAGCCCCTGCTGGCGCGAGCCGCGGCCGACATCGACAGCTGGCGGTCGGACGGCCTGCAACTCCTGTCGGTTCTTGACGGCGCATACCCGCCGAACCTGCGCACCGTCCATGACCGGCCGCCGCTGCTGTTCGTCGCCGGGTCGCTGACGCCTGCGGACGCACGGTCTGTCGCGGTTGTGGGCGCGCGGCGGGCGAGCCGGGGCGGGCGGGCGACGGCCGCGAGCATCGCCGAGGCCCTCGCGCGCGCGGGATACGTCGTCGTCTCCGGGCTGGCGGCGGGCATCGACACCGCCGCACACGAGGCGGCGCTGGCCGCCGGTGGTCGGACGGTCGCCGTGATCGGGACGGGCCTGCGCCACAGCTATCCGCCGGAGAACGCCGCACTCCAGCGCGAGATCGCCGCCGTAGGGGCGGTGGTCTCGCAGTTCTGGCCCGACGCGCCGCCCACCCGGACGAGCTTTCCGCTGCGCAACGCGGTGATGTCCGGCCTGGCGCTGGGCACGGTGGTGGTCGAGGCCTCGTTTCGCAGCGGAGCGCGTGTGCAGGCGCGGCTGGCGCTGGGTCACGGGCGCCCGGTGTTCCTGTGGCAGGCGCTGCTGGACGAGCCGTGGGCACGCGAGTTCGCCCGCCGCCCGGGGGTGTACGTCGTCGACGACGCGGCGCAGGTCATGCGGACCGTAGAGCGGCTCGATGCTCTGGATGAGCTCGTTGAGTAGCCGCCGTGGCAGACGTCGTCGAGCTGAGCGCGTCCTACGCGAACTTCATGCTGGGCCCGCAGCCTGGGCCCGACGTGTGCGCGCGCTGCTTCGACCTGACCGATGGCGGGACGCGGTGCTACCACTGCTGGCACGACAGGGACTGGGTGGACGCGATGGCACCGATCTCCTACTCCATCGGCGGCGAGCAGCTCCATCACGCGCTGGCCGGCTACAAGCGCTACGGCGGGCACGGAGCTCGGTATCTCACGGCCGGGCTGGCAGCGGTGCTGTGGCGCCACCTGCGCGACCACGAGCGGTGCCTGGCGCGAGCGGCCGGCGTCGCCGCCTTCGATGTGGTCACGACCGTGCCGTCCAGCGACGCCGGGCGGGACGGGACCCATCCGTTGCACCGGCTCGTCGGCGAGCTGGTCAAGCCTGTGGCGCCGCGGTACGAGCGCCTCCTGAGCCGGACCGATACGGCCGTGACCGCGCACCGGTTCAGCGCCGAGCGCTATGCGGCGACGACGGCGCTCGGCGGTCGCGCGGTCCTACTCATCGATGACACGTGGACGACCGGCGCCAACGCACGCAGCGCCGCCGCCGCCCTGAAGGAGGGGGGTGCCGAGCGCGTGGCGGCGATGGTGATCGGGCGGTACGTCAATCGGGAGTGGAGCCACAACGACGGGCAGCTGCGACGCCTACCCCAGCCCTTTGAATGGGGGCGCTGCGCGCTGTGTGGCTAGATGGTTGATGCCGCGGCCGCGTGATGCCGGGGGATTCGGGGATCAAGCCGGTCAAGGACGCAGGGCGAAGCCCATACTGGATGTATGGGCAAGCCCGAGGACACAGACCGGCGCACATCATCCGGATTCATCCGGCGCGCGGGGTCGTGGGATCAACCATCTAGGCTCACGCGTCATGTGGTGGGACCAGGCGGCCATCTACCAGGTCTACGTGCGCTCGTTTCAGGACACCGATGGGGACGGGGTCGGCGACCTGCCGGGCGTGACCCAGCGGCTGGACTACATCGCGGAGCTGGGTGCGCAGGCGGTGTGGCTGTCGCCGATCTACCCGTCGCCCAACGCGGACTTCGGGTACGACGTCAGCGACTTCCGCAGCGTCGAGCCGGCGTTCGGCACCCTGGAAGATCTCGACGCACTGGTGGCCCGCGCCCACCAGCTCGGACTCAAGGTGCTGCTGGACTTCGTGCCCTGCCACACGTCGACCCAGCACCCGTGGTTTCGCGAGCACCCCGACTACTACGTGTGGACCGACACGCCCAACAACTGGAGGGCGGCGTTCGGAGGATCGTCGTGGGGCTATGACGAGACGCGCGGGCGGTGCTTCCTGCACTCGTTCTTTCCCGAGCAGGCGGACCTCAACTGGCGCAACCCCGACGTGCGCGAGCAGATGACCAGTGCCATGCGCTTCTGGGTGGATCGCGGCATCGACGGGTTCCGGCTCGATGCGCTGGACCGCCTGATGAAGGACCCGGCGCTGCGCGACGATCCGCCGGCCACCCACCGGTCCGCGCTGCCCGGCGATGCGCAGGACCTCGAGTTCGATCACGTCCATTCGCGCAACGCTCCCGACATCGACGACGCGCTGCAGGCGATCCGGCGCGCCGTCGGCGACGTGCTGCTGGTCGGCGAGGTCTATCTGCCCATCGCCGAGGCCGCTGCCTACCTGGCCGCGCTTGACGTCGTCTTCAACTTCGAGGCGCTGTTCGCGGTCGGTGACGCCGCGGCCCTGCGCCAGGCCGTCGAGACAGGCCTGCAGACCGGGGGCCAGGGATGGGTTCTCTCAAACCACGACTTCAGCCGACTGGTCACCCGGGCCGGGCCAGACAACGCCCGCGCCGTCGCGCTGCTGCTGCTCTGCCTGCCCGGTCCTGTGTTTCTCTTTGAGGGCGACGAACTGGGGGTCGCCGATGTGCCGACGGCCGGCCCCGAGCGAGACCGCAACCATCGCGACCCCTTCCGCGCCCCCATGGTCTGGGACAGCGCTGCCGAGCACGGCGCCTTTAGCACCGCCCAGCCCTGGCTGACCCCCGTCCAACCCCCCTCGGCCGGCGCGGTGCAGCAGAGCCAGGACGCCGACTCCCCGCTCGCCTTCACCCGTCGTGCCCTGGCGCTGCGCTCCCGGCTGGCCAGCAACGAGACCCAAATCCTCAAATCTGAACCCGGCGTCGTCGCCCTCCAACGCGGCGAGCACATCGTCGCCGTCAACCTCAGCGACGAGCCCACCCCGGCACCCATGGCCGCGGCCCGGCTCGAGCTCGAGGCGCGCCCCGGCGACGGCGGGGACCTCACGGTCGTCCCGGCCCACGGCGGCTGGGTGGCCAGCGCCGTCTGAATGACGCCGGCCACCCCGATCGCACACAAACACGGACCGAGGTTTGTGAATTCGGGATCTGGGGGTAGGCTGGCCCCCTGAGGACGGAGAACGTTCGGAGGTACCGTGAGAGCGCTTGGTAAGGGAGGGCTCACAGGCCTTGCAGCTGCTTTGACAGCGGGGGTCCTAGCCGCGTGTGGAGGGTCCAGTGGACCGCCCACACTCAATTGGTACATCTTCCCCGAGCCGTCGGGATCGTTCGCGCACGCCGCGCAGGTCTGTTCGCAGGCCTCGGGCGGTAAGTACAAGATCGCGCTGAACACGCTGCCCACCGACGCCGACGGCCAGCGTCAGGAGCTGGTGCGCCGCCTGGCCGCCAAGGACAGCTCCATCGACATCATCGGCATGGACGTCACCTACACGCCCGAGTTCGCCGAGGCGGGCTGGCTGCGACCGTGGGTCGGCGCCAATCGAGCCGCCGCCAGCAAGGGGATGCTCCCGGGACCGCTGGCCACGGCGACCTGGAAGGGCACGATCTTCGGCATGCCCGACAACTCCAACACCCAGCTTCTCTGGTACCGCAAGGACCTGGTCCCCAACCCGCCCACCACCTGGGCGCAGATGATCCAGGACGCCGTCAAGCTCGCCAAAGAGGGCAAGCCCCACTACATCGAGGTCCAGGGCAAGCAGTACGAAGGCCTGACGGTGTGGTTCAACACGCTTGTCGCGTCCCAGGGTGGCTCAATCCTCAAGGGGCCGACGAAGGTGTCAGTCGGTCCAACGGCCCAGAAGGCGGCAGCGATCATCCATGAGGTCGCCACGTCACCGGGGGCCGACCCGTCGTTGTCCAACTCCGATGAGGGTTCCGCACGGCTGGCCTTTGAGAGCGGCTCCGCGGCGTTCGAGCTCAACTATCCGTTCGTGTATCCCTCGATCCAGGCTGACGACCCCAAGCTCGCCAAGGAGATGGGCTGGACCTACTACCCGTCGGTCAACCCCGGCCAGCGCGCCAAGGTGACGATCGGCGGTTCCAACCTCGGCGTCTCGCGCTTCTCGAAGTACCCGGAGTTCGACTATGCGGCGATCAAGTGCCTCACCGATAACGCCAACCAGAAGCGTGACGCGATCAAGGGCGGCCTACCACCCACCCTTTCCGCGCTCTACACCGATCCGGCGCTGGCCAAGCCGTATCCCTTCAAGGCTCTGATCGCCAAGCAGCTCGCGTCCGCAGGGATCCGGCCCCAGACCCCGGCGTATGCCGAC
>DASXDW010000123.1:0-33408 GCA_036490435.1 Solirubrobacteraceae bacterium
CCAGCGCGCCGAGCCCAAGCTCGGCGCGCTGGTCCTGACTGAGTCCTGGTTCCTCGACGTCGAGGAATTCTTCGTCCATGTCGGCCCCGCTCGCCACGCCGGGTGTCGCCTACTTGTTGAAAGCGGCGACCGCTCCGGCCCGGTTGATGATCTGTCCGGCTGCCTTGCTGGTCCGGGCCCAGTCGAAGAACTTCTCGACCTGGACGTTGGGGTGGCTTGAGGGGATGACGCCCCAGTCAAACCGGAACAGCGGGTAGGACTTGCTGCGGATGTTCTTGGCCGAGCAGGCCACGCCGTTGACCGAGATCGCCTTCGCCGGCTTGCCCGAGTGCGAGAGCCCGACGTAGCCGATCGAGTTCGGATCGCGTCCGACACCGATCTGGACCAGGCCGTCGGAGGTGTCCTGTGCCACGTTGGACGCCTGTGTCGCTCCTCCGAGAACCGACTGCTGGAAGAACGTGTACTGCCCCGCGGTGGAGTTACGCCCGATCGGGTTGATCGTCGTGGTCAGGCTCGAGCCGCCCACCTGGCTCCAGTTGTTGTCCACGCCGAGGAAGATGTTCTTCAGCGTCGTCAACGGAATGTTGCTGATGGAGTTGGCCGGGTTGACGGCGATGCAGAGTCCGTCCAGGAACAGCTTCTCGTAGGTCGTGCCGGAATCACTGGGCAGTGGCGGCCGGGTGTTGATGGCGAACTGCGTCCGGCCGGCCTGGACGTCCTTGACGCCCGCGTTGCCCCCATCAGCCACGTACTTGAACGAGATGTTGTGGTGGACCTTGCTGTAGCCCTTGAAGAGCTCCAGCATGTACGGCTGCGCGGCGCTTGACCCGGAGCCGATCAACTTGGTCGCGCTCGCCGCCGCCGGCACTGCCAGCGTGACCACGGTGACTGCCAGGGCGCCCATCGTTTTGGCGCGCCCGGACCGGATTTTCGATCTCAACGACATTCCTCTCTCTGTGAGATTTCTCAAGTTGGTGACCGGCTCAGTTGTGCTTCTTGACGGAGGTCTTCTTTTTCTGGGGCTTGGTCTTGGTCTTGGCCTTGGGCTTCGGAGTCGGCACCACGTTCGGGACCTTCGGGCAGGCCTTGGCGGGCCCGAGGTTGAACGGGCCGTCCTCGGCGCCGGTGTAATCGGTCACGACCAGTTGCACGACCGCTTGGGGAACCGACGCGGTCCCGGGCTTGGCCGTCTTCCCGTTCGCGTTCGTCGGGAGGTGCTTGCAGTAGGCCTGAATCGGATCCACCGAGCCTTGGACGGCGAACTCGTTGGTCAACTGCACGCCCTGTGTGCCGGTGTTGCAGTTGATGCCGTTCGACGGCGTGGTGCCCTCGCAGGTGACGCTCTCGGTGGGGCTTGGCGTCAGCCCGTCGGTCTCGAACACGCTCGGCGCGGGGTCGTAGTCGTCAATCGACCCTCCGCGGTCGCCCTGCTGCTGGATGAGGATCGTGTACGCCGTGATGCCTCCGTCGCACGTGAACCGGTACGTGAGGAGGTTCGGCTCGTCCGTGGCTGCCCCACTGGAATTCGCCGCGATCTTCCCACCGCAGTCCGTCAGCGACGTTGGCGTGACGGTGGCGGCGCCCGCAGTTGCCGCCGATACGCATGCGACCAGCGCGACGCTGCAGCTGAGCAACGCCACTCGGCCCAGCGAACCCAACGCATTCAGATTGCCCACACAGACCTCCGTTGTCGTTTTGCGCCCAGATCTCGCGGCTGGGCCCTGGCCGGTCGCTGCTAAGCACGCCCGGTCGAGGGCCTCGGTCAAGGCCACCGGCTCCTGACTGAAACCAGGCGTCCTTCGCCAATCCGCACTATGTGGATCGACTTTGGCAGGGATCGTAACATTAAGTCCACCAAGTCAGGTTTATTAATCGACTTAATGGGAAAAGCGAGTGCGACTCGCCACGCCGCTTCGCCTGCCGGTGTGCGCTCTACTCGCCGGGGCCGCTGAGGTGGCCGATGATCGTCTGCAGGGCGGTGAGCTGTTCGTGGCCGGCGCGGCCCTGGAGCCTCTGGTCCGCGGCCTGCCACGCTTGCTCCACGGGCTGGCGAAGGGCGCGGCCCGCCGGGGTGAGGAACACCCGCCGAGAGCGCTTCTCATCGATCTGACGGCGCACGTAGCCGGCCCGCTCAAGGCGGGTCAGGGCCTTGCTGACCGTCGGGGATCTGATTCCCAACCGGGTCACCAGCTCCGCCTGCGTGATCCCATCCTCGCTCCACAGCGCTGAGAGCAGGAGGTCCTGGCCGGGGTGCAGCCCGTTCGCTGCCAGCGCGGGCGAGATGGACGCACGGCTGGCTTTGACCGCCTGGAGCAATGCGTAGGTGACCGTCTCCTCGATCATGGCCCGCGAAAGGTAACCAAAACAGTGGACAAAGCAAGCCACGTAGCATGGCCGCGTGAGCCCGAGCGCCGACCAGCGACACGATGAGCGGTTTCTCGTCACCGGCGCCCACGGCTGTATCGGCGCGTGGGTGATCCGCCGTCTCGTCTCTGAGGGCGCCGAGGTGGTGGCCCTCGACGTCTCCGACGACGACCACCGCCTGCGCATCGTCCTGGACGAGGCCGAGGTGTCGGCGTTGCCAAGGGTGCGCACCGACATCACCGACCTCGACGCGCTCGAGCGCACGCTCGCCGAACACGAGATCACCAACGTCATCCACCTGGCCGCGCTGCAGGTGCCGTTCTGCCGCGCGGACCCTTCGCTCGGTGCCCGGGTCAACGTGGTGGGGACGGTCAACGTGCTCGAGGCCGTGGCGCGTCGCTCGGTGGCGATGGCGCCGGTCATCTACGCGTCGTCGATCGCGGCTTACGATGCCGACGGCACGCTCGACGGGGCCGTGGGCCCCGGGACGCTGTACGGCGTCTACAAGCGCGCCAACGAGGGGACCGCCGCGCTGTACTGGAGCGACCGTGAGGTGGCCAGCGTCGGCCTGCGTCCGCACACCGTCTACGGCCCCGGCCGCGACCAGGGCCTCACCTCCTCGCCGACCGCCGCCATGCTCGCCGCGGCGGCCGGCCGGGCGTTCGAGATCCCCTTCGGCGGCCGATTCCAGTTCCAGTACGCGCCCGACGTGGCCGCTGCGTTCATCCTCGCCTCGCGCTCGCAGGCTCAGTCGGCCACGGTGCACGGCTTGGCCAGTCGCGCCGTGCACATGTCCGAGGTGGTCGCCGCGATCGAGGCGGGCGCTCCCGGGGCGTCGGGCACGATCACGTTCGTCGACGAGCAGCTTCCGTTCCCGCCCGAGGCTGACCACGCCTCGCTGCGCGAGGTCATCGGCGAGGCGCCCGAGACGCCGCTGCAGGACGGGGTGCGCGACACGATCGGCCGCTTCCGTGAGCTTCTCGTCGCCGGCGTGGTCTCGCTCAACTGACCGCTACCGAGGATGGCGACCGCCACGGCGATGCCCCCGGCGATCCCGGCGAAGGCGAAGGCGGCGGTCGGGGTGAGCGCCTGGACCAACGTGCCGGCGACCGCGGCGCCCACGGCCGCTCCGGCGGAGGACGAGGTGACCAGCCACGAGAACGCCTCGGTCTGCGTCCCGGCCGGTGCGAAGCGGTCGACCATGGCGTAGATGACCGAGCCGGTGGGGGCGATGGTGGCGCCCGCGAGCAGGATGATCGCGCCCATCGCGGGCAGGCTGTGCGTGCTCACGACCAGCGCGCCGTGGCAGATCGCCAGCGCCGCCAACAGCACGGGCAGCCGCAGCGCGCCGCGCAGGCGGTCGCCCCAGCGGGTGACGATGATTCCGCCGATGAACGACCCGGCGCCCCACAGCGCCAGCAGCGGAGCGGCGTCCCCCGCGCCCGCGGCGTGCTTGGCGGCCGCGGTGACGCCGACCTCGGTGGCGCCGAAGACGATCCCGGTGCCCAGGTCGACGATGACCAGAACGCGGATCGCCGCGGCGCGCAGCGAGCCCCCGCGGGAGTGAGGGGCGGCGGCATCGGGTCGCCAGCCGCGCGAGGCGCGGTGGGCCGCAAAGGCCGCGGTGCCGGCGAGCATCATGAGCCCGCTGACGACGAGGGCGCCGCCCGTGGACCACAGCGCGCCGAGGCCGAGTGCGAGCGGTGGGCCGGCCACGAAGGTCACCTCCAGCAGGGTGGACTCGAGCGCGAACAGCGAGGGAAGCTCAGACGGGCGCGAGACGATCGCGGGCAGCAGAGTGCGCACGCACGCCTCGAGTGGCGGCGTGGCCAGCCCAGCGCCTCCGGCCAGCCCGATGAGGAGGGCGTGGGGGCGGTCGGCCGGCAGCAGGCCCAGGCCGATGAGCGTCCCGGCGGTTATCGCCGCGCCCGTCAGGAGCACGGTGGTCTGGCCGTGCCGGTCGACCAGGCGGCCCAGCACCGGCGAGGCCAGGGCCGCGCAGATCGCATAGGCGCTGCAGGCCAGTCCGGCGATCGCGAACGAGCCGGTCACCCGCTGGGCGTGGACGAGGATCGCGATGCTCAGCATTGCGAGGGGCAGCCGGGCCACGACCGAGCTGGCCAGCAGTGCGAGGCCGTCGGGGCCCGCCAGCAGAGAAGAGCGGCGTCGCGTGGTCATGGCCGGCAACGTACGTGCCGAGCGGCCTGCTGATAAGAGCCATTTCGGGGCTTGTTGAGTGGTCCACTTCTGCGGACCGGCGCCCGCGCCCGGGCTCAGGCGCGCGCTGGGCGCCCGCGTTCAGGCCCCACGCAGCAGATCGGCCACGGTCTCGATCCCACGGCGGATCGCCGCCTCGGTGAGATCGCCAAAGCCGATGACGAGCTCCGGCGGCCGCGCCTGCTGGGTCCACGTAAGGTCGCTCAGCGGGTACAGGCCGACCGACCGTGCGCGGGCCGCGTCGGCGATGGCGTGCTCGTCGCTGCCCTCGGGTAGGCGGGCGACGGCGTGAAAGCCGGCGGCCAGACCGCGCAGCTCGACCTCCGGAGCGTGGGTGGCAAGCGCCTCGATGAGCGCCGCGCGCTTGCCCGCGTAGCGGCCCCGCATCGCTCGCAGGTGGCGGTCATAACGGCCTGACTGCATGAGCGTCGCCAGGGCCAGCTGGTCCAGTGCCGGAGATCCCCGGTCCTCGAGTTCCTTGGCCTCGGCGACCTCCTCGGCCAGACCGGGGGGACAGACGATCCACCCCAGTCGGACGGCCGGCGCCAGGGACTTGGAGACCGTGCCGAGCAGGGCGACGTGGGCGGGCGCGAGGCCCTGCAGCGCGCCGACGGGTTCGCGGTCGTAGCGAAACTCGGCGTCGTAGTCGTCCTCGATGACGGTGGCGTCGTGCTTCTGCGCCCACGCCGCCAGCGCCCGGCGGCGGTCCGGGGCCAGGACGACCCCGGTCGGGGACTGATGGGCGGGCGTGAGCACGACCGCGCCCGCGCCGGTCCGCTCCAGGGCGGCCACGTCGACGCCGTGATCGTCCACGGTCACGGGGACCCCGGTCAGCCCCCACCACTCGCGGCCGAGCGCCGGGTCGGTGTCGCCGGGATCCTCGAGGGCCACCCGTTGCGCGCCGCGGGCCGCCAACGTGCGCAGCACCAGGTTGACGCCCTGGGCAAAGCCGGCGCAGACGATGATCCGCTCCGGGTCGGTGACCGCCCCGCGCACGCGGCGCAGGTAACCCGCGAGCACCTCGCGCAGGACCCGGTCGCCACGGGGGTCGCCGTAGCCCAGCGCCTGTGCGGGCGCCGAGCGACTCACCTCGCGCATCGCCCACATCCAGTCCTGGCGCGGGAAGCTCGTGAGGTCAGGCTGGCCCGGGCGAAAGTCGATGGCGAGCCCCCGGGCCGGCGCCGCCCGGGCGGGGACCGGTGGGGGCGCCGGCTGCGCCGCGGACGCCACACGGGTGCCCGAGCCCGTGCGCGTGCTGAGGAAGCCCTCGGCGTGCAGCTGGGCATAGCACTCCTGCACGAGCCCGCGGGAGACACCGAGCTCGCGGGCGAGCGCCCGGGAGGAGGGAATCCGCTCTCCGGGGCCAAGCCGTCCGGTCCGGATCGCCTCGCGGAGCTCGCGCTCGAGCTGCGCGGTGAGCGGCTCGGCGTCACCGCGAATCAGGTGCACCAGCAGCTCCGGTGCCGCACCGGCCCACTCAACGGACATCAAACCAATCCTATCGGTGGTCCATTTCCCGGACGCGGGACCTGCGGTGCAACCATGCACCGGACATGGACCTGGCGCCTGGCTATCGCGACGATTCTTGAGGCCATGACTGTCGACCTTCCCGCCGCCCAGGCCTTCATGGCCACCCACGCGCGATTGCTGGATCGCCGCCGCCACGCCCTACTGACCGGCGAGGGTGATCCTGCGGCGGTGCTTGCCGCGCTCGAGGCGTACCGCAACCCCGACGGCGGCTACGGCTCCGGGCTGGAGCCGGACCTCCGCAGCCCCGAGAGCCAGCCCGCTGCGGCCGGGCACGCCTTCGAGGCCTTCGCGGAGGCGGCCCCACTGATCGCCCCGCAGGCGGTGGCGCTGTGTGACTGGCTGGACTCCGTCACCCTCGACGACGGAGGCCTGCCCCTGACGCTCCCGGTGACCAGCAGCGCCGGCGTGGCGCCGTGGTTTCAGACCGCGGACTCCACGCTCTCCTCGCTGCAGATCACGGCGTTCATCGCCGCGAGCGCGCACCGGGTTGCCGATCACGATCCGGCCGTGGCGGCCCATCCCTGGCTTCAGCGTGCCACGGCGTACTGCCTGAACGCCATCGCCGCACTCGAAGAGAGCCCCTTCGCCTACGTGCTCGCCTTCTCCATTCGCCTGCTCGACGTGCTGCACGGCCGGCGACCCGAGGCGCGAGCGCTGATGGACGGGCTGTCTGACCGTGTCCCCCCGAATGGCCGCGTGCCGGTCGCCGGCGGCGCCGAGGGGGAGACGCTGCGTCCGCTCGACATCGCCCCCGACCCCGGCCGCCCCGCCCGCGCCCTCCTGGATTCCCAGGCGATTGCCGCCGACCTCGCGCGCCTGGCCGGCGAGCAGAGGGAGGACGGGGGCTGGACCGTTGACTATCTGCCGATCTCGCCCGCGGGGTCGCTGGATTGGCGGGGGTACGCCACCGTCAAGGCGATCGCCACGCTCCGGCGCAACGACGCGTTGGGGTGACCGGTCAGCGCGGCTCGAGGTGGGTGACCTCGAAGCCGAAGCGCTCGGCCAAGCGCTCGGCGACGAGCGAGCGGTGGCAGGCGCGCGCGGTCGCCTCGACGCAGAGCAGCGCGCCCAGCCCATGAACGGGCAACTGACCGACCAGCGGCTCGAGCGGCACCAGGTCGAGGATCTGCTCGGTGTACTCGCGGACGTAGTCGGGGGCGAGGCGCACGCGGGAGCGCTTGCCCACCCCTTGGCGGTCGTCGTCGCGGTACTGGAGCTGGCGCATCTCAGTGTCCGGGGCGAGCTCAGGGTGGTACTCGTAGCCGATCCGGGCCTCGGCCAGCAGCTTCTGCAGACGCTGGGCGTTGGCCCACGCGTACTGTGACCCACGCACCCCGCGCCGCTGGCGGATGTCGAGGATCTTGGTCACCCCGGCCCCATCCAGCGTGGCGATGAAGCTCGCCGCGTCGAATTCGTAGACGCCGACGGTGGCGATCCGTGGGCTCATCCCCCGGCCAGGGCCAGCCGGGCGAGCTGTTCGATCCCCTCGTGGGATGAGGCCACCACCAAGAACCGCTTGACGTGGCAGAACAGCGCGTCGGACACGCCGGTGACGGCGACGAGGTCGGCGCCCTCCAGCCCGCCCCAGGCCTCGGGCAGGTCGCGGCGGTTCTCAAACGCGCCCAGCTCGCGCGGGACCGCCTCCAGGCCGAAGCCCTGGCGCTTGGGATAGACGATGTAGAGGGCGTCGGGCGCCGCCGGGACGAGGACCTGCTTCCACGGAGCGTTGATGGGCAGTTCGATCAGGCGTGGGTCGATGGCGGCAGCGATGGCGTCCCGCACGATGCGCGCCGAGCGCCGGCCGGAGGCGGCCGACAGCACCTCGCGGGCGAGGATGCCGCGGGCCAGGTCGACGGCCTCGTCGAAGCGCAGCCGCTCCTGCTCGGGGGTGAGCGTCTCGTCCCAGCGCCCGTTGAAGCCACCGACGACTCCATTGACGGTCAGCGGATGGACGCCCTCGACGAGCGACTCGGTCACCTGCTGGCCGGTGTCATTGGCGTCGACCCCCTGGACCAGGCTCGCCTCAACCGCCTCGGCGACCTCGGGGTCGTCGTCGCACGCCCGGACTCCGAACTCCCGCCAGATGAGACCGAAGGAGGCGTAGCGGATTCCGTTGGCACGGATCCCGTCGAACCCGCGCTGGTGGTGGTCGAAATCCCCTGTCGACGGGTCGTAGCGAAAGCCGACGTCGACGCGCAGTTCGGCGCCGGCGAGCAGGTCGCGGTCACGGGTGCGCAACACCTCGACGGGCTCGCCGAGCAGCATGAGCGCCGCGATCGCGAAGACCTCGTCGGCGTGAAAGGAACCGTCATGGGTGGCGATGAGCATGCGCCCTGACTCTAGGCCGGGGACGCTCGAGAATGCGATTGTCCGCCCGATCGGCGAAACTTCACGGCGCGCACGCTGTTGTGTGCAGATGCCGAGTTCCTGGAGCCGCCACAGCCAGGGAACGGGGAACCCAATTCGTTTGGGGCGAATCCAGCGGTGTTCCGCCGGTAGCGCTTGATCCGCGAGCGCGAGCCCGTCAGCTAACCCCGTAGGCACATGGCTTGTCAGCTGAAGTCGACCATTGCGGGGTTTCGCGTGTCCGTATCCAGATCCGGTTCTGTCGTTGGCGTCGCCATGGGCGCATGGGCGAGACCCACTCGGCTGTTGGCCGCGTTGGCGGCGCTGACGCTGACGCTGGTCCTGAGCGCGGGGGTGTCGGGCGCCGCCGCTGCGTCTCCGTTCCAGCGCGTGCTGCGCGTCGGGGACCACGGCGCGGATGTGCGCGCCCTGCAGCAGATGCTCACCCAGGTCGGCATCCCGACCGACACCGACGGTCAGTTCGGCTCGGGCACGAAGGCGTCGGTGAGCAGCTTCCAGGCCGACGCGCACCTGACTCCCCCGAGCGGGACGGTGGGCGTCCACACTGCGCAGACGTTGCAGCAGTGGGTGAGCAAGGGAACGCACGCCTCCGCCCCGGCGTCTTCCACGGCACACGCGGCGCCGGCGCCCGCCGGCGGGAAGGCAACGCTCGTCAACGGGCTCGCGGTGGCCCCGGCCGATGCCCCGGCGGTGGTCAAGCAGGTGATCGCCGCGGCCAACTCGATCGCCACCACCCCGTATCTGTTCGCCGGCGGCCACGGCAGCTGGAAGTCATCGGGATACGACTGCTCGGGCTCGGTGGGCTTCGCCCTGCACGGCGGTGGCCTGCTGTCACAGACCGAGGACTCGGGCCAGATGGAGAGCTACGGCGTGCCCGGCGCCGGCCAGTGGATTACGCTGTACACCAACGCGGGCCATGTCTACGCCAAGATCGCCGGTCTGTACTACGACACCGCGGCGCAGAGCTCTTCCAACGACCAGGATCGGTGGTCCACGCAGCGCATCTCCCCGGCCGGCGGATTCGTCGTCCGCCACCCGCGGGGCCTCTGAGCGACTGCTGCTGGCCGGGCGCGTCCGGCGAGCCGCCGAGCACCGAGCCGGCGGCTCAGGGCGCGTCCGGCAGGGGACGCGGCGTCAAGACCACCCGCAGATCGCCCCAGCGAAAAGCGGTGGCGCCGCCGCCCCACGGCCGTTCGGCCGGATGAGCCGCCTGGGAGGGGAGCGGGTGCACGCCGTGGAGGCGGTGCACGTAGCGGAAGGCGTGGGCGCGCACAGCCCGCTGGGCGTGCAGCGGTCCCGTCCGCCATCCGGCGGCGAGCAGCTGCGCCCCGTGCCACAGCTCCCAGTGCCAGCGCCGGAACGTGATCCGGCCGCGTGGCAGGAGATGCAGGGCGTAGTGCAGCTCGAGTGGCTCGTTCATCGGCGCAGTCGGTGACCGGCGGGCAGCCTCTTCCGCGGCTGCATATCGATGCTAGCCACGGGGCCTCTGGTCCGGTGGTTGGGGACGCCCGGGACCCCGGACGCCGGGCACGCCAGAATCAACGCCACATGCTTTCCATCGCCGACATGCCCATTCCGGTGCGCACCCTCGGGCTGGCCCTCCGCCCCGAGCGAGATCTCGATGCGTCGCTGCAGCTGGTGCGCGCCTGGGCAGCGGCGCATGGCGTGACCCTCGCCGGCGCGGAGGGCGACGCCCGGCTGCCCGAAGGGGTCCTCCACCGTTCCGAGGAGTCGCTGGCCGAGGGCTGCGATGTCGTCCTGGCGCTCGGCGGGGACGGCACCATGCTCGGCGCCCTCCGGATTGCCGCCTCGCACCGGGTCCCGGTGCTGGGCGTGAACCTGGGCACGCTGGGCTACCTCGCGGAGGTCGACGCCGGTCACCTCGAGGGCGCCCTCGGCGCGCTGGCGCGCGGGGCGTACTCGATCGAGCGCCGCAGCGGGCTCGCGCTCGCCGCCCGGGAGGGCATACCGGCCCAGGTGGCCTACAACGACGTGGTGCTCACTCGCGTGCCGGGCCGTGGCCAGGCGGCGCTGGCGTTGCACATCGACGGAGAGCTCCTGGTGCGCTACGCCAGCGACGGGGTGATCGCGGCCACGCCGCAGGGATCGACAGCGTACGCGTTCGCCGCGGGGGGCCCGCTGGTGTCCCCGCGCGCCCACGGCATGATCGTCATGCCGGACGCGCCCGCCGGTCTCTTTAACCGGGCCGTTGTGCTTGCCGAGGGCGAGAGTCTCGGGATCGAGATCCTCCGCAGCAGCGCGCCGGTCTCGATCGAGCGCGACGGTCAGTTGCTGGGACACGCCGAGCCAGGCGCCCGCCTGGAGATCCTGGCGCGGCCCGATGCCGCGCGGGTCGTGCGCGTGTACCCGGGTGGCTTCGCCGAGCGCGCCCGGCGCAAGCTGGGAATCACCGATCCCGCCGGGCTCGCCGACTTTGACCTGGCCGGGCACGAGCGGTAGCGATCGCGGCGCTCACGTAGCGTCGCGGTCAACGATCTCGACGTCCAGGCACTCGCGCAACTTGCGGCGCCCCGCCTCGGTCAACTGCACCGCGCGTCCGGTGCGGGCCCGCTCGATCCAGCCGCGCTGCGCCAACCGCTCGGCGAGGGCCGCTCCGAGCCCACCGGCCAGGTGGTGGCGCTGCTCGGTCCAGTCGGTGCAATAGCGGATGAGTGGCCGCCGCCGCGCTTGCAGCGCGCCGAGATCGATACCGAAGGCATCCACCCACGCCGCGCCCTCCGACGTGAGGCGGTAGTCGATGTCGTTCCCGGGCGCCGACAGACGGTCGCGGGTCGCGTCTGCGCGGTCAAAGCCACCGTCGCCGCCCGCCAGCACGCCGCGGTCCAGCAGAGCGCCCATGATGGCCACGCCCAGCTCTCCGGCGAGGTGGTCGTAGCAGTAGCGCCCGGCGCGCAGCGCGCTGGCCCGCGTCCCCTGGCGCAGCGAGGTGACCGGCGCGAGCGGGGCAAGCTCCGCAAGGCTCTCGAGCAATCGGGCGACACGGGGGCCGGCCAGCCGGTAGTAGCGATGACGGCCGTGCGCTTCGACGGCGAGCAATCCCGCGTCCAGCAGCTTGCCCAGGTGTCCGCTGATGGTGGACGCCGAGACGCCGGCCTCCTGGGCCAGCACGCTGGCGGCCAGGGCGCGTCCGTCGCCCAGTGCCAGGAGCGCACGGGCGCGTGTCCGGTCGCCGATGAGGCCGGCGACTGCGGCGATGTCGGCGTCACCCTTCATGGCCTCTGACCGTAGCGCCGCCACGCTTCGGCCGGCGCCGAAGCGACCGGGGGTAACAGTAGGTGCGATGTCTGTCCGCGAGCACAGCCGCCGCGCCGCTCCCGCGCGCGAACTGGTCCTGCTGGTCATGTGCGCCGGCTACTTCCTGGTCCTCCTCGACGTGACGATCGTCAACGTTGCGCTGCCGACGATCGGGAACCGGCTGCACGCCGATGTCAGCGAGCTGCAATGGGTTCTCGACGGCTACGCCCTCGCGCTGGGCGGGCTCATGCTCGCCGGCGGCAGCGTGGGTGACCTGTACGGCCACAAGCGCATCGTCCTGTGCGGCCTGGCCCTTTTCGGGCTCGCCTCACTGGGGTGCGGCGTCGCGGGGTCCGCGGGCGTGCTGGTCGCCTTCCGGGTCGTCCAGGGGCTCGGCGCCGCGCTCATGCTCCCCGGGACGCTGGCCGTCATCGCCAATGCCTACCCGGTTCAACGCGACCGGGCCCGCGCGATCGGCGTCTGGGCCGGGGTGGGGAGCTGCGCGCTGCCGGCCGGCCCGCTGCTCGGCGGCCTGCTCGTGCAGACCGCCGGGTGGCGCTGGGTGTTCCTGCTCAATGTGCCGATCGTTGCCGTGGCCTTGGTGGCCGCGGGCCGGGTGGTGACCGAGAGTCGCGAGCCCACGACGCGCGCGCTCGACCTCCCCGGTGCTGCGCTCGGGGCAGTGGCGCTCGTCGGCGTGACCTTCGCCGTCATCTCCGGCGGTCACGGCGGCTCGGCGGTGCCCACGGTCATTGCCGGCGCGTGTGCGGTGGCCGGCACGATCGCCTTCGTGGCTGCCGAGCGCCGTGCCCGCGATCCGCTGCTCCCGCTCGGCCTGCTGCGCCAGCGCGCCTTCGTCATCGCCAACGCGGTGGCGGGCGCCATGAACCTCGCCACCCTCGGCCTGTTGTTCGTGGTCACGCTCTACCTGCAGGACGTTCGGCACGACGGCGCGCTCACCGCCGGGATCCTTCTCCTCCCGCTGTTTGTCCCGCTCAGCGTGCTGGCGCCCGTGGGTGGGCGGATCGTCGCCCGCGCCGGCTCGCGGCCGCCGATGATCGGCGGGCTCCTGCTGGCCGCGGTGGGCGTGGGGCTGCTCACGCTGTCGGATGCCACCACGGGCTTCCTGACGATGCTGCCCGCGGTACTTCTGTGGGGCATGGGGCTCGCGCTTCTCACCCCAGCGGTCGTCTCGGCAGCCGTCGCGGCGGTGCCGGCCGGACGCGCCGGCCTGGGGTCGGCGGTCAACAACAGCGCACGTCAGGCCGCTGGAGCGATCGGTATCGCCGCCTTCGGGGCGATCGCCTCCACGCCGGGGAGCCCCGGCTTCGTGCACCGCCTGCACGTCGTGGCGATCGTCGCAGCGGCGCTCTTCGTAGCCGGTGCGGCGGCGACGGTCGCCATATCCTCCAATGCATATGGCGACGGCGCTCCGTGACATCTCGAACCGTGAGGACTGCGAACGGCTCGTCCGGACGTTCTACGGACGGGCGCTGACCGACCCGGTGATCGGGTTCATCTTCGTCGACGTCGCCAAGCTCGACCTGGAGGCGCACGTCCCGAAGATCGCCTCGTTCTGGGAGACGATCCTGCTCGGCGCGCAGTCCTACGCCGGTGGGGCCTTCCGGCCGCATGCGGTGATCAACGCCCAGGTTCCGCTGCGCGCGGGGCACTTCGAGCGCTGGCTATGGCTCTGGCGCACGACGGTGGACGAGCTGTTCGCGGGCGAGAGGGCCGAGTTGGCCAAGAGCCATGCCGAGCGGGTCGCGCGGGCGTTCCACGCTCGCCTGCGCATGCTGGAGGCGGCGCCGCTGAGCGATGAGCTGCCCACGCTGACGATCACCTGGCACGGTCCCGCCTGAATCCGGAGTTCGTGGGCGCCTGAATCTGGAGTTTGTGCGCCTGATTGCCAGTCTTCTGGCCGGTAGCGGTGCGATCTCGTGCAGATTCACCACAATCATGACTTTCGGTGAGGTGACTCGTTACCGTGGCGGGCCCGCGGGACCCTTCCCCGACCGATGAGGTGAGGTAACACGGATGAGACTTGACGACGCTGACCGACCGTTACCAGGAGCCACGCCGGCGACGGAGTCCGTACATCGCCGCTGGGTGCTCTCCAAGCGTGCCGACGATGGTCGGCCGCTGCTCGTCCGCGAGGACCGGATCGTTCACCCGAACGCCTTTGCAGCACGGACCCTGCGCTCGGAGGCCGGCGAGGCCGAGCTAGACAGCGGCGCCCCCGCGCTGCACTGAGGCGCGGTAACCGGCGAGCCGGGCGCGGGGCGCCGGTACGATGTGAGGCGGGTACCGGTCATGAGCCCTTCGGAGTCACGCGAGTCAGACGAGCAAGGACACGGTCGGCTGCGTGGTTCTCTCGACGGCCCGTCGAAGACGATCACGGTCGAGCCGATCCAGATCCCCGTGCCGCCGCAGCCGCAGCGGGTTGACTCGCCAGACCCGGCGCGCGGGCCCGACCGCCCGCGGCAGCCCGAGCGCCCCCGTGAACCCGCTCGCTGAGGCGGCGCTGCGCGATGGAGGGCTCGGCCCCCGATCTCATCACCGCCGTCATCGGGTTTCGCCAGTGGCGGCTGCGCGGTGACGAGCTGTGGTCGTTCCGCGCCGACGAGCCCTGGCACCGCGGCGTGCACACCGCCCGCTGCGGCGTTCAGGCCCATGTCGCGCCGGCCAACGGATGTACCTGCGGCATCTACGCCTGGTACTCGCCCGTGCCGCGGGGCGCCTCGGCGCTCACCGCGGATCTCGTAGCCGGCGCGGTCGCGCTGTGGGGCCAGATCGAGCTCCACGCCCATGGCATGCGGGCTCAGCACGCGATGATCGTCGCCCTCGCCCTGCCCTATTCCTGGGGCGCCAAGCGCCGCCGCATCCGGACGGCCGCCGAGATGCTCGACGTGTCTGCCGTGCCGGCCCGCCGGCTGAAGGCGACGGCGCTGGCGCACGGCGAGGTCATTCCCCGACCCATGCGCCCGCCCGACACCACACCCAACAAGCGCGCTGCCCCGGGGGAGCCGGCGCCGGCCCGCCTGTACGCGGTGGCCGACGGATATCACGAGCGTCTGAAGACGCCGCCCGGCGGTGCGGGCGGCGCATGAGGCTCGCCGCCCTCGGAGATCGCGATCCCGCGCACCTCACGCATCGTGAGATCGATGCGACGCTGGCTCTCCTGGCCGGCCAGGTGGACTGCGGCTGGGTGGCCACCGACAGCACCGAGGCGCGCGACCTTGATGCCGCCGACGCCGTGTGGCTGCTGCCGGGCACCCCCTACCGCCACGATGACGCCGCCCGGGCGGCCATCCACCACTGCCTGGCCAGGGGGACGCCGTTCCTGGGCACGTGCGGCGGATTCCAGTACGCCTGCGTCGAGCTGGCGCGGACCCGCGGGGGCGTGCGCGACGCGACGAGCGCCGAACTCGATCCCGACGGCGACGCGCTCGTGGTGGCACCGCTGGCGTGTGCGCTCTACGGCGAGCGCCGCACGGTCACTCCGGTCGCCGGGACCCGCCTGGCCGAGATCTGCGGCGCCGAACCGTTCGAGGGCCATCATCAGTGCGGGTATGGCCTGGCCGACGCCTATGAATCCGTGCTGGCGCGGGCCGGCGTCGTGATCTCCGCGCACGCCCCCGACGCGGGCGTGGAGGGCATCGAGTTGCCCGATCACCCGTTCTTCGTCGCCACCGCGTTCCAGCCTCAGGTGGGCAGCAGCCACAGCGGCGTCGTGCATCCGTTGATCGTGGCCCTGCTGGCGGCCGCCGCGGCCCCGGCGTAGCTGGAATCCCCGCCTGGCCCGGCTTGGCTCATCTTCTTCCAGGAGCTGCTGGAGCTGGAGCAGCCGTGACCCCGTCAGTCCCGCCGCTCGGGTGAGCGAACGCCGCCCGCGCGTGCGCCAGCAGCTCGCGCAGCGCAGGGCTGGGCTCCGGCCGCCACACCAGGGCCAGGATCGAAGCGATGTCGATGTCGGCGATCGCCGATGCGCGCAGGCGGCCGTCCTGGGCCGACGCCATCGATTCGCTCAGGATGGCGACACCCAGGCCCCGTTGGGCCAGGTCGGCGACCGCGTCCGGAGCGCTGGCGACGAGCGCGATCTCCGGTGCGAGATCGTGCACCGCACACGCGGCGTCGAGCACCGCCCGCACGCCGGTGCCCCGCGGCATGCACACGAGCGGATGGGCGGTGACCTCGGCCAGCGTCAAGGTGACGCCGCGCCTGGCGAGGGGGTGCCCGGCGGGCACAGCGGCCACGAGTCGCTCGGAGACGATCGTCAGCGCCTCCAGTCCCTCAGGCGTGCGGCCCGCCGCGCCGATCAGGGCCACGTCCAGATCGCCGGCGCGCACCTGCTGGGTGAGGCGGTCCGAGTTGTCCTCGCCGAGAGAGATCTCGATCCCCGGGTGCGAGCCCCCGAAGCCGGCGAGGGCATCGAACAGGGGTGTCATCGTGCAGCCGCTGACCATCCCGACGTCGAGCCGGCCGCGCAGGACGCCCGTGACGTCGTCGACCGCCTGGCGGACCGCTTGGGCCGCCCGGAGCACCGTGCGGGCGTGATCGAGCGCCGCCCGCCCGGCCGCGGTCAGCGTGGCGGTGCGCGCCGAGCGATCGATCAGCGCGGCGCCCAGCTCCTGCTCGAGGCGGCGGACCTGGGCGCTCACCCCGGACTGGCTGATGTGCACGCGCTCGGCGGCGCGAGTGAAGTTGGCCTCCTCGGCGACCGCGACAAAGTACTCAAGCTGTCTCAGTTCCATGACGAGAACTTCTGACAACAAGAATAACAATCTGTTGCGCTTCTTGTACTCACAGCGCAGACTGCGGCCACGCACTCCGATCACCGCTAACGAAAGGAGCAACCGTGAACACCAGGGAGAAAGCTCAGACGCCCGAGGATCTGACCCGCCTGTTCGTCGAGCGCGCCAACGCCCGCGATGCGGAGGGGGTCTCGCTCCTCTACGAGGACGACGCTGTGATGGCCTACCCGCCCGGCGAGATCACCATCGGCCGTGAGGCGATCCGGAAGCTGTTTCAGCAGTTTCTGGCCGGCGCGCCGACCTTCACCCCCGAGCCTCCGCTGCCGACGCTCATCAACGGCGAGCTCGCGCTGACCTCCACGCCTCCGCACGACGGGGCCGGGGCCCGCGCACAGGTGGTCCGCCGTCAGCCCGACGGGACCTGGCTGCGCGTGCTGGACCAACCCGAGTTCGTGACCACCTCTTCCTAGGGGGTTTTGACCCAACATCTGGCGCGCACATCGGCGGCGATGCCGTCCGTTGCTCCACTACAGTTGTCTGATCTTGGGACAGGACGTCTCGGAAAGAGAGGGGCCATGAGCCTGGAACTGATTGGAGCCAGGGAAACGGCGGACGGCATCGCCGTGACGTTCGTCACCGAGCGCGGCATCGAGCCCCTCGAGGGCAGCTGCGACGAGATCGCGCGCCTGGCCACCGTCATGCAGCAGGTCAGCGCCCTGGCCGCGCTCAACGAGAACGAGCGCGTGTGGATCGACGAGGTGGCGGTCGGCGACGCGATCGTCAAGCTGGGACTCAACCCAGGCCGCCAGGGCCGGGTCAAGATCATCCGCCGCTAGCGCAGGTCGCTCCCGCCGTGGCGGGCTCCTAGACTCGAACGGGTGCCCTCCGGGCTGTTCAACATCACCCTCGGCAGGGCCGCGGAGCGGGTGCCGGGCCTGCGACGCGTCCCGATCATCAAGCTGCTCTCCGCGGCCGAGCTGGCCCTGCTGGCTCGCGACCACCTCGCTCGGCTCAGCCCGTCTGAGCGCCGGCGCCTCGTCGTGCTCGTGCGTGCGGGGCGTGGTCGCCGCAGCCGGCTGACGGACGACGAACGTGACGAGCTCGTCGTCCTGCTGGCCAAGCTCCAGCCGCGGACGCTCGTCGGCGAGGCGATCCATCGCCTATCACCGGTGCCGCTCCCCAGCAGGCTTGTGTTCGGGCCACGAAATCGTTCCTAAGTTCTAAGTTTTGACCTCCACGGGCCGTGCAATCGCGCAAGAAATGCGCGTTTGCACATGAGAAACTTGGACTGGTGACCCGGGTCGAACGGACAGCGAATCTGGCCGGCGTGGTGCTCCCGTTCATCGGGACACTGGCCGCGATCGTGCTGTTGTGGAACCGCGCCGTCGACCTGACCGACCTCGTCATCCTCGTGGTCATGTACCTGATCACCGCGGTCGGCATCACCGTCGGCTTTCACCGTCTGCTCACCCACCGCGCCTTCGCCAGCTACCCGTGGGTCGAGCGGACGTTCGCCGTACTCGGCTCGCTGTCGGTCCAGGGGTCGGTCATGGACTGGGTGGCCGATCACCGCAAACACCATGCGCATACCGACCGCGAGGGCGACCCCCACAGTCCGCACGTGGGCCACGGCAGCGGCCTGCCGGGCCTGTGGCACGCTCACGTGGGCTGGCTGCTGGAGACCCAGGGCCAGGCCGACTGGAAGAAGTACGCCGCCGAGCTCTACGAGGATCCGGCGATGCGGGCGATCGGCCGCAGCTTCCCGCTGTTGGCCGTGCTCTCACTGCTCATTCCGACCGCGGCCGGCTGGGCGCTGCACGACTTCACTGCGGCCGGGGCGCTGCGCGGCCTCGTCTGGGGCGGGCTGGTGCGGATCTTCTTCGTGCACCACGTGACGTGGTCGGTGAACTCGGTGTGCCACTTCTTCGGCAGCCGCCGCTTCGACCTCGAGGACCACTCGACCAACGTGGGGTGGTTGGCGGTGCTCTCGCTGGGCGAGTCCTGGCATCACAACCACCACGCGTTCCCGCGCTCGGCCTACCACGGCCTCCGCTGGTGGGAGATCGACGTGTCCGGCCTGATCATCGCCGGAATGCAGCGCGTGGGGCTGGCCTGGAACGTCGTGCGGATCAGCCCTGAGCGCCAGCGGGCGCGGGCTGTGCCCGCCTCCTGAGCCTCAGGCCGCCGCGGCCCCGGCCGCGCACTTCGCACACATCCCGGAGATGACGACCTCGACCGCCTGCGCGCTGAATCCGGCCCGCGCCGATGCCTGCTCGAGCGTCGCGGTCTCCAGCTCCCCGTCGACGTCCTCCACGCGTCCGCACTGCCGGCACACGGTGTGCTGGTGGGGTTCGGCGCGAGCGTCGTAGAGCGTCGCCCCCGAGCCGGCGTCGATGCGGCGCACCAGGCCGAGGTCGACGAGCAGCTCGAGCGCGGCATAGACGGTCGGGGTCGAGGTCCCGGGCAGTTCGTGGCGGACCGCGCGGCGGACCTCATCCGCGGTGGCATGACGCCCACGTCGGCGCAGCTCGCGCAGAATCACCAGGCGCTGCGGCGTAGCGCGCTGGCCGCGCCGGTGCAGCAGCTCGACGAGGTCGGTGGGCGGGGCGGGGGTGGGGGAGCGGCTGGCCATGGGGAAGGGACCCTAAGTTTAAGGGAGGCCTAATTCTAACACAGTTGTTATAATCTCGTTTGTGGTTGAGAGCCTGAGCCAGTTGCGCAACATCGACGAGCGGACGCTCATGCTGCGCTACGTGCAGCCGGGCCTGGTCGGACTGATCGACGGCACGCTCTCCACGCTGGCGCCGATCTTTGCCGCAGCCGTGCTAGCGGGCTCTCACGCGGCGCTCTTCGTGGGGCTCGCCACCGCGCTGGGCGCCGGGATCAGCATGGGCTTCTCCGAGGCGCTGTCGGACGACGGCAGGGACACCGGCCGAGGCTCGGCGGTCATGCGCGGCGTCGTCACCGGGTCGATGACCGCGTTCGGAGGCGTCTTCCACTCGCTGCCGTTCATCATCGCCGACGTACACACCGCGCTGGTCGTCGCCGGCATCGTGGTGGCGAGCGAGCTCGTGGCGATCTCGCTCATCCGCAAGCGGTTCCTCGCCGTCTCGCTGCGCACCAGCCTGCTCCAGGTCGCCCTGGGCGGCGCGCTGATCGTTGCCGCAGGCGTGGGCCTGGGCAACGCCTAGCAGCGCCCGGAACCCATAGGCTTACCGCCGTGGAGTTGGCCGGCAAGCATGTCGTCGTCACCGGAGCCGCCAGCGGCATCGGCAGGGCGTGCGCGATCCGCTTCGCCGCCGAGGGCGCCCGCGTGGTGCTGGCCGACCGCGACGAGGTGCGGGTGGGCGCGGTCGCCGATGAGATCGGCGGGCTGGCGGTCGTCACCGACGTGGGGCGCGAGGCGGACATCGTCGCTCTCATCGCCGCCGCCGAGGAGCGATACGGCCCCATCGACCTCTTCTTCTCCAACGCCGGCGTGGCCGGGCCCGGTGGGGGCCCCGAGGCATCCGACGACGAGCTCCAGGCCACCTGGGAGATCAACGTCATGGCGCACGTATGGGCGGCACGGGCGCTCCTGCCCGGTTGGGTCGAGCGCGGCGAGGGCTACCTGCTCAGCACGGCGTCGGCGGCCGGCCTGCTCACCCAGGTTTCGGCCATGGCCTACTCCATCACCAAGCACGCGGCCGTCGCGCTGGCGGAGTGGCTCGCCATCACCTACGGCGACGCCGGCATCAAGGTCTCCTGCCTGTGCCCGCAAGGCGTCCGCACGCCGATGCTCGACATCGCGCTCGAGGATCCCGTCGGAGCCGCGCCACTGCTGGCGGGCGGCCTGAAGGAGCCCGAGGAGGTCGCTGCCGCCGTCGTCGAGGGGCTCCGCGACGAGCGCTTCCTCATCCTCCCTCACGAGGAGGTGGCCAACCACATGGCGCTCAAGGGGGCCCAGCCCGAGCGCTGGCTGCGGGGGATGCGGCGGCTGGTCCGCCAGGCGTGCGAGGCTCCGGACCAGGCCTGACCGCGCGGACGCGGATGACGAGACGTGTCTATCCGGTCCGGATTGCCATCCAGGTCAAGCGCGGTCGGCGGCCCGCTCGAGCTCGCGCCGCAGCTGCGGCCACACCCGCCGCAGGCGCGTGCCCGCCGCCGAGGCTCCGTCGGCCTCTCCGTCGCGGGCACAGCTCTCAAGCTGCTTGAGGACCCGCAGCGCCGGCTGGGCATCGATCATCAGGGCGCTGTTGCGCGCTGAATGGGCGGCGGCGGCCACCTCGGGCAGGTCGCCGCACCCCAGCCCCTCGTCGATCCGGGCCATCTCGGCGGTCAGTTCGGTCATGAGCGTCCCAACGATCGCCTCGCGGTCGGCGCCGAGCAACCCCTCGAGCTCGGTGAGCCGGCTGACGTCGAGCTGGGGGTTCGCGGCGGGCATGGCCTCAGGGCTCGCAGGAGAATATGCCTCGCAGCGCCCGGCGCGAAACCATGGTCATTGGTGCAAGTGCAGCGCCTTGCGCACCTTGCGCGAGAAGGTGCCGAAGTCATTGTGGTGCGCGCTGGCCAGGCCGGTGATGCCAATCGTCATCACGATCAGCCCCGCCACCAGCGCCAGGATGGCCAGGACGGTGGGCCAGCGCGCCTCGAGCCACTCGCGTCCGCGGGTGAGCACGAGTTGGGCATCGGGCCCGGCGAAGCGCAGCACGGCGAGGATGACCAGGAGCGGGAGGATGAAGCAGACGTTGAAGATCACCAGCAGGACGATGATGCGCACGACGTTCACGTTGGCGCCCACCACCGCGGCGATGGCCGCGAAGTACGGAAACGCGGTGGGCAGCTCGACGGCCGTGATGGTGGCGCCCAGGATCGCGCTGGACCGGCCGCGTGGGTTGATCTCGGGCGCCTCGCTGCGCGCCAAACGCTTGCGGTACCCCCACAGCACCGCCGCGGCAACGAGCATCGCCCCGCCGGCGACGGTCTCCAGCACGTAGCCGAGGTGCCGCCCCGGACGGGGCACCAGCGACAGCAGCAGCTCGCCCGGGCCCAGCGCGATGATCAGCCCGCCCAGGAGGTAGACCCCGAAGACGGCTGCCGTGAACTGCGCCACCTGCCGCTTGGCATGGTCGCCGGCGGCGAGATAGAGGGCAGGGGCGATCGTCGTCGGGTTCAGCGAGTCGGCGATCCCAATCGAGACGACGAGGCCGATCAGCCGGATCATGTGCCGGCTGCGATCGGGACGGGCATCGGCGCATTGTTCCTGAACCACGCAATCTCTCCTGCTCAGCCGCGCCTACCCGACTGCGGGCGCTACACTCTCCACGGCGCCGGGCGGCGTTTATTCACGCGCCCGCGGCGGCTCATCCCTACCAGCAAAGAAGCGCAAAATGGCCCGTGGAGACGTCCGAATCGCCGCAACCCTCGCCTGCGAGGAGTGCAAGCGTCGGAACTATCAGACCAACAAGAGCAAGCGGAACAACCCGGAGCGACTGCAGCTGCGCAAGTACTGCCGCTGGTGCCGCTGTCACACTCCGCACCGCGAGACGCGCTAGAGCGCGCCCACGCCAGTGGCTCGTAACCGCAAACGCCGCAGTGGAGGGCGCGGATCCCGGTCGGGTTCCCCCGCTCAGCGCGGCGTGGCCACGGCCAACGGCAACCGCACCGAGGACACGCCGGACGCGATCGAGCACGCCACGCCCGACGTCGACCTCGCCGAGGCACAGCTCGCACTCGGCCGTCCGGAGTTCGCCGAGGCCGAGCCGGCGGCGAGCACGCCCGCCGATGAGGGGTCTGAGGACGACGAGCGCGACCCTGCCGACCCCGAAGACGAGGAGCCCCTCGACGCGGAGCCTGCCGGCGACGGCGGCGGAGGTGGCTACGATGAGGACGAGGACGATCTCGGTCCGGAGGACAGCGGATCCGGCCGCGGCGGCCGTGGCGCGTCGACCGCGGTGGCGGCGCGGCGCGAGAACCCCGGCCTGCGCATCGTGCACTTCCTGCAGGGAAGCTGGCGCGAGCTGCAGCGGGTACAGTGGCCTGATCGCCGGCAGGTGATGCAGGCCACCGGAGTCGTGATCGGCTTCGTCATCGTCGCCGGTGCCTTCTTGGGCGTTGCCGACGTCGTCGCGCAGAAGATCGTCAAGCTCATCCTCCCCTAAAGCTTCAGTCCCTCTGAGAGAAACATGTTCCGCTGGTACGTCGTCAACACCTATTCAGGCCACGAAAACAAGGTCAAGCACAACCTTGAGCACCGCGTCGTCTCGCTCAATCAGCAGCGCGCCGTGCGCCAGATCATCGTCCCCACCGAGTCCGTCTCGGAGATGAAGGACAACCAGAAGGTGACGGTGGAGAAGCGCACCATGCCCGGCTACGTGCTCGTCCAGATGGACCTCAACGAGGACTCGTGGTCGCTGGTCAAGGGCACGCCGGGAGTCACCGGGTTCGTCGGTGCCTCCAACGAGCCGGTGCCGCTGACCCAGGCCGAGGTCGACCGCCTGCTGCACATGGAGCCCCAGGAACGGCCGCGGAGCCGCGCGCAGTTCTCGATCGGCGAGTCGGTCAAGGTCGTGTCCGGGCCGCTGTCGGACTTCAGCGGGGAGATCTCCGAGGTCAACGAGGACGCCCAGAAGCTCAAGGTCCTGGTGTCCATCTTCGGTCGCGAGACGCCGGTCGAAGTCGGCTTCGACCAGGTCAAGAAGATCTAGAGAGGCGTAATGGCAAAGAAGGTTCTCACCCAGATCAAGCTGCAGGCCGTGGGCGGACAGGCGAGCCCGGCGCCCCCGGTGGGCCCGGCGCTCGGTCAGCACGGCGTCAACATCATGGAGTTCGTCAAGGCTTTCAACGCCCAGACGCAGGCCGACATCGGCACCGTGATCCCCGTCGTGATCACCGTCTACGAGGACCGCTCGTTCACCTTCGTGACCAAGAGCCCACCCGCGGCGGTGCTCATCAAGCAGGCGCTCTCGCTGGAGAAGGGCTCGGCCGAACCCCACCGCGACAAGGTGGCGAAGATCACGCGCGACCAACTGCGGGCGATCGCCGAGAAGAAGATGGCCGACCTCAACGCCAACGACGTGGATGCCGCGGCGAAGATCATCGCCGGCACGGCTCGGTCGATGGGCGTGGACGTCGTCTGAGCTCTAGGAGAAACGAACGATGGCCAAGCACGGAAAGGCATACCTGGACGCCAAGCAGCGCTTCGACCGCGGGCGCGAGTACAGCCCGGCGGAGGCGATCGCGCTGGTCAAGCAGCTGTCGACCGCAAAGTTCGACGAGTCGGTGGAGGTGCACGTCCGCACCGGGCTCAACGTCCGGCACGCCGACGAGCAGCTGCGCGGGACGATCGCCCTGCCCAACGGTCTGGGCAAGGACGTCAAGATCGCGGTCTTCGCTCAAGGCGACAAGGCGCGCGAGGCGGAGGAGGCCGGCGCTGACATCGTCGGCGGCGAGGACCTGGCCAAGCAGATCCAGGAGGGCTTCGACGACTTCGATGTCGCCATCGCCACGCCGGACATGATGCCGATCGTCGGCCGGCTGGGCCGGATCCTCGGCCCCGCCGGCAAGATGCCCAACCCCAAGGTCGGCACCGTCACCGTCGACGTGGCCAAGGCGGTGGGCGAGTCCAAGTCCGGCAAGGTGGAGTACCGCACTGACCGCACCGCGATCGTGCACCTCGTGATCGGTAAGAAGGAATTCGAGGAGCGGTCGCTGCTGGAGAACTACGCCGCCGTCATCGATGAGCTGATCCGGGCCAAGCCCGCCGCGGCCAAGGGCCGCTACATCCGTTCGGTCACGTTCGCCAGCACCATGGGTCCGGGCGTCAAGGTCGATCCGTCGCGCACCCGCGACATCGTCGAGGAGCCGGTCGCCGCCTGATGGCGGCCGATCGGGATGAGTGCCTAGACTGAAAGCCAGCAACCCCACGAGACGAAAGCCTCAGACCTTCGGCCGCCAGTGCGCGTAAGCCCGGAGCAGGCGGAGTCACTGCAAGGCACGCGGCGCTCGAGGCCGCTCCCTCTCACTGACGCCCGCCGACCAGCGGGCGTTTTGCGTTGAGAGAGAGCAAGGTATGAACAGAGACCAGAAATCCGCCGTTGTCGAGGAGATTGCCGGCCAGCTGCAGGAGGCCGACGCCATCTTCGCCGTCGACTACCGCGGGATCACCGTGGACCAGATCGCGGAGCTGCGCACAAAGCTGCGCGGGGCCGACGCTCGCTTCCGCGTCGTCAAGAACTCGCTGTCGGAGCGGGCCGCCGACCAGGCCGGCATGGAGACCCTCAAGCCGATGCTCGTCGGGCCGACAGCGCTGGCGCTCGTCAAGGGCGACGCCGCACTGGCGGCCAAGGCGCTCAACGACACCGCCCGCCAGCTCAACAACGTGCTCGACTTCAAGGGCGGCGTGCTCAACGGATCGGTGGTGACCGCCGACGACCTACGCGCGATCGCCCGTCTGCCCGCCCGCGAGGTCCTCTACGCCCAGCTGGTGGGCACGGTGGCTGCGCCGCTGACCGGCCTGGCTCGAGGGCTCAACGCCCTCATCGGGGGGCTGGCCATCCAGCTGCAGGCCATCGTGGATTTGGACCCGCCCGCCCTGGTCAGCGGCGAGGCGCCCGCGGCCGCTCCGGCCGCTCCGGCCGCTCCGGCCGCGGAGGCTGAGGCGCCGGTGGCGGAGGCCGAGGCTCCGGCGGCGGAGCCCGAGGCCCCTGAGGCGCCGGCCGCGGAAGCCGAGGCCCCTGAGGCGCCCGCCGCCGAGCCCGAAGCATCTGATGACACTGAAACCGAAGCCGCGTCGGACGCGGCGACGTCCGACGACTAAGGAGGAAACATGTCCACCACAGAGGAATGGATCGAGGAGCTGAAGTCGATCTCCGTCCTGGAGCTCTCCGAGCGCATCAAGGCGCTGGAGGAGGCGTTCGGCGTCTCCGCGACGGCCGTTGCCGCGGCGGCGCCCGCGGCGGGCGGCGCCGGCGACGGCGGCGGCGAGGCAGCCGAGGAGCAGTCGGCGTTCGACGTCATCCTCACCGCCGCCGGCGACAAGAAGATCCAGGTGATCAAGGTCGTGCGCGCGGCCACCGGCCTCGGCCTCAAGGAGGCCAAGGCGCTCGTCGACGAGGCTCCCAAGCCCATCAAGGAGGGCATCGACAAGGCTGAGGCCGAGAAGCTCAAGACCGACCTCGAGGAGGCCGGCGGCTCCGTCGACCTCAAGTAGTCCCGCCGCGCGCGCACCGGCGCGCGTGCCCAAGATGTGACCGACGCGCTCCGTGCCCCGCACGGGGCGCGTTGTGCGTATGTAAGAGCGCTTCGGAATTTCTTCGTCGGCTCTGACTTTGGTGTTCGCTGGCCGTGGTGATCTGTGGCCATGACCATTCAAGCCCAGCTCCCTGACCGGGCTCCCGGCGACGCGGCCCGTCACGATCCCCCCACCGACGGGATGGACTCGAGCCTCCCGTTCGTCGTCGACCCGTACACCCTTCTCGACACTCGCACCCGCGAGCGATTGATCGGTGAGGCCGGCGCGCCCGCCGGTCGCTACCTCTCACTCCAGCACGAGGGCGAGACCATGCTCATCACGCTGGAGCGCCCGATCACTCACATCGGGCGCGGTCTCGTCGCCGACGTGCGGCTGGAGGACGCCCAGGTCTCTCGCCGCCACGCGATCCTCGCCGTCCGCGGCGACGGCGCGCGCGTCCTCGACGATCGCAGCTACAACGGCACCTTCGTCAACGGCCGCCGCGTCACCGTGCACGACCTCGGCGACGGTGACGTGATCCGATTCGGCCGTGCCGTGTTCCGCTTTACCGAGATCGCCCCGCGGCGCAGGGCACAGCCGCTGCGCCGCATCCCGTTGGCGCGACGAGGACGCCACGCCGAGCCCGTGGGCCCGACGGCCGCTTGACCCGCCCCACCTGTCCATCTGCCCCGGCCGCGAGGGTCGGGCGAGTCCAAGGAGACGGTCCAATGGACTACTCGTCGTGCAGATAGCTCACGATCACCCCTGAAAGCGCCGGCCATCGTGCCGGCGCTTTCTGTCGTGGCGGAGAAAGCTCTGGCTCCAGCCGGACGTTGGTTGTCAGTGCCCGTTGGTGCAACGACAGCGTCCCGTTTGGAGGGCAGGCCTTGGGACCGCCTCAGCGTGCTCGTGGATAGAGCGCCATCCGTGTCCGCTCTGCGCGAGCACCGCGTGAACCTGTTCGCGGCACGGTGTTGGCGCGAAGCCGGACGTGAGGTGCCCCAGGAGTTGCGCTCCGACGAGCGTGTTGCGGCAATGATCGCGTTGAGCGCCCCGCCGGTGCTAGGTCGCATGCGTGCCGCCCACGACGGAACCCTGATGCTGATGAAAGGGCCCGAGGTCGCCGCGCACCATCGCCATCCCGAGACGCGGTACTTCCATGACCTCGATCTTCTCGTCGATGACCCCGTCGCGGCCCAACGTGCGCTCCTGGCCGCCGGCTTTGTTCGGGGCGCGGATGAACACGCCTATGTAGAGGCGCAGCATCTCGCGCCACTGCTGTATCCCGGCCTCCCGCTCGTCGTCGAGCTCCATCGCCGGCCGAACATCCCGCCCTGGCTGCCGTGGCCGTCGCCCGAGTCGATCCTGGAGATGGCGGTGCCGAGCATGACCGGAGTCGCTGGGATCGTCGCCCCCGCGCCGCCCGCCCATGCTCTGCTGCTCGCCGCGCACAGCTGGACGGACCGTCCCCTGGGACGACTGAATGATCTCGTCGACGTACTCGCCGTGCTCGGCGAGAGCCATCGGGAGGACGCGGATCGATTGGCGCGTGAATGGGGTTGGCAGCGGCTGTGGCGCTCAACGCTCATGCTGGCCGACGCGGTGCTCGCAGGGGAGGGGGCTCCCGTGTCGCTCAAGACGTGGGCGCGGCATTTTCAGGGCGCTCGCGAACGCACTGTCCTGGAGAACCACATCGCGCGCGCTGCTGCGCTTGCCTGGACGGTCCCACGCGGAGGAGTCCGAAAGGCCCTCGCCACCACCGTGGCCCAGACTGCAGGACGCCGACCGGACGAGGTGTGGGGGGAGAAGCTTCGTCGCTCTCGTCTCGCTGTCAGGCATGCCTTCACAGCCCAGTCCGCGCATCACCAGGCGCTGGACCTTGAAAGGAGCGACAGATGACCTACCGACTACGGAGCGACGAGCTCAGCTGGCGACAGATCGACGACGAGATCGTCGTCCTCGACGCCGGTCGCGCCGAGTACCTGGCGATCAATGGCGCGGGGGCGCGGCTCTGGCCGGCGCTCGTGGAAGGCGCGAGCCTCGAACAGCTCGCCGACCTCCTCGTCGACACCTACGAAATCGACTCCCAGCGTGCGACCGCGGACGCAAGTCAATTCGTCGCCACGCTGTCTGACCAGGGGTTGATCGCGGCTTGAGGGACGGCCTTTCAGCTGCCGACCTGCGCGCGGCGCTATGGGCGCGGCGCGCGCTCCGGCGCGCGCGACGCGAGTTGGCTGCCGGACGCGTGAACGACATCGTGCTGGAGCCTCCGCCAGAGCTTCCGGCGTCCGCCCGGCGAGGGGTTGAAGCCGTCCTGAGGCGCCGCAAGCGCACGTGCTTGGAGGCGGCCCTGGTCCGCCAGCGCTGGCTGGTTGCCCACGGTCTCCCCAGTGAGATCGTGATCGGGGTGTCCACGCCGTCAGAAGGATTCATCGCCCACGCGTGGATCGACGGCGAAGAGGCGGCGGCGCCCGAGCAATTCAGCGAACTGAGCCGGATCCCGTGACGTCGGCCCCGGCACTCTCGTCGCTGGAGATCGCCACCGGCATGGTCTTCGGTACCCGTGCCGGCGTGCTTGGAGAACCAACTGGCGTCACACCGCTGCAGGCCATGGAGGAGGCGATCCTTCCCGCACTGCTCCGGGAGCCGTGTCTGGTGAGCTTCTCCGGTGGCCGCGACTCGTCCGCGGTGCTGGCCGTCGCAACCGCGCTCGCCCGCAGGGAGGGGTTGCCCTTGCCGATTCCAGCCACCAACGTCTTCCCGGCGCAGCGGGAGACCGACGAGACGCGGTGGCAAGAGCGCGTGGTCCGGCACCTGGAGCTCGAGGAATGGGTGCGGATCGAGCACACAACTGAGCTCGACGCGGTGGGACCCTACGCGCGCCGCCTGCTGGCGAAGCACGGGCTCCTCTGGCCGTTCAACGTGTACTTTCACTGCCCTCTGCTGCAGGCCGCCGCCGGCGGCTCGCTGCTCACGGGCGTCGGGGGGGACGAACTGTTCAGCGCAGCGACGCGCGATCGATTGCCGATGATCATGACCAGACAGGCACGGCCGGAGCCTCGCGACCTTCTGCGCCTGGGCTTCGGAGCGATGCCGCGGCTCGTGCGCCGGGCGGTCCTGGCGCGGCGGGTGGAGGCTGTGCTCCCCTGGCTGCGGGCAGACGCCCAGCGACGTCTGTTGTACGTGCTCGCCGACACAGAGGCGGGGATCCCGCGACGCCTCGCGGGACGCATGACGTGGACGAGGATGTCGCGCTATCTCGAGGTCGGCACGGCTGCGTTGGCGCTCGCGGCGGAGGACGAGGACGTCCGCATCGTGCACCCGCTGCTCGCCATGGCTCTGTGGGCCGAGGTCAGCCGCGTCGCCGGTTCGGTCGGGTTCTCGGGGCGGACCGAGGGAATGCGGCGCATCTTCGGCGCACTGCTCCCCGATGAGATCTGCGCGCGCGCCGGGAAGGCGCGCTTCGACGGGGCGATGTGGACCGACACCGCGCGCGCCCACGCCCGCTCCTGGGATGGCGAGGGCGTGCCGACGGACACCGTCGATGAGCAGGCGCTGGCCGCGCACTGGCGCAGCGACCGTCCAATGGCGAATTCGTTCACCCTTCTGCAGGCCAGCTGGCTGAGTTCAGCCCAGGGCGTCGAGAAGCAGCCGCATGCTCTCGCCGGCCCGGTCCCAGCGGCGTGGCCGACACAGCTGGACGAAGGGAAGGCTGCTTAGCTCGATGAGCTCCGCCGGACTCGACGGATACAGGGTTGAGCCGCGATGGGCACCAAGTGCCTGGAGGCGCTCGGCTCCGCGTGGCCTGCGCACGTCAGGCTCCTCACTCCAGGCGAGGGACACCCAGCCGGCCAAGGGTGCCTCAGCGTCGACCGGCGGCAGGGTCAGGCGCCACCGCTCCCGTGTGCCCACGACGCCGAGCGGCTCGCCGACCCCGAGATGGCTAGCGGCCGACGCCCGCAGATCGACTGACCGAGGACCGGCAAACGCGGTCGTGCCGTCGATGACCAGCACGTCGTCGCACAGCACTGGGATCCCGGAGAGGGCCAGCAGGGCCAGGAACGAGCTCTTGCCGGCTTCGCGGTCGCCGAGGACGCCCCACACGCGCCCGTCGACGACGAAGCCACCCGCATGGAACGACTCGCGACCCATCCAGTACGCCGAGACGACGGCCACCGACGAGAGATGGGGGTGCACAAGGGCCGAGTCGGTTGGTCGGTGCGACAGACAGAACACCGCGCGGCCGGCATGCCGGTCGAGCTCGATCCACCCTCCCGAGCGCGGGCGCAGAATGGCGATCGCATCGTCGACGTGCTCCGTCGAGGGACCCTCGTCGAGGGTGACGCGGACCTCGAGGTCGAGTCGGGGCCAGTGCGCAGGCGCCTCCACCAGGAGCTCCCGGGCGGCGACGTCCGGCAGGCGAAAGCCGTATGCGCCACGCGCATGCCCGTCCACAGCTGACAAATCAGCTTCTTCTTTGTCCGTACTTCACAGGCTTGACCCAATCGTGACTGTCGTCGATAATCGCGCGACACACGGATCGTGTAAACCGCTGCGCGCCGGGATCGCCGGCAAGCGGCAGACGCTCCAAAGGGGGCATATGAATACCAATAAGACGTCCCATTACGAGGCTCCTGCAGTTCGGGTGCTCGGGTCGGTGCAGCTGCTGACCCAGTCGACGCAGAAAGCCCTTGGGCCCGCTGACGGTTTCGTGTTTATCCACAGCACGGCGACGTCGTAAGGACCCGTATCGTAGCCGTCGCGCCGGGCGCACCGAAACGCGGCCGACGCTCCAAAGGGGGGCCGAATGAGTACTAGCCAGACGTCCAATTACGAACCGCCTGTCGTTCGCGTGCTGGGCTCGGTTCAGCAGCTCACGCAGTCGATTCCGCTCAAGCAGTTTGGCGGAGCCGACGGCGCGATGTTCGCGCAGCAGTCGGTTTCCTGGGCATCGTAAGCGAGCCAGGGCAGGCGGGGAACTGCCCTGGCGCTCGCTTCGCGTCAAAGCGCGCTAGTCCAATCCGCACCGGGGTTACCCGGTGCGCGCTGGTATGCGCCCGGACGACCGGGCGTTGATGTTGGGTGGGGGCGAGAGTTGGGGGACGCACCGTGCGTTGGTGGGATGAGCGTTAGCTTCTGAATCCACACCCACTGGCTCTTGGAGATCTCTGTATGCGCGTGCTTGTGACCGGCCATAGCGGCTATATCGGTTCGGTGTTGACCCCGTTGTTCGAGGAGGCCGGCCACGAGGTTGTTGGACTGGACCTTGACCTGTTCGCCTCGTGCACGTTCAGCGAACCGCCGGAGCTCGAGTCGATCACCAAGGACGTGCGCGACATCGAGACCGAGGACCTGGTCGGGTTTGACGCGGTCGTCCATCTCGCGGCGGTCTGCAACGACCCAGTGGGCGACCTGAACCCGCAGGCGACATACGACATCAACCACCTGGCGTCGGTGCGCCTGGCGGAGCGGGCCAAGGAGGCCGGGGTCGGCCGCTTCCTCTTCTCCTCGTCGTGCAGCCTCTACGGTCGCGCCGGCGACGACGAGCTGTTGGATGAGAACGCCGCCTTCGCCCCCGTGACGGCGTATGGCCGCTCCAAGGTGCTGGCCGAGCAGGACATCGCTCACCTGGCGGACGATTCGTTCACTCCGACGTACCTGCGAAACGCGACCGCCTATGGCGTGTCGCCGCGGCTGCGCGCCGACATCGTGGTCAACAACCTCGTCGGATACGCCGTGACCACCGGCGAGGTGCTCATCCAGAGCGACGGCACGCCGTGGCGTCCGCTCGTTCACATCGAGGACATCTCGCGCGCCTTCTTGGCCGTGCTCGAGGCCCCGCACGAGCTCGTGCACAACGAGGCCTTCAACGTCGGCTCGAGCAGCGAGAACTACCGCATCCGCGAGATCGCCGCGATCATCGAGCAGGTCGTGCCCGGCGCAAAGGCCACGTTCGCCGAGGGTGGCGGCCCCGACAAGCGCTCCTATCAGGTGGATTGCTCCAAGATCCAACGGGTGCTCAAGGGCTTCACGCCGCAGTGGACCGTGCCGGGGGGCGTCGAGGAGCACTACAAGGCCTACACCGCCCACGGCCTCACCTTCGAAGAGTTCACCGGCTCGCGCTACCTACGCATCAAGCGCGTCCAGGAGCTCCAGGACGCCGGCCGCGTCGACGACGACCTGCGTTGGCTCGCCGGGGTCGAGGCCGAGCGGTGATCTTCGCCGCCACGCGACTCAACGACGCCGTCATCATCGACGTCGAGCGGCACGGCGACGAGCGCGGGTACCTGGCGCGCACATTTTGCGAGGAGGAGTTCGCAGACCATGGGCTGGCAACGCGCTTTGTCCAGTCGAGCACGATCGTCAGCCCGAGGCGCCACACGCTGCGTGGCCTGCATTACCAGCGGGCGCCACATCGTGAGGTGAAGCTCGTGCGCTGCATCCGCGGCGCGGCGCGCGTCACGATCGTGGATCTACGGCCCGAATCGCCGAGCTACATCCAGTGGCTGGGAGTCGAGCTGAGTCAGGACAACGGCCGGTTGCTCTACGTCCCCGAGGGCTGTGCCCAGGGTTACCAGACGCTGGCGGACGACACCGAGGTCCTGTACCAGATGACGCACCACTACGTCCCGGATGCGGCCACCGGTGTCCGATGGGACGATCCGGCCTTCGGGATCGAGTGGCCGCCAGCCGCCGAGCGGATCATCTCTGCGCGAGACGGGGCGTGGCCTGACTACGAGGTCAGCCCACCCAAGCCTGCGACCGCTAGCGCGGCCGCGCCACTCGCCGGGTAGCCAGGCCGCGGGTCGACAAGACGGACCTGCCTCCGGTGAGTGGGCCGGCGGGGGCGGGTTTGCGCCCGTCACGGGTGTGAATGACCGGATGCGGGGTTTTCTTGCCCTCATCCCGATTACCCCCTACACTGCGCCCGGTCAGCCAATAGTCGTAGCCGCCCAACCATGAGGCGCCGCGCCACATACGCGGCAGCCCAGGGCGGGGTCCGTGAGAGCTGAGCGGTCCTCCACAGGGCACCAATGCCGTGTGCTATCTTTGCTGGTCGCGCTCGCTTGAGCCGCTAAAGCTCAGGTTGCGTCCAGTTCCTCCCTCTCGACCGCCCGAGGAGTCGCAGTCTTGGCAACCGCTCACGCCCCCCGGACGCGCCGTAGTTTCGCGCGTCTGAACAAGGTCCTTGAAGTCCCCAACCTGATCGATATCCAGCGCAAGTCATTCACGTGGCTGACCGACCTTGAGAACGGCGGCCTGCGTGAGACGATCGATGACATCTCCCCGATCGAGGACTACACCGGCAACCTGGCCGTGCAGTTCGGTGAGTTCACCTTCGACGAGCCCGTCGCCAGCCTGGAGCAGTGCCGTGAGAAGGACCTCACGTATGCGCGCCCGCTGACGGTCACCGTCGCCTTCATCAACCGCGAGACCGGTGAGATCCGCGAGCAGAGCGTGTTCATGGGCGACTTCCCGTGGATGACCGAGCGCGGGACGTTCATCATCAACGGCACCGAGCGCGTCGTGGTCACGCAGCTGGTCCGTTCGCCGGGCGCCTACGTCATGGAGCCCAAGGACCGGGAGAAGCAGGTCTTCATCGCCAACCTGATGCCGGCTCGCGGCTCCTGGCTGGAGCTCGAGATCGACAAGAAGGGTCGCGTCTACGTCCGCATCGACCGCAAGCGCAAGCTGCCGGTCACGGTGCTG
>DASXDW010000158.1:0-14429 GCA_036490435.1 Solirubrobacteraceae bacterium
GCGTCGGTCGCTGGGACACCGCTCGCGAGCACCACCAGCGCCGGGATCATCGTCACCGCGCGGCGAACCCACAGGCGGATCCGGACGCCGATGAAGCCGGCCATCACGACCTGGCCGGCATACGTCCCCACGCTCGACGACGACGCGCCGGAGGCCAGCAGCGCCACGGCGAACGCCAGCGCGGCGCCGCCGCCGACCAGGTTGCCGATCTGCGCGTGCGCCTCCTGCAGCGACGAGAGCCCCGACAGCCCCGGCGTGTGAAACAGCTTGGCGAACACGGCCATCATCGCCAGGTTGATCAGGCCCGCGATGGTGAGGGCGATGATCACGTCGACCCGCTCGAAACTCAGCACCTGGCGGCGCTCTGAGTCATCGCGCACGGCCACGCGCCCATTGGTGAGCGCGGAGTGCAGGTAGATGACATGCGGCATCACCGTGGCGCCGATGATTCCCACCGCGAGGTACACCGCGTCGCCGTTGCTCAAATGGGGGACGAAGCCGGCCAGCGCCATGTGCGCCGACGGCCCGATGTGGAGCGTCTCGTAGAGGAAGCCCGCGAAGACAATGCCCAGCAGAGCGGCGATGGCCAGCTCGAAACGCCGGTACCCGTGGCGCTGGAGCTCCAGGATCCCAAAGGCGATCACGCCCGTGATGCCGCCGGCGACGAGCAGCGGAACGCCGAAGAGGAGGTTGAGCGCGATGGCGGCGCCCAGGAACTCGGCCACGTCGGTGGCCATCGCCATGATCTCGGCCTGAACCCACAGACCCCAGCTCGTCCACCTCGGGAAATGCGTGCGGCACAGCTCGGGAAGGTTGTGGTCGGTGGCGATGCCCAGCTTCGCCGACAGGTACTGGACGAGCATGGCCATGAGGTTGGCCGCCAGCACGACCCACATCAGCTCGTAGCCGAACTTGGCCCCACCCTGGAGGTTGGTGGCGAAGTTGCCCGGGTCGACGTAGGCCACCGCGGCGACGAACGCCGGGCCCAGCATCGAGAGCCCCAGCCGCACCCGGCCACGTGCCAGCTGGCGCTGCCAGGGAGTCCGGGGGTCGACGACGACCGCCGCCGACCCGTCGGCCGTCCCCGCTTCCAGCGCGGTCTCGCGGGTCAAAGGAGTCATCCGCCCACCCTCATGCGGCCACTCGCACGCGCATCGCCCGTGCCAGGTCCCCGCCCAGCGGGTGGACGTCGTCCCCGAAGCGCACGAACACCGGCCCGCCGAACGGTTGGCGCTCCACCACCTCGAGCTCGTCGCCGGGCGCGATGCCGCGCTCGGCCAGGTAGCGCAGCATGTCGGGGTCGGAGTCCGAGACCCGCGCCAACGTTCCGCGCGCGCCCGGCTCCAGGGACTGAAGGCTCTCCGTCCTGACCTCATCGATGGTCAGCTCGCGCGAGGGGATCGGGTCCCCGTGCGGATCGTGCGTGGGGTCCCCGAGCTTGGCCGCGATCAGCTCCTCCAGATCGTCGGAGAGGACGTGCTCGAGTACCTCCGCCTCCTCGTGGACGCGATCCCAGGGCACGCCCAGGCTCTCGACGAGGTAGAGCTCGAGCAACCGATGGTGGCGGATGACCTCGAGCGCGACGCGCAGGCCGGCGTCCGTGAGCAGGACCCCGTGGTAGCGGCGGTGGGTGACCAGCCCCAGTTCGCCCAGGCGCTTGACCATGCCCGACGCCGAGGCCGCGGTGACCCCGAGTCGATCGGCCAGCGCGGTGGTGCTCACGGGCTGGTCGTCGCGCATCTGCAGCGCATAGATCGCCTTGGCATAGTCCTCCACGGCGGAGGAGCGAAGGCCGGTGGTTTCAGAGGTCGTGCTCATACGAAATCAAAGTTATGGTACGCCTAAATTCTATTTCAGGCAAGGGCCAATGGACGGACGTTCCCCTGCCTATGCTGTGGGGCAGATGACCTCGCTGACCATCTCCAACGCCGAGTACCGCGCCGTCACCGAGGCCTGCGGGCTCGTTGACCGCTCCGAGCGCGGCAAGCTTGCACTCGCCGGTGCCGACGCCAAGACCTTCCTCCAGGGTCAGGTGTCAAACGACATCGAGGCACTCACCCCCGGAAACGGCTGCTATGCCGCCTTCCTCACCCCCAAGGGCAAGATGCTCGGCGACATCCGCATCCTCGATGCCGGAGACGAGATCCTCCTGGACACCGAGCGCGTCGCCCTCCAGGAGCTGTTCAACATGGTGCGCCGCTTCAGCGTCGGCTACGCGGTCAAACTGCACAAGCGAACCCTCGAGCGGGGCCTGCTCTCGCTGTTGGGACCCGAGGCCGACGTGGTGGCTCAGACCGGCGACCTGGGGCCGGCCGAGGACGCGCACCGGGTCGTCTCGATCGACGGGATCGCGGCCCGAGCGATCCGCACCGACGTCGGCGTCGATCTGCTCTGCGACGCCGACGACACCACGCCGCTCAGCGCCGCGCTGACCGCGCGCGGAGCTGAGCCCGTGTCCGAGGCGGTCGCGGACTGCGTGCGCGTGGAGCATGGGCGTCCCCGCTATGGCGTCGATCTCGACGACACCGTCATCCCCCAGGAGGCCGACCTCAACACCCGCGCGGTGTCGTTCACCAAGGGCTGCTATGTCGGCCAGGAGACGGTGGCCCGGCTGTTCTACCGGGGCAAGCCCAACCGCCGGCTCATGGGGCTCAAACTGGCGGCGGCGGCGCCGACCGGCGCCGAGATCTCGCTGGGCGATCGCGTGGTGGGGCGCCTGGGCAGCGTGGCCGAGTCCCCCTCCCTCGGGTCGATCGCGCTTGCCCTGGTGCGCCGCGAGGCGCCGGCCGGCTCAGACGTGGTGGTCGGCGCCGACCAGATCGACGCCGTCGTCGTCGATCTCCCCTTCGCCGCCTGATCTCGCAGGGTCGGCCGCGGCCGGCCTCGCCGCCCGCGCGCTGTGCAGCAGCTCGCGCAATGCGTCACGGTCCGGCACCGGGCGCAGGACGAGCTGCGGCGTGTCCGGGTGTGAGGCCAGCCACGTGCCCAGGATGCGCACCTCGTCCACCTCGTCGGGCGGGACGTGGGCGCCCACCTCTCCGACCCGCCCGTCGCGCCGCAGGGCGGCCTCGGTACGCGCGGCGAGCTCGTCGACGCTGTCTGGGCCCTGAAGTCGTCCGAAGTCGACGAGGCGCCCTGAGACCAGCCAGAACGCCTCGGGCGGATCGGCGGGGTCCTTTTCCGGGTGCGGCGCAAGGACAAGACGCGGGCGCGCGTGGGTGGCCTCCAGCACGCCGCCGAGGCGCTCGAGGATCGTGCGCAACCGCCCGGCGCGGCGCCGCAGCGACTCCGCGCGCTCAAAGCGCCGCTGGGCGGAGGCGGTGCGCATCTGGCCATAGACGTGCCGGAGCAGCGGCTGGTCGGCGTCCGCGGGGTCACTGACGAACAGCGCCAGGACCTCGTCCAGGCGCCGCCGGTAGAGGTTGGGGTCAAGGTCGCCCAGGCACGGGGAGAGACACCGTCCCATCTGTCCGTACGCCGACGGGTACTCGCGCCGCGGCAGCCGTCGGCCGCAATGACGCAGGCCGAACAGCGAGTCGAGCTGTTCGACAAGCTCCAGCGCCAGCCGCCTCCCCCGCACCGGCCCGACGGTGACGGCGTGGCCCGCGGCCGGGTCGGGGCCCACCTCCAGGATCGGGAACGGGATGTCCAGGCGGCAGCGGATGTAGACCAGGCGATCATCGCGCCGGGTCAGACGCTTGTTGCCCGGCGGCTTGAGCTCCTTGATCAGGCGGTTCTCCAGGATGAGCGCGCCCAACTCGGAGCCGGTGGTGCGGTAGTCCACGACGGTGGCATGCCGCGTCCACGCCGCGGGCGGAGACGACGGCGCGAAGTGGGCGCGGGCGCGGCTGCGGATCGACACCGATTTGCCCACGTAGAGAACGCGCCCGGCATCGTCGCGAAACAGGTACACGCCCGGGTCGCGCGGCAGCTCGCCGAAGTTGGGCTCCGGGGCGGCGCGCGGACCCGGACCCGCCCGCCCTCGCCGCACCGGTCCCCCTGGCGCCGGCGCCAGCAGGCTGCCGGGCGGCATGGGCCGCTTACGCGGTTTCCGGCGGGCGCCCAGCATCGCCACGGCGTCTCCGACGGTGGCGGCGTTGGCGCACAGACGCGGAAACAGGGCGCAGAGCACGCGCGCGCACGTCTCCGCGTCGGCCAGCGCCCGGTGCACGGTCCGCACCTCGATCCCCAATGCGTCGGCGAGCACGCCCAGGCCGCGGCGACGCTGCAGCGGCAACATGGCGCGGGCCATGGCGGCGGTGCACAGCACCGGCGGGTCGGGCCACTCCAGCCCGATGCGCCCGAAGGCCTGGCGCAGCACGCGGCGATCGAACGGCGCGTTGTGGGCCACGAGCACCCGGCCTGCGAGCAACTCGCCCAGCGGAGGGATCACGTCCTCCAGCGACGGGGCGCCGTCGACCATCGCCTGGCTGATCCCGGTGAGCCGCTGGATGCCGCGCCGCAGCGGCGCGCCAGTGCGACACAGCGAGCTCCAGCGGTCGTGCAGCTCGCCGCCGCCGACGAGAACGGCCCCAACCTCCGTCAGCTCGCAGTCGTCCCCGGCCAGGCCATTGGTCTCGGTGTCGACGACCATGAACTCGGCCGTCGCGATCGGAGCGGACAGGAGATCCATCTCCCGCCGGTGATACGCCTAGGTCCGGACGGCGTGCAGGAATCGCTGCGCGACCGGCCGAAGACCGATCGAATCCGGGCACCCGCCCGCGGCCGAGGGTGTTCTACCGACCGCGAACCGGGGTAGGATCGCAAGTGCCCTCTAGCAAGGAGCGACGAGATGACTGCTACGGCCCCCGATACGGAACGACTACAGGAGCTCGAGGCGGATACCCGTCTTGCGTGGAGCACATACAGCGACAGGCTGCGTGAGCTCAGCGGCGACGAGTACGAGCGTGTCGAGTCCGAATCATGGATGGAGCTGCAAGCAGAGCTACAGCGACTCGAGCGCGAGCGCGAGGAACTGATGGCCGGCGCCGCGTAGGCGCCGACGAAAAATCGAGAAGCCAAGCCCCTTGGTCAGATAGGGTTTCCGGCGGCTCATCCCGCGGGCAAGACCCGGCGGGCTGATCCCGGAGAGGAGAGCCGGGTCACAGGATGCGCATCAGGACGATCGGACAGCTGGCGGTCACCGCACTGGTCGTCTCAGCGTGCGGCTCGGCCGGCGGGCAGTCCCCCTCCGTCGCCCGGCCGGCCAACCCAGTCAACCTCACCGTCTACGTCAATGACTCCAAGGTGTCGGTCTCCCCGGCGTCGGTGGGCGCCGGTCCGATCACCTTCATCGTCACCAACCAGGCCAGCCGCGCGGAGTCGCTGGCCATCTCGATGGGCGGCTCCACCCTCGCCTCCACCGCCCCCATCAACCCCCAGGGCACGACTCAGGTCTCGGTGAACTTCAGGCCCGGCAGGTACACGATCGCCACGGGTGCCCACGGCAAGAATGAGGCACAGCTCTCCAAGCAGTCCTCGATCCGCCCCGCGTCAATCCACATCGGGCGCGAGCGCGAGAGCTCGAACAACTCCGTCCTGCAGCCGTAGCGGCCGTAGCAGCCGTAGGGCTGCTGAGCGTGTGAGCGCTCCCACACTGAACGGCCGATTCGACCCGACCTACTAGCGGGTACGCTCGTCACCCCACCCTGATCCCGGCCCACCCAGCCAGGGTCTCAACTCCTGCAACCAGGAAAGGTGACAGCCGCGTGGCCGTTGATCTCAGCCAAGTCGCAACCGTCGAAACCGAGCCGGGCGAGCTCCCGCCCACGATGGCCGCGTGGGTCATCCGCGAGGAGCGCCAGGGCGAGCCGGTAGACGCGTTTCAGCTGGAGGAGATCGAGGTACCCGAGCCCGGCGCGTTCGAGGTGATCGTGCGCGTAATGGCGGCTGGCGTGAACTTCAACAACGTGTGGGCGGCGCTGGGCGAGCCCGTGGGCGTGTGGCGCTACGGCGACCATCCCCAATGGGGCCACCACATCGGCGGCTCGGACGCTTCGGGCGTGGTGTGGAAGGTCGGCGAGGGCGTCACCCGCTGGAAGCCCGGCGACGAGGTCGTCATCCATTGCAACCAGGCCTCCTACGAGGACCCCGAGGTCCACGGCCTGGACCCGCTCGCCGCCCCCTCTCAGCAGATCTGGGGCTATGAGACGACGTGGGGCTCGTTCGCGCAGTTCTGCAAGGTGCAGGCCCAGCAGTTGCTCTCAAAGCCCGAGCATCTGGCATGGGAGGAGGCCGCCTCCTACGGGCTGACCTACTTCACGGCCTACCGGATGCTGATCGACCGCTGCAAGCTTCAGGCCGGCCACCGGGTCCTCATCTGGGGCGCGGCCGGCGGGTTGGGGGTCTTTGCCACCCAGCTGTGCTCGCTCACCGGCGCCGACGCCGTGGGCGTGGTGTCCTCGGACGAGAAGGGCGAGCTGATCGAGCAGCTCGGCGCCATCGGCCACATCAACCGTGGCGAGTACGACGGCATGATGCGCCGGGGCGGCGAGTCACCCGACGAGGAGAAGGCGCGCTTCAAGGAATCGCGGCGCTTCTGCAAGGCGGTCGAGGAGAAGCTCGGCGGCCCGCCCGACATCGTCTTCGAGCACGTGGGCAAGGCGACGTTCCCCACCTCGGTGCTGTGCGTCAAGCCGTTCGGCAAGGTGGTCATCTGCGGCGCCACCTCCGGCTATCAACTGGACTTCGACGTCCGCTACCTGTGGATGCGCCAGAAGGAAATCGTCGGCTCGCACTTCGCCAACGCCTGGGAGGCGATGAAGGCCAACGAGCTCATCGAGGAGTCAAAGATCCGCCCCGTGCTGTGGCAGACCATGGGCTTCGAGGGCGTCGCCGAGGCGCATCAACTCCTGCGCGACAACCGCCATCTCGGAAAAATTGCCATCCTGGTGGGAGCAACCCAAGAGGGCCAGGGCAAGACCGCCGAGGGCCCCGGCGCCATCCGTGCAGAGGTGGGAGCGTAGATATGGCAGATCTTGTGTGGGTCAAGTGGTATTCGACGGTGTTTCGCAAGGACTCCTTCGCGGCGGATCTCGCGCAGGTCGCACCGCTGGCGCTGCGCTACGGCGCCACGCAGTACTCGGTGCACGTTGACAACGACGATCGCTACCGGATCACCCAGATGACGTGGGTGCCCTCCAAGACCGCCTGGTACCGCTACTGGGACGGCCCGGAGATGATCGAGTTCCGCGCGCGCAACATGGGCCGCTATCAGATCCCGATCGCGTACTCGTGGGCTGACGAGATCGCCGCCGGCGCGCTCGGGCCCGAGGTGCCCACCGCCGAGCCCAACGGCGCCCCCAACGGCGCTCCGACGCCGGCGCCGGCCACGCCCCAGGCCGCCTAATCGGGCGCCTCGCCCACCCGCAGCGCCACCTCGAGCCAGAACCGCGCGTCGGGATCGTCCAGCGCGTCGCCGAACAGGTCGCGCAACCGGCCCACGCGGTAGCGCGCGGTCTGGGGATGGATGCCGAGGCGCTCGGCGACGCTGCCCACGCGTCCCTGCTCGGCCAGCCACACCGCCAGCGTCTCGCGCAGGCGCCGGCGCGAGCCCTGCGAGAGGTCGGCCAGGGGCGCGAGCCGATCGGCGGCGAGCTCGTCGGCCAGCCCCGGGTCTGAGCGCAGCAACAGCGCTCCGGCGTACTCGCGCGCCGCCACCAGATCCCCGTCGCGGCCTGCCAGATCCAGCGCCGCCTGGGCGCGCACGAAGCTGGCCCGGGCCTGCGACCAGTCGACGGTGGAGCCCAGCCCCGCGCGGGCCCCGACGGCCGCGATGGCCTGCTCGATGGCCGCGCGCTGGCCCGGCCCGTCGGGGTCAGAGACGACCGCGCACATGAGCTCGCCGATGGCCTCGCGGATCGTTCCCGCGGGCAGGTGCGAGGCCGCGGCCTCGCGCCGGGGCCCGCTGATCGCCACCACCGCCAGGCTCCGGGGCAACACCCACCCGGCGTCCGCGGCGGCTCGCTCCACCGCATCGGGCTCGGCCGGCGTCTCGCGCACGAGCATCCGCACCAGCCGCCTCCGGCGCAGCTGGGACTCGCCCGCGGCGGCCGACTGCTCCAGGGCATAGCCCTCCGCCGACTCGGCGGAGAGCACGTCGATGTAGGCGAAGATGGACTCGGCCAGCAGGTACAGGGTGTCGGGCGCAAGACCGGCCTCGACGCCGAGCGCGGCGAACCGGCGCCAGGCCACCCGCGCCCCGATGCGATACGCGCTCAGCAGCGACTCCAGGCTCCGGCCCGAGCGCATCTCGCCCTGCCCCAGCGCCCGGTAGACGTCCAGGCGCTCCACGCGGCCGCCCTCCTCGATCTCCGCCAGCAGGTGCTTGAGCGCCTCCTGGACCCCGATCCGCAGGCCCTCGCCGAACGGGCCCTCCAGCGGCCGCGCGTACGCGGGAATCGTCGCGACGGCCTCCATCATCTCGTGCGCGACGTCGTCGAGGGCGGGCCGCAGCACCCCGACGACCTCGCCCGGCAGCTCATGCCACGGCTGATCGGCCAAAATTCATACCTTCCTTCTAAGATCTGGCACTCTAATCATGCCCGTCACAAGAGAAATTTGCGTGAGCGGAACGTAACGTCTGTGTTCGCATGAGCCGAATCCACAAGATCGGCAACCTGGTCGGCGTGGCGGTCCCGCCGCTGTGCGTGCTGGCTGCGATCGTCCTGCTCTGGAACCGAGCGATCGGTCCGCTGGAGCTCAGCCTGATGGCGGGCCTGTACGTGATCACCGCGCTCGGGATCACGCTCGGGTACCACCGGATGTTCACCCACCGGGCCTTCAGTGCCTCGAGCCCATTCCGCGCGATCATCGCCGTCCTGGGCTCGATGGCCGTCGAGGGCTCGGTCATCACCTGGGTGGCCGATCACCGCAAGCACCACGCCTTCACCGACATCGAGGGCGACCCGCATTCGCCTCACCTGGCAGGGCCCGGCGTCGTGGGTGCCGTCAAGGGCCTCTGGCACGCCCACATCGGTTGGCTGTTCGAGACCGTCGGCACCGCCGACCGCGAGCGTTTCGCGCCGGACCTGGTCAAGGACCGGGCGCTGCAGGCGGTCGACAAGCTGTTCTTCTTCTGGGTGGCGCTGGGGTTGATCATCCCGTTTGCCCTGGGCTGGATCATCGGTGGGGGCCTGGGCACGGCGCTGACCGCGCTGCTGTGGGGCGGGCTGGTGCGCGTGTTCCTGCTCCACCACGTGACCTGGTCGATCAACTCGGTCTGCCACTTCTTCGGACGCAAGCGCTTTGACATCGAGGACGAGAGCCGCAACGTCTTCTGGCTGGCGCCGTTCTCGATGGGCGAGGCCTGGCATCACAACCACCATGCCTTCCCCACCTCGGCCTTTCACGGGCTACGTTTCTGGGAGCGCGTCGCTGACCCCACGGGACTGGTGATCGCCCTGCTCGAGAAGATGGGGCTGGTCTGGGACGTGGTGCGCGTCAGCCCCGACCGCCAGGCGGCCAAGGCGTTGCCCTCCGCGCGCGGCTCAAAGACGCTGCCCGCCTCCGGTACCTGATCTCACACTCTCTCCTGCTGCGGCGTTCCATCCGCAGCAACCAAAGAGAGGAGCGGGCATGGCCACGGTGGCTGCCGATCTGATGACCGACGTGTGCCAGCGCGTCGACGGACTGGACTGGAGCGCGCTGGGCGCGCAACTCGACGAGGTGGGCCACGCCGTCACTCCGGTGCTGCTCAGCGAGGACGAGTGCGATGGGCTGGCTGACCTGTTCGACGGCGGGCGGTTTCGCTCGACCATCGACATGGCGCGCCATCGCTTTGGCGACGGCCGCTACCGCTACTTCGACCATCCCCTGCCTGAGCTGATCGCTGCATTGCGGGCGTCGTTCTACCCCCACCTGGCGCCGGTCGCCAACCACTGGAGCGAGCGCCTGCGCGGTGACACGCCCACCTTCCCGCTTGCGCACGAGCAACTGATCGCGCGCTGCCGCGACGCGGGGCAGACGCGGCCGACGCCGTTGATTCTCCGCTACGGGCCCGGCGACTGGAACGCGCTGCACCAGGACCTGTACGGCGCGGTGTTCTTCCCCTTCCAAATCCTCACTGTCCTGTCGCGCCGCGCCGAGGACTACGAGGGCGGCGAGTTCGTCCTCATGGAGCAGCGTCCCCGCGCCCAGAGCCGCGCCCACGTGCTGACCCCGCCGCAGGGCGCCTTCGTCATCTTTCCCACCCGCGAGCGCCCCGGCCAAGGCCGCAACGGCTATCACCGCATCGGCATGCGTCACGGTGTCTCGACGGTCACGCAGGGGAGCCGCACCGCCCTGGGGGTGATTTTCCATGATGCCCGCTGAGCCGCTTCGCGCGGGCTTGGCCTGGACGGCGGTCGAGAGCCCGCTGGGGCCGCTGACGCTGGTCGGCGACCATGACGGCCTGCACGCGATCTACTTCCGGGGCCGCAGCGGCGCGCTGGATGAGGCCGCCCGGGACGCCGGTCCGTTTACCGACGCGGTCACCCAGCTCGAGGAGTACTTCGCCGGCGACCGCCAGACGTTTGACCTACCGCTGGTGCTCGCCGGCACATCATTTCAGCGCCGGGTGTGGGAGGTTCTGCAGACGATCGAGTACGGCGCCACCCGCAGCTACGGCGGCGTTGCCACCGAGATCGCTCGGCTGGATCGCATCCGTGCGGTCGGCGCGGCCGTCGGTCGCACGCCGGTGCCGATCATCGTCCCCTGCCACCGCGTCATCGGAGCCGACGGCAGCCTCACCGGCTACGGCGGGGGCCTGCGGCGCAAGCAGGCGCTGCTGGACCTGGAGTCGCGGGTGCGGGGCGGCCACGCACCGCCCGGGGTGTGGGCGGGCCGTCAGCTCTCGCTGCTGGCCTAGCTCAGGCGGACTCGAGCGGGCCCATCGTCAGGCCGGCGTCGTCGAGAGCGACCCAATAGCCCTCGGCGTCCTCACGCGGGCCGCTCCACACGATGGCGCAGCCCTTGTTGTGGATCCGGTCAGCGATGCGGTACCCGTCGGCCAGCGTCACGCCCGGAACAACGCGTGAGAGCGTCTCCGCCACGTGATCGAACGTATTGTCGTTATCGTTGAGGACCACCACGCGCCACAGGCCGCCGAGACCTGTACCTGGCGAGCCGGTGCGCGGTAGCTCGACCGTCAGGGCCATCGGTTCGCCAGCATAGCGTCACCCGGCGAGTCCGGCCAGCCTACTTTTGCTCAGCCTTCTTGGTCCAGTACCGGTCATAGCCCGCGAAGAGCTGCTCCACGGGCGCAGCCTGCTCGTAGGCGGCGGCCTGCTGTGGGCTGCCCTCGCGCTGGATCTCCTGCTGGACCTCGGACACGAACGCGTCGTGCCCGGCGTCGCGGGCCAGCGCCGACCACGCGTCAAGCCGTGCGTCGAGCTCGTCGAGTTGTTCGTCGACCTCCTCGCTTGACCCGAAATGGGTCATCGCCAGCCGTCCGGGACGCCACGCCCGGACGAGTGCGATCGACTCGTGCCAGGCCTCGACGTCGATGTCGGGGGGCGGGGTGGGCGGGATCGTCATCGACTCAGGCGTGATCCGCACCCCGCCGACATCGCCCACGAACGCCGTCCCATCCTGCAGATAGGAGACGTGGTGCGAGGCGTGGCCCGGCGTGTACTCGACCTTGTAGGCGCCGTCGCGGATCGTCTCCCCGCCACTGAGGACCTCGAGGTTCTCCTCGGGTACCGGCAGCATCTCGCCCCACAGCCGCTCCATGTCGTCGCCGTAGAGCCGCCGGGCGCTGTTGTAGAGGCGTTCCGGGTCCATCATGTGCTTGGCGCCGCGCTCGTGCACGTACACGCGCAGGTCCGGCCAGCGTTCCACCAGGGAGCCGGACACCCCGGCGTGGTCGAAGTGGATGTGGGTGAGCAGCAGAGCCGAGGGCCGCTCATCGCCCAGCGCCTCGAGCAGGGTGGGCAGGCACGAGGTCGGGCCGGGGTCGATGAGGACGTCGCCCACCTGCCAGCACCCGATGACGCGGGCGCGGCCCAGGTGCATGAGATCGATCACGCGCACGACGTCAGGAGGCGAGCGAGGGTTACTTGTCGGCCCGGCGGTTGGCGGCCTCGGAGGCCGGCCGGATCACCGTGGTGGCGTCGTCGTCAAGCGGTTTGAAGGCAACCGTACGCTCGATCTCGCTGCGCTCGTCCGGCTCGGCGACCTCGGTCGGCGTGTCATCCACGTCATCCTCGGCGCTCTCTGCCTCGGCGTCGGCGTCATCCTCGATGTCGTCCTCGTCGTGCCCGCCCTCGTGCTCGTCGTGCCCGTGCTCGTCGTGCCCGCCCTCGTCCGCCTGACCGAGGTCGTCCGCCTGAGCGAGGTCATCCCCGTTGCTCGGGTCAACGTCGGGCTCGTCCGCCGGGGCGTCGAAGGCCACCGTGCCGGCGGACTGGGCCGCCGCGGCTTCAGCGTCAGCGGGGAAGCGCTCCGCGGCAGTCTTGGCCAACGCCTGCATCTGAGCGGCGAGATCCTCGGCGTCAGCGACGATGCGCTCACGCTCGAGCCAGATCCGGTCGGTGTCGGAATCGAGGTCGCGCACGCGCTGCTCGGCGGCATCGGCGACCTGCGCCGCCTCGATCCGCGCCTGCTCGAGCCGGTCCTCGGCCTCGCTGCGCGACTGGGCCGTGATCTGCTCTGCGGTCTCGTGCGCGCGCTGGAGGATTCCCGAGATCTGCTCCCCGACGCGCTCCAGGGCGCGCCGCACCGCGGCTTCCGGCGAGCGCGTTGCCTGCAGTTCGGCGACGAGCCGACGGGCCTGGCGCACGTAGTCGTCCACGGCCGCGCGGTCATATCCGCGCAGGGCCAATGGAAAGTCTGCGTCGACAAGCGCGAGCGGGTCGTCGGGCAAGGATTCCAGGGGCCGAGTGATCTCCGCGAGGATCGCGTGCTCGGTGGCTGCTGAGCTCTGATCTGGCATCGGTGATCTGTGGCCATTGTCGCACGTCGCCCGGCTGCCCCGGCCATACAATGCACCGAATGGCGGATACTCCCTCCGCGCGGCTTCCAGAACGCGACCGGCCCTGGATGATGCGCACATATGCAGGGCATTCGGACGCGCGGCGCTCCAACGAGCTCTACCGGCGCAACCTCGAAAAGGGCCAGACCGGTCTGTCGGTCGCGTTCGATCTGCCGACGCAGACCGGCTATGACCCCGACCACGAACTGGCCCGGGGCGAGGTGGGCAAGGTGGGGGTCTCGATCGCACATGAGGGCGACATGCGGACCCTGCTCGAGGGCATCCCGCTGGACCAGATGAACACCTCGATGACGATCAACGCCACCGCCGCCTGGCTGCTGGCCCTCTACATCGTCGCCGCCGAGGCCCAGGGGGTTCCGGAACAGAAGCTCCAGGGCACCACGCAGAACGACATCCTCAAGGAGTTCCTGGCCCGCGGCACCTACGCCTTCCCGCCCGGGCCGTCGATGCGGCTCGTCGCGGATGTGATCGCCTACGCGGTCGAGCACGTTCCGCGCTGGAACCCGATCAACATCTGCTCCTACCACCTCCAGGAGGCCGGCGCCACGCCGGTCCAGGAGATCGCCTACGCGCTGTCCACCGCGGTCGCCGTGCTCGACGCGGTGCGCTCGAGCGGCCAGGTGCCGGCCGACGGCTTCGACCGGGTCGTGCAGCGGATCTCCTTCTTCGTCAACGCGGGCGTGCGCTTCATCGAGGAGCACGCCAAGCTGCGCGCCATGTCCCAGCTCTGGGACGAGCTCGGCCGCGACCGCTACGGCGTGCAGGACGACCGCCACCGCCGGTTCCGCTACGGCGTGCAGGTCAACTCGCTCGGGCTCACCGAGGCCCAGCCCGAGAACAACGTCTACCGGATCGCGCTGGAGGCCCTCGCCGTCACGCTCGGCCGCGACGCGCGCGCCCGGGCGCTTCAGCTGCCCGCGTGGAACGAGGCGCTGGGGCTCCCCCGCCCGTGGGACCAGCAGTGGTCTCTGCGCCTGCAGCAGATCCTGGCCTACGAGACCGACCTGCTGGAGTACCCCGACATCTTCGAGGGATCGGTGGTCATGGAGGGTCTGGTCGCCGACCTGGTCAAGGGCGCCCGCCACGAGATGGGGCGCGTGGCCGAGCTCGGCGGCGCGGTCAAGGCCGTGGACTACATGAAGTCGGCACTGGTCGAGTCCCACCGCGGGCGCTGGGGCAGGATCGAGGACGGGTCGCTCACCGTGGTGGGCATGAACCGCTTCCAGTCCACCGAGCCCTCCCCCCTCACGGCCGACGCCGACGGCGGGATCCTGGTGGTTGATCCACAGGTGGAAGCCGAGCAGCGCGCCGCGCTGGACCGCTGGCGCTCAGAGCGCGACGACGCGGCCGTCTCAGCCGCCCTGGAGGAGCTCGTCCGCGTGGCCCGGGATGACTCCGAGAACATCATGCCCGCCACCATCGCCGCCGCCCGCGCCGGCGTCACCACCGGCGAGTGGTC
>DASXDW010000174.1:0-21460 GCA_036490435.1 Solirubrobacteraceae bacterium
CGCCGCCACCGCCACCGACGTGCTCGCCCACATCACGAGCCTCATCCCGATGAAGCGCGTGGGTCAGCCCGAGGAGGTGGCCGAGCTCGTCGCCTGGCTGGTGTCAGAACGGTGCACGTTCTCCACCGGCGCGGTGTATGACATCAGCGGCGGCCGCGCCACGTACTGACGTCCGGGTGTGGCGTTCAGGCCTGGTGGCGCAGGTCGATCGTGTCGGTGTGGTGCGCAGCGTGAGTCAAACCACACGCCGCAATCCCCAGACCGGTCAGCGCACACGCAGCGTACCGCCGCATCGTGTCGCGGTAACGCCCGTGGCGCTGACCGTCCAGGGTGTGTGGGTGTCAGCCCGCGAACCGCGTCCTCAGACGGCGACCAGCACCGGATCGCCCACCGGTACCGGTTCGGGTTCGTCGGCCTCCAACCCCACCCACGTTTGCATGGACTCACACAGCCAGTCCAGGTCAAAGGTGTCGGTGTTGGCCTCGCACGCGTCGTCCTCGCGGGCGATGACCAGTTTCCAATAGAGGAGTTGCGCGATCGCCACGGTGACGATCAGCGACAGCGTGATGTAGACGGCCAGAGCGTCCCTCACCGATGCCCTCTCTCGGTTCGGACGTCATTGCCACGTCGCCGCGCCCACGCCGGCACGGCGTTGCCCACTCGCCTTGTGCAGTTGCCCATTCTTCTTACCCCGCGCCGGTTCTCGTCCTGCGGCGCTCCGGACTGCGCTATCCAAGCGACAATCCGATGGGGTGACCGTAGTCGGGGATACGCGGAAAGTCAAGCTCACCAAGGTGTAAAACGACACACCCTGGTGAGCACAATGCCTACGGCGCGCAGCACCAACCGTCGAGCCGAAGCGGTCCCGCGCTTGAGACCGCCCCCTGCCGACCGAGCGCGACCTCTACCCGCGACTCGGCGACTACGTGGGGCCCCCCGGTGGCTCGAACAAACCACCACTGGTCGGCCGCGGACCACGCGACGAGCAGCCACCGCGAGTCTGGCGCCCATGTCGGCTGGCTGACCGGGATCCCCGAGAGGACCGTGCGGGGCGGCCGGGCCGGCCGGGTCAGGTCGGCGATCTGCAGCTGCGGGGCGCTCGCGGCTGGGTGGGCAGAGGCAGTGTCGGCGCGGGCGGTGTCAGCGGGGCCGGTCGCGCCACTCACCAGCGCCAGCCAACGGCCGTCGGGCGACGCGGCTGCGTCGAGGACGGGACCGCGCACGGGCACCCGAATCCGCAGCGCCGGCGCCTGGCCGGGCAGATAGAGCCACGCTCCGGCCGAGGTGACGAGCACCAGGCGCGTCCCTGTCGGCGACCAGGTCAGCGCGACGGGTCGCCCGGGATGCGGACCGCTGCGCCATACGACGACGCCCGTGTCGCCTCCGCGGATGATGACCACGCCGCGGCGCGTGACGTACGCAAGCTGAAAGGCGTGCCCAGGGCGCCACGCCGGCGCGATCGGCGCCACGTGCGTGGCCAGGAGGTGGTCGCCGCGCCCGGAACCGGTGACCTCGCGCAGGTTGGCACCCGACCGGTAGGCGACCCGGTAACCGGTGGGCCGGTACCACGTCGGATCGCTGACCGCCCGCTCGGGCAGCCGCCAGGCGAGCTTGCCGGTGGGATCGATCGCCGCTAACGCACCGGCTGAGGCCACCGCCAGGTACTTGCCGCGCGGCGACCAGTTGGCCTGAGTCCAAGGGCCCAGGCGCCGCACGGACCCGTGGGTCGAGACCACCCATGTCCCCAGGGCGTTGGACAACAGGAGCCTGCCTGCCGTGGGCAGCGACAGCGCCACCGCGCGTGAGACGTGCACCGGGGCCAGCGCGCGGTTGATGATCCGCGTGACCGTGGCCCCCGCCGGTGTCAACGCGATGGCGGTGACGAGCACCGCCACCACGGGCAGGACGAGGACGCGGGGGCGCGAGCGCGACCGTGCCGGAGCGGGGCCCTCGCGGTAGGCCGCGCGCACCGTGGCCCAGGCGCGCTCCTGCGCGCAGACCTCGTCGGGAACTCGGACAGCGCGGAGCGCTCGCCGAGCGCTCGGGTCGAGGCGCTCGCTCACTCCTCCTCCTCCTCGGCCTCGGTCAGATGCACCTTGAGGGCGTCCAGTCCGCGGCGCAGGCGGGAGTTGACGGTGCCCCGCGGCAGGTCCAGCGCACGGGCGATCTCGCCGGGCGTGTACTCGAGGACGTAGCGCAGGACGATCACGGCACGATGCTCCGGCGTCAGCGTGGCCAGCGCCGCCAGGACCTCCTCGGAGTAGCGGCCGGTGGGGGCGTCGGGCGCGGCGACCGGCTCTGGCGGCTCGCCGCCTGACTCCCGGCGCGCGGTCCGGGCGCGCGTCCAGTCGATCGCCCGGTTGGCGACGATCGCCCCCAGCCACGGGGCAAAGCGCCTGCGACGGTCGAAGCGATCCAGCCTGCGGATCGCCTGCACGAACGCCTCTTGGGCGATGTCCTCGGCGGCGGCGTGGTCATGAGCGATGAGAAAGGCGATGCGGTACGCGCGCGGCCAGAAGCGGCGAAACAGCTGCGCCAGATCGTCCTCGGAGCCGGCAGCGGCGCCGCGGATGAGCGCCCGCTCAGACCGGGCGCGCGCGGAGCCCAGGCGCAGCTGGCGACCGGGCGCCACGACCCTTTCGACCGGACCTGCCAGTGCTTCAGAGGCAGGGGACATGAGCTGTGCGCATCGTCCCCGGTACGGATGGCGGTTGGCAAGAGGTCCCTTGGCGCGCCGTGGACGAGGCCGCTCAGGCCAGCGCGCCGTAATCCCGCGGGTTCCAGGCCAGCAGCGCGTAGACCTGGACCATCGCGCTCTGGTCCAGCAGCGTCCGCCCGCCGCGGGCGAAGTGGAAGCGGTCGTTGCGATCGCGTCGGGTGGCCCAGACCGCCTCGGCGTAGGCGGACATGGCGCCGCGGATGCGCCGGCGCAGGCCGTCGTCAGCCGTGGCGACGTGGAGCTCGAGCAGGTTGCGAAACAGGATCGCGTTGAAGGCTGCCGGCCGGCTCTCGTAGCTACCGGAGTAGTGGCGCAGCGCCTTGGCCGCGATGGCCTCCGCTCGGGCGAGGTACGGGGCGTCCTGGCCCGCCTGCCGCGCCAGCAGCACGTTGGCGCCGATCATGCTGCCCTGGTTGTAGGTCCACAGGGTCTCGTCGATCGTGCCGTCGCCGCGCACCTTGTCGAAGAAGAGGCCCGTCGCGGGCGTGCCGGAATCGCGCCCGGCGTCGAGGGCGGTGTTGACCCACGCGTACATGTCGTGGGCCTGCGCGTGGAGCTCGGCCCCGCCCGCCCCGCCGGTGGCTGCCGCCAACTCGGCCAGGTGCAGTCCAAGCTGGGCATTGGGGGCGTTGGACACGACGTTGCGATCGTGGTTGCGTGTGCCCGCGCCCCGGGCGGGCGGGTTCTGCTCCACCCAGAACACGCCACCGGGGCTGGGCGCCTCGGGGCGGGCGTCCCATCCGCCCGAGGCAAACCGGAACAGGCTCCGGGCCCGCTCGGCATGGCCCCGGCCGGGCCGTAATCGCTCGAGCTGCACGAGCCCGAGGCCGACCCAGGCGTTGTCGTCGTAGTAGCGATCGCCGCCGAGTCGGCTGCCGATGACATCCGACGCATACGCGGGCTCGTCGCCCGAGTCGTCCCAGTAGGCCTCCAGCGCGCGCAGGTGCGCGGCTACCGCCGACTCGGCGTCGAAGCCGAGGAGGAGGTCGGGGCGCAGCCCCAGCAGGTCGACCGCGGCGACGAATGCTCGCGCCGTTGGCCACAGGTGCGCGGCCGTCCCGGGTAGGCGGGGGCGGCCGTCGCGTCGGTACAGGCCGTCGCGACGCAGGAAGTGGCGGCGCATGGCGGCGTAGGCCCGCACCGCACGCGCGGCATGCAGCTGCGCGGTCACGGCCGCGGCGGTCGCGCCTCTCGGCGCGGCATGGCCGCCTGCGCGCGCTGGCGCCGGTGGCCCTCCTGCACGTGCGCCAAGACCTCGGCCGGGCCGGCGGCGCGCAGCAGCAGGCTCATGTCCGCGGCGCTGACCCGGCCGTCGGCGAGGGCGCGGTCGCCAAGCCACTGCAGCAGGCCTTCCCACTCCCCCGCCCCCAGCAGGATGACCGGGAAATCCCGGATCGTCCGGGTCTGGATCAGCGTGAGCGCCTCGAAGAGCTCGTCCAGGGTGCCGAACCCGCCAGGGCAGATGACGAACGCGCAGGCGTAGCGGACGAACATCACCTTGCGTGCGAAGAAGTGCCTGAACGTCAGGCCGACGTCGACATAGGGGTTGAGATGCTGCTCGCGCGGCAGCTCGATGTTGCAGCCGATGGAGAGGGCGCCGGCATCGCGAGCGCCGGCGTTGGCCGCCTCCATGAGGCCGGGGCCGCCACCGGTGATGATCGCGTACCCCGCGCGGCCGAGGGTCGCGGCCACCTCGCGCACCCTTGTGTAATCCGGATGCGTCCGTGGGGTGCGCGCCGAGCCGAATATGGTGACCCCGCGCGTCACGTTGGAGAGCACGTCGAACCCCTTGGCGAACTCGGCGGCGATGTCGCGCACCCGCTCTGCGTCGGCGGCGCGCACGGCCGCGGACTCGTCACCGAGCCACAGCAGGAGCTCCTGGTCAAACGCCGGATCAGTCACCGTCAAACAGGTGGCGGAGGTAGCGGTCGGGTTCGGCCATGAACTCGCGGAGGAGGCGCACGGCGTCGGCATCGTCGGCCTCGATCCGGTCCAGCCCACGCTCGGAGGCCTCGTATACGACGGCTCCGGGGTAGCGCAGCAGGATCGGGGAGTGCGTGGAGACGATGAACTGCGATCCCGACGCCGCGCTGCGGCGCATTACGGCGAGCAAGGCCAGCTGGCTGGTCACCGAGAGCGCGGCCTCGGGCTCATCGAGCACGAACAGGCTGTCGGGGCCGAAGCGGTTGGTCGCCAGTGACAGGAACGACTCGCCGTGGGACTGCTCGTTGAGCGCGCGGCCCCCGTAGACCTCCACCAGATCCCGGGCGTCGATCAGGCCCGCGACGTTGAAGAAGCTCTCGGCTCGTAGGAAGAAGCCGGCCCGCGGCTTGTGCGGGCCCTTCTCGATGACGAGCGCGTCCGCGAGATCGCTTTCTGACTCGCGCTCCGTCCATCCCAGTTCGGCGTTCAACGGCCCGCCCTGGGGGCCGAACCCTGATGCCATGGCCAGCGCCTCGACCAGCGTGGACTTGCCCGACCCGTTCTCGCCCACGATGAACGTGACCTCGGCGCCGGGGCGCCACCCCTCGAGGTCGTGGATGGGAGGCAGGAACGGGTACGCCTGCGGCGGCGGTTGGCGCGACGGGTGCACCCCCGCGCCGAGCACGTACGGGCCGCGCCCGAACGGCCGGCGGTCGGGGCGTCCGGGCACGCCGCGTGCAGCTCAGCGCACAGCGATGAGATCGACGACGAAGACCAGCGTCTCGTCGGGCCCGATCACCCGGCCCGCGCCGCGCTTGCCGTAGGCGAGCATCGGCGGGATGGTGATGCGCCGCCGGCCGCCCACCTTCATCCCCTGCACGCCCTGATCCCAGCCGGCGATCACCTGGCCCTTGCCGAGTTTGAACTTGAAGGTGTCGCCGCGGTCCCAGGAGGCGTCGAACTGCTTCCCGTTCTGCCATGAGACGCCGACATAGTGCACCTCCACGACCTTGCCCGACACGGCCTCGTCGCCGTCGCCGAGCTCGATGTCCTCGAGCTCGAGCTCGTAGGAGGGCGCCTGGTCGGTGGGGACCTCAACGGTGGGCTTCTCGTTGGACGCCATGATCAGCGGAAGGCGTTGATGCCGGTGATGGCGTTGCCGACGACGAGGGCGTGCACGTCGGCGGTGCCCTCGTAGGTGACCACCGACTCGAGGTTGTTCATGTGGCGGATGACCGGATACTCGAGCGTGATGCCGTTGGCGCCCAGCACCTGCCGGGCGCTCCGCGCCACCTCCAGCGCCGCGTTGACGTTGCCCAGCTTGCCCATGCTCACGTGCTCGGCCCGCAGCCGGTGCTCGTCCTTCATCCGCCCGAGATGCAGCGCCAGCAGCGCGCCGCGGTTGACCTCGAGCGCCATGAAGGCCAGCTTCTGCTGCTGGATCTGCGTGGCGGCGATCGGCCGCCCAAACGCCGTGCGGTCCTTGGCGTAGTTCAGTGCCGCCTCATAGCAGGCGCGGGCGGCGCCGATCGCGCCCCACACGATCCCGTAGCGCGCCTCGTTCAGACACGACAGCGGACCGCGCAGCGAGGTCGCCTCGGGCAGCATCGCAGAGGCGGGCAGGCGCACGTCGTCGAGCAGCAGCTCCGAGGTCACCGAGGCGCGCAGGGACATCTTCTTGTGGATGTCCTGCGTGGTGAAGCCCTTGGTCCCGCGCGGAACCAGGAAGCCGCGGACGCCTTCGTCGGTGGCCGCCCACACCACCGCGACCTCGGCCACCGAACCGTTGGTGATCCACATCTTGGAGCCGTGCACGATCCAGTCATCGCCGTCTCGGCGCGCACGCGTGCGCATCGCTCCCGGGTCCGACCCCGCGTCGGGCTCGGTCAGCCCGAAGCAGCCCAGCGCCTCGCCCGCCGCCATCCGCGGCAACCACTGCAGCTTCTGCTCCTCTGAGCCCCATCGGTGGATGGCAAACATCGCCAAAGATCCCTGTACCGAGACGAGGCTGCGCAGCCCGCTGTCGCCCGCCTCGAGCTCCAGGCAGGCCAGCCCGTACGCGGTCGCGGTCGCCCCGGCGCATCCGTAGCCGTCCAGGTGCATCCCCAGCACCCCGATCTTGCCCAGCGCCGGCGCGAGCTCCAGCGGAATCCGGGCCTCCTCGAACCAGTCGCCGACGTAGGGCAGCACCTGGTCGGTGACGAAGGCGCGGACCGTGTCGCGGATCATGCGCTCCTCGTCGTCGAGAAGGTCATCGATGCCGAGGAAGTCGAGGGGGCGGATCTCCCGCGGGGTGGTGGCGGTCATCTCAGGTTGCTCCTTTGCTTGTGCGCGTAGCATCCAAGCAGACCGTCGGCGGGGAAGGAAACGAGGTCGCGGGCGTTAACACTCACGCGACCTCACCGGACATCCCGGGCCGTCCCGACTCATCACGAAAAAGGAGATCTCCGCCATGTTCAAGCTACCCGCCCTGCTCCTGAGCGCAGCCGCGCTCGCGCTGGGCATCGCCGCCTGCGGGGGCGGCTCGAGCTCCACCTCATCGGCTGCGGGTGCCTCCACGTCGGCGGCGACCTCGTCGGCCGCGAGCAGCGGGACCGGGACGAGCGCCGGCACGTCGAGCGCCGCGGCCGCCGGCGGCGGTTCGACGAACCTCGCCATAGCCGCCAACCCCTCGGGCTCGCTGGCCTACGACAAGAAGACGCTGAGCGCGAAGGCAGGCAAGGTCACCATCACGATGGCCAACATGTCCCCCGTGGGACACAACATCACGATCCAGCAGGGCACCAGCGGGTCCGTGCTCGGCGCGACGCCCACCTTCCAGGGTGGCACCAAGAGCGTCTCCGTGAACCTCAAGGCCGGCACCTACACCTTCTACTGCAGCGTCCCGGGCCACCGGGCCGGTGGCATGGTGGGGACGCTCACCGTCTCCTGACCGTCAGCTTGGCGCGCCGTCGCGCGAGCCGCGGCGCGCCGACAGTCCCTCCAGGAGGGCGAGGACGTCGAAGTAGCGGGTCGGGGCGAGCCGCGCCAGGGCGTCGAACGCATAGGCATCGGGGCCCACCAGTACCCGGCTGCGGCCGCGCTTCACGCCCTCATGGATGATCTTCGCCGCACGCTCGGGGGTGGTGAAGCACATCTGCTCAAACCGCGTGGCCGCCTCCTCGTGTGAGAGGCCGGGCTCCATCGGATGCGCGTGGTAGCGCGCGTTGCGCGCAATGTTCGTCTTCACGCCACCAGGGTGGATGGTGACCGCGTTCACGCCCGTACCCCTCAGTTCGTGGCGCAGCGACTCAGTGAAGCCGCGCACCGCGAACTTGGAGGTGCAGTAGGCGCTCTGGAAGGGAATGCCGACCAGGCCGAACACGCTCGACGTGTTGACGATGACCCCGGAATCCTGGCGCAGGAGGATCGGCAGGAACGCGCGCGTCCCGTTGATGACCCCACCCAGGTTGATCTGAAGCACCCACTCGTCGTCCTCCAGCGACCCCTCGGCGATGCTCTGGGAGGTGCCGACCCCCGCGTTGTTGAGCACCATGCCCAGCGGCGACGGGGCCCAGTCGGCCACCTCAGCGGCGAACGCCATTTGAGCCTGGCGGTCGCGCACGTCGAGCGTGCGGGCGAGCACTGGCCCCGCGATCATGTCGACGGTCTCGCTCAGCCCGTCCTCGTCCTGGTCGACGATCGCAACCGGGCACCCGTGCGCGGCCAGGCGCACCGCCACCGCGCGGCCCATCCCCGATGCCGCGCCCGACACGAACGCGGTCCGACCGTCTACCTCAACCCTCTTGTGGCTCATGGGCTTCTCCCTGTGCTCAGACGTATGCCGGCTCGCGCTCTTGAACGTGGCGCGGGAGCTGGGTGTCATAGTCGCCGATCTCGAAGCGCGCAAGGCGGCGCTGATAGGCACGGACGCTACCCGGCCACAGGGTCGAGTTGCGCCCCGTTGCGTCGACGTACCAGCTCAGGCACCCACCGGCGGTCCACACGCTGCCCTCGGTGTCGCGGTCCACCGCGGCGATGTAGGCGCTCTGCGCTTGGGGCGTCGGCTCCAGCGTGCCCAGGCCGTGCTCGCGGCGGTAGCGCAGCGCGCGGCGCAGGTAGGCGATCTGCGCCTCGATCATGAGCAGCACCGAGTTGTGCCCCAGGCCCGTGTTGGGCCCCAGAAGCATGAACAGGTTGGGGTAGCCGGTCACGCTCATTCCCAGGTGCGCCCTGGGGCTGCCCTGCCACCGCTCGGCGAGCAGCTCCCCTCCGCGCCCGCGGATGCGGTGGCTCACCGGCACGTCTGAGACGTGAAAGCCGGTGCCGAAGATGATCGTGTCGACGGGGTGGTGGACGCCGTCGGCGTCCACGATCCCATCGGCCGTCACCCGATTGATCCCGCCGGTGAGAACGTCGACATTGTCTTGGGTGAGCGCCGGGTACCAGGTGTTGGAGCCGAGGATCCGCTTGCAGCCCAGCCGGTAGTCGGGGATGAGCTTGGCGCGCAGCCGCGGGTCGGCTACCTGGCGCTCGATGTGCGCGCGAGCCCGGCGCTCGACCAGCTTCATCACCGCGGGGTGCTGGAAGCCGTAGTGGAAGGACTCGTACACGGAGAACACCGTCCGGCGCGCCCAGGCCAGCAGTCGGGGGTGGCGCGCGAAGCGGCGCCGCCAGCCCGCCGGGATGACCGGGTTGCCGCGAGGCAGCACCCACGGGGGCGTGCGCTGGAAGACGGCGAGGTGACCGACCTGGGGCTGGATCTCGGGCACGAACTGGATGGCCGATGCCCCGGTGCCCACCACGGCGACGCGGCGGCCGCGCAGGTCGTGGTCGTGATCCCACCGCGCCGAGTGAAACACCGTGCCCCGGAAGCTGTCGAGCCCGTCGAGTTCCGGGATCGACGGGTCGGCGAGCGCCCCCACGGCCGAGATGAGGACCTGCGCCGTGAAGTCTCCACCGGAGGTCGTGATCTGCCAGCGGTCGGCCTCGTCGTCCCAGACGGCGTCGAGCACCTCGTGGCCGTAGCGCACGTGCCCGGTGACGCCGTGCCGGCGCGCGACGTCGTGAATGTAGGCGTGGATCTCCGGCTGGTGGGCGAAGGCGCGGGTCCACCCCGGGTTCTGCTCGTCCGAGTAGGAGTACAGGACGCTGGCGATGTCACAGGCGCAACCGGGATAACTGTTGTCGCGCCAGGTCCCGCCCAGGTCGTCGGCGCGCTCGAGCACGACGAAGTCCTCGATCCCGTCGCGCCGCAGGCCGATCGCCATGCCCAGGCCCGCCAGTCCGGCGCCCGCGATGGCGATCTGGACGTCACGTGTCTGGGTCTCGGGCATCGTGTCTCGTGGGGTCGGGTGCTTGGGGTCGGGTGCCATGGAGCGGTACGTCGCCGTACCGCTCTGGTACGTGACCATACCACGATCCACCGGCGCCCAAACCTCGCCCCCGGCTAGAGGACCGCGCCGCCGAGGATGGCCTTGATCGTCTCCCCGGCGCTGGCGCGCAGCTCGCGCATGTCGCGCCCGCGCTGCAGCGCGATGACCAGCAGCTCGCGCAGACCCCCCACGATGATGATCGCCGTGTCCATCGTCAGCGGGCGCAGCCCCACCTCGGGCTGGGCCCGGCGTCCCGATTCGACGAAGCCCACGAGCATCTCGGCAAACCGCTCCAGTGTGGCCAGCCCGCGGTCCGCGCCGGCCTGGCCGAGCCCGGGGAGCTCGCGCACGAAGCTGCGATACAGCGCCGGGGTCGCGGCCACGTTGTGGATGTAGGCGTCGACGGCCCGGTCGACCTGTTCCTCGAGCGGGCGGTCAAACTGCACGGCGTCGGCGATCTCGCGCATCATCGCCGAGTTGGTGGCGTCGAACAGCGCCAAGAAGCACGCGTCGCGGTCGGCGAAGTGCTCGTAGAAGTTGCGCCGCGAGGTACGGGCAATACGCACCACGTCGGCGACGGTGGTGTCGCGGTACCCCTTCTCCTCGATCGACGTCGCCATGGCGGCGATGAGCCGCTCGCGGTGCCCGGCGGGCTCGGCGGCACGCGCCCCTTGATGCGCGGCAGACACCTGGGGGACCATAGACCGGGCTCAGTCCGGACGACGGCGCGCCACGCTGACCAGGCACCCGCCGCGGGGGATCATCGTCACGTTGCGCATCCGCGGGCGTTCGGGCGCGGGGTCGGGCGCCACCAGGTCAGTGCGCCGCGCGATCGCCTCCAGCACGACGCGCTGCTCGGCCATCGCCAGGCTGGCACCCAGGCAGCGCCGGATCCCGCCTCCGAACGGGATCCACGTGTACGTCCCGGGCTTGACGCCCACAAACCGCTGCGGGTCGAACAGGTGAGGGTCGGGATACACATCGGCGCGGTGGTGCAAGGCGACGATGCTGACCCCGACCGGGGTTCGCGCCGGGACGGTGTAGTCGCCCAGCCGCCAGGGTCGCGTGACCAGGCGGGCGATCATGGGGATCACGGGGCGAATGCGCATGCCCTCGTGGATCGTCGCCTCCACATACTCCTGGGCCGCCGTGCGGTCGTCGGCGCGCACCAGGTCGCGCAGCCGCGCGTACGGCTGCGGCGTACGCAACAGCCGCTCGAAGATCCACGCCAGCGAATTAGCGGTGGTCTCGTGCCCGGCGAGCACCAGCGACATGAGCTCGTCGCGCAGTTCGTGATCGGTGAGCGGCTCTCCGTCCTCGTCACGGGCGCCGAGCAACAGTGAAAGCACGTCCCCGCGCCCCTCGCGGTCGGCGGCGTCGCGACGCTCGCGGATGACCGCATACATCTGGCGGTCGACCATGGCCATGACCGCGGCCAGGACTCCCTTGGGCTCCAGGTGACGCGCGTTGCGCAGCTCCACCACCGGATACAGCGGGGACATCGAGGCCGCGAGCATGCGCCGCAGCGCCTGACGCATCCGGCGCTCGGCCGTCGTCGTCTGCGACGCCACGCCGACGCCGAAGACCCCGCGCATGATCACCTCGAGCGTCACCGCCTGCATCCGCGGCGCGAGCGCGAACGGCTCGCCGATCGGCCAGTGGTCGATCTCCTGACGCGCGACGTCGGCGATCATCTCCACGTACCGCTGCACCGCCTCGCCGTGAAAGGCCGGGAGCAGGAGCTTGCGCTGGCGCATGTGGCGCGCCCCGACCGAGGTGAGCACCGAGTTGGGCCCGAGGATCGGGCGTAGCGGGGACTCGCCGGTCAGCGAGGGCGCGTCGCCGGGCGGAGCCTTGAGCAGCGAACGCAGGTGATCGGGATGGCAGGTGACGACGAAGGCCTCGTTTCGTGTCGGCACACGGATCTGCCACACGTCGCCGAACTGCCGCTGGGCGTTCAGCGCGAAGCTCATCGGGCGCGCGGCGAACCGCAGGCCCTGAAGCACGCCGGGCACCGCCAGGGCCGGCGGCATCGTGAACGCGGTGCCCGGGTCGACGGGGCCGGCCGGCGAGGGCGGCGTCCCGGGAGCGGCGGGAGGCGCCTCGGCGAGCGCTCGGGTCTCAGCCACAGCAGTCACGGTACGAAACTGTACCGGACCCCGCCGCGCGGGCGATGGCGCTAGTGCGAGCTCGGGGCCAGCGGCGCCGCGGGGCGGGCGGCGAAGGCGTTGGCCTCGCTGTGAACCAGGGACACGAGGCTGCCGAGCTCGATGTTGGCGTCGAGCAGGTGCAGCCCCCATGTCGGGTCCGGGCTGGGCGTTGCGGTCTGGGCGCCGCTCAGCGGGGTGATCTGGAGCACGTTGGCGCCACCCGCCGACGAGCACCGGGCGCGGTAGGCCCCGGGCTCCGAGATCCACGTGGTCGACGCCGGTGGCTGGGTGATCTTCAGCAGGCTGATGCCCGCGGCGATCAGCGTGCCCGGAGCGAAGGGCGCCGACGGGAAGATCGGGTCGACCTGGGCCGCCCCGCCCCGCAGCGCCGCCGGGTTGGTGCACAGCACCTGATCGCCGGGAACCTTGGTCCGGCCGAACAGCGAGTCGGCCGGCGGCGGCTGATCGAAGGTGGAGAACGCGATCACGCAGGCCAACTGCGTGTCCGAACGGCACGCCGGCACGTGCTGGAAGCTTCCGCCGACACCCGTGCCGCGCTTAACCAGGACGTTGCCCCCGAGCAGGATCGACGACACCAACCGCTTGCGCACGGCGGGCTTTTTGTCGACGTCCTTGGCAATGAGCTGCTCGAGCACAAACGAGCCCTGCGAGTGGCCGATGAGCACGAACCCGCGGCCGTGGTTGTACTTGCGCAGGTAGGTGGCGAAAGCGGCGCGCACGTCTCCGACCGGCGTGGCGAGCTGCTGGGGCGTCTCCTGGGTGCCGGAGTCCAGTGCGGTCACCGTCACCTGGCGGTACATGGGCGCGAAGACGCGGCAGTACTGGGAGTAACGAGCGGCCTGGTAGAGCGCGATCGAGCGTTCCTCGGGATCGATGTGCCGGTTGGCCAGCGTCGTCTTCTGATCGGAGACCGTGGGGTAGACGTAGAAGCAGTCGATCGAGGGCTTCTTGTCACGCGCCGGCTGGATGACCTTGAGCTTGTGCAGCGAGGGTGAGAACACCGTCGTGGCCAGGCTCGGGTTGCACGGGTCGGGCGACTGCCCCGGCTTGCACAGCCACACCGTCCGGGCCGAGGCCGCGCCGGCGCCGGCGAGCCCCACCACCGTCAGAGCGGCGAGAGCGAGCGAGAGGCGAAGGACGCGGGTCATGACACGGTCGGGCGGCGCTGGGCCCACGGAGCCGCCTCTTCGATCTGGGCGGCGAGCGAGTACAGCGTGTCCTCGGCGCCCACCCTACCGACGAGCTGGACGGCCAGCGGCAGTCCGTCGGTACCGACGCCCGCGGGAATCGAGAGCGCCGGCTGGCCGGTCACGTTGAACACCGGCGTGAACGGCGCAAAGCGCCCGGCCATGTCCACGGCGGCCAACGCCGGCTTGCCGTAGGCGCCCTCGGCGGCGATGGCGGTCTTGGCCAGCGTCGGCACCAGAAGCACATCGATCTCTTCCCACAGCGCGGTGATGCGCGCGGTGGTCCGGGCGCGCGCCGCCAGGATCGCCTCGCGCCGGCGCGGCGGCACGAGGTAGCGGCCCATCGCCGCCATCTGGCGCGTGCTCCCCTCCATCATCGTCCGGTCAGGGACCTGGAGGGACTCCTCGTAGACACCGCGCACCCAGGTCTGAAAGAACTCGAGCTGGGCCATCCGGTACGCCGGGTCGCGCGCGAGCACGTCGTGGCCGAGCGCGCTCAGGAGCGCGCCGGTGCGTTCCCAGGCGCCGCGCTGATCGCGCGACAAACGCCCCAGCAGTCCCGGTGGGAGCTTGCGCGACATTGCGATCCGCAATTGCGGCGGTGCGGCCGCGGCGGCGTCGACGTAGGTACCGCTGAACACCGGCGCATGGTGGGGGTCCCCGGCCGCCGGCCCATGCATAACGTCGAGCATGAGGGCGCTGTCGGCGACGGTCCGGGCCAGTGCGCCGTAGGTCGCGAGGCCCAGCCAGCCGCCGCCGCTGGGCACCCGGCCGCGGGTCGGCTTCATCCCCACCAGCCCGCAGGCGGCCGCCGGGATGCGGATCGAACCTCCGCCATCAGACGCAGTGGCAGCCGCCACCAGTCCGGCGGCCACAGCTGCCGCCGAGCCGCCCGAGGACCCGCCCGTCGTGCGCGCGGGATCCCATGGGTTGCGCGTCACGCCGTTGGCGGCCGTCGCCGTCCAGGGGAAGATCATGAGCTCGGGCACGTTGGTGACGCCGATCGGGATCGCGCCCGCAGCGCGCAGGCGGCGGAGCGGCTCGGCGTCGGCGGTCACCGGAGGCCCGTAGCTGCGCGAGCCGCGGGTGGGGACCTCGCCGGCCAGGTCGATGTCGTCCTTGACGGCGATCGGGACGCCGGCGAGCAGACCGGACCGGTCCACCTGCTCGGCCTCGGCCAGAGCCTGTTCGGCGCGCAGCACACGGAACGCGTTGAGCTTGGGATCGAGCGCCTCGATCCGGCGCAGGTAGAGCTCCACCAGCTCCCGCGGGGACGTCTCCCCCGCCCGGACCATGGCGGCCAGCGCCGCGGGCCCGGCGAAGGCAAGATCGGTGGGGGCGATGGCGGTCACGGCTCGCGAAGCGACAGCACAAGCTGCCGGATCGCGCCAGGGTACCGGTAGGAGATGCCACCGTGCTTGCCGTCGAAGAGCTCGAGCGTGTGATCGATGCCCAGCCGCGTGAGCTCACCGGAGACGGCCTGCGCCCCGATGTCCAGGAAAAACTCGTCCTGGCGGCCGGCGTCGAGGTAGATCCGCCGCATGCTGCGCAGGGCATCGGCGTGGGGCTTGGCCATCCGGACGGGGTCCCAGGCCAGCCACCGCTCCCAGATCGCCTCGTCCAGCCGTCCCGTCGCCGGGTCGAAGGGCAGCAGCGGCTTGCCCGGGTGGTCGGGGTCGGGCGTATACGCGCACGCGTACGCGTACATGGAGAACGCGTCCCCGTAGCGGCTCCAATCAAAGGTGGTCGCGCTGCGCAGCTTGGCCAGGAGCGCGTCGTAGGAGCCACCGAAGTCGTCGCGCAGGCGGCGAGCGATCGACGGGAACTCGGGCAGGTAGCAGTACTCGAACAGAGCGTCGCCGGCGTGGGAGGCCAGCGCCCCGAAGACGTCGGGGCGCAGCATCGGCACCACCATCGCCCCGTACCCGCCCGAGGACTTGCCCGTCACGCCGCGATGCTCGCGTCCGGGCATGGTGGGGTAGCGCTCGTCGACGAAGGGGACGATCTCGTCGCACACGTAGTCCAGGTAACGGCCGGTGCTGGAGGAGTTGAGGAATTGGGAGCCGCCGAGCGAGGTCCACGCGTCGACGAAGACCACGATCGCGTCCGGGCACTCCCCCGCCGCGAACATCTCGTCAAGCCGCTCGACGTTGGTGGGCTCAAACGCGGTGCGCCCGACCCACATGTCCAGCTGGCCCGAATAGCCCTGGAGGACGTACACCACCGGAAACCGGTCGCGGCCGGACGCGATCGCCCCCGGCGAGCGGTAGACGTAGAGCGGCCGCCGCGCCGGGTCGCCGAGCGGGTTTCCCTCCAGCACGTCCGACTGCACGGTGATCCGGTCCAGCGTCCCGGCCAGCGGGCGATCCCAGGGGGCGCCGGGGAGGCCCTCCACCTTGCGCAAGCTCATGGCTCTCACGCTACGGCAAACCGGCCTGCCAGGCCGTGCCCGTGAGGGCGCAGGCGCGGAGGTATAGTCGAACGCCTGAACCCCCTACTGCCCACAGGCCATGGCTGATCGCGCCCAGACACAGACATCGAGCACGAATGGCAACGGAGGCGAGCCTGACGCCGTCGATCCCGACGCGGTAGAGACGACCGAGTGGCTCGAGGCGCTGGACGCGGTCGTCTCCCACGACGGACCTGACCGCGCGCGGGATCTGCTCACGCGCGTCATCGAGCGCGCCCAGCACGCCGGCACCGGCCCGATCGCCAGCCTCAACACCGCCTACGCCAACACGATCCCGCGGGCGCTGGAGCCGCCGTTCCCGGGTGATCCGATGGTCGAGCGCCGCCTCCGTTCGATCGTGCGCTGGAACGCCATCTGCATGGTGCTGCGCGCCAACAAGATCTCCTCGGAGCTCGGCGGGCACATCGCCACCTACCAGTCGCTGGCCACCCTCATGGAGGTCGGCTTCAACCACTTCTGGCACGGGGCCGGCGAATCGCATGGCGGCGACCTCGTCTACTTCCAGGGCCACTCCTCGCCGGGCAACTACGCGCGCGCGTACCTGGAGGGCCGCCTCACCGAGGCGCAGCTCGACGGCTTTCGCCAGGAGGTCTCGGTCCCCGGCGGGCTGAGCTCCTATCCGCATCCGTGGCTGATGCCGGAGTTCTGGCAGTTCCCCACGGTGTCGCTGGGCATCGGCGCGATCACCTCCATCTACCAGGCGCGCTTCATGAAGTACCTGCAGGCGCGCGGGATGGCTGAGACGGCGCCGCGCAAAGTGTGGGCCTTCCTCGGCGACGGCGAGATGGACGAGCCCGAATCGATGGGCGCGACCGCGCTGGCCGGGCGTGAGCAGCTCGACAACCTCATCTGGGTGGTCAACTGCAACCTGCAGCGGCTCGACGGGCCGGTGCGCGGTAACGGCAAGATCATCCAGGAGCTGGAGTCCGACTTCCGCGGCGCCGGCTGGAACGTCATCAAGGTCATCTGGGGCTCGCGGTGGGATCCGCTCCTGGAGGCCGACGTCGATGGCGCGCTGGTCAAGGTGATGGAGGACTGCGTCGACGGCGACTACCAGACGTTCAAGTCGCGTGACGGCGCCTACGTGCGCGAGCACTTCTTCGGGCGCGATCCGCGCCTGCTCGAGCGGGTCAGCAACATGTCCGACGACGAGATCTGGCTGCTCAACCGCGGCGGCCATGATCAGCAGAAGGTCTACGCCGCCTATGACTCCGCGGTGCGCCACACCGGCCAGCCGACGGTCATCCTGGCCAAGACGATCAAGGGCTATGGCATGGGCGTCTCGGGCGAGGGCCAGATGATCACCCACCAGGCCAAGAAGATGACCGAGGCGGCCCTGCTCGCCTTCCGCGACCGCTTCGAGTTGCCCCTCACCGACCAGCAGGTCCACGACGCCGAGTACTACAAGCCGCCCGCCGATTCGCCTGAGATGCAGCTCCTGCGCGAGTGCCGCGAGAAGCTTGGCGGGCACCTGCCGGTGCGCCGCCCGAAGTCGCGGTCGCTGACCGCCCCGCCGCTGGAGACGTTCAAGTCCCAGCTGGAGGGCACCGGCGACCGCGAGATCTCGACCACGATGTCCTTTGTGCGCATCCTGGCGGCGCTGCTGCGCGACAAGGAGCTCGGGCGCCACGTCGTCCCCATCGTCCCTGACGAGTCGCGCACCTTCGGCATGGAGGGCCTGTTCCGCCAGGTCGGGATCTACTCCCCCTTCGGCCAGCGCTACAGCCCGCAGGACTCCGAGCAGCTCATGTTCTACAAGGAGGACGTCCACGGCCAGATCCTCGAGGAGGGGATCACCGAGGCCGGCTCGATCTCCTCGTTCATCGCCGCCGGAACCTCGTACAGCGCCCACGACGTGCCGATGGTGCCGTTCTACATCTACTACTCGATGTTCGGCTACCAGCGAGTGGGCGACCTCGTGTGGGCCGCCGGTGACTGCCGCACCCGCGGCTTCATGCTCGGCGGCACCGCGGGACGCACCACCCTCAACGGCGAGGGCCTCCAGCATGAGGACGGCCACAGCCATCTGCTCTTCTCGGTTGTGCCCAACTGCCGCGCCTATGACCCGGCCTACGGGTCAGAGCTCGCCGTGATCATCCAGGACGGGCTGCGCCGCATGCTTCAAGAGCAGGAGGACGTCTTCTACTACGTCACCCTGATGAACGAGAACTACCCGCACCCGGCGATGCCCGAGGGCGCCCCGGAGGGAATCCTGCGCGGCATGTATCCGGTGCGCCAAGCGTCCAAGCGGGCGCGCAAGCCCGTCGTGCAGCTGCTGGGCTCGGGGACGATCCTGCGCGAGGTGCTCGCCGCCGCCGACCTACTCGAGGAGGACTTCGGCGTGCTGGCCGACGTGTGGAGCGTGACCTCGTTCTCCGAGCTGCGCCGCGATGGCCTCGACGTCGAGCGCTGGAACATGCTGCACCCCTCGCGCAAGCCGCGCGTTGCGTACGTGAGCGAGCAGCTCGCCGACCGCCGCGGGCCGGTCATCGCCTCCACCGACTACCTGCGCGCGGTGCCCGACCAGATCCGTCAGTGGGTCACTCAGGACGGCCGCGCCTACCGCACGCTGGGCACCGACGGCTACGGCCGCAGCGACTTCCGCACCGCGCTGCGGCGCTTCTTCGAGGTCGACCGCCACTACGTCGCGGTCGCCGCCCTGAAGGAACTCGCCGACGCCGGAACCGTGGACCGCAAGCTGGTGGCGCAGGCGATCAAGAAGTACGACATCGAGACGGACGCACCGCTGCCGACCTCGGTATGAGCGCGCCCCTGACGAAGGTGGAAGTCCCGGACATCGGGGACTTCGACGACGTACCGGTCATCGAGCTCCTCGTCGCCGTCGGCGACTCGGTGGCCGTCGAGGACCCGCTGGTCACCCTCGAATCCGACAAGGCGACGATGGACGTCCCCGCTCCGTTCGCGGGGGTTATCAAGGAGATCAACGTGTCCGTCGGCGACCGGGTCTCGCAGGGGTCGGTCCTGATGAGCCTGGAGGGTTCCGACGGCGATTCCGGAGCGGGCGAGCCCGCCGAGCAGGCGGCGGCCGCCGACCGCGCCGCGGAGCCCGCGACCGGCCCAGCCGAGGCCGTCGAGGCGCCGTCGCAGCCTCCCGCCTCCCAGACCCCCGCGGCTCAGCCGTCGCCCTCGCAGCCGGCGCAGCCAGACCCTGGGCCTGCCCCGGCGCGCACCAACGGCGGCGGGCCGATCTACGCCAGCCCGTCCGCGCGCCGGCTCGCGCGCGAGCTCGGCGTGGACCTGAGCGCGGTCACCGGCAGCGGCCGTAAGGGGCGCATCACCAGGGACGACGTCCAGAACCTCGCCGACGGCAAGGGCACTGCGGCCGCCGCGCCGGCGACTGGCGGCGGGGCGTCCGCGGGCGGCGGCGTGGCCGGCCTGGACCTGCTCCCGTGGCCGCAGGTGGACTTCGAGAAGTTCGGTCCGGTGGAGCGCGTGGAGCGCTCGCGGATCCAGCGCATCTCCGCGCCGAACCTGGTCCGCAACTGGGTGATGATCCCCCACGTCACCCACAACGACGAGGCCGACATCACCGAGCTCGAGGCGTGGCGCAAGCGGCTCAACGAAGAGCACGCGCGCGATGCAGTCAAGTTCACGATGGTGTCCTTCCTGGTCGCCGCCTGCGTGAAGGCCCTCAAGGAATTCCCCAACTTCAACTCGTCGCTGGACGGCGACGAGCTCATTCTCAAGCGCTACTACAACATCGGCTTCGCCGCCGACACCCCGGGCGGACTGCTCGTGCCCGTGATCAAGGACGCCGACCGCAAGGGCCTGAAGGAGATCGCGACCGACCTCACCGAGCTGTCGGGCCTGGCGCGGGAAGGCAAGCTGTCGCTGGACCAGATGCGCGGAGCGACGTTCACCATCTCATCGCTGGGCGGGATCGGCGGAACCTCGTTCACGCCGATCATCAACGCGCCCGAGGTGGCCATCCTGGGCGTGACCCGCGCCGCCATGAAGCCGATGTGGAACGGCTCGGAGTTCGTGCCGCGGCTGATGGTGCCGCTCTCGCTCTCCTACGACCACCGGGTGATCGACGGCGCCGCCGCCGCGAGGTTCGTGACATACCTGGTGAACGTGCTGTCGGACCTGCGCCGGGCCCTGTTGTGAAAGGCCGGCGGGATGAGTTCTGAAGTCCGCGTCCCGGACATCGGGGATTTCGACGATGTCCCGGTGATCGAGATCCTTGTCGCCGTCGGCGATTCGGTGCAGATCGAGGACCCGCTGGTCACGCTCGAGTCCGACAAGGCCACCATGGACGTGCCCGCGCCGGTCGCGGGAGTCGTCTCCGAGATGTCGGTCTCCGTGGGCGACCGCGTGTCCCAGGGGTCGCTGCTGTTGACGCTCGACGGCGCCTCCTCCTCATCGTCGGACGGCGGAGCGGCAACCTCGGAGAACGGCGCCCCAAATGAGGGGGGCACCGAGGCCTCGGTGGTGCGCGAGGCCGAGCCACCGCCCCCTCCCCCGCCCTCCGACGACGGCGGACCTGACCGGGACTTCCAGGTCGTGGTGCTCGGCTCCGGGCCCGGCGGCTACACGGCCGCGTTCCGGGCGGCGGACCTGGGACTCAAGACGGCGCTGATCGAGCGCCACGACAGGCTGGGCGGCGTGTGCCTCAACGTCGGCTGCATCCCCTCCAAGGCGTTGCTGCACGCGGCGCGGGTGATCGCCGAGACCGAGGAGATGGCGACCCACGGCGTGTCGTTCGGCAAGGCCAAGGTCGATCTGCCCAAGCTGATCGAGTGGAAGCAGTCGGTCGTGGACAAGCTCACCGGCGGCCTGGTCGGACTCGCCCAACGGCGTGATGTCGAGGTCATCCACGGCGTCGGGAAGATCACCGGCCCGAGTTCGCTGAACGTCGGCGACCGCGAGGTCACCTTCGAGAACCTCATCATCGCCGCCGGGTCTCAGGCGGCGACGATCCCGGGGCTGCCCGATGACGAGCGGATCATCGACTCCAGCGGCGCGCTGTCGCCGTCGTCGATCCCCGGCCGGCTGCTGGTGATCGGCGGCGGGATCATCGGCCTGGAGATGGCGTGCGTCTACGACGCCCTCGGCGCCAAGGTCACCGTGGTGGAGATGCTCGACCATCTGCTGACCGGGTTTGACTCGGACCTGGTACGGGTGCTGGCCAAGCGCATCGGCGGCCGTTACCAGGACGTGCTCCTGTCCAGCAGGGCCGAGAGCATCAAGGCCCAGAAGAACGGGCTGAAGGTGGAGATCTCCGGTGCCGGCTCGCGGATGTTCGACCGCGTGCTCGTGGCCGTCGGACGAGTGCCCAACGGCCGCGCCATCGACGCCGCGGCCGCGGGGGTGACGGTCGACGAGCGCGGCTTCATCGCTGTCGACGCCCAGATGCGCACCAACGTGCCCGGGATCTACGCCATCGGCGACATCGTGGGCGAGCCGCTGCTCGCCCACAAGGCCATGCACGAGGCCAAGGTGGCCGCCGAGGTCATCTCGGGGCTCGACGTCTCATTCGACGCCAAGACCGTGCCGTCGGTGGCCTACACCGATCCCGAGGTGGCCTTCATGGGCCTCACCGAGGCGCGGGCCAAGGCCGACGGCATCGAGTACGAGAAGGCGATCTTCCCGTGGACCGCGTCGGGCCGGGCGCT
>DASXDW010000190.1:0-20270 GCA_036490435.1 Solirubrobacteraceae bacterium
CCGTCGGGGCCGCGCACGCCGACGGTGGCGTGTGGCGGGCGGCGGGTCGAGGCCTCGACGTCGAACCACTCCAGGGCGTAGCCGGCGATCTCCTGGCGCAGCTCGTCGGTGACCAGCGCCTCGAGGTCCAGCGCGGTGACCTGCTTCTTCTTGTCCGCGATCTCCTTGAAGCGCTTGAAGGCGGTGTTGAGCGTCTGGCCCTGCAGCTCGAAACCCAGCTCGGCCAGCGCCTGAGCCAGCGCGTGGCGGCCCGAGTGCTTGCCCAGCACGATCGAGTTGGCCTCCAGGCCGACCGTGGTGGCGTCCATGATCTCGTACGTGCTGCGCTCCTTGAGCACGCCGTCCTGGTGGATGCCGGACTCGTGGGCGAAGGCGTTGCGGCCCACGATCGCCTTGTTGGGCTGCACCGCGTAGCCGGTCAGCCGCGACACCATCCGCGAGGTCCGTGCGATCTCCCGCGTGTTGGCCCCCGTGAACAGGCCCACATCGGCCTGGCGGGTGTGCAGGAGCATCACGATCTCCTCCAGCGACGCGTTGCCGGCGCGCTCGCCGATGCCGTTGATGGCACATTCCACCTGGCGCGCACCCGCCTGCAGACCCGAGAGAGAGTTGGCCACGGCCAGGCCCAGGTCGTCGTGACAGTGCACGGAGAGCACGACGTCGCGCAGATCGGGGACGGCGTCGTAGAGCCGGCCCAGGAACGCCGCGTACTCGTGGGGCATCGTGTAGCCGACGGTGTCGGGGATGTTGATCGTCGTGGCGCCCTCGTCGATGGCGATCTGGCACACCTCCGCGGTGTACTCCAGGTCGGCGCGCGTCGCGTCCATCGGCGAGAACTCGACGTCGTCGACGTACTGCTTGGCGTGGGCCACCGCCGCGCGCGCCTGCCCCTTGACGTCCTCGCGCGTGGACTGCAGCTGGTACTTGATGTGGATGTCCGAGGTGGAGATGAAGGTGTGGATGCGCGCGCGCTCGGCGTCCTTGACCGCGTTGTAGGCGGCGTCGATGTCGGCGACGTGGGTCCGGGCCAGCCCGGCGATGACCGGGCCGTCCACGGTGCGCGCGATCGCCTGCACGGCCTCGAAGTCTCCAGGTGAGGTGATCGGGAACCCGGCCTCGATCACGTCGACGCCCAAGCGGGCCAGTTGCTGCGCGATCTCCAGCTTCTCCTGCGTGTTGAGCGAGATCCCGGGCGACTGCTCGCCGTCACGCAGCGTCGTGTCGAAGATCAGTACTCGGTTGGGATCGTCAGGTGGTGTCATGTCGCTACTTCCCTTGGCTCGAACTTGACTGCTTCTCGGTGCTGTTGTTCGCGGCTACGTGCGGCCGCCCACGCGCTATTCCCCCTTGCGGGGGAGGAGAAGAAGTCGAAGGGCGAGACTCAGCGACATTCGACCCAAAGCGTATCAATGCCTTCCAGAGCGGGCGCGCAGCGCCTGCAACCGCACCGCGGCCGCCCACTTGGCGTGCGCGGCGGCGCCGGCTGGGCTTCGCCGGGTCGCCACCACGCTGACCAGCGCGCGGCGATCGGGCCACAGCCGGTTCATCGTCGTGTTCTCGGGGTCGGTGCACGAGTCGGCCCGCGCCGCGCCGCTGGCGTGGAAGGCCTGCGTGGAGGCGATCTGCAGCTGGATACCGGGCGAGTAGTGACCCAGATCCTCGTCGAAGGCGATCTTGAACCCGTAGAGCGTGTCTCCGGCGACCAGGTCGCAGAGCATGGCGATCGGCCGCTCTGCACAGACCAGCGAGAGCATGCGCAGGCGCCCCGCGCCGGCGAACTTGTGCCCCATCTCGGCGAAGAACGCGGCGTGGGCGGGGTGACAGGCCATCGCCGTGCCCGCCCGGCCCTTCCAGCCGGCGCGCTCGAGCTCCATGAACCGGCCCGGCGCCCCCGGGTCGTCGCTGTCGTCGCGCAACGTCACCGGCCCCACCTCACGTTCGAGGCTCTTGAGCCGGCGACGGTATCCGCTGCGGTGGCGCCCGCTGAGGCCACGCTGCAGATGGTCGTCGGTCTCGCTGCGATACAGGGCCGCGCGCTCGAAGCGCTCCACGACGACGACGCGCGCCTCCGACGCCAGCGCGGCCGTCAGCGGCGCGGCCAGCGGCCCGTCAGCGTCGACCCAGTCCAGGGAGAACGCCGGGCTGCTGCGCACGGCGCCGTGCATCATCCTCGCCAGCGCCTCCTCGTGCCCTGCGGGCCGGACCAGCGGCGTGCAGAGAAAGCAGTAGTCGTGGCGCCACGCGGCGATCACGGCACCGGGCACGCCGCGCCAGGACCTCGCTCGTCGCACCGGCAGCGCCGCCAGCCAGTCCGAGCCGTCGCGCACGACCAGCATGTGCAGATCGCGCACAGCCCAGGCGCCGGTCGCCGGGAGGACGAACTCAGGTTCGGCGAACGGGTTGGGCGAGAGGGCGTCAGCGCACAACTCGCGCCACGCCGAAACGTCGCGCTCGGTCAGCTCCGAGATCGGTAGAACATCGTGTCGCATGGATGCGAGACGCCCCGCGAGGAGCGCTACAGAGCGACGGTGTGACCGGCGACGAATCCGTCGCTGGAGACGATCCGGTTGACCACATCTGCCGGCACCGGGGCGCCGGTGGTGATGGCCATCGCCGCCAGCCCGCTCTCGTCGTCGGGGCTCTCATCGGGCAGCCGGCCCACGGCGGCGGAGATGATGTTGACGCCGTGCTCGCCGAACTGCGTGCCCACCCTGCCGAGCATGCCCGGCAGGTCCTGGTAGCGGAAGAGGGTGATGTGATGCTCGAGCTGGACGTTGAAGCGATGGCCCCACGCCTCGAGCAGGTGCGGGCGGTTGCGCTGGCCGAACAGCGTCCCGGCCACACGCACGGTGCGGCCGCCGGCAGTGACCCGGACCCGCACGAGATCGGTGTACTCGCGGGCCGTTGAGTGCTTGGTTTCCACCAGGCGGATGCCGCGCTCCTCGGCGACAACGTGCGCGTTGACCGCGTTGAGCTCCTCCTCGGTGTGGCCGGCGAGAGCGCCGAGCAGCGCGTGGATCGACAGAAGGCGCGTGTCGTGGTCGGCGAGGTGCCCGAAGAACTGGGTCTCGATGCCGTCGACCGAGCCGCCGTCGGCGATGGCCAGTGCCACGGCGATCCGCCCCAGCGATTCGCACAGGGCGACGAAGGGGCCCAGCACCTCGAGGTCCTCGGCCCCGATCGCGGGCACGTTGACCGCGCTGGTCACCACGCCGCCGGCGAGAGCCGCCACCACCTGCTCGGCCGCCTGGTAGCCGGCGCGGTCGGTCGCCTCCGCGGTGGACGCGCCCAGGTGCGGGGTCACGATCACGTTGGGGTAGCCGAACAACGGATGATCGGTGATCGGCTCGGACCGGAACACATCGAGCGCGGCCCCGGCCACCTTGCCGGAGTCAATGGCCGCCTTGAGGTCCTCATCGACGACCAGCGGCCCGCGGGCCACGTTGAGGACGCGCACGCCGTCGCGGCACTTGGCCAGCGCCTCGGCGTTGAGCCAGCCCTCGGTGTCGGGCGTCTTGGGCAGGTGCAGGGTGATGAAGTCCGCCGACGCGTAGACGTCGTCGGGCGTGTCGGCTTGCTCGACCCCCAGCTCGCGATAGCGCTCGGCGGAGACGTAAGGGTCAAAGGCCACCACGTGCATGTTGAACCCACGCGCCCGCTGGGCCACGAGCTGCCCGATGCGGCCGAAGCCGAGGATGCCCAGGGTCTTCTCGTAGAGCTCCACGCCCGAGAACTTGGAGCGCTCCCACGCCCCGCCGGTCAGCGACGCGTGCGCCTGGGGCACGTTGCGCGCCAGCGCCAGCAGCAGCGCCATCGTGTGCTCAGCTGCGGTGATGACGTTGGACTCGGGAGCGTTGGCGACGACGATCCCGCGCTTGGTGGCAACCGGGACATCGACGTTGTCGACGCCCACACCCGCACGCCCCACCGCTCGCAACCGGGTGGCCTTGGCCAGCAGGTCGCCGTCGAGCTTGGTCGCCGAGCGGATGAGGATCCCCTCGTACTGGCCGATGCGCTCCTCGAGCTCGGAACGGTCCCAGCCGACGCCGAGGTCGACGTCGAAGTGCTCTCGCAGCAGATCCACGCCGGAGTCGCCGATCTTCTCGGCGACGAGCACCCGCGTCATGACCGCTCCAGGACCCAGTCGATGCAGGCGGTGAGCGCCTGCACGTCCGCGGGGTCGGTGGCCGGGAACATGGCGACGCGCAGTTGGTTGCGCCCAAGCTTGCGGTAGGGCTCGACGTCAACGATCCCATTGGCGCGCAGGGTCGCCGCCAGCGCCGCGGCATCGACGCCATCGTCGAAGTCGATGGTGCCCACCACGAGCGAGCGCTTGGCCGGATCGGACACGAACGGCGTTGCGCTGGGGTGGGCCATCGCCCACTCGTACAGGTGCGTGCTGCTGGCCGTGGTCCGTTGCACCATCGCGTCGAGGCCGCCCAGGTCGAGCATCCACCTCAGCTGGCTGTCCAGCAGCAGCAGAGTGACGATCGCCGGGGTGTTGTAGGTCTGGTCCTTGCGCGAGTTCTCCAGCGCCGTGGGCAGAGAGAGGAAGTCCGGAACCCACCGGCCGTCGGCGCCGGCGGCCAGTTCCTCGATGCGCGCGATCGCCGCCGGGCTCATCGCCGCCAGCCACAGTCCGCCGTCGGAGGCAAAGCCCTTCTGCGGGGCGAAGTAGTAGACGTCGGCGTCGGCGGCGCTCAGCGGCAGCCCCCCCGCACCCGATGTGGCGTCGATGAGGACCAGCGCACCGTCGGTGCTCTGTGGCCGAGTCACCGGGACCATCACCCCGGTCGAGGTCTCATTGTGGGCCCATGCGATCGCGTCAAAGGGCTCTGAGCCGAGCTCCTCGCCGGGCGTCGGGGCATCGCCGGGCTCGGCGGAGACAGTGACCGGTTTGCGCAGGAACGGCGCCGCCCTGGTGCAGGCCGCGAACTTGGAGGAGAACTCGCCGTATGTCAGGTGCAGCGATCGTTCGCGGATGAGGCAGCAGGTGGCGGCGTCCCAGAAGGCGGTCGTGCCGCCGTTGCCCAGCAGCACCTCGTAGCCGTCGGGCAGCGAGAGCAGCTCGGAGATACCCGCCCGGATGCGGCCCACCAACTGGCGAACCGGCTTCTGGCGGTGCGAGGTGCCGATCAGCGCGGACCCCGGGCCGACGGCGTAGTCGAGCTGCTCGCGACGCACGCGCGAGGGCCCGGAGCCGAAGCGCCCGTCCTCCGGCTTGAGCTCGTCAGGGATCCTGAGGTCAGTCATGGTCTCGGTCATGGGCGCGTCAGAGGAACGGGGTTTGTGGGATGAGGTGCCCGATCGCCCGGGAAGGGCGCGAGCTACTCCTGGAAATCGGTGTCGATCCAGTCCATCTGGGCGCGCAGCTCCTTGCCCACGACCTCAACCTGGTGGCCGGCCTGCTCGCTGCGCATGCGCTTGAAGTTCTCCTGGCCCGCCCGGTTCTCGGCGATCCACTCGCGGGCGAAGTCGCCGGACTGGATCTCCTCCAGCACCTTCTTCATCGCGGCGCGCGTCTCGGGGCCGATGATCCGCGACCCGCGGGTCATGTCGCCGTACTCGGCGGTGTTGGAGATCGAGTAGCGCATGCCGCTGATCCCCTTCTCGTACATGAGGTCGACGATCAGCTTGAGCTCGTGCAGGACCTCGAAGTAGGCCAGGCGCGCGTCATATCCCGCCTCGGTCAGCGTCTCGTAACCCGCGCGGACGAGCTCGGTGACCCCACCGCACAGCACCGCCTGCTCGCCGAACAGGTCGGTCTCGGTCTCCTCTTTGAAACTCGTCTCGATGACGCCGCCCCGGGTGCCGCCGATCCCCTTGGCGTAGGCCAGCGCCACCGCCAGCGCGTCGCCCGAGGCGTCCTGCTCGACGGCGACGAGGCACGGGACGCCCGAGCCCTCCAGGTACTGGCGCCGCACCAGGTGGCCGGGGCCCTTGGGCGCGACCAGGGCCACGTCGACGTCGGGCGGCGGGACGATCTCGCCGTAGTGGATGGAAAAGCCGTGCCCGAACAGCAGCATGTTGCCGGCGGCGATGCCGTCCTTCAGGCCGCCCTCCCAGATCTGTCCGTGGAGCTCGTCCGGGGCGAGCAACATCACGATGTCGCCTTCGCTGGCGGCATCGGCGGGCTCCATGACCTTCAGGCCGTGGGCCTCGGCCTTGGCCACGCTGTCAGAACTCGATCTCAGGCCGACGACGACGTCGACGCCGGAGTCCTTGAGGTTGAGGGCATGGGCGTGGCCCTGAGAGCCGTAGCCGATGATCGCGACGGTCTTGCCGTCGAGCTTGGAGAGGTCTGCGTCGTCGTCGTAGTACATAGGGTTCGCAGGCTACAAGGCGCAGCCTGCGAACCACCTGTCGACGAGCGTTCTCGGCCTGGCTACCCGCCGCCGAAGCGCTGCTGCAGCGCCATGACGTTGTTGACGTAGGCCCGCGTGTCCGAGTACATGCCGTGGGCTTGGACGGAGCCAAGGCCCTGGTAGTACCCGGCCACGGCCATCTCCGCGTTGCCTCCGGCGTCGGAGAGCAATGAGTGCAGCAGCAGCGAACCGGCCCGGATGTTGTCGGTGGCCGACGAGGTCGACAGCGGCGGGGGCCCGGCCAGGTGCTGCCCGATCCAGTCCCAGGTCGACGGCATGATCTGCATCACGCCGACGGCGCCGGTGTGGGACACCATGCCGTTGTTGAAGCCGCTCTCCTGATAGCCGATGGCCTCGGCCAGGGACTCCGGCACGCCCTCGCTCGCCGCGATCGACCCGACCGTGGCCGGGCTCACCATCTCGGCGGTCGGCTCCGCCCCGCCGCCGCTCGACGGCGATGTCGACGTCGACACCATCTCAGTCGTGGCCGGTGCCGCGCTCGACGTCCCGCCCCCGAGCCCGTGCAGCGGGGTGCCGGAGATGAGCAGGCCGGACGGGTCAAGGCCGTTGGCGGCCGCCAGGGCGTCGACGGTGACGCCCATGCGCGCCGCGAGCGCGCTCAGCGTATCCCCGCGCTGGACGACGTACGCGCCGCTCCCGCTCGACTCCGAGGGCGCGGCTACGGTCGTGCCGGAGCCGCCGGCGCTGTGCAGGGTGGTGCCGGCGATGAGCAGGCCCGACGGGTCAAGGCCATTGGCTGCGGCGAGCGCATTGACGCTCACCCCCAGCCGCGCCGCGATCGCGCTCAGCGTTTCCCCGCGCTGAACGACGAGGCCGCCGGTCGAGGCGACGGGCGCCGCGGCGCTCGTGGCCGGCGACGACGCGGCCGACTCCCCGGCCGCGGCGTCCTGAGGCGGGATGACGAGGGCCGAGCCCGAGATGAGCTGCGAGTCGGCCGACATCCCGTTGGCGGCGGCGAGCTGCGAGACCGACAGGCCGTCGGCGGCGGCGACTGAGCTGAGCGTCTCGCCCTTCGCGATGACGTGCTCGAAGGCGGCCGAGGCGGTCGCGGGTGCAAATGCAGCCGCGGCAAAGGTCAGTGTCAAGACAAGAGATTTCCAGGTGCGCATAGCCGACAGTGTCCCCGCTGTCGCGCAGGCAGGAAAACCCTGCAATTGGGGTTTCAGGGTGCAACATCGCTCTCAGGCGATGACGGGCGTCACGGGCTGCACGGAGCGTTGCCGGAGCGTGCCGCGATCTGCTCGCGCGCCCGCGCGCGTCAGGCGCCGGCGCTCGCCACCAGAGAGACCCCTGGCAGCGTGACCGAGCCGTCGGCCGCGGTGTACGGAGCGGCCGCGGCGATCATGTGATCCGCGACCTCGGCCCGCTGCTCCCCGCTGAGCTCTGCGTACTTGACGCCGAAGCTGGGCGAGCAGTTGGCGCTCTCGGCCACGATGTCCTGCGCGGTGGCGTAGTGGCGCTCGAGGCCCACCGCGACCACCGCAACGTCGATGAAGCCCGCGTCCTCGAGCACTTCGGCCAGGCGGCCGTCCTCGGCCATCGCGAAGGGCCCGGGAATGTCCGGATCGGGCGGCTCGGCGTGGCCGAGCGCGACGAGTGCCCGGCCGGGAATCTGCGCCCAGGGGTTGCGTTCGAGCGTGTCCCACACCGCCAGCGCCGCGTGCCCGCCAGGGCGCAGCACACGGCGGATCTCGTGCGCGGCGGCCGTTGGGTCGACCGTCAGCATGAGCCCCCAGCGGACGAGCACCGCGTCCACGCTGGCGGTCTCGAGATCGATCCACTCGAGCTCCAACTGGCGGAACTCGGTGTTGTCGATGCCCAACTGGGCCGCGCGGGCGCGCGCGACCTCGATCATCGGTTCGGCGCCGTCGGAGGAGATCAGCGTGCCGCCGGGACGAACGAGCTCGGCGGCCATGAAACCCGTGTCCCCGGGCCCGGCGGCGAGCTCGAGCACGCGCTGGCCGGGCTGGAGGCCAAGGGACTCGACCATCGCGACCGAGACGGGCATCCCCCAGTTGCGGACGGCGTCGGCCTCGCGACCCCATCCCGCGGCTGCCGTCTCCCAGGCGTCCCGGCTGATCGCGCGCAGCTGGTCAGGGTCGGTCTGGGCCATCCGCCGGAGCTTATCCCTCCGGCGCCGGCGCCAGTTGCTGGATGCGCTGGCCGAACGCCTCGTCGATGCGGGCGCTCATCCGCTGGCCGAAGATCGCCACCAGCGCGTCGGTCGCCACCGGCCGCAGACGGGCGATCGTCTCGTCGATCTCCGCCCAGCGATCTGGCGGCATCCCTGCCGCCTCGAAGGGCTCCCACACCTCGCGCATGAACAGCGACACGAAGGCCCCCGAGACCGCGTCGGCGTGCAACTCCACCTGCTTGAACACGGTGAGCGCCTCGTTGAGCGACACGCCACGGGCCACCACCTGCTCGGCGACGGCCAGCAGCGAGGGACTCGGTACCTCGTAACGGCCGTCCCCGGCGGAGACGAGCACGCCCAGGGTCTCGGCTCTGGCCAGCACCGTGGGCGCCTCCTCGGCGCTCACGCGAAAGCGGGCGCCCAACTCCTCCACGCTGAGGGTCTGCGAGGGCTCCGCGGTCTCGCTGACCGCTTGGCGAAAGCGGACCAGCCGTTGGGCGGTGGCGTCGTCGTCGGCGAGTAGCCGCTTGATGCCCGCAAGGTTGAAGCCGTCGTCCTGGAGCTCCTGAATGAGCTTGAGCCGCGCGACGTGCTCGGACCCGTAGTACCCCACCCGCAGGCGAACCTCGGGCGGGTCGAGGAGGCCGCGCGCCTGATGGGCACGGATGTTGCGCACGGTCATGCCCGTCGCGGCGGCGAGCTGCTCGATGGTGAGGTCAGCAGGCACGCGCCCATGATACCACCAGTTGATGTTACGTCAGATGATGTGACATTTCGGGAGTCACCTGAGTTCGCGGCGCAGCAGCTTGCCGGTGACCCCGCGGGGCAGTCCGCCCACCGGTTCAAAGTGCTTGGGCACCTTGAACGGCGCCAGCCGCGCGGCACAGTGTTCGCGTAGCGCCTCCGGCTCGACGCCGCACCCGTCGGTCAGCACCACCTGCGCCACCACCGCCTCCCCCCACTCCGGATCGGCCCGTCCGAACACAGCGGCGTCGACCACGGCGGGGTGCTCCAGCAGGACCGATTCCACCTCAATCGGGGCCACGTTCTCCCCGCCGGTCACGATCGTGTCGGCCTTGCGGCCGGCGATGACCAGCCGCCCGTTCTCGGCGAACGCGCCGAGGTCGCCGGTGTGCAGCCAGCCGTCGGCGCCCAGCGCGCCGGCGGCCACCGTCCGGCCTCGGACCAGGATCTCGCCGTCGGGAGCGATCTCGAGCTCGGTGCCGAGCAGCGGCACCCCGTCGGTGGCGATCTGTGAGCAGGCCTCGGTCATCCCATACGACGGGGAGACGTGCACGCGCGCGGCATGCGCGCGCGCGAGCAGGGCCGGGGCGATCGGCCCCCCTCCCAACAGCACCCGGCGCAGCGTCGGCGGCGCCTGCAGGCCGGCGTCGAGCAGGCGCGCGAGCATCGTCGGCACGAGGGACACCAGCGTCACCCGCGCGCCGGGGTCCATGAGCGCCCCGAGCACGCGCTCGGTGTCGTAGCGCTCGTGCAGGAGCACCGTGGTCCCGTACACGGCCGAGCGGATCTGGATGGAGAGGCCGCCGACATGGGCGAGCGGCATCGGGCACAGCCAGGTCTCCGCCGGGTCCAGACCCAGAGCCAGCGCCGAGCCCAGCGCGTTCCACAGCCAGTTGTCATAGCTGAGCGCCACCGGCTTGGGGCCCGCCGTGGTCCCCGAGGTGAACATCAGCGTGGCGGTCGCGTCGGGGTCGATCGCGCGCGGTCCGCGGACGAGACCGGCGCCGCTGGCGTCGGGGCCGCGGTCGGCGTCGGCCGGAAGCGCATCGAGAACCACCGAGGCATGCGCGGTGCGTAGGGCCTGCTCAGCCTCGGTGAGCCTGAGGTCGATCGGCACCGCCACCGCGCCGAGCAGGAGGCAGGCGTGCAGCGCCACCACGAGCTCGGGGCTCGGCAGCGCCAGGGCCACGTGATCGCCCGGAGCCACCCGCTGGGCGTGCAGCGCGGCGGCCACGGCGCGAGCGCGGGCGTAGAGCTGCGCGTAGGTCGTCTCCGCGCCGTCGGGGGTCCGTAGCGCGGTGCGGTCGCCGTGCACGTGGGCGGCGCGGGTGAGCCAGGGTTCCATGGGCGGCTGTCAGGCTATCCCGGCGGTTGGCCTCGAGCGTTGGCGCAGGTACGCGGGGAACGTCAACTGCGGCTATCGAATGGGTGGGCTGAGCGGCCTCAGCGCTGACGGGGTCCCTCAGCGGAGGAGTGGGAGATTTGGGGCCTGTGGCGACCCTTATCTCCCACAACCCCCTGTAAACGCCATGATTCCGGCCGCCACCGCCCGCACCCCGCCACCTTCCCCAGCCGCCGTTGACGTTCGCCGATACCCCGCCAAGACGCTGCAAGGACGACACGGCCCGTACCGCCACCGCCAACTAGAGTCCCCTCCTCGCAGCGACCCCGATCAGGAGCACACGTGAGCACCACCTGGCAGCCCGAAGCCGAGTACACCGACATCCGCTACGAGCTGTCCACCGGCGATGACGCCGGCATCGCGAAGATCACCATCAACCGTCCCGAGGTCCGCAACGCCTTCAGGCCCGAGACGGTCGTCGAGCTCTCCGATGCCTTCACCCGCGCCCGCGAGGACCCGTCGGTCGGCGTGATCATCCTCACCGGCGAGGGCCCGGACGCGTTCTGCTCAGGCGGCGATCAGCGCGTGCGCGGCAGCCGCGGCGGCTACGTCTCGGGCGCGGACCCGGGCAACGCCGGCCGCCAGCAGGCCGTCGGGCGCTTCGAGGTCACCGACCTGCACATCCAGATGCGGCGCCTACCCAAGCCGATCGTCGCCATGGTGGCGGGCTACGCCATCGGGGGCGGCCACGTGCTGCACGTGGTGTGCGACCTCACCATCGCCGCCGACAACGCGCGCTTCGGGCAGGTCGGACCCAAGGTGGGCTCCTTCGACGGCGGATTCGGGGCCAGCATCCTGTCGCGCCTCGTGGGCCCCAAGAAGGCCAAGGAGATCTGGTTCCTGTGCCGCCAGTACGACGCCCAGCAGGCGCTGGACATGGGCCTGATCAACACCGTGGTCCCGCTCGACCGGCTCGAGGAGGAGACCGTTCAATGGTGCCGGGAGATGCTTGCTCTCTCCCCCTTCGCACTGCGGATGCTCAAGGCCAGCTTCAACGCCGACGAGGACGGCATGGCCGGGATCCAGTGGCTGGCCCACGATGCCAACCTGCTCTTCTACATGAGCGAGGAGGCCCAGGAGGGACGCGACGCCTACCTGGAGAAGCGCCGCCCCGACTACTCGAAGTTCCCACGCCGCCCGTAACCCTCCCCGAGACCTGCTGAGCCACGACGATGAGCGGCTTCCGAATCTGGCTGATGGCGGCGCGCCCGCGCACCCTGCCCGCCGCGGTCGCGCCGGTGCTCGTCGGCACCGCGCTGGCCGGCTTCTTCCACGTCTTCCATCCGCTGCGCTTCGTCGCCGCCCTGCTGGGCGCGCTGTTCATCCAGGTCGGGACCAACCTCTCCAACGACTACTCCGACGCGCGCCGCGGCGCCGACGCCGAGGACCGCCTCGGCCCGGTCCGGGTCACCGCCGGCGGGCTGGTCCCGCCGCGCCAGGTGCTCATCGCCACCTACGTCAGCTTCGGCCTAGCCGTGCTGTTTGGCATCTATCTGATCGCCGTCGCGGGCTGGGAGCTGCTCATCGTCGGCGCGGCCTCGATCTTGGCCGGCGTCGGCTACACCGGCGGCCCGAAGCCGTACGGCTACGAGGGGCTGGGCGAGGTGTTCGTGTTCCTGTTCTTCGGCGTGGTCGCCGTCGCCGGCTCCTACTTCGTGCAGGTCACCTCGCTGGACTGGGAGGCCTTCGCGCTGGCGGTGCCGGTGGGGCTGCTCGCCGCCGCCATTCTCGTCGTCAACAACGTGCGCGACGTTGACTCCGACCGCCGCGCGGGCAAGCGCACCCTGGCGGTCAAGCTGGGCCGCGAGCGCACCCGCATCATGTACGCGACGGTGGTCTACCTGGCCTACGTGCTGACCCCGATCACCTGGGTGTTCGGCCCCACCACCGCATGGGTGCTGCTGCCGTGGCTGACCCTACCGCTGGCCGCCGCGGCGGTGCGCATCGTGCGCACGCGCACCGACGGGCCGGCGCTCAACGGGGCGCTGGCGCGGAGCGGGATGCTCCAGCTCACCTTCTGCGTGCTGCTCTCAGCGGGGCTGTTGCTCAGCCGCTGACGGCCGTGAAGCTCACCGTCACACCGATGACGGTCCCGCTCCGGGCCCCGTTCACGGCCGGGCACGGCACCGTCACCGACCGGGAGCTGCTGCTGATCGAGCTCGAGGCCGCCGACGGCCTGACCGGCTACGGCGAGGCCGCGCCGCTGGAGTCCTATGACGGCGTCTCGCGTGCCGAGGTCCGCGCCGCGCTGGAGGCGTGCGCCCCCGTGCTGGAGCAGTACCCGGACGTCTCGCCGATCTCCGACGTGCTGGCGCGCTGCTCGGAAGCCACCATCCTGCCCCAGGCGCTGGCAGCCGTCGACCTGGCGCTATGGGACCTGGCCGGGCGCCGCACCCACGAACCGGTGTGGCGCCTGCTCGGCGCCGGCCCGCCGGCGCCGGTCCCGGTCCCGGTGAACTGGACGATCACGTCGGGCGATCGCTCGGGCGCGGCCCACGAGGCGGCCACCGCCCGCGCCGAGGGCTACGGCACCGTCAAGGTCAAGGTGGCGATCGGCGACGACGCCGGCCGGCTCGCCGCGGTGCGTGCCTTCGGCGGCCCCGACCTCGCCATCCGCATCGACGCCAACGGGGCCTGGTCAGTGGAGGAGGCGGCGGTGGCGCTACCCGCGCTCGAGGCAACGGGGATCGAGCTCTGCGAAGAGCCCGTTTCGGGTGTGGAGGCGATCCGCTCGCTGTGGGCCACCGGCCAGCTCGACTACGGGCTCGCTCTGGACGAGTCCGCCGCGGACCCCGACGCCTTCGCCCGGCCTGCGGCCGACGCCATCTGCTTGAAGATCGCCCGCTGTGGCGGGATCGCGGGGACCGTCGAGACCGCCGCTCGCGCCCGCGCCATCGGCTACGACGTGTATCTGGCCTCGACGCTGGATGGCCCCCTCGGCATCGCCGGCGCCCTGCACGCGGCGGCCGTGATCCGTCCCGCTCGGGCCTGCGGACTCGCCACGCTGGGGCTGTTCGCTGACCGCCCCGACCCGCTGCCGCCGGCCCGCGGCTCGATCGTGGTCCCCGACGGGCCCGGGCTGGGCGAGGGCCTGCGCGACTGGTACTAACGCACGTCGTCGTCGTTCTCGGCGATCAGCTGCGCCACCCGGCCCGGGGCCTCGAGATGCACGGCATGCCCGGCGTCGCCGATCACGTGGACCCGTGCGTCGGGCAGCGCAGCCGCCATCTGACGAGCGATCACCTGGAACTTCGCATCGCGCTCGCCCACCACGATCTCGACGCGCGACGACAACTCACCCAGGCGGTCCCAGAGTGAGGGGAGCGCGCCCGTCCCCAGACCGCGAAGCGCCTCGGCCAGCCCGGCGGGCGTGTTGCGCAGCCGGTCAGCCTGCACTCGCGCCAGGACCTCGGGCGGCTGGCCGGCGAGCACCGTCGTCTGCGCCCAGCGATCGGCGAAGGCCTCGATCGTCATCGCCTCCACCTCGTCGGCGAGGGCGTCGTCTGCCGCGCGGCGCTCGGCCCGCCCGGCCGCGTCGGCGATGCCCGGGCTGGCACCGATGAGGACCAGCCGCCGCACCCGTGCCGGCAGCGCCAGCGCCACGTGCAACGCCAGCCGGCCCCCCATCGAATAGCCGACGAGGTCAAACGGGCCCGGCGCCAGCGCGCCGACGTCGCCCATCACACCCGGCAGCGACACGGGACGGACAGATGCGGCCGCGCCGTGGCCGCGGAGGTCGGGCGCCAGAGGCCGGTAGCGTTCCGGCAGCGCCGCCACGACCTGGTCCCAGCTTGCGCCCGTGTTGGTGAAGCCGTGGAGCAGGATGAGGTCGGCCGCCATCGCCCCACTATGACCGCAACCGACACCTACCTCCTCCTGCGCGCGTTCTGCGATGAACTGGCCCGCTGCGGGCTAGAGGACGCCTGCACCTCCCCGGGCTCGCGCAACACGCCGATCCTGCTCTCACTCGCGCGCGAGCCGCGGATCCAGACGTGGTCACATATCGACGAGCGCTGCGCCGCGTTCTTCGCGCTCGGCGCTGCCAAGGCCGCCCAGCGCCCGGTGGCGATCACGTGCACCTCGGGCACGGCGGCCGCCAATTACGCGCCGGCGGTGATCGAGGCCTGGCACGCTCGCGTCCCGCTGCTCGTGCTCACCGCCGACCGCCCAGCAGAGCTGCGCGATGTCGGCGCCGGCCAGGCCATCGACCAGCTCAAGCTCTACGGCGACGCCGTCAAGTGGTTCTGCGAGGTCGGGGTCGACACCGCGACGCCCGACACCCTGCGTTGGATCCGCCAGCTCGCCTGTCGCGCCTATGAGACCGCCGCCTCCGGACGGCCGGGCCCGGTGCATCTCAACTTCCCGCTGCGCGAGCCGCTCGTGCTCGACGTCTCGCTTCCCCCAGACCCGGTGCCCGGTCGCGCCGACGGAGGCCCGTGGGTGCAGCGCGCACCGGACCGCCCGTCCCCAACGCCCGCGGCCCAGGCGCGGAGCGTGCCCGCGCGCGGTGTCATCGTGGCCGGACGCGACGAGCGCGGCCACGGTCTCGGCGACGCAGCCGCCCGGGCGGCGGAGCGCCTGGGCTGGCCGCTGCTCGCCGACCCACTGTCCGGCGCGCGCCATGGGGCCAGCGCCATCGCCACCTACGACCTCCTGCTCCGTGACCCTGGCTTTGGCGATCGCATCGTTCCCGAGCTCGTCATCCGCGTGGGCGACCTGCCCACCTCCAAGCCGCTGCGCGCCTGGCTGGCGTCTCTGAGCGACACCCGTCAACTCGCGCTCGACCCCGAGGTCGCCTGGCAGGACCCGGCGGCGGTCGTGAGCGAGATCGACCCGGGCGACCCGCTGGCGGCGCTCGACGCGCTGAGCGCAGACACCGCCACGCCCTCAGATCCCGCCTGGCTGCGCGCCTGGACTGACGCTGACGCGGCCGCGCAGAGCGTGCTGACGGAAGGGCTCGCCGGAACCGACGCGCTGTCAGAGCCGGGGACCGCCCGGCTGCTCGGCGAACGGTTGCCCCCGGAGGCCACGCTCGTCGTCGCCTCGTCGATGCCGATCCGCGATGTGGAGCTCTACCTTCCCGCCGGTGCCCCAGGACCGCGCGTCCTCTCCAACCGCGGCGCCAACGGGATCGACGGGACGGTCTCCACTGCCTTCGGCGTCGCCGCCGCAACCCCCGGGCCGGTCGTTCTGCTCATCGGCGACGTCGCCCTCGCCCACGACATCGGCGGCCTCATCGCCGCGCGGCGGCTCGGTCTCGCCCTCACGATCGTCGTCCTCAACAACGACGGCGGCGGGATCTTCCACTTCCTCCCCGTCAGCGGTGAGAGCGACGCCTTCGAGGAGCACGTCGCCACCCCGCACGGATTGGACTTCGCCCGGGCGGCCGCCCTCTACGGCCTGGACCACACTCGCGCGGACACACCGGCCGAGCTCGCCGAGGCGATCACCCTACCCCGGCCCGGCATCATCGAAGTCCGTACGGATCGCGCCGAGAACCTCGCGCTGCACCGGTCGCTCGCCGACGCCGCGCTCGCCGCGGTCCGGGCCCTCAGCCCGACAGCACCGGCAGCATCACCTGCAGCTTGACCTCGGTCTCGGCCAGCTCGGCGGCCGGCTCCGAGTCGCGGACGATCCCCCCGCCGGCATAGCAGCGGGCCACCTCGCCGCGCAGCAGCGCGCACCGCAGGGCCACCAGGAACTCGCCATCGCCCGAGGCGTCCGTCCACCCCACCGCGCCGGCGTACCAGCCGCGATCAAAGCCCTCGAGCGCGGGGATGACGCTGAGCGCCTCGGCCGGCTCGGCGCCGACCGCAGGCGTCGGGTGCAGATGGCCCACGAGCTCGATCGCGTCCATCGGCGCGGCGAGCTGTGCGCGGATCGGCGCCGCCAGGTGTTGGATGTTGGCGACACGCACCACCACCGGCTCCGGCGCCGCGGTCACCCACACCGAGAACGGGCGCAGGATGCGGGCGATCCGCCGGCCGACGATCGCGTTCTCCTCGCGGTCCTTCTCCGAGCCCATCAGTTGCTCGCCCAGGTGGTCGTCGACGGCGGGATCGGCGCTGCGTCGCGCCGAGCCGGCCAGCGCCACCGTCGTGGCCCGCTGGCCCTCACGGCGGATGAGCAGCTCGGGGCTCGCGCCGATGAAGGTCGCGTCGCCCCGGCCCACGGCATACACGTAGGAGCTGCCGAATGCCTCTCGCAGGAGGCCGAACACCGCCCCGGGGTCGTGCGCGGCGGGCGCGTGGACGTCCACCTCGCGGGCGAGGACAACCTTCTGAAACTCCCCGGCGCGGATGCGTTGCACGGCACGGGCCACCGCCTCCTCGTAGTGGGCGGGTGGCATCGGGCTGACCACCTCGTAGCGACCCGTCGGATGGGGGTCCAGCAGGGGGAGCGGGTCGGCACGCAGCGCGTCCAGGCGCGCCGCGACGCGCGCGGTCACATCGTCGGGCGCGTCGTCAGGGGCGACCTGGGCGTTGACGGTGAGCCACGTGGTGCCTGACTGCCGGACCAGCGACAGCTCGGGCACGATCATCGAGCCCGGGGCATAGCCACGCCACTCGGGGGAGGCGCCGCCCTCGGCGGCAAAGGCAAAGCCCCCGAAGGCGGCCAGGCCCGATCCGGGAGGACCGTCCAGCGCGTCGATCTCGGCGTCGGCGCGTAGCTCCTGCCAGCGCTGGGACACACCGCTGAAGCGCCCCACCCCGTCCGCCTCGATGACCTGCACGCAGCCCAGCCCGGCGATGGCCAACCCGTCACGATCGGGCTGCTCGAGAGCGAACCACGGCTCCTGCGCTCTGCGGGAGGCGACCACGGCTGCGACCGGGTCGGAATAGCGCGTGGTCCGCACGCTGACGCTGACCAGGACGGTGAAGCCGCGGCTGCGGGCCCGGCGCCCGGCGGCGCCCAGCCGCAGCGCGAGCCGCTGCAGCGCGTCGGGGCCGAGCTGCGCGAGCGCGCTGTGCTGCGGGCCGGCGAGGTCGGTCATATGACGCTCAGGCTACCCCCGCCGTGTACTACCGTTGGCCGCGCTGTGGTCAGCGTGATCATTCCCACCCACGATCGCGCTGCCGTGATCACCCGCGCGGTGGACAGCGTGCTGTCCCAGGAGGGGCCCGAGCTCGAGGTCATCGTCGTCGATGACGGCTCCACCGACGGCACCCGCCAGGTCGTCGAGTCCCACTACGGCGACGACGCACGCGTGACCTATCTCTTCCAGGAGCAGAGCGGGGTGGCGGGCGCGCGCAACACCGGACTGGCCCGAGCCCGGGGGGACCTGGTGGGCTTCCTGGACTCCGACGACGTATGGCGGCCGGGCAAGCTCGCCCTCCAGCTCGCGTGCCTTCAGCGCGTTCCCGAGGCCGGGATGATCTGGACCGAGATGAACGCGCTGGGCGCCGACGGCGAGCCCGTGCCCGGGTCCTCGCTGCGCAGCATCTTCACCTTCCGCCTCGGCTTCGAGGAGCTCTTCGCGCACCGGGTCGCGCTCTCGGAGGCGGCACCCGGACAATCGGCCGGGACGGGCGCGGCCGGCGGCACGCTCTACTGGGGCGACATCTATGACGGGTTCGTCGTGGGCAACCTCGTTCTCCCCTCGGCCGCGCTCATCACCCGCGAGCGCCTCGAGGAGGTCGGCGGCTATGACGAGACGCTCCTGGTCTCGGGCGAGGACTTCGACTTCTTTCTGCGCACCTGCCGCGCCGGCCCGGTGGCGTTTGTCGACGTGCCCATGGTGCTCAAGCAGGCCGACCGCCCCGACGCGCTCACCCACCCGTCGCGGCGTCTGCACCTGGCGCGCAACTACGTGACCACGATGGAGGGCGCGCTGGCTCGCGACGCAGGGCGTATCCGGCTCGCTCCCGAGGTGGTGCGCTCCGCCCGCGCCTACGGGCACGCCTGGGTCGGCCAGGCCTACCTGGAGTCAGGCGACGCAGCCGCCGCCCGGCGCCACCTGCGCCTGTCGCTGCGGCTGGAGCCCTCCAGCGTCAAGACGTATCTGCTCCTGGCGCTGGCGCTGGCGCCCGGGCCGGTGGTGGCCCGGGCGACCGCAGCCGTCCGTCGTGGGCGGGCGCGGTTTCACCGGCGCTGAGCGCGGTGAGATCAGGTCTCGCTGCGGCCCCGCGAGATCGCGATCTCGCCCGTCCGCGCCATCTCGATGAGCCCGAACGGCCGGACCAACGCCTCGAACGCGTCGACCTTGTCGCAGGTACCGGTGACCTCCACCACCACCGAGCGCTTGGTCACGTCGACCACCTTGGCCCGGAAGATCTCACAGATCTGCATGACCTCAGCTCGTGAGGACCCGTCCGCTGACACCTTGAACAGCGCCAACTCCCGGGCCAAGGTCTCCCGCGGCTCCAGGTCGCGGATCTTCAGGACGTTGATCAGCTTGTGCAGCTGCTTGGTCACCTGGTCGATCGGGTGCACCGCCCCGTCGAGCGTGAGCGTGATGCGGCTGACCGAGTCGTCGTCGGTGGGCCCGACGGCGAGGGTGTCGATGTTGAACCCGCGCCGGGCGAACAGGCCGGCGATCCTGGTCAGGACACCGGGCTTGTTCTCCACCAGGATCGACAGGATGTGCTTGCGGCCGGTGCGCAGGCCGGTCACGGCCTCCAGCTGATCGAGCGAGAGGATCTCCTTGGTCCCCGGCTCACCCATGTCGCACCGCCCTCTGCGTCATCGCGGCCATGGTTCAGCCCACCATGTCGCGCGCGGCCTGGCCGGGCGCGATCATCGGATAGGTGTTCTCCTCACGGGTGACCCGGACATCGACGAGGACCGGGCCCTCGGTGACCAGCGCGTCGCGCATGTCGGCCACGAGCGTCGTCTTGTCCGTGAGCCGGATCCCGGTCGCGCCGTAGGCGTCCGCCAGCTTGACGAAGTCCGGGTACTGGCCCATGTCCACCTGGCTGTAGCGCTTGTCCCAGAAGAGCTCCTGCCACTGGCGGACCATGCCCAGGTAGCCGTTGTTCATGATGAACACCTTGATCGGGATCTTCTCCTCGGCGCAGGTGGCGAGCTCCTGCATGTTCATCTGCACCGAGCCGTCACCGGCGACGCACACGACGGTGTCATCGGGACACCCCACCTGAGCGCCCATCGCCGCCGGCAGCCCGAAGCCCATCGTGCCCAGCCCGCCGGAGTTGATCCACCGGCGCGGCCTGGCGAAGTGGTAGCGCTGGGCGGTCCACATCTGGTGCTGGCCGACGTCGGAGACGACGATCGCGTCGCCGCCGGTGGCCTCATACAGCGCCTCGATCATGTACTGGGGCTTGATCTCTGAGTCAGTCGAGTCGGTGTAGCTGAGCGGGTGGCGCTCCTGCCACTTGTGGATGCGCGTCCACCATTCCTCCAGGCGACCCGGGTCGGCTTCGAGCGCCCGATACTCCGCGGTGAGCCGGGGCAGAATGTTCCTGGCATCGCCGACGATCGGGATGTGGGCCGGGACGTTCTTGGAGATCTCGGCCGGGTCGATGTCGATGTGGATGAACTTGGCCCGCGGCGCGAACTCCGACAGCTTGCCGGTGATGCGGTCGTCGAACCGAGCGCCGATGGCGACGATCAGGTCCGCCTCGTCCATGGCGTAGTTGGCGGTGCG
>DASXDW010000191.1:0-54631 GCA_036490435.1 Solirubrobacteraceae bacterium
TTCGCTGCCGATGCCGGAGTCGACCGTGGCCGCGGTGATCAGCGGGATGCCCGAGGTCGGATCGAACGTGACCTCCTTCCCGGCAACGTCGACCGCGGTGCATTGGGTCGCGCTTGGACAGGCGACGGACTTCAAGGCAGACGTACTCACCGGGGCCGGGGTGTTGTGGTTGATCGGATCTGTGAGGTCGGGGTCGAACGTCACCTCGTCCCCGCTTGTCTCGACCGAGACACACTGGGTAGCGCGAGAAACGACTCGACAGGCAACCGACGTCATCGGCACCGCATCAAGCGAGAAGAGCCCGCCGTTGCGCTGGCTACCGCTCGTTGGGTCAAACGTGATCTCGTTGCCGCCGGCATCGACAGCGGTGCATTCCACGGCAGAGATGCAGGAGATCGCGGTCAGCGCGTTCCCGGTCGTATCAATCACCGAGACACCAGCGGCGTTGATTGCCCCGGTCGTCGGATCGAATGTGACCTCGCTGTTGCCAGATGTAATCGCCGAGCATTGCGTCCGGCTCGGGCAATCGACTCCAGAGAGCGAGAGCGACACGATGATCTGCGGCGTCGTCGGGGCGCCGCCGGGTGTGAACCCGATCTCTGCGCTGTGGTTGTCCACCGCGGCGCAAGAGTTTCCGCCGAGCGGGCACGACACCGCGATGAGCGGCACCGAGTTCGACTGATCGATTGGATGGATCGCAGGTGCCGGCGTCGCGGCCGGCGCGTACGTGATCTCGTTGCCGATCGTGTCGACGGCAACGCACTCACCCGTCGACGAGCAGGACACGCCGGTGAGCGCTACGCCGACGCTGTTGTTCGTGTCGACTTGCATCACCGACGGCGCGACCGGCTGCGCAGTGGGGTCGAACGAGACCTCGTTGCCGTTCCCGTCGACGGCGGTGCAGACGTTGGCGGCCGGACAGGAAACCGAGCTCAGCGCGTTGGAGGCGTCGATCGAGGCGCTGGTGAGAGCCGGGGTGCTGCCCGGGGTGAACGTGATCTCATGACCGGTGGCATCCACGGCGGTGCACTGCGTTGCCATTGGCGCGCAGGAAACGGCACGTAGGGCTGCCACGTCGATGCTCTCGATGTGAGAAGCGCCGTTGTTCGGATTGAACAGAACGTCGTTGCCGCTCCCATCCACGGTCACGCAGGTCGTGGCTGAGGAGCACGAGACGGACGTCAGCGGATGGCCTTCCAGATGGTTCAGGCCGGCCCCGATCGGCGATCCGTTCTGCGGATTGAAGGCCAGTTCGTTACCGCCATCGTCCACCGCAAAGCACTGATTGCTCGACACGCAGGAAACCGACGACACCTTGAGACCGAGATCGACGGTGGCGCGGGAGATGATCGTGCCGGTCGACGAATCGAACGTGATCTCCTGACCGGAGCGGTCAACGGTCGTACATAGACTGGTATTCGCCCCCTGCGCCGACGTGCAGCTGACGTTGGTCAGCGCCTTGGTGCCGCCGGTGGTGATCAGCGACGTCGGCCCCAACCACGTGAAGGAGTCCGCCTGCGCGCCGGCGGCCGCCACCAGAACGACGAACAGCACCGCGCACGCGCCGATCGTGGCGCTCTTGACCTGCGTCCCCACCCGATGGACCGTCAATTCCTCCCCTTAAGGTTGCGCCCTACCCGACGCTGCGCTGCCCGATCCCTCCGCCCTGCAGCGGCCCCACCTTTCCGGGTAGGACGCCGGCGAGAGTGGCACAAACCGCGGTCGTTCCCGAGCCCGTAAACCCCAAATTGACAGAATTCCGACATGTTTGCGCTCGAATATTCGTCCAGATGTCGGAGTTTTCCTTCATCGGGAACGTTTGGGAGGGTCTCTCAACCGGTCTCGACCCTCACCCGCCAGTCGAGAGTTAGTGTGCGAACGACCTCATGATGCGGCGGACCTGCGCCCCGGCGACGCGCGCCTCGAGCGCGTCCGGCGGCAACGCCTCGGCCGCGCTGAACTCATCCTCTGTAATCCAGGTCCCGGCCGCGACGAGCACGACGTCGAGAGCCACCGTTGTCTGCTGGCCGTTGCCGCTGGCCGCGCCCGAGACCCGGTAGCGGCGGACCGCGACGCCGTGGGCCACGGGGGCGAGATCCGGCGCGGCCAGCCGCCGGACCCCGCTGGCGCGCAGCCGGACGCCGTGACCGGAGCCATCCGCAAGGAGTCTCTCCGCGCAGCGTCCCATCCCCCCGGTTGCGGTCCGCGCCCAGGCGCGGCGCTCCGCCGCACCGCTCTTGTAGCCATAGCTCGCACCCGAGACGAACACATCGGACGATGGTTGCGACCATGTCGCCGATGCCACCGCGGCGAGAACGGTTCGGTCAGCGGCGCATGTCAGCGACGCTGCCCGAGGCGGGGCGGCGGTGACCGCTGACCAGCCGGCGCCGAGGTCTGACCGTCGCACCAACGCCCGGCGCGCCGAGGCGGTCGCCGCACGGACGGCCCGGCTGGGCGGCTTCGGATGCGGAGCGCCGGCCAGGGCATGGCCGGTCGCCGCGGCGGCCGCGACGGCAACGGTGGCGGCGATGACGAAGACCACCGGGCCGAGGAGCGCCACACCGCGGGTCCGGGTGATGCGGGTCATCGCGGCACCGCCAGCGGCGCCGTGGTCCGCTCAGAGCGTCCCGCGCCAACCGCGACCGTCACCGTCAACCGGCGCGCCCGTCGCCGGCGCAGACGGGCCGCCAGCGCGCGGGTGACGGCCAGGCGGGGAGCCGCGAGCGCAACGCGGAGCCGCGGCGCGCCGTGGCGCAGGTTGATGACGAAGCCGCCGCGGACCGGACGCACGTCGCCGCGAACCCGGCGCCCGCCGGCGACGGCGAGCACGGCAGCGCCGGGCGGGCCGTGCGCCGTGAGGGTGACGCCGCTCGGCAACCGCACCGAGATCCTCTTCAGCAGCGGCCCGTAGCGCGCGGCGGTGAGCGCCAGCCGCAACCGCGGCGCGCCGTGTCTGGAATCGAGCAGCGTGGCGGCGGAGATATGGGGTCCCGCGGGGAGCCCGGCGACGGCGTGAGTCGTCCGAGAGGTTGCCCCGGGCCCGGCACCGAGCGGGTTGGCGCCCATCTCCACGATCCGCAGGGTATGGCCGACGTCGGCCAGGACGGCGCGGTGGGTGAGCGCGGTCGCTCCCGTGATCGCGCGGCACGACCGACCGGTCGCGGTGCACCGCTCCCACTGCGCCGAGTACGAGGTCGGGGCGTTGCGCCAGGCCCCTTGGCGGGCGGTGAGCAGGTCGCCCTGCACAAGATGGCCGGTGATCCGCGGCGCGGTGATCGCCGCCGGTACCCCCAGGATCGTCTGGGTGCCGGTGAACGCCGTCCCCGCGAAGTCCACCACCACGCAGCGCCCGATCGACGGACAGTTGAGCCCGGCCGCCCGGACCCCGGTGCCGACGGAGCGCGCCACGGTCAGCGCCATGGCGTGTGGATCGAACTCCAGGGCCGTGCCGTTCTCGTCCACGGTGACGCAGTAGGTGGCCGACGGGCAGGACAGCGCGACCGGCTCGGACGTCGAGATGCTGGCGGTCGTGCGCTTGACGGGTGCGGAGGGCTCGAACGTGGTCCGGTCGCCGTCAGCGTCAACGGCGATGCAGAGGGCGGTGGTCGGACAGGCGATCGCCACCCCCGGTCCGGGCAGCACGCGGACGGGCGAGCGGGGGCCCGGCGACTGCGGGTCGAAGGTGACCGCATCTCCGACCCCGTCGAGCGCGGTGCATTGGGCCACAGAGGGGCACGCGATGCCAAGGATGCTCGCTCCAGCCGGCGTCTGCAGGTCGGTGTACTGGGCGGTCGCGGGTCGTTGCGGATCGAACGTCGCCGCGTAGCGGTCATCGTCGACCGCCGTGCATTGGGTCAGGGACGGGCACGCGACGGCAAGGAGCGGGTGGCCGGTCACGATCGTCGTCACCGTCGCCCCCGCCGGGGACTGGGGGTCAAACGTCGCCGCCGCGCCGAGATCGTCGACGGCCGTGCACTGCGTCGCTGACGGACACGCGATGGCATAGACGACATCGGCGTCGGCGTCGACGCCCGCGGCGCCCGTCGATCCCGTGCCACCGGGATCGAATGTCGCCTCGTCGCCGAAGTTGTCCATCGCGGTGCACTGCGAGACAGCCGGACACGCGACGGCGGAGTAAGCCGCCTGGGCATCGATCAGGATGGTGGAGCCGTCGGTGCCGGGCGGCGCGAACGTGTGGATATGGCCCGTCGTGTCACCGGCGACGCACGCCGTCGGGCAGGCGATCCCGGCGAGGGTGCCGCCTGGGTCGACCGCGGTGGATGGCCCGCTCTGTCCCGGAGGGAAGCTGAGCACGTTGCCGCCGGCGTCGATCGCGTCGCATTGGCCCGCGTCCGAGCAGGTGGCGGCGATGATCGAGCCGCCGGGGTCCAATGTGGTCGTGGTCGGCGTCGACGGAGCTCGCGGGTTCGTGCTCATCTGCAGGCCGGCGTTGTCGAACGCCAGGCACTGCGTGGCCGATGGACACGCCAGCGCCGTGAGCTGGTGGGCGGTGGCGTCGACGGTCTGCACCGAGCTCGGACCAGCGGCTGCCTGCGGATCGAAGGTCAGCTCCCTGTCGGCCGAGTCGATCGCCACGCAGACCGTCTGATCGGGACAGGCTACCGCGATGAGCCTGATCCCGGACTCCAACGGATCAGCGGTTGGAGCGCCGGGAGCGGCGGGATCGAACGCCAGAGCGTCCCCGCTGGCGTCGACGGCGACGCACCGCGCGCCCCCGGGCACGCACGCGACGCCGGTGAGCGAGTGGCCTGCATCGATTGGATCGCTCGCCGGCGGCGACGGCGCCGCCGGAGCGAACGTGACGAGGTTCCCCGAGCCGTCGACACTCACGCACCGTGACGTCTCCGGGCACGCGAGGCCGGTCGGCGGCACGGTGTCGATCGTGGCGGGGGTCGCGCTCGTGGGAGCGCGGGGGTCGAACGCGACCGCGCCGCCGCCGGCGGTCACCGCGACGCACGTGGCGTCGGACGGACAGCTGACCGCGACGATCGCCGCCCCCTGCCCACCGGGGTCGCCGGCGAGGGGCCCGTGCCAGGTGAGGTCAGCGCGGGCAGCGGACGGGGCCAGCCCCAGGACGGCCAGCGCGCCCACGGCGACGAGCGCGGCCGGCAGCCCGGTGACGCCTCGATGCCCCCTGCGGTCGTGCCCAGCCCTCACGGCCTGGGCAGCATAGAGGGGGCTGGGGCGACTTCACAGAGGACCCTGTCTTCGATACGAATCCGCGTGGCAGCGTTTCGATCCCGGCCCCTGGAGGACCTCGTATGAAGATCACTCGTCTCTTGCCGTCCTTTGTGCTGGCCGCGTCGTGACCGAGGTCGTCGCAGTGGCGAGGCGTGGCCGCGTCCTGGAGGTGACGCTCGATCGCCCCAAGGTGAATGCCATTGACGCGGCCACGTCCGTCGCCCTGGGCGAGGCGCTACGCCGGCTGCATGAGGACGACGACCTGTCGGTGGGGATCATCACGGCTGCCGGTGACCGATTCTTCTCCGCGGGCTGGGACCTGAAGGCCGCTTCCGCTGGTGAGCCGGTCGATGCCGATCAGGGCGTCGGTGGCTTTGCGGGTCTGACGGAGTACTGGGATCTGAAGAAGCCCGTCGTCGCTGCGGTCAACGGCATGGCGCTCGGCGGCGGGTTCGAGCTGGCATTGGCCGCCGATCTCGTGGTGGCGGTCGAGCATGCCGAGTTCGGGCTCACCGAAGCCGCCGTCGGACTCGTCCCCGACGCCGGTGGCGTCGTCCGCCTCCCGCGGCGGCTCCCGCGCGCCGTGGCCATGGAGATGATGCTCACGGGCCGCCGCGTGCCGTCGAGCGAGCTCAAGCAGTGGGGGCTCGTCATCGACACCCCGGCCGCGGGCGAGCTGATGGATGTCGCGCGATCGCTCGCTGACCGGATCGCGGCGAGCGCCCCGCTGTCACTTCAGGCCATCAAGGAGATCGACCAGGCCACGCAGGGCGTCTCGGAGCGCGAGGCGTTTCGCATCATGCGCGAGGCCGAACTGCCGGTCTATCAGCGCATCTATGACAGTCGCGACGCCGCTGAAGGGATGGCCTCTGTCCTGGAAAAGCGGGCGCCGCGCTGGAGCGGGCACTGACGTGGCGGACATCGCGCTGCACAAGACGTAGACGCCTCTCAGCGTCGCCAGGTGCGGCCGCCGTCCTTCGAAACGTACTCGACGGTGCTCGAGCCCGGAAAGGTCTGCACGAAGGCGAGCAAGTGACCGGCGAAGTCGCGGACGACGGCGACGGGCGAGCCGCTGGTGAACAGGGCGCGGTACCACGTCTTGCCCCCATCATTGGTGGCGTCGATCACCTGGCCTCCGCCCCAGGCGAACACCGTCTTGCGATTGGCCGCACCGAGGAAGGTCACGGCGAGCGGTGCTTGGAGGGCGTGCAGATGCAGCGCCGGTCCGTCTGTCTTCCACGTCTTGCCCCCGTCGGTCGTGGCGACGGCATAGTCCGCGCTCGCCACCGAGGCGAGCGCAAAGCCTCTGGTCGCGGTGGTGAACGTTCGCTGGCCAACCACCTTGCTGACACCGACGTGACTGCCGGGCGCGAGCGTGCCGGGTTGACGCGTGATCCGTGTTGCCTTGACGGTCTTCGGCGGCTTCGGGTTGCTCGCCGCGGCCGTGGCCAGCCCCAGGCCAGGTCCAAGCAGCGCAACGCTGGTGATGCCCGCGACGACTGAGCGGCGCGGAGGCGAAACGAATGGCATGACACCCTCCTCATCGATACCTTGATCCAGCTTACGTCTCGTCGAGCAGCAGCCGCGCGTTGATCGTCGGGTTGCCGGCCTGCGAGAGTGGGAAGTGTCCGATCTCCTCCTGACCTGAAACGTCGATCACGATCGACAACTTGCGGTCCAGGATCTTGTCCTGGTCGATGCGGAAGTCGAGATTGACGAGCGCCTGGTCGTGACACGTCGCGCAGTCGCGGGGCCGCTTCGGCTGAAAGAAGGCGCGCCGGGCTATTGGTTGACCGTTCGCCAACAGCGTGACCCGGAACGTTCCCGGGATGTTCAACCGGTTGATGCCCTTGACGCGCACCGACACCGGCGACGAGCGCTTGATCATGAACGCGTGCGCCGCGTCGATGCTGCCCATCTTGTTCTCGAGCTGAGCCGCGTCCGGCCTCACTGGGAGCTTGTCGTAGGAGACATCCAGAGTGATCGATTGATCAGCCGTCCCGGTGAGTGGAGGTAGGCCATTGACCGGCGGAGACAGCCAGCTGGAGTCGTCGGTCGTGGACTTGAATCCGGTGAGGGTGGTCGCCCCCACGATGGTCTGCCAGCCCAGCCAAAGCCGGTCGATGTTGGCGTGGTAGAACCAGAAGACCGGATCGTAGGACGCAACGTCCTGATCGGCCATGGTGGGACCGACGGAATCGTGGCCCCCGTCATGCGCCTGGATCGAGAAGTCCTGGTAACCGTTGGTGTTGAAGTTGCCCCACCGCGATTGGTCCAGCGACGTCGTGATGTCGTCGATCACGCCGTTCTGTTGCATGTTGTCGAGGATCTGCTCCGGGCTGAAGCGCTTCGTGGTGTACGGAGGCTTGTAGTCAGGATCCGACACTGGCGGCGATGCGCCCGCGCCGGGATCCTCGGTGAGCGTGTACGCGTCGAACGGCGGCCGCCGCAGGACGTCGGGCAGCAGGGTCGTGAAGTCCCAATAGGGCAGCGTCACGTTCTCGCACCCGGGCACCGCCCGCAGTGCGTCCTCGAATTGCCTGAGGTAGATCCGGTGCCACGGATTGAAGGGGTCGACGTGATGGGCACACCACTGCTCTGGAAGCCCGTGAACGCCGGCCAGCGCGAAGTAGCTGTCCGGGTGAGAGGGATCGCGTTTCATCAATTCCGAGAACGCCTTGCCCAGGGCCTCCAGTTCCTCGGCGTTGAGGCTCGTGACGTCCTTGCGTACGCGACCGGCGCGGGCCGGCGCGTCGCCTGGGGCGGTGGCTGATGCCCCGTCTGCTTGCGCCGTCCCGAGCGGGCACCCGTCCCGGATCCAGTTCTCGAATGTCTCGGACTGTTCGGCGCTCCATGGCGCGTCGGGTGGCATCTCCCCGTGCGGAGGCTTGGTCTCGAAATAGATCTGAACGGCTCGTCGCTTGACATCGTCGTAGGTGCTCAGCGCGACGCCCACACCGGCCATGTGGGCGATGTCCCTGGGCCTGAAGAAGAAGCGCACATCCTTCATGTAGGTCGGGTGCTCGACGACCTGGTTGGCCCCACCGTTGCTCGACAAACCAGTCCCCCCCTCTCTCCTGTGTGGCCACGAGCAGCGTGTCCCCACTCCCAGGACAGCTCAGCATGCCGTGGTCCGCGCATCGTAACCCTGGTCGGCGGTCCCGTCGTGAGCAGAGGCGAATGTGTTCAGGTATCGGACGGCGTTGAGCCTGCTCTCGCTCAGCCTTAAACCGGGCGTCCATCGTCGGAATGATCCTCTTCTCGCCCCCTCCTGTTCACCACGTGGCTCACATGTTGCCGGCGGCCTCGACGATCGCCTCGCGGATGCGCGCGTAGGTACCGCAGCGGCAGATGTTGCGCAGTGAGTCGATGTCGGTGTCGCTGATCTGCCGGCCCTCGCTGCTGATCTGCTTGACGAGCGCGACGGCGGCCATGATCTGCCCGGGCTGGCAGTAGCCGCACTGCCCGACGTCGTACTTCAGCCACGCCTGCTGCATCGGATGCAACTGCTCTCCGACGGTCGCCGGGAGGCCCTCGATCGTTGTGATCTGGTCCGTGGGCTGGATGTCTGAGACCGGCACCGAGCACGGGTTGAACGCCTTGCCGTTGATGTGGCACGTGCACGCCTTGCAGACGTCCAGGCCACAGCCGTACTTCGGGCCATAGACGCCCAGGAGATCGCGCAGCACCCACAGCAGGCGCAGCTCGTCGGCGCAGTCGACGGTCACCTGCTCGCCGTTGAGCACGAAGGTGTGAGTGGCCATCAGAACGCCTCCTGCAATCCGTCGGTGGGCGACTGGGGTATCGGTGGCACCGTCGGCAGCGGCGTGAACCCGAGCGGCTTGGTGTGGTTGATCGGGAAGCTGGTCGGCAGCGTCCGGGTCGCCCGCGCGTAGGCATTGGCCACCGCGGCCATCGACGCGGCCACGCCGAACTCGCCCGCGCCGCCCGGCTCGCTCTGGTTGGGCGGCATGATGATCACCTGGATCCCCTCCGCGGGCGGCGTGTTCGGCGGGCAGTTCCACTCCCGCGTGTAGTAGGCGTCGTCCCAGCTGCCCTCCAGGAAATGACCGTCCTGGAGATGCAGGCTGTAGGTCAGTGCCTGTGCGATCCCATCCATGATCCCGCCGATCATCTGCGCCTCCAGCCCGAGCGGGTTGATCGGAAGCCCGACGTCGACCGCGTAGGTGACCTTCGTGACCCGGGGCCCGGTGTACCCGTTCTCGACCACCCGGTTGACGGTCTGCGGCGTGCAGTCGATCTCAGCCACACACGCGGCGTAGCCCTTGTACTCGCGGTGAAGGCCAATCCCCTGGGCGGTGAGCGGTGCCATCGGCTTGCCCCAGCTGGCGGCCTTGGCGGCCGCGTCCAGCACCGCGAGCATCCGGGGGTCGCGCACTGAGGCGCGCCGGAACCGGTACGGGTCCTGTCCGAGTGCCTTCGCGAGCTGGTCGACCATCAGCTCCTTGGCCACGGTCACCTCGGGGCTGTAGATGTTGCGCACACTGGAGGTGTTGAACACGCTGCTGGGCGGGTGGTAGACCTCGTTGAGCAGCTGGGTGGCCGCGCCGAAGTTGTAGGGCACATTCGCGGTCAGCGTGAAGATGCTCTGCGAGTAGCCGAGGAAGTCGCCTTCGGGCAGGTCGCCCAGCGTCGCGCTCAGGATCTCGCCGAGCCCGTGCGTGAAGTCCGTCGCCACACTGGTGTGACGCTGGTCAAAGGCCAGCACGTCGTCGCCCAGGTAGGTGACCCGCACCCGCGAGGTGCACATGGGGTGAACGCGCCCTTGCCGGAAATTGTCGGTCCGGTGCCACATCAGCTTGACCGGCTTGCCCATCGCCTTGGAGATCGCGGCGGCCTCGAACGCGGCGTCGGCAAAGAGGTGACGGCCGAACGATCCACCGCCCTGGGTCACATGTGCGGTCACCGACGACGCCGGCAATCCCAGGATCTCCGCGACCGTCTCCTGAAAGTACACGGGCGACTTCAGCGACGACCAGATCTCGGCGCTGCCGGGACGCACGTCGGCGACCGCGCAGTTGGTCTCCAACGGATCGCCGGGGCGGAAGTAGAACGTGAAGCGCTGATCGAGGGACTCTCCCAGCGCCGGCGTCATCGGCAGCTCGGCGTCGATCAGGTCCTGGAGCACGTCGGCGTCTGACCGGCCGGCCGCGGCCCCGGGGGCCCATTGAACCTCAAGCACGCGAATCGCGTCGATGCACTGCCCGAACGTCGTGGCGCGGACCGCGACGCCGCCGGGGACGAACTGCGTGTGCGGGATGACCGCGATATCGGTGACGCCGTCCATCGCCCTGACCTGCGCCTCGTTGAGCACCGCCAGCGCAGACCCGTTGATCGACGGCGGACGGCAGACCATCGTCGGCAGCGCGCCGGGCACGTCGAGATCCATAGCGAAGCGCTTGGTCCCGGTCACGATTTCCATGGCGTCGATCCGCGGCTGCGGGGTGCCGACGAGCGTCTGCTGCGAGGTCGGCTTGAGCTGGGCCAGCACCGGCCGTGTGCGCGACGCCGCGGCCGCGCGCGTCAACGAGCCATACGAGAGCGAGGTCCCGTCCGGCGCGGTCACCACGCCGTCCTTGAGCGTCAGCGTCGGCAGTGGTGCCTGGAGTTGCTGGGCGGCCGTCCGCGCCAGCTGACCGCGCGCGATCGCGGCGGCAACCCGGACCTGGTCATAGAGGGCATGGATCGAGTTCGACCCGCCGGTCAGCTGATTGAACTCCAGCTCAGGCCGTGCATCGGACAGCGTGATGTCGATCTTCTCGAGCGGGAGGCCGAGCTCGTCGGCGATCACCATCGCGACGGCCGTCGTGATCCCCTGCCCGACCTCGGCACGTGGAAGCGCGAACGACGCCGTGCCGTCGGTGTTGACGGTCACGCTGATCAGGGCCGCGGTCAGATTCGCCGCATCGGTCAGTAGGTCCGTCAGATCGAAGAAGTCGACCGGCTGGACCGTCGGCACCGAGGCACGCGCCGTCGGCACCGCACGCAGATCGGCGGCGGCCACCAACGTCGGCGCCGCGATCAGGTACCCGATGAACCGACGGCGCGAGATTCTGTTCGTCGCGGCGCGCGCGTCGCCGACCTCGACATCGAGCATGGCGGATCCTCCCTGGGCTGACCTGGATGCAGCGGGTGCGGGCCGACTCTACCCGTTACGCCGGTTTACAGCACATCGGATCCGACCCCGTGAAATCCGTCGCCGCACTACAGCGGCCGGTGGCGGTGATGAGCGCCATGACCCAGGAGATGTCGGCGATGACTCCGTGCACGGTGATCCAGCTGGTTGAGACCTGACTGACCTGGGGCACGGGCTGTCCTTTCGTCGTGTCTGCGTTTGAGAGAGAACCCCCGTGTGTCCTGACGGGCGTCCGGGCGAAACCTTCCCCGGACCGGTGATCATTTCGTGACCGTCGCGACCGGATCTCGGCGCCGCTAGGACGCGAGCGCGGCCGGGGTCACCACCGGTTCCGCAAACGAGAACGACTCACCTCGCTCCCAGGCCTCAAGGGCGGGGTGTCGTGTCGGCGCCGCGCGGTATTGGACCATCTCCCAAAGGCCATCCGGGCAGCGCCCGTCCTGGCAGGTGATGCTCCCGGGCCAGTCGATCTCGTCAAACGGCACCTGGTTGAACGAGATCAGGACGCGAGGCTCGAGGACGATCAGGTTGGTGGTTCCCGGCAACGCCGCCGAAGGCGCGGTGAAGGCGCGCGTCCCGGTCGAGCGCAAAGTGGCGGCCAGGGCCTGACAGGGACCGAAGTCATCGCCGACGAGCTCGCCCGGGTCCAGCCCGACGTCGTCAGCGTTGTCGAAGGTGAGGTGAAACGGCTCGTCGGCGAGCTGCGCGCGGATCGCCCACAGCGGGTAACGCATGAGCACGGCGCGATCGCGCGTGCGCCGGTCCTCGTTGCGCAGGAGCTCGGCCCAGGGAGTGAGCGGGTGCAGGCTGAGGTACTGCGTGAACCCTGAGCCCGCGGCGTTGTAGCGGCCGGCCGCGAAGTTCTCGACAGACCACAACGGCGTCTCGTAGTTGGCCAGACGAAAGGTCACGACCTCCATGCCGAGGACCGTCACGCGGCGATGTTGCCGCGCGACGCGGCGGCGGCGCCGATCAACAGCTCGAGCTGGTCGGGGTCGTCGAGGGCAGCGGCCGGCGTCGACCCCGCGAGATCCGCCCGCGGGTGCTCAAACCAGTCCACCACGCCCGGGCCGGTGAGGCTGTGACGCAGTTGGTTGACGATACGAGCGACGATGCGCAGGCGGCGCTCGTCCTCGCCGCCGGGTCGTGCGGACCCCTGATGGGAGACCCACCGCTGATACGTGCGCGGACTCACGTGCAGCAGTTCGGCCTTGCGCGGCTGGCTCACCGAGGCCAGCGTGGCGTCGAGCCACCGCACGACGTCGTGGATGGGTCGATCTTCGCCGATCGGCTCACGGTCTGCGATCCGGGCGAAGAGAAAGCGCATCTGCTCCAGGGCCAGCCGCAGGTGGCGTCGGCGCAGCGGATCGTCTTCGCGCAGCGCCGACTGGGCTCGCAGCGCCGCGCTCTGAAGCTTGATCCACAGCCACGGGTTGACCAGTGCCACCTGGTCGTCGTCGCCGGCGGCGATGGCGTCCGCCAGGTCCCCGACGAGCCCGACGATAGATGCGGGCGTCTCGCGCGCTCTGGCGAGCCGGGCATTCGCCTCCGCGAGGTCGCGCGCGACGGTGCCCGGCTGGCGGATGTCGAAGGCGATGGCGGACATGTGACGTGATGATACGTCATGGCCGCGCCAGCTCCCACGTGCGCCGCAATGGCTTGGCTCTATCGTGGTTGAGAGCTTATGTTGGTCAGACCGACCAATCGTCACGAGAGGGAGCAGCGACATGGCGGAAACTGAGAAGGCGATCCTGGCCGGCGGGTGCTTCTGGGGCGTCCAGGACCTGGTCCGCAAGCTCGACGGCGTGGTCAGCACGCGTGTCGGCTATTCCGGCGGGGACGTACCGAACGCGACCTACCGCAACCACGGCACGCATGCGGAGGCGATCGAGATCGTCTTCGACCCCGAGCGCATCTCCTACCGGGACCTGCTCGAGTTCTTCTTCCAGATCCACGACCCGACGACGAAGAATCGTCAGGGCAACGACATGGGCGCGAGCTATCGCTCAGCGATCTTCTACCTCGACGATGAGCAGCGCCGCGTCGCGGAGGACACCATCGCCGACGTGGACGCATCGGGCCTGTGGCCCGGCAAGGTCGTCACCGAGGTGGAGCCCGCCGGGCCGTTCTGGGAGGCCGAGCCCGAGCACCAGGACTACCTCGAGCGCTATCCCAACGGCTACACCTGCCACTTCGTCCGTCCGGGCTGGAAGCTGCCCAGGCGAGCTGAGCAAGCGGCGCACTGAGCACGACGGTCGTCCGGACCGCGTCTGAGCGCCCGCCGGCCGCGATCAGCCTGTCGCGGCCCGGCGGACGGGCGCCATCAGGGTTACAGGATCGTTGGCCAGGAACTCGACGATGACCTGGTTGCACAGGTCGGGCTTTTCGACGAGCAGCCCATGCGAGGTGCCCGGGACCACCATGAGCTCGGCGTCGGGAAGAGCGCGGTAGGCCGCGATCGCGTGCTCGAGCGCGACCTCGTCATCGTCAGCCACCATGACGAGCGCCCGGCTCCTCACGCCGGAGAGGTCGTCGGTGGTGAGCGTGGGCCCGCTGGTGTGCATCGTGGCCAGCTTGTTCACGACCACGGGGTAGTGCTCCGGCCCGTCGGGTGAGATCTCCGAATAGAGACGCTCCAGAAACGCGGGGGGCTCGGTGGCCGAGTCCAGGACGTGCGACAACCAGCCGTCGAAATGAAACACGCTGGCGACGAGCACCAGGCGGTGCACGAGGTCCGGGCGCCGCAGCGCGACGTAGAGGGCGACGATCCCTCCGTCGCTGACCCCGGCAAGATGCGCGGGGCGGCCAACGACGGTCTCGATGAAGGCGATCGTGTCCTGCGCCATCGCCTCGTAGGTGATGGGCCCCGCCACATCCGGCGTGCGCCCGTGCGCCCGCCGCTCCGGCGTGTACACCCGGAAGCGCCGGGCGAGCGGCCCGAAGTTCGGCCGCAGCGCTCGTGCGTCGACCCCGGCGCCGCCGGGGTGCAGCAGGACGAGCGGGTCGCCCTCCCCCGCCTCGTCGTACCAGGTGTTGACGTCTTCGAGCATCACGTAGTCCGCCATCTCACTCCTCAGCGTTCGTCATTCCGGTTCACTCAGGTAGACCGGCTAACTGGATCAAACTCATCGCTCGCGCGCGGCACTTGCGGTCGTGACACGGTGCGTGCCACCTGCGATGCTCCACGCGTGCGGATCGAGCAGACCTTCGACGTGACGGGGGCGGGGCCCGAATCAGTCTTCGACTACATGACCAACCCCGCGAACCTGCAGGCGTGGCAGACGTCCAAGACGCGTGTCGAGGTGCTCTCCGAGGGTGAGCCCCGGGCCGGATATCGCGTGCGGGAGTGGACGAAGGTCCCCGGGCGCAAGGAGTTCCAGCAGGTGGTTGAGTTCGCGCGGTTCGAGCGTCCCAGCCTGCTGCACACCCACATCGTCGAGGGGCCGCAGCGCATTGACGGCACCTGGGAGCTCTCGCCGGCCGACGGCGGGACGCGCGTGCGCTTCACCGCCGAGGGGCCGCTACAAGGTCCGATGCGACTGCTGGAACCCATCGTCAGACGGGCGATCGACCGCCAGTTTGCCGAGTACCACGACAACCTGCGTCGCAACGTCGAGGGCCAGGGCTGAGCGCATCGCGCATCGCCCACGCGGGCCTGCCCTTCGCCCACCCCATGTCCGAGGTGGCGGTCGACGCCGCGATCGCGGGGCTGTCCCTGCCGCCCCAACCGGTCATCCTGGACACCGGATGCGGCAACGGGGAGATGCTGGTGCGCTCGCTGCGTTCCTATCCGCGGGCCCGCGGGCTGGGCGTCGACCTCGACGCGGACGCGATCGCCGAGGCCCGCAAACGGGGCGCCGGGCTTCCGGCCCAGTTCGAGGTCCAGGATGCGGCGACAGTCGGCGGCCACTTCGACGCCGTCATCAACGTCGGAGCGTCGCACGCGCACGGCGGTTTCCCCGGCGCCCTGGCTGCCCTGCGCGCGCTGGCGCCGGTCGTCATCTACGGCGAGGGGTTCTGGGCGCGCCCGCCGTCGACCGAGTTCCTGGACGCCCTCGGCGGGGCCACCGTCGACGAACTGGCCGATCTCGACGGCCTGCACGTCGCCGCGCTCGACGCCGGCTTCGACGTCGTGCACGAGTCGATCGCCGACGACCGGGACTGGGCGATCTACGAGGGCACGCTGGCGGCCAACGCCGAGCGGGACGGCAGCCTCGACGCCCTCGCGTACGCCCGCCGGATCCGCAAGCGGCGCGCGCTGCCGGGCGGCACCACCACCCTGGGCTTCTCCCTCCTCGTGCTCTACGCCTGACCCGCCGGCGCGAGCGCGTCGGCGACGAACGCGGCGATGGCGGCGGTGAGCTCCCGCCGGCTGGCCTCCCAGGCGTAGAACATGTGCCCGCCGTCGAAATGGCGGACCGTCAGCCGTCCGGCCATGTCCGCGTCCAGGCGCATGAGGTTGCGCAGCCGGTCGGTCGCGTAGTAGGGCGTGACGAGGTCGTAGCGACCGTTGGTGATGAAGGCCTTCATGTGGGGGTTGAGCGACATCCCATAGCGAAAGTCGTCGGTGGCGCCCTCCGGCGGGGTGAAGAAATCCTCGGGCGCATCGTTGCGCCAGGCCTCGTTGACCTCATCGCTGAGCAGCAGGTACTCGCGATCGGTCTGTACACCGATGTCCGATCGCAGGTGCCGGTTGATCGCCATCGTGAACGCCATGTCGATGCCGGCGAGCGTCGGGTCGGGACCGGCGAACGCCTCCCGATCGGGGAAGGGATCGGTGGCCGTGATCGTCGCGTCATACCAGCCGATGACCTTGCGCTCGTCGCGCAGGAGCTCGCGGGTGAATGTGCCGAGTGTGACGCGGCCCTCGGCGCGCACGACGAGGTCCACCGGAAGCCCGACCAAGTCGGCGAGGCGCGTCAGTATCCGCTCGCGGTCACCCGCCGGCATCGCGGCCCCCCGCGTCAGCAGCGTGGCGTACTCGCCGGTGGCGAAGGCCTCGGCTTCAGCACGGACGTCCTCGGGGGTGGCACCGGCGCCGAACGCGCGTGAGCGGCCGTGGTGCACCGCGGTGAGGGCCATCGTCGGCAGCGGGTCGACCCACCCGAGCACGTCGTAGTCCGTCGGCCGCAGCGAGGTGATCTCCAGCGCCGGAGAGATCAGGACCGCACCGTTGAGCCCGATGCCGGTCGTCTCCTGGAGCATGCGCACCAGGCGCCCCACGCGATAGCCGCCGTAGCTCTCGCCGGCGATGAACACCGGCGACCCCCAGCGGCGCTGCGCGGACAGCCACCGGCTCATGAATTCGCACAGCGACTCGAGATCGCGCTTGTAGCCGAAGTACTCGCGTGCACCACCGTCCTCGGTGCGGTGGCCCTTGCTCGTGTCCTGGCCATCCTTGGTGTCGTCTTCGATGACGCGGCTGAACCCGGTCCCCACCGGGTCGACGAGGACGAGGTCGGTGAAGGCCAGCCACGACTCGGCGTTGGCGACCAGCCGCGGGGGCATGTGCGGCGCCCGGCCGTCCGCCGGGAACGCCACCCGGAGCGGGCCGACCGCACCCATGTGCAGGAACGCCGACGACGCGCCTGGTCCGCCGTTGAAGACGAAGGTCACCGGCCGCTCGTCGTCGCCCTTGGCGACGTATGAGATCGAGAAGATCTCCGCGGCCGGCTTCTCCTTCTTGCGCAGGACGATCCAGCCGGCGCTCGCGGTGTAGTCAAGCGGCCCGCGCGTTCCGGTCCATGTCCCGCTCGCCTCGGCACCGGCCGGCGGCTCGTGGCCGGTCTGGGTCGCGGCCTTCTCGCTCTTGCTGTCCTCACTAGCCATGGCACAGACGCTATCTGCAATCTCGTCTCCGGGCGTGGCTTGCCTGAGAACCCGTTGGCGCGGGCGGCATGCCCCTGCTAGGGCAGCATGCGCGGCAAGCCGAAGCGCGGAAAGACGCCGCTATCGGCAAACCAGGTGATGGCGGAGATCTGGTCGCCCTCGAGGGTCAGGACGAAGAGCGAGAAGGCGCGCCCGACCTCGCCCTCCGCTGGCGACAGGTAGCACGCGAAGGCGGGCTGGGTGTTGGCTCGCGTCGCCACCACGCGCATCGGCGCGCCGCGGCGCTCCTCCGCGCCGTGCAGGAATCCGCCGATCGCGTCGCGGCCCAGGTAGGCGTGCGGAAGCGGCGGCATGGTCAACCATGCGTCGTCGGTGAGCAGAGCGACCATGCCATCGACGTCGCCGGCCTCGACCGTCTCCGCGAAATGGCCGAGGAGATCGCGCTCGCGCTTGGAATCGGGCAGCGGCGCGCGTTCGCGACCGGCGGCCGGTAGTCGGGATGCGAACGCGTCGCGCGCGCGGCGCAGCAGGCTGTTGACCGAGGCCTCGCCTGAGTCGAGCATCGCGGCGACCTCCGCGGCGCGATACCCGAGTACGTCGCGAAGCACCAGAACCGCCCGCTGCTGGGCCGGGAGATGCTGAAGCCCGGTGATGAACGCCAGCGCCACAGCCTCCCTGGTCTCATAGCGCGCGTCGGGTCCGGGCGCCTCATCAGGGATCCCCTCCAACAGGGCGTCCGGGTAGGGCTCGAGCCACACGGGCTCGCTCCAGCGCGTCGGTTGTGGGAACTGGGGCATGCGCTGGTCCTCCGGGCGCCGCCGGCTCGCCCGCAGGGCGTCCAGCGATCGGTTGGTCGCGATCCGGTACAGCCACGCGCGCACCGAGGCGCGCTCCTCGAACTGCTCCAGGCCTCGCCAGGCGGCCAGCATGGTCTCCTGGAGCAGGTCCTCGGCGTCCTGGATCGACCCGACGATCCGGTAGATGTGCAGCTGCAGCTCACGCCGGTAGAGGTCGGTGAGCTCGCGAAACGCCGCCTCGTCGCCGGCCCGGGCACGGGCGAGGGCCTGCTCGGTCACGGCCGCATCCTCGCACCGCGGCCGCATCCGCGGCGAGCGGCACCCACGTGTGCTCTCACGCATCTCACCCACGTAATGACGTCCAGGCCGCCGGAAACTCGTCGCTGAGTTTTCGTCGCGGCCGCCGCCTCATCCCATGCAGCCGAACGCAACCGACTGAATGGAGAGCTGCGATGGGAAAGATCGTCATCAGCACGAACGTCTCGCTCGATGGAGTGGTCCAGGACCCTGACGGAGAGGAGGGCTTCAGCCTCGGCGGGTGGTTCGGGCCGTCGGTGGGATCCGATCAGGAGGCGTGGGCAGCGGTCTTCTTTCAGGAGGCGCTCCAGACCGAGGCCCTGCTGCTGGGCCGGCGCACCGACGGCTGGTTTGCCGACCGATGGCTCGGGCGCGGCGGCGATTGGGCGGAGAGGCTGAACAGCCTGCCCAAGTACGTGGTGTCGTCGAGCATCGAGAGTCCCCGCTGGAGCAACGCGACCATCGTCAAGGGCGACGTGGTGGCGGAGGTCACCAGGCTCAAGCAGAGCCTGGACGGCGACATCGTCATCTACGCCAGCTATCAGCTCGTGCGGACCCTGATCGACCACGACCTGGTCGACGAGCTGCGGCTCTTCGTGCTTCCGGTCCTGGTGGGCGGCGGCGACCGCCTCTTCGGCGACATCAGCGCGACGAAGGCGATTCGCCTGCTGGACACACGGACCGTCGGAGACGGTCTCGCCCATCTCACCTACGAGGTGGTGCGCAACTAGTTCTGATCCCGATCGCCGGTGGTACGTTAGGCCGCCATGGGGCGTACGCCGCGACCGAATCGTCGTCGTCACGAGGCCGATGCCTCTCGCGCCGACGAGGTCGCAGCCGAGCGTCGCGGCGAGGCCACCGCCGGCGGCATCACCGAGGCGAGCCCGGCACCCCAAGCGGCATCGATCCTGCGACTGCAGCGCGCCGCGGGCAATGCTGCGGTGGGTGCCCTGCTCGCGGCCCACGCCGGACCGAGCACCCAGGCCCGAGCGCTCCAGCGCGACGCCAAGCCCACTCCCGGCGTCATGGTGCACCCCAACTCCAAGCTCACCGCGGCCCAACTGGCCAAGTTGGTGAGGTCGGACCCCAACACGCCGGAGTGGGTGACCAAGGGCCTGGGCAGCTCCGGCAGCGCCCTGGTCAAGTCCGGCCCTCTCAAGGGCCCGACCGACGTCATCGTCGACGTGTCCCAGTCGCTCCGCGATGCCGTCACGTCGGGCGGCTGGGAAGTGACGACGGGGAGTTCGACGCTGAATGTCACGGTGACCAAGCCACTATCGCGCGGTCCCAAGTACCGCAAGACGTGGTCGCGCAGCCATGATCACCCCGAGTACGAGTACCTCGAGTGGAGGCAGGTGGTGACGCCGGCTCTGGCGCCCGGTGAGCATCTGGTCAGCTCACTGGGCAAGGTCGGCCCCGGGACGACGCTGACCACTCCGGTGGCGATCCATTCCGAGGATCCGGAGATCCTGTACGGCGACACCGAGCTCGCCGAGACCACATCGGAGATCGCCCAGGCGCCCAAGGGACAATCTCGCGGGCTGGTGGTGGTTGTCACCGAGATCAAGGTGGTGGCGCCCGATGGGACGACCAAGACGTTCACGCCCACCCGTGACCAGATCGTCGAGAGCCTGCTGCACGAGCTCTCGGCCCACGCCGGTCAGGTGAGCGAGGGGAAGCCCAGCGAACACGGCGCCGGCGACGTGAACGTCATCGCGGACGAGATCGGGGGGTGGTTCCCCGCGAGCTCGACCACCGGCGACATCTACGACTTCATCCAGCACGGCGCGGATGCCGCGCTGGCCAAGGTGAGCCCGCCCGCGATCCGCAAGGGGCCGTGAGCACGGCGGCCTCGACCTCCGCCCACACCGCGCGGAACAACGCCTCCTTGCCGGAGAAGTGGTGATACACCGCGCCCTTGGTGACGCGCGCGGCCGCGGCGATCTCGTCCACCGACGTCTGCGCGTAGCCCTTCGTGCCGAACGCGGCACGCGCGGCGGCGAGCACGGCACGGCGGGTGGCCTCGACGTGCTGAGAGCGCAGGGTCGGAGCCGGCGGGGCGTCACCCTCATCCGTGGTCTCTCGCCGCGCCATGCGCGCAGTATGTCAGCGGGGTCTGACCCTGCCGCGGGCGTACCAGGCGCGTGCGTCCAGCGAAAACGGGCCGTTGGGAAGGCGCGCCTGGAGTGCCTCCCGCACGTCTGACCGCTGCGCATCGGTCAGTGACTGCAGGTGCTTTCCCGCGGGTCCGACGCCGAATGTGAGCGGATCCCAGAAGTCCTCGAAATTCGTATAGCCCGCGGACGCCGTGAGCGCGCCGCTGACGACATGCTCAAGGCCCGTCCGCGTCATCCGGGCCGCAATGTCGCCTTCGCGGGTGCCGGCCATCTCCCGTTCGCCCCCGGCGTGCGGCTCGACCTCGCGCACGGCGTCCCAGAAGTACTCCAGCATCGTCATGCCCGCGCCCGCCGTGTCCCACATACACGCCGCCACAGTGCCGCCCGGCCGGGTGACGCGCGCCATCTCGCTCAAGCCGCGATCCGGGTCGCTCATGAAGCCGATCACCAATGAAGACAGCGCCGCGTCGAATGTCGCGTCGGGCCACGGGAGCGCCTCGGCCACGCCCTCGCGGACGTCGGCTTCCGGATTGCGCTCGCGGCAGACCGCGGCGAACTGGGCAGCGGGGTCGATCGCCGCGACGTTCTCGGCGCCCACGCGCGCGGCCAACTCGGTGGTCAGACCGCCCGGACCACAGCCGACGTCGACGACGTGCATCCCGGGCGTCACCCCCGCAGCGTCGGCCAGCGCCACCGCCAGCGTCGGCGTGTAGCGCCCCATGAAGCGATCGTAGTGATCGGCCGGCCCCGCGAACTGCATGGCTGCCACTGAACCTGACGCCGACGCTCGCGTCAAGGCCCACTCGCACAACTTCGCCGCGCAGAGCCGTGCAAGAACGGTCCTGCGGCCGACCGGAACCTACCCAAATATATGCTCGCGATGATTGGGGTTCACGCGACCGCGCGTCGCGTAGCGAGGCAGTGATCAGTGGCCTGGACCGGGCCGAGCGGCGACACGATCCTGAGGGGGTCAACATGACGGCAGGTATCCAAACCGACGCGGATTTCGCGTTCGCAGGTCTGGCCACGCCAGAGGTAGAGGCGCCGGAGGTCGCGGCGGACATCACGGCGGCGACGCCAAACCCACTCGGAGCACTGGCTGCATTGGCCGGGACCTGGAAGGGCCACGGCTTCAATGCCATCTGGCGGCCACATCACCCGGTCAGCCAGGACCGGTTCCTCGAGCTCAACAAGACCGACGAGACGATCGTGTTCACGGCGATCAACGGGGCGATCCCCAACCGGGGGCTGGCCATGCCCGACATCGAGATGTTCGGGCTCACCTATCTGCAGCAGATCAGCGAATCCAGCACCGGTGCCGGGCTGCACATCGAGCCGGGGATCTGGGCCACCGTGCCGCATACCACCGATCCCAACGAGCCGGCGTCGGTGGTCCGCATGGCGTCGATCCCGCACGGCACGGTCGTGCTCGCCCAGGGCGTGGCGCAGGTGGTCCAGGGCGGTCCGCAGAACATCCCCGACAACAACATCCTGCCCTTCTTCTTCGGGTCGCCCGCACCGGCGAACGGTGACTTCAACTCGGTGTCGCAGACATTCACCGAGCTCAACCTGTCACAGCCGACGTCGTTCCGCTTCGTGGCCCCCGGGGTGACCCAGGCCATCGTCAAGAATCCCAACAGCGTGCTGCAGGACGCCCTGCAGTCCTCGCTGCACAACACCAACATGAAGAGCCGGACCTTCCTGCACGTCGCGACCAACCACAGCGTCATCAAGGCCGGCGGCGGCACCGCCAACACCGCGTTTCTGGCGGCCAGCGGCAACCCGCCCGGGGGCAACGCCAAGGCGACGCAGATGGAGGCGACGTTCTGGATCGAGACGATCGCCGGCACCGGGGGCCAGCCCGACAAGCACCAGTTGCAGTACACGCAGCTCGTGATGCTGGACTTCAACGGCATCCACTGGCCCCACGTGACCGTGGGCACCTTGGTCAAGCAATGACCCCAGGCTGAGTGACGGCGTGATCAGCGTGTGAACGGGAGCCCGGCCAGCGGGTTAAAGAACGCGATCAGAGGGCACGTCTTCGCGCCCCACGATCCGGGCTTTGAGGCCACCGCCCACGTCTTCAATACGCGCTTTGACCACGTCCGCCCGCTGGCCGTGGCCAGGCCGGTCGACGGGACCGACGTCCGCGACGCGGTCCGCTTCACGGTCGGCCATGGCGTGCGCGTTCGCGCGCGGTCCGGTGGGCACAGCTATGCCGGCTACTCGACGCTGACCGATGGCATCGTCCTTGACCTGCGGCTCCTGGACGGGGTCCACTTCGACAAGCCCAGCGGGCTGGTCACCGTCGGCGCCGGCGCCCAGCTCATCGACCTGTACGCGGGGCTCGCGCCACATGGCGTGGCTGTGCCGGGGGGCTCCTGCCCGTCTGTGGGGATCGCGGGCGTTGCGCTGGGCGGCGGCTTCGGCCTGGCCAGCCGTCACCTTGGTCTGACCGTCGACAGCCTCCACGCGGTGACGATCGTCACCGCCGACGGCAGCCGGCGAACCGTCGATCAGGGCTCAGACCCCGATCTGTTCTGGGCGCTGCGGGGCGGCGGCGGGGGTAATTTCGGCATCGTCACCCAGTTCGTGTTTCGCACCCATCCCGTGCCGGCGCGCAGCACGTACTTTCAGGTCAGGTGGCCGTGGCCGTCCGCTGACGCCGCGATCGACGCGTGGCAGCACTGGGCGCCGCATATCGACGACAAGATCACCTCGATCCTGCACGTCAACGCGGGCGGACCCGCGTCGATCAACGCCAACGGGCAATACCTGGGGCCGTCGGGCAAGGTGCCGCAGCTGCTTGCGCCGCTGCTCGCGGTCCCCGGCGCCACCCTGAGCTCCAACCACGAGGCACCCTACCTCGCCATCCAGCTGCTGCTCGCCAACTGCGACGGCAAGAGCGTCTCGGCCTGCCACACCATCAATGCCGCGCCCGGAGGCACGTTGGCGCGAGAGGCGTTCAACGCCAAGTCCGACTACGTGGCCACCCCCCTCGATGCTGCGGGCCGCGCCGCGATGATGGCAGCCGCCGAGGCGCCGGGCGCGGGGGCCCTGCTCTGCGACGCCTATGGCGGCGCGGTGGGGCGCATCGATCCCACCGCGACGGCCTTCGCGCACCGCCACCCGCTCTTCTGCATCCAGTACTACGGAGCCGGGGCGAGCGCCGCGTGGATCCACCAGGCATGGACGAAGCTCCGTCCGCACGTCTCGGGCCGTGCATATCAGAACTACATCGACCCCGCGCTCCCGCACTGGCAGGACGCCTATTACGCCCAGAACCGCAAGCGGCTGGAGGCCGTCCGGGAGCAGGTCGACACGCACCACTACTTCAACTTCCCCCAGGCCATCGGGCGCTGAGGCGCGCTCGGGCTCAGGGCATGACCGGGGCAATCGCCTCCTCGGGCGTCAGGCCGCGGTCGGGCCCGTGCGGCACGACCTGCTGCCCGGGCGCGACCTCGAGCCGCTCGCCGTCAATGGTGACCGTGACCTTGTCGGGCTCGAAGGAGAGGTGGTCCTCGATCCGGTCGACCTCGCGATACGCCTCGCGATAGGACCACGCCGCCCGCCCGGCCGCGCCGACGTCGTAGTAGTCGCACAGGCCCTTGTAGGGGCAGAAGGTCTGGCGCGCCACCGGGGTGAGCTGATGCTCGCCGACGTCCGCGCGGGGCACGTACCACCGGGGGGCGAACCCGGATTCGTAGAGGACCAGCGGGCGGTGGGTCTCGGCCACCATCTCGCCGCCCGCACGCACGACGAGGTGCCGCGAGGTCTGGCGGATGTCGATGCGGTGGTAGGCGTCGGCGGCGTGTCCGAGAATCCGCTCGTCCTCCTCGTAGAACGCGTCCATTGCGTGCCACGCGAAGGCGACCCGCCCGGCGAGGATGCTCGCGAAGGCGGGGAGGTGAGTGTGCTCCCAGGCGCCGCGCGGCGCCTGGTGCTCGCCGTGGCGCACCGCGTACCACGCGGTGGCGCCGAGCTCCGGGTGCTCCGTGGTGCGCTCGGTGTCGGCGAGCGCGCCGGCGGCGATGTCCTCCTTGGGGAAGTACGCCACCGGGTAGCGCCCCGGCTCGTGGAGGGTCACCACGCCATCGCTCTGGGCGATCGGCGCGCCACCGAACATCACCCGCATGCGCCGCCGCAGGGGCTCGGCGTACAGCAGCCGCTCGGGGAGCGGCTGCGCGACGAGGAAGGTCCCGAGCGCGCCCGGTGCCAGAGGTCCCTGCTGCCAAGCCAATCCCATGTCCGCCGTCCTTTCGTTCGCGTCTGTGCCTCGTATGAAGCCCAGTGGGGGCTCCCGGCCGTCGACAATCAGTGGCGTCGGCGTCACGTCTCTTACCGCACCGCGGCACGGTAAGAACGGACGCGAGCGCGGCACTGACGACGTGAGGAGGTGGATTAGCATGCGACGAAGTGAACGACGAGCCGCACGTTGCCGGCGCCGGGGCCGGGTACGACGAGGAGTCCTCCCGGTGGGTGGCACAGCTGCGGGTGGGACATCCGCGGCATGATCAGGCCGTCGCCCGGCTACATCAGGTTCTGCTGCGCGTCGCCTTGCACGAGCTCTCGCGTCGCCGCTCTCAGCTCGGCTCAGTTGCCGGCCCCGAGCTCGAGGACCTCGCCCAGCAGTCGGCCGACGACGCGCTTATGAACATCCTCAGACGCCTGGACGACTTCCGCGGGCTCAGCCGCTTCACCACGTGGGCGTACAAGTTCGCGGTGTTCGAGGTCTCCAGCAAGGTCGCGCGCCACGCGTGGCGCCGTCATCCGCCCACCACCGCCGAGCTCACCTGGGAGCTGCTGCCCGACGCACTGTCGCCGCGACCCGCCGACCGCTTGGAGAAGCGCGAGCAGCTCGGGGCGCTGTCGGCGGCGATCGGCACCCTGACCCAGCGTCAGCGCGAGGTGTTCGTGGCCGTCGCGCTCAACGAGGTCCCCATCGACGTTCTCGCCCTGCAGCTCGGCTCAAACCGCAACGCCATCTACAAGAACCTGTTCGACGCCCGCCGCAGCCTGCGGACCAGCCTCGCCGAGGCGGGCCATCCGGTGGTGGAGGAGGATGCTGTCCCACGATGAACGACGATCTTGGCCACCTCGATGACCTGCTGCGATCCGCTGACGGCGACGCCGGCTGCACCGCCGGCGAGGCGATCCTCGACGCCTACGTCGACCTCGAGCTCGCCGGAGAGGATTCCGCCGCCGCCTTTCCGGGCACGGCGATCCATCTGAGGAGCTGTCCCGGCTGCCGGGCCGATCACGACGGGCTGCTGGACGCCGCCCGCGAGTTCGGCAATGTGTCGGCGTCCGACTGAGCGTGGACGATGCGCGAGCGTAGGACCGTGGCGGTAAGAACGGACCCGCCCGTGGCACTGATGGTCTGCCACACCGGATCTGACCATCCGCCGTGCCCCTGACGAAAAGCCACGAGGAGCCGCACATGTCACGCCACACTGCCGTCGCCCACCACATCGTGTACAGCATCCGTCGTTGGCTAGCCGAACCCGAGGGAATCGCCGGAGGGGCTGCCGCCGCCGGAGATCCGTCTGCGCTCCTCGGCCTCGAGGCCGGGCAGCACCGCCACGCCGACCCCTCGAGCCGGGAGTGACCGTCAGCGACGCGACATCCGCTGGCGCCGGCCGGCTCGTCTCGCTCAACGTCGGAGGCTCGCGCGAGGTTCCGTGGGAGGGCAAGACCGTGCGCACGGCGATCTGGAAGGAGCCGGTCGACGGCCCCCGGATGGTCCGGCGGATCAACATCGACGGCGACGACCAGGCCGACCGCGCGGCCCACGGCGGCGAGCACCGCGCGGTGTACGTCTACCAGTTGGACTCCTACCGCTACTGGGGGGAGCAGTTGGGCCGAAGCGATTTCACCTACGGCCAGTTCGGCGAGAACTTCACCGTCGAGGGCCTCCCCGACGACGAGGTGTGCATCGGCGACACCTACCGCATCGGCAGCGCAACTTTCGAGGTCACCCAGCCACGGGTGACCTGCTTTCGCCTGGGGATTCGCATGGACGAGCCACTGATGCCCTCGCTGCTGGTGGCCCACCACCGCCCGGGCTTCTACCTGCGCGTGCTGGAGGAGGGCTCCGTCCAGGCCGGTGACCCGATCACCCGGGTGCAGCGCGGGCCCGAGCAGCTCAGCGTCGCCGACATCGACGGGCTGCTCTACCTGCCCAAGCGCTCGCGCCGCACGCTTGAACGCGCGCTGAGGATCCCGGCCCTCAGCGACGGGTGGAAGGGCTCGTTCCGCACCCTGCTCGAACAGGAGGAGACCGCCACGCAGGCGCCAGCCCCTCCGGCATGGGCGGGATTTGCGCCGCTCACCGTCACTGCCATCCGGCGCGAGAGCACCACGATCACCTCGTTCACGTTGACCCCAGCCGACGAGGCGCGCCCCGCGTCGGGTTCGGTCAGCCCGGGGCAATATCTGACCGTCCGCCTGCGCCCCAACGGGGACGACGGGCCGGCGGTCATCCGCAGCTACTCGCTCTCGTGTACCGCCGATGACGGCACGTACCGCATCAGCGTCAAGCGCGAGCCCCATGGCATCGGGAGCACCTTCCTGCACCGGCACGTCCGGGTGGGCGACACCATCGAGGCGGCGGCACCGCGCGGCGCCTTCACCTTGCGCAGCGATGAACGGCCCGTCGTCCTGCTCAGCGCCGGCGTCGGCGCCACGCCGGTGCTGGCCATGCTCCACGCCCTCGCCGCCGCGCGTGCCGGGCGCGACGTGTGGTGGGTACACGGCGCCCGCGACGGCCACGAGCATGCCTTCGGCGCCGAGGCCGAGAGCCTTCTGGGGGCACTCCCCCATGCCCACCGGATCGTCAGCTACAGCCACCCGGACCCGGGCGAGGCACCGGGAGGCGCCTTTGACCAGGTCGGGCGGGTGTCCATCGAGACGATCGCTGGCGCCGGCGTGCCCATCGATGCCGACTACTACCTGTGCGGCCCCGAGGCGTTCATGCACGCGCTCTCGGCGGCGCTCGTCGCGCGGGGCACCACGCCCGAGCACGTGTCGATGGAGGTGTTCGGGGCCAAGGCGGTGATCGTGGTGCCGGGTCTGGACGGCGAGCGGCCGCCCCCGCACGAGCCCAGCGGCCCGCCAGGAACCGGTCCGGCGATCACGTTCAGCCGCGCCAACCTCACGGTGCCCTGGGATCCCAGCTACGGGAACCTGCTCGAGTTCGCCGAGGCATGCGACGTCCCGGTCAGCTTCGGCTGTCGCATCGGCGTCTGTCACAACTGCGAGACCGGGGTGCTCGCCGGCGCGGTCACCTACACCACCGAGCCGCTCGACCGCCCCGACGACGAGCACGCCCTGCTGTGCTGCAGCGAGCCCGCGGGCGAGCTGACGCTCGAGCTCTGAGCAGACCGCCAGCGCGACTGCGAGTCCGGTGTGCGTTCCGCGATGATGCGGCGATGTTCAGCGCCGACGTCATCGTGGTGGGCCTCGGCGCGATGGGCAGCGCCGCGTGCCGGCAGCTGGCCGCGCGCGGGGTGTCGGTGATCGGGATCGACCGGTACGCGCCCCCGCATGCATGGGGGTCGACGCACGGGGACACGCGCATCACGCGGTTGGCGATCGGCGAGGGGCGCGAGTACGTACCGCTGGCGAGGCGCTCGCACGAGCTGTGGCGCGAGATCGAGGCCGAGAGCGGCGAGGCGCTGCTCACCCAGACCGGGATCGTCGTGCTGGCCCACCCGTCGAGCGTCTTCCTGGCCGAGACGCGAGCGGCGGCGCTCCAGTACCGGATCGAGCACCGGGACCTGACCAACGCGGACGTGCGAGCCGAGTTTCCGATGTTCGCGGCGGGAGAGACGACGGTGGGGTATTACGAGCCGGGGGCGGGATACGTGCGGCCGGAGCGGGCGGTGGCGGCGCAGTTGGCGCTCGCGCTGCGCCACGGCGCCCGCTTGCACCTCGACGAGCGCGTGGAGAACTGGACGGCGTCAGGTGGCGGCGTGACCGTGGCCACCAACTGCGAGACCTACGCGGCGCAGCGGCTTCTCTTGTGCCCGGGCGCGTGGATCGGCGACCTCGTCCCCGCGATGCGCGACCTCGTGGCCGTCTATCGCCAGCTGCTGTTCTGGTTCCCCATCCGCGAGCACTACGCCGCGCTGCGCGACATGCCCACGTTCGTGTGGGACGTCGGCGGGGACCAGCAGGGCTTCGTCCACCTCGACGGGTTCTACGGCTTCCCGGCCATCGATGGGGCCCGCGGTGGGGTGAAGGTGGCCTCGGAGTCCTACGAGCACACCACGGCTCCTGACGGGCGCCAACACCCGGCCAGCCGATCCGAGATCGAGCGCATGTATCGCGGGTGCGTCGAGCCCTACCTGCCGTGGCTGGGCGAGGAGCCGCTGCGGACCGTCTCCTGCCTCTACACCAGCGCCCGCGGCAGCCGCTTCATCATCGATCGCCACCCCGACCATGACGCCGTGCTCGTCGTCTCGGCGTGCTCGGGACACGGCTTCAAGCACTCGCCCGCGATCGGCGAGGCGGTGGCGCAGTGGCTCACCGGCGACGAGCCCGCCGTCGACCTGTCTCCGTTCGCGTTCGGGCGCGCGCGGGGGGCTTAGCCCAGCAGGTGTGCGGGAATCCCTGAGCCGATGCGCGCGCGGAGAGAGTGTCCTAACAGCAACTGCCGAGTGGTGGCGCGCACGATGAGGCGTTGGCGATGCGCTTCACGACCTGGCCGGTGGGCCCGTACCAGACCTCATGGCCGGGGCTCTGAAACGTCCGCGACTCAAACGCCGCCACGTTGTCGTGGACGCTAGCGACCACAGGGCGTGAATGGCGCTCCACCAGGGGTCGGGGGTGGGCGGCGATCGACCTCGCGTTCCACAGCGCGACCTTGGCCACGCCGTCGGGGAAAAGGAACACGAACCGGTCTCCGGCACGGTCAACGTCGTGCTCGCTCTCGCTGCTCCAGCCCCGTCCGGCCTCGATCACGGCCGGGGTGATCTGCCCGGTGCTCAGCGGATAGAGCGCGATCGAGACCTGATGGACGACAGTCACGCCTCGTAACTTGGCCGGGAGCCGCGCGAACTGCCGTCGAGTCCGCGGCAGGCTGGGGGTGAGGAAGATGCTCTGACCCCACGGCGTGCTCGCCCGCCGGACGAGCGACACGACGGGCGTGCCCTCCAGTCCGGTCGTGATCGGGCTGCGCGCCTGCACGGCGAGTTGCGCGACGAGTGTCGGGGCGAGGTCGGCCGTCGTCTGGCGGCGGCGCAGCACGCCGAGGATGGAGGTGATCGGCCGCACGGCCGCCGGCCCGACGGCGGCCTGCCGTACGAGGACGGTGGGCGGGCTGGCTGGTGGTGGAAGAGCGGCGAACATGCGATCACTCAACGGGCCATACGGGACAATCGCGCGCTGAGGTCCCGTCTATCTGACCAGCACTGTGTTCACGTGCGTCGTGTGCGCGTGTCCCGACCTGGGCTTGAAGGTGGTCTGGATCGTCACCTTGAGGGCCGGCAGGCGCCGGTGTCCGGTCACGGGGTGCCTCCGTGCTCGACCGCGGCGCGACCGTTCACGGTCAACGACCGGGTGCCACCCGTCGTCTTCAGCGCGATCCGTGCGTCGGCCACCGAGCAATTAGCGACAATGCGGCCCGGTCCGCGCGGGCTGGCGTAGTCCCAGGTGACGGTGTCGGCGGCGGGCGCGGTCAGGTCCACGGTGACCGTCGCACCCCCTGACAACGCGACGCGCACGTTGGTGCGCTCGCCGGCTCGCTGGCACGTCACGCGGTGAAGCGGCGCGGGCGCGTAGCGCCGTCCCTCGAGCTCGATCGCGCCCGAGGCAATCCACGGCGTGACCACCGGTCCGATCCCGATCCGGACGAGCGCGAGATCGAGCCAACCCCAGCCGTCCTCGCCCAGGCGGCCGGCATGCAACCAACACCACTGATGGGCGTGCTCTGACCCCCAGTTGTGGCCGAGCATGGCCTCCCAGCCATCGATCGCCACCTCGTGTGTGTCAAGGATGAGAGCCCCGGAGGCGTGCGCCGCCGGCACCAGCGCGGCGCCGTTGGAGCGCGGGACGGAACGGTCATAGAGCCACCGCGCCGGCAGGTAGGCCACCTCGCCGGCGCGTGCCTTGATGCGAAGGTCCCAGCTCACGCGCCCCAGTCCGGAGTCACCGGCGCTCGCCTGAAGCTCTCCGCGGGTGCCTGACGGCCCCATCTCCCCCAGGCTCGACCGTGCCCAGCCTGCGCCGGGAGCGGCCAACGCCTCGGCCGCGGTCACGCGCAGCGCGCGGGGTCCGCCGACGGCCGACCGGTCAAAGAAGGTCAGCCACGTGGTGAGACGTGCGGGCTCTCCGGGGCGCTTGAGCGCGGTGAAGCGCAGCCACAGGGCGCGGCCACCGGCGGGGTCGGCCGCGGTGAGGTAGTGCGACTCATACAGCGCAGCGCCCAGGGGCGCCGCGGGAGCTCGGGGGCTGGACAGCGGCAGCATTTCGGTCCCGGGCGCATTGTGCAGCGTTCAATCGAGTCCGTGGGGAAAATCGCGCAGCGGGCCTCATGTGTCGCACATTCCTGCCGATCACCCCGGGCAGATGAGCGACCCGCTGAGAGATGCCCTGCGCCTTGACGCGCTGCGGCGCTCGGAATTGATGGACTCAAAGCCCGAGGAGGTCTTCGACCGCCTGACGCGCTTGGCGACCAAGCTGCTCGGCACCCCGGTGGCGACGATGACGCTGGTCGACGACACCCGCCAGTACTTCAAGAGCTCGGTGGGCACGACGGTCAATCAGACGCCCTTGTCGCACTCCTTCTGCCAGCACGTCGTCACCGGCGGCGCGCCGCTGGTGGTCACCGATGCCCGCCAGGACCCACGCGTCAAGGGCAGCGACGCGGTCGAGGACCTCGACGTGATCGCCTATTGCGGTGTCCCCCTGACCGACGCCGACGGCCACACTCTCGGCTCGTTCTGCGCGATCGAGCACACCCCTCGCGAGTGGACCGAGATCGAGATCGAGATCCTCACCGAGCTCGCCCACAACATCATGACCGAGCTCGACCTGCGCGCCGCGAACCGTGCTCTGATCGCGCGCGAACACGAGACGCGCTCGATCATCGAGAGCGCGCACGACGCGTTCATCGCCGTGGACGGCAACCACGTGATCGTCGACTGGAACCCCGCCGCCGAGCGGCTCTTCGGCTGGAACGCAGCCGAGGCAATCGGCACCTTCGCCTCCGAGACGATCCTGCCCGACCTGAACGCCGGCGACGGATTGGAGCGCCACGCCTCCGCGGCGGCAGATCTGCCCGCGCTCCCCGTCGAGGTCACCGCCCGCCACCGCGACGGCCACACGCTCGAGGTGGAAGTGTCCATTGCCCGCGTCGACACGCCGGCGGGGCCGCGGTTCAACGCGCTGGTGCGCGACATCGCCGAACGTCGCGCCGCGCAGGTTCAGCGCGAGCAGCTGGCCCGGGTCGTGGACTCCACCAACGATGCGGTCATCACCGTCGATCTCGGCGGCACCATCACCAGTTGGAACGCCGGCGCGGAGCGTCTCTACGGCTACAGGGCGGCAGAGATGATCGGCACCTGTCAGACCGCGCCGACGGACCGGGGCTGCCCCACCGCCGAGCAGCTGATGCCGCGGCTGGCCGCCGGCGAGCACGTCACCGAGCGCGCGCTGCCGCGCCGGCGCCGCGACGGCTCGCGCATCTACGTCGACCTCTCGGCCGCCCCGCTGCGCGATGCCGGCGGCAACGTGATCGGCGCCACATCGATTGCCCGTGACGTCACCGACCAGCACCGCCTCGAGCTCGACCTGGAGCACTCGGAAGCGCGCTTTCGCGAAACCTTCGACGAGGCGCCGATCGGCATGGCCCTCGTCGGTCCCAACGGCCGCTGGCTCGAGGTCAACCACGCCCTGTGCGACATCGTCGGTTACAGCGAAACCGAACTACTCGCGCTCACCTTCCAGGACATCTCGCACCCTGACGACCTGGAGACCGACCTCGACAAGCTCCGCAGGGTCCTGACCGGCGAGATCCAGACCTACCAGATGGAGAAGCGCTATTTCCACAAGGACGGGCACTTCATCTGGGTCAAGCTGTCGGTCTCGCTCGTGCGCGACGAGCACGGCACGCCGCTGCACTTCGTCTCCCACATCGAGGACATCACCCGCGCCAAGGCCGCCGAGTCGGCGCTGCGCGAGGGACGGCGCCTGCTGGACGAGTCCCAGTCGGTGGCCGGGGTCGGCAGCTGGACCTGGAACCTGGAGACCGGTGAGCCCGCCTGGTCGGTGCAGCAATACCTCCTGCACGGCGTCAGCCCGCTGTCCGCCGCGCCGGCGATGGACGACTTCCTGGCGCTGGTGCATCCCGAGGATCGCGAACGCGTACGGAACAAGATCTTCGACATCGTGCGCAAGCGCGAGCCGTTCAGGGACGAATACCGAGTGGCGCTGAGCGGGGGGCGTGTGAAGACGCTGTCCGTCCGCGGCGACTACCTCGCCGCCGACCACAGCGTCGGCCTGCCGCCGCGTATCGCCGGCACCGCCCAGGACGTGACCGCAGAGCGCGCGGCTCGCATCGGGCGCGAGGAGACCGAGAACCGCCAACGCGTCCTGCTCTCCAGCCTGCCGGACACGATGGTCGTGCTCTACGACGCCGAACTGCGCTGCCGGTTCGTGCAGGGCGCACTCATGAAGGAGCTGGGCGTCGATCGCGACGCCTTCGAGGGCAAGCTCCTGTCAGAACTGGTGACGCCGGACCGGCTTGAGACGATCGAGCCGGCCATCCACCGGGCGCTCACCGGCGTGTCGGGATCGCTCGAGTACGGCGCGGGCGACGGCCGCACCTACGCCGTGGACATCGCGCCCTACCGCTCCGAGGACCGCTCGATCACCGGCGCGTTCAGCGTGTGGCGCGACATCTCCCAGCGCCGTCGCATGGAGGACGAGCTGCGCTCCAGCCGGGAGAAGGCCCTGGAGGCCTCGAGGCTGAAGTCAGAGTTCGTGGCCAACATGAGCCACGAGATCCGGACTCCGCTCAACGGCGTCGTCAGCATGGCCGAGCTCCTGCTCGACACCCCGCTCAACGGCGAGCAATCGCAGTATGCGCAGGTGGCGATGACCTCGGCCGAGGCGCTGATGCGCGTGATCAACGAGATCCTGGACTTCTCCAAGATCGAGGCGGGCAAGCTCGAGATCCTGCGCGAGGACTTCTCGGTCCGCGCGGCGGTCGACGACGTGGCCGAGATCGTCGGGGTCAACGCGGACGAGCGCGGCCTCGCCCTGGACGTGACCGTGGGCCAGGACGTCGCCGCGGTGATCACCGGCGACGGCAACCGGGTTCGCCAGGTGCTGATGAATCTGCTCTCCAACGCGGTGAAGTTCACCTCAGAGGGGCAGGTCAACGTCACCGTCGGCCTCGTTGACGGACCCGGGAGCGACGAGCGCCTTCGCTTCGAGGTGGCCGACACCGGGATCGGCATCGACGCCGAGAAGCTGGCCGCGCTGTTCGAGCCCTTCTCCCAGGCTGACGCCACCACGACGCGGCGCTACGGCGGCACCGGGCTGGGCCTGTGCATCTCCAAGCAGCTGGTCGAGCTCATGGGCGGTGAGATCGGCTGTGACAGCCGGCCCGGTGTGGGCAGCCGCTTCTGGTTCAGCGTGCCCTACGAGCCGGGCCTGGGCGTGGAAGCTGACCTGCTGGGCGACGACCTCACCGGCGCCCGCGTCCTCGTCGTCGACGGCGACGACACCGACCGCGCGGTGATGCAGAGCACGCTGGCCAGCTGGGGGATCGAGCCCGACACCGCCGCCGACGGCGCCACCGCCCTACGCCTCCTGCGCGCGGCCGCCGAGGCCGGCCGTCCCTTCGAGACGGCGCTCATCGCGGCGCGACTACCCGACGTTGACGGGCTGATGTTGCTGCGCGAGATCGGCGACGTGCCCGCGCTGCGGGCCACGCGTCTGATCATGGTGGTGTCCTCGCCCATCGAAGCCGCGGCGGCAGACGCCGCGGGTTTCGACGCCCAGGTCGGCAAGCCGATCCGGCCGTCGCGTCTCTACAACCAGCTGCTCACCACGCTTCACCGCACCCGCAGCGCTCAGCGGGCAATTGCCGCCGACGCCGGCGCTGCCGCGACGGGTGTCCTGCCCGGCGACGGCGGCCGGGTGCTGGTCGTCGAGGACAACGACATCAACCAGTTCGCCGCCATCCGCCTCCTGCGCAGCTTCGGCCTGGTCGTCGAGGTCGCCGCAAACGGCCGCGAGGCGATCACCATGACCGGCCGCACCGACTACACCGCGGTGTTCATGGACTGCCAGATGCCCGACGTTGACGGTTACACCGCCACTCGGGTGATCCGCCGCCGCGAGGAGCAGGCCGCCCGCCACACCCCGATCATCGCGCTGACCGCGCACGCGCTGGATGGCGATCGCGAGAAGTGCCTGGCCGCAGGCATGGACGACTACCTCTCAAAGCCCCTGCGCCGCCAGACGATCCATGACGTCCTCGGCCGCCTGCCCGAGTTTGCGCCGAGCGGCGACGACGAAGACGCCGCCGGCGAGGTGTTGGACCCCGCGCCGCTGCAAGAGCTCGCCGATCCGGAGACCGAGGTGACGTTGGCCACGATGTTCCTGGACCAGTCCGCCGAGCGCCTGCCCGCCATGCACGAGGCGATCACCGCCGCTGACGCCGATCGCCTGCACGGCCTGGCTCACGGCCTCAAGGGCTCTGCCGCCACCGTCGGGGCTACGCGGATGAGTGAGATCGCCAAGGCGCTGTGCGACATCGCCGGCGCCGGTGCCACGGCGGGCGGCTTCGAGCTTCACGCCGACCTCACCGACGCCCTGGCGCAGACCAGGACGGCGCTCGCCGTCCTCATCAGTCGCGCCGCCGCCTAACAAGCGCACCCGGGGCGCCCGAGCGGGCGCCCTGAGCGCGATGAAGGCGGCCTGCGGTCAATACCCGGTGGGACTGCTCGACGACGAGGCATCCGACGCCGCCGCGGCCGTTGCGGTGATCGCCTGACCGGTGGGCGCCACCAGCCACCACTTGGCTCCGAACGTGTCGTTGCCCTGCCCGGTGAGCGACCCCTTGCTGGTGTCGCTGGCGAAGTAGTAGAGCGGATGCCCGTCATAGGTGACCTGTTTCGTGCCGCCAGATCGAGCGATCGTGCCCAGCTGCGACGCGGTCACCCCGCCGGCGGCGACCGGCGCCGAGGTGGTGGTCACCGGGGGCCAGACCTGTGCACAGGCTCCGGTGCACACTGACTTGTCGTGACTGTCGGCAACCCACAGGTACAGTGCACGTCCGGACGGGCCGACCAGGTACATACCATCCGCACCCTTCGCGGTCGCCACTGACACTCGTGCCGAGCCCGAAGCCGGCGCTTTGCTCGTGCTCGCAGCCGCGCTGCTGCTGGCACCACTACTGGCGCCACTACTGGTGCTGCCACACGCCGCAACGACGAGTGCAACGCCCCCCACCGCCACGACTGCGCCCGTGCGGGCGCGCATCTTTCTCCAACCGTTCATCGGTATCACGTTCTTACCTTCCTATTACCTGGCACAGCCGGTGTGGCGTGTCGTGAACAGAGACCCCGCACATGCCACATCCTTCCCGGGCCGGCCTTGTGCGGTCCAGACCGCCAGCAGGAGGCGGTCAGGCGGCGGCGAGCTGGCGGTTGCGGCCGGCCGCCAGTCCAAACACGAACTGCGGGACGAGCAGGGCCAGCAGGAGGATGAGCGACGGCGTCCAGGATCCGGTGGCACCGTGCAACGCCCCCACCGCGAGTGGGAAGACAGCGGCCAGCCCATACCCCACCGACTGCGACAACGTGGACAGCCCCTCGGTCATGGCCACGCTCCCGCCACGCAGGACGATGAGCATCAGCGCCAGCGGGAACGTCGAGTTCTGTCCCAGGCCGAGCAGGACCACCCACAGGTACGGCGCCGACATCGGAGCCACGAGGATGCCGATCAGGCCCACGGCCCACACCGTGGTACACGCCACCACCAACCCGCGCTGGTCGCGAAGGCGGGTGGCGAGCCCCGGCAGCGTGGTGGAGGTCAGGAGCCCCACCACGATCGAGAGGCTGAGCAGGAACCCGGCCCGTGAATCACTGACGCCGTGGCTGCGATAGATGTCGGGAAGCCAGGCCAGAGTGGAGTAGAACCCGCCCGATTGCACGGCGAAGAAGAGCGTGACCTGCCAGGCGAGCGGCCGGCGGAGCAGCGGGCGGACGGTGGGACCACCTGACCCGATCCGCGCATCGCCGCGGGCGTCGACGTCGCGGCGCACGAGCGCCGGCAGCCAGGCCAGCGCCGCGACGGCCGCCGGGATCGCCCACACGCCGAGCCCAGGCCGCCATCCACCGCCGAACGCGTCGGCCACCGGCACCGTCAGCCCCGCCGCGAGGGCGGCGAACCCGATGAGCGAGGTGGTGTAGAGCGCCATCGCGGTGCCGGTCCGGTCCGGGAAGTCGCGGCGGACGATCACCGGCATCAGCACGTTCGCGGTGGCGATGGCAGCGCCCGCCAGCGCGGTCCCCGCAAACAGGAATACGTCGCCGGGGACCAGCCTCACGAGCATCCCCGTGACCAGCGCCACCAGGGCCACGGCGATGGCCGTGTGCAGGCCCAGTCGTCGTGCCAGCGGTGGTGCCAGCGGCGCCAGCAGACCGAAGCAGAGGACCGGCAGCGTGGCCAGGGCGCCCGCCCACCCGGAGGAGAGCCCGGTGTCGGATTGAATGCGGTCAAGCACGGGACCGACGCTGGCCGCGGCTGGCCGCAGATTGATGGAGACGAGGATCACCCCGCCGGCCAGCAACGCCGCAGAAAGGCGCGGCTGTGCAGGGCGCTGCGCTTCCACGGTGCGTGAACCTATCGGGGGGCGGCCTGGCAGGGCCGGTTCAGACGCGCACGCCGGCGGCGGTGGTGATCCGGCCGTTGAACAGGAACGCCGTCTGCCGCAACGAGGATTCGAGGTCAAACGGGTCCAGCGCCGAGACGGCGTCGCGGGGAATGATCACGTCATACCAGCGCAAAGCGGCGCTGGCGGCCGTGTAGTGCACGCAGATGTTGGCCACGGTGCCGCAGATCACCAGCGTGGTCACGCCCCACATGCGCAGGAGATGGTCCAGCGGCGTTCCGTAGAAGGCGTCGTAGCGGACCTTGGGGATGATCGTCTCGTCCTCGCGCGGGGCCAGCGCGTCGACGATCTGCCAGCCCCAGGTGCCCTCGCGCGCGTGCTCGGGCCAGATACGCCACTCGGGGTCCCCATCGCGGTGGGTGTCCTGGGTGAAGACTACGCGCGTGCCGTAGGCGCGCGCGAGGTCGAGTAGCGTCGTGATCACCGGGATCGTCGACTCGGCGTCCGGCACGCGCAGGCTCCCACCTTCGCTGACGAAGTCGTTCTGCATGTCGACGACGATCAGCGCGGTGCGCGTGGGGTCGATGCGGACCTCGTCGGCGACGGTGTACTGGGGGACCTCGAGTGTGCGGGGCATGGCTCTCTGAACGCTAGCGCCCCCTTTTGGCGGTGGTCTCCGTAGGGGTTTTGGCGGGGTATCGGCGAACGCCAACTGCGTGCTGGGGAAGGCGGCGATGGTGCTGACTGCAATGGGAAGAATCAGGGCTTTTGCAGGTGGTTGTGGGAGATAAGGGTCGTCACAGGCCCCAAATCTCCCACGACCCCGGCCGAGGGACGCCACAAGCGCCGATGCCTGCCCCGGATCGTGCATGTGCGGCGCCCGGACCCGGGTGGTTGTGTATGTTGGCGCGCGGTTCACACGCCCTTCACCGGGGGCAGGGCCCAGACAAGAGGAGCTTCGCTATGAAACGGATCACGGCCGCGCTGGCCGCAGGCGCGATCGTGGCTCTGGGGACAGCCACTGCGCAGGCACGCGCTGCGGACATCGACTATTCGCAGGTCGCCCGCAACATCATCCCATCGGGTCAGCAGGGGTCCATCAGCCCGTCGATCCCAGCCGACGCGACGGACCAGGCGCAGATGTACAACGCGCTCACCCCGCTGTTCGACCACGTCGACAACGCGGACCTGTTCACAGACTTCAAATCCGAGAAGTTCGGGCTGAGCGGCGACGGCCCCGGCACGATCGAGCCCGTCCCCTTCAAGGGCGTGACGATCGTGCGCGACCGCTTCCACGTCCCCCACGTCACCGCCACCACCCATGACGGCGGCGTCTGGGCGTCGGGCTGGATCGCCGCCGAGGATCGCGGGCTCCTGCTCTCGGAGGCACGGGACAACTCCTACGTGGCCGCCACCGACGTGCCGGGCCTCACCGCGATCGGGCTGATCGAGAACCTCCAGGACTTCCAGCCCAGCGCCCAGACCCGGCGGGTCGTGGCCCGCCAGACTCAGGTGCTTCAGAAGGCCGGGCCCGAGGGCCGGGCGGTGCTGTCCGACATCGACGAGTTCGTCAAGGGGATCAACGCCTACCTGGCGATCCACAGCCCGACCACGCCGAAGTGGACCCGCAGCGACATCTACGCCCTCAACGCGCTCAAGGACCAGTTCTTCGGCGAGGGCGGCGGCCGCGAGGCGCAGGACTCCGAGTTCCTGGGCGCCCTCGAGCATCGGCTGGGCACCGACAAGGGCTACAGCGTCTTTGACGACCTGCGCCAGAATCTCAACGCCGGCAGCCCGACCACGGTGGACGGCACCTTCAACTACGACCACACCCCCAAGAAGCCGGGCGCGCCCGGCAGCGTCGTGCTGGACCCGGACAGCTACCAGGCCACGCCGGCGGTGTCCGCCTCCGCAGCGGCCAAGCTCGGCCGCCTCGAGCCTCGCCCGCACGCCTCCAACGAGCTCATGGTCGAGGGTAAGTACTCCACCACCGGGCACCCGCTGCTGGTCGGCGGCCCGCAGGTCGGTTACTTCTACCCGGGCCTGACCTATGAGATCGACATGCACGCTCCCGGCCTGGACTGGCGCGGAGCGACATCGGCGCCGTTCCCGGGCTACATGCTCATCGGGCGCGGGCCGGACTTCGCCACCACGCTCACCTCAGCCTCCGGCGACGTCGTGGACGAGTACGCCGAGACGCTGTGCGGCCACAGCAGGACGAAGTACCTGTTCAAGGGCAAGTGCCGCTCGATGCAGCACTTCGACGCGGGGACGCTCAACGGCAAGACGGTCGCCTACATGACCACCGTCCACGGTCCGGTCGTCGGCTACGCCCGCGTCCACCATCGGCTGGTGGCGATCACGAGCAAGCGCTCGAGCTTCGGCAAGGACGTGCTCGACCTGTTGTTCAACCGCCGCCTCTCCGACGGCCAGGTCCACAGCCCGCAGTCGTTCTTCAAGGCCGCGGAGCTGACGCCACAGACGTTCAACTCGTTCTACATCGACGACAAGCACGTCGCCGAGATCACAACCGGGCTGCTGCCGCTCCGGCCCAAGGGAACGGATCCGAGCCTGCCGACCATCGGCACCGGAAAGTGGGAGTGGCGCGGCTTCGCTTCAGACAAGCTGCACCCACAGGGCGTTGACCCGGTGCACACGCCCGTCAAGGGGACGATGACCAACTGGAACAACGTCTCCGCCCACGGGTTCGGCGCCGCCGACGACGCCTGGAACGCCAACGGCAGCTCAGCGCGAGTGGATTTGCTCAACTACAACCTGGCGCGCCTGCGCAAGAACGGCAAGTGGTCGCTGGCCACGGTCACCGCGGCCATGAACGCCACGGCCACGCAGGACGTCCGGGACATCCTCACCGTTCCGATCCTCCAGAAGCTGCTCAAGGGATCCAAGGCCCCCGACGCCCAGGCGGCGAAGATGCTGTCGCTCCTGGTGGCCTGGCGCAAGGCCGGCGGCAACCTGCTGGACCGCAACAACGACGGCAAGATCGACAACCCCGGGGCGGCCATCATGAACGCGGCGTGGCCGAAGATCGCGGCCGCCTTCATGCGTCCGAAGCTGGGGCCGCTGGAGAACGAGTTCAGCTCGCTGGTCAGCGTGTTCGACTCGCCGCCGGGCGGCCAGTTCAGCGGCTGGTATCAGTACTTCGACCGCGACGTGTCGAAGCTGCTGCACATCAAGCAGCCGCAGCCGTTCACCAACGACTACTGCGGTGCCGGCAATCTGCGTCGCTGCCAGAACTCGGTGTGGGCGGCGATCGCCGCGGCGGGCAAGGCGCTGACTGGAGGGCAGCACACCGCCAGCCCCAACGCCTGGCGCGCGAGCGCCACCGACGAGCGGATCACCTTCATCCCTGGGCTGCTGAAGTACACGATGGCCTACACCAACCGGCCAAGCGGCATCCAGCAGGTGATCAGCTTCAACCGCCACCGCTGATCGACGCAGCTTCCGTGTCGCGAGACACGAGCCCGCCGGCGACCCTCGCCGGCGGGCTGAAGTTGCGCACCGAGGGCACGGCGAGCGCCAGCGCGAAGAGCACGAAGGACACGCCGCCGGCGGCGTAGAGCGTCGTTGACAGCCCCAGCGCGGCGCCCACCGGTCCGCTGAGCGCCTGGCCGACGGGCAGGATGGCCACGGAACCGAGGTAGTCCCAGGAGAACACGCGGGCGAGCTCCTCGGCGGGAACATCCGACTGGACCGCGGTGAACCAGAACGTGTTGAACATCGTCCCGCTGCTGCCGTCGATGACCGCCACGGGCAGGATCAGGGCCAGTGGCGCGTGCGCTGCCACCAGCGACATCAGCGCCGGCGTCACCACCACGAACAGACCGAAGGAGAGCCGGAACGGATGGCGGGGCCGAGCCCGCAACGCGATGACGCCACCGACGATTGATCCCACGCCGAGGGCGACGACGATCGCGGCCCACGCCCCAGGGCCGCCGAGCGACACCCGAGCGATCTGCGGCCCCAGCACCTGCCACGGCGCCCAACATAGCCCGATGTACAGGGTGAAACAGGTGACCGTGATCCACAGCCACCGGCGCGCCCGGAACGCGACCCACCCGGCGCGCAGCTCGCGGAGCATCGACGCACGCTCGCGCGCCTTTACGGCGATCGGCGGCATCGCGCGCACGCAGGTGGCGCTGGCCACAAAGGTGACGGCGTCGAAGGCCAGACCCCATCCGGGCTCGGCCGCGGCGACGATCACCCCGGCCACCGCCGGCCCCACCACAGCGGCGATGTTGCCGGTCAGCGCGATCAGGCTGTTGGCGCGTTGGAGCTCTGAGCCGTCCACCGTCTGCGGCACCACCGACAGAGCGGCCGGGTCAAAGAAGGCGCGCGCGGCCCCGTAGATCGCCTGGAGCACCACCAGTTCCCACAGGTGAGCCCTCCCGGTCAACAGCAGCGCCGCGCAGAGGCCCTGGGACGCCGCGCGCACAAGATCTGATGACGCCATCACGAGCCGCCGCGGTAGGCGGTCGGCCCACACCCCGCCCACGAGGACGAACAGCACCAGGGGAATCGTCTGCGCCGCCAGCACCAACCCCAGGCTGGTCGCCGACCCCGTGAGGTTGAGCACGGCGAAGGCCAGGGCGACGGGGACCAGCCGGTCGCCCAGAGACGAGATCGACTGGGCGGCGAACAGCAGCCGGAAAGCTCGTTGCGCCGGAATTCCTCCCACCGGGCAAGGCTACGCGCCGTCGCGCGAGAAGGCCGCGCCCGGGCCCGGGCCCGGGCCCGGGCTGCAAGCATTCCGTCCGATGACCGAGATCACGATCGACACCCCGCGCGGCCCGGCGCGGGCGCACCTGAGCTTCCCCGACCGCCCGGGTACCGCCGCGGCCGGGCTCATCATGGGGCACGGCGCGGGCGGAGGTGTGGGAGCGCCCGATCTGCAGGCGGCCCGAGAGGCGGCGCTGGCCGGTGGCTGCGCGGTGGCGCTGGTGGAGCAGCCCTACCGGGTGGCGGGGCGCCGAGCGCCGCCTCCTGCGCCACACCTCGACGAGGCGTGGACCGCCGTGGTGGCGCGGCTGGGCGCCCACGAGCTGGCCGGCCTGCCGCTCGTCACCGGCGGACGCTCGATGGGCGCCCGGGTTGCCTGCCGCACCGCGGCCGTGACGGCATCCATCGGCGTCGTGTGTCTGGCCTTCCCGCTCAAGCCGCCCCAGCGCGCCAACGCCACCAAGCCCTCCCCCACCCGCCTGCCCGAGCTTGACGCGGTGGCCGTGCCAACGCTCGTCGTCCAGGGCATCAACGACCGCTTTGGAATGCCGCCCAGCGGGCCGAGTCGGAGTGTCATCCAGGTGCCCGGCGACCACGGGCTCAAGGCCGACCTCCCGGCGGTGCAAGCGGCCGTCGCGCGGTGGCTGGCCGCCCTGCTGCCGTGACGCCACAGCCGGCGCCGGGCGTCGCGGGCGGATGTCGCCCACGACGCCCTGGTCGGCCAAGCTGGGGTGCCGGCGGGCGGGCGCGCCGGCGAGGCTGCCCACTCGGGGAAACGCGCCAGCACCCGGGCGTAACTGTCAGGCGCGTAGGCGCGGCGACCGGCGCATGCGCGGAAAGTTCAACGCTTGGCCGAGCAAGTCTGCAGCAAACCGTCCGGCCCTCACCCCCCAACTGGACGGTAGTTTGAAGTCCATGCACGATGCCAAGCCGGCCAGCGCGCCGCCCCGCGGCGAGAACGACGACGTGCCGTGGCGCGCTCCGGTCCGCGGCGGGCACCCCGACGCCGCCCTCGCCGCCAGGCCGGGGATTGAGTTCCTGCAGGCTCTGCTCGCCGGAGAGACGCCCTCGCCTCCGCTGTTTCGCCTCACTGGGATGCAGCCGGTGACGCTCACCGCCGACCGTGCGCGGTACACCATGCCGCTCTCACCGTGGCTGTGCGGCGACGACGGGCGAGTCCCGCTCGGCGTGCTGGCGATCCCCGCCGACGCCGCCATGGCGTGCGCGATCATCGCCGACCTCCCGGCAGGGACGGCGATCACGACCTCGGAGCTGGCCCTGCGCCAGGTCCGGCCGGCGCACCCGGGCGCGACGGTGGTCACCACGGCCCAGGTGATCGACCTGAGCGCGGCGGTCGCACTGGCCGAGGTGACCGTGGCTGACGACGCGGGCGCGTTGATCGCGCGCGGAGGCTCGCTGTGCGTGATGCTGCCCTTCAGCGCCAACGCAGAGCCCGCGGGCGAGGAGGCCGCGGACGCAGCCGATGCGGACGGGCCGGACCCGTGGCAGCGGGCGGCCCCCGACGCCGGGCTGGGTGCTCTCACCGGGCTGAGACCAAGAGCGGTTGCCCCGGGCGAGGCCATCTTCGCACTGCCCGCCACGCGCTGGCTCTGCGCGCCTCCGCCTGGGCGGGCCCAGGGCGGTGCGGTGGCGATGCTGGCCGGCGCGGCCATCGACGCCGCGATGCAGACCGCCGCCCCAGCCGGGCATCGGTTCACGACCCTGGAGCTCAAGCTCAACTACCTGCGCCCACTGCTCACCGACGGTCGCGAGGCCACCGCCCACGCGACATTGGTGCACTCAGGGCGCCGGACGGCCGTCGCACGCGCCGACGTGGCCGACGCGGACGGGCGCGCCGTCGCGGTCGCCAGCGGCTCGGCGATCGCCGAGCCCATCGCGTCGTAACGCTACGGGGTCGACGAGCTCTGGCTGACAGCGTGAGACAGCGCGGCATCGTCGAGCTCGAGCGTGGGCCCGAACCCGATCTCCAGCAGCGCCCCGCCGCCGGAGGCGTTGCTGGCGCGCACGAACCCGCCGTGGGCGTCGGCGGCTTGGCGCACGATGGCCAGCCCCAGTCCCGAGCCCGGCTGGGAGCGGGCGTCGCGGGCACGGTGAAAGCGGTCGAAGACGAACGGGAGGTCCTCTTCGTGAAACCCCGGCCCGTGGTCGCGTACGGTCAGCGTGCCCGCAGCCAGCGCGACCTCGATGGCACCGCCCGACTGGCCGTACTTGGCGGCGTTGTCGAGCAGGTTGGCGACGGCGCGGGCGATCCGGTCGCCCTCTCCATGCACGAGCGTGGGCTCCAGGGAGGCCGTCACCGCCAGCTGCGGGGCGCGGCGACGTGTCCGTTCCACCGCCCCGGAGACGATCTGATCGACGCGCACCTCGGCCGGCTCGCCGGCCAGTTTCGTCCCGCGCGCGAGCTCCACGACGTCGCCCACCAGCGCCGTGAGCTCGTCCAGTTCCTCGATCACGTCGTGGCGCAGCGCCTCGCGGTCGGCGGCCGAGAGGAGCTCCTCGTCGCGCATGAGCTGGAGGTTGGCTCGGATGGTGGCGATCGGGGTGCGCAGCTCGTGTGACGCATCCGCGACGAGATTGCGCTGAGACTGGACCGAGCGCTCGAGGGCATCGAGCGTGTTGTTGAACGTCTGGGCCAGGCGGGCCAGCTCGTCGCCGCCGTGCACGTCGACGCGCTCGGAGTCCAGCCTCTCGGGATTGGCGGCGATCGCCTCGGTCTGCCGGGTGAAGCGGGCGATCGGCGCGAGCGCCGTACGCGCCACCAACAGCCCCAGCAGCGCGGCGAGCGCGATCCCCGCCGCCGCGATGATCACCAGCAGCAGGAGCTGATGCGAGAGGGCGTCGTCGACCTGGGTGAGCGGCAACGCCACCTGGACGGCCCCATAGCGGCCCGCACCGTGGGCGAGGACCCGCAGGTGCGTCGCACCCACCGTGACATCGGTGACGTACTGCCCGCTGCCCGAGCGCGCCAGCGCCTTCACGGCGCCGCTGACCGGGAGCTTGCTCGTCTCGCGCGTGGCCAGGCACACCGCGCCCGTCCGGCTCACGAGCTGAACGTAGCCCTGAGCCCCGCCGAAGCCGCCGCCGCGCGCATCGTCGAGTCCCAGGCCCTGGTCACAATCGTTGCGGGTGAGCCCGTGCCCGCGAAATCCCGGCGGGCCCTTGAGGCCCGGCGAGAATGCGTCGCCGTCGGCGCCCGGCGAGGGCCCCTTGGCCACGCCGGCGTTGACCAGCAGCGGGTGGATGAGATGCGTGAGCGACGTGTCGAGCTGTCCCTGAAGCTCGGAGCGGGTGCCCGCGTACGCCGAGACAGCCACCGCGATGACCGCTATCGCCACCGCCACTCCCGCGGCCAGGCCCATGCGCGCCCTCAAGCTCATGGGCTGGGCTCCCGTAAGGCGTAACCCACCCCGCGGATGGTGTGGATGAGCGGACGGGCGCCGGCGTCCTCGAGCTTGCGGCGCAGGTAGCCCACGTACACGCGCAGGGCGTTGGAGGTGGGCCCGAAGTCATAGCCCCACACGCGGTCATAGATGGTCGTGTGGGGCAGCACCCGGCGCGGGTTGAGCATGAGCAGCTCCAACAGCTGGTACTCGGTCCGCGTCAGCTCGACGAACGTTCCCGCGACCTCGACGCCGTGGCGCGCCGGGTCCAGGCGCAGCTCGGCGAAGGTCAGCCCGCCCTCGACGTCGCCCTCGCCCCCGGCGCGGCGGAGCAGGGCCCGCAGGCGGGCCCGGAGCTCGTCCACGTCAAACGGCTTGACCAGGTAATCGTCGGCGCCGGCGTCCAGCCCGTCGATCCGGTCAGAGACGGCGGCGCGCGCGGTGAGCATGAGGACCGGCACGCGATTGCCCTCGCGACGCAGCAGCCGGCACACCTCCAGGCCGTCGATGTCCGGGAGCCCCACGTCCAACACCACCGCGTCGGGGACTGAGGTGGTCACCTCAGACAGCGCCTCAGACCCGGTCGCGGCAAGCACCACCTCATATCCCGAGAGCGACAGCGCCCGACGCAGGACGTCACGCAGGCCGCGGTCATCGTCGACGACGAGCAATCTCATTGGTGTGATTGTCGCCCGCAAACCGGCCGGGCGTGAGCAACTCCTACGATTCGCTTATGCGGCGCGCTCAGCGCCGTCACGCGTCCCGGGCGGCGGCGCGCTCGCGCAGGACCGCGCCCAGGATGCCGTTGATGAACGCCGGCGCCCCCGAGCCGCAGAAGCGTTTGGCCGTCTCGATGGCCTCGTCGATCGCCCCCTCGGGCGGAATCGGCTGCTCGCCGGGAACGACTTCGGGATAGAGCATCTCCAGCAGGGCCACGCGCAGGATCGAGCGCTCCAACGGCGCGATCCGCTCCAGCGGCCAGTCCTTGGCGTGGCGACGGATGAGCTCGTCGAACTCGGGTTGATGCTCGCGCGCCTGCTCGGCCAGCGCGAAGGTGAAGGTATGGACGTCGCGGGGCAGCATGTCGCCCAGAGGGCGCCCGAGCAGGTCGCTCTGATACAGCGCCCACACCGCGGCGCGGCGCTGCTCGGTTCGGCGAGACATCTAGTGGGTCTCCGGGAGGCCCACAAGCTCAGCCGACGGTGATGAGCTCTTTGGGCACCGACGTGAGGATGGTGCACGCCCTATCGGTCACGACCACCAGATCCTCGATCCGCACCCCGAACTGTCCGGGTAGGTAGATGCCCGGCTCGACGGTGACGACGTTGCCGGCGGCCAGCACGGAATCCGAGCGCTGCGACAGGCGGGGCGCCTCGTGGATCTCCAGGCCCACGCCGTGGCCCAGGCCGTGGCCGAAGTGCTCTCCGTGGGCGGCGTCGGTGATGACCTCGCGCGCCGCCGCGTCGGCCTCGCGACCGCCGGTGCCGGCCGTGACGGCCTCCAGGCCGGCGAGCTCGGCCTGGCGGACGAGGTCATAGACCTCGAGCGTCGCGTCGGGGAGGTCCCCGGTGGCCAACGTACGCGTGCAGTCTGAGCAGTAGCCGTCCAGCTCCGCACCCCAGTCGATGACCACGAGCGCGTCGCGTCCGATCTCGACCGCCCGCGGCTGGGCGTGGGGCAGCGCGCCGTGGGGGCCGGCGGCGACGATCGGGGCAAACGACGGCCGCTTGGCTCCGAGGTCCTCCATGGCGCGCACCAACGCGACGGCGACGTCGATCTCCGTGCGGCCGGCCAGGCCCCGCTCCATGATCTGGCGCAGGGCGGCGTCGCCGAGCTTGGCGGCCTCCGCGATGCGGTGGACCTCGTCGGCGTCCTTGACCGCGCGCACCGACTCGACAGCGTCGCCCGCGGCGACCAACTCGACGCGGCCTCCGACGATCTCGCCCAGGCGGCCGCGGGTGCGGACGCTCATGTGGGCATCCTCGAAGGCCAGCCGCTGCTCGCCGGATGGCAGCAGGTCCGGGAGCGTGTCCAGAAGCTCGGGCGAGATCGTGCGCTCGAAGGCGCCGTCGACCTCGTCGGCCGACTGCTCCACGTAGCGGAAGTCCGTGACGAAGGCCCGCGTGTCGGGACCCACCAGGACCATGCCGTTGGAGCCGGTGAAGCCGGTCAGGTAGCGGACGTTGACCAGCGAGGTGACCAGGAGCAGGTCGGCGCCGATCTCGGGCAGCCTCTCGGCCAGGCGGGTCGCGCGGTCGCTCATACGGCGGTCGAGAGCTCCTCGGCCAGGCGGGTCAGCGCCGCGCGGTAGCCGTCCTGGCCCTGGCCGGCGATGCGCGCGCAGCAGAGATCGCGGATGACCGATTCGCGGCGGAACGGCTCGCGCTCGTCGACGTCGGAGAGGTGGACCTCCACCGCGGGCAGCCCGGTCAGCTCCAGGGCGTCGCGAATCGCATAGGAGTAATGCGTCCACGCCCCCGGATTGAGGATCACGGCGTCGGCCAGTCCGGTGAGGCCGTGCAGATGCTCGACGAAGGCGCCCTCATGGTTGGTCTGAAAGAAGCGGGTGGCCAGACCCAGGTCGGCGGCGGCCTCCGAGATCCCTATCTCCAGCGCGCTCAGGGTGAGGGTGCCGTAGTGATCGGGATCGCGCCGGCCCAGTTGGTCCAGGTTGACGCCGTGCATCACCTCGATGCGATTGCGCACTTCCATCGCGCTCACGTTAGTGGCATTCCTCAAAACGGCCTACGCTGCGAGCTCTCGCACCGCGGCGATGAGCTCGCGCGGGACCACCGCGCTGCCGGGCCGCGGGTCGCCCGGCTCAGGCAGCAGCACGAAGGGGACGGGCCCCTCCCCCATGCGCTTCTTGTCGCGCGCGGTGGCCATGACGACGGCGTCGGGGTCGACGTCGCGCAGCGTCGTGGGCAGGCCGTGCGTGCGCAGGAGCTCGCCGACCTCGGCACGCAGGTCGTCGCTACCCGACAGGCGCAGCGCCGCCAACAGCCCGAGCCCGACCGCCTCGCCGTGGCGGTAGGCGGCATACCCGGTCGCGGCTTCGATGGCGTGGCCGACGGTGTGGCCGAGGTTCAGCACCTGCCGGGCGCCCCCATCGCGCTCGTCGCGGGCCACGATCCTCAGCTTGGTGTGCGCACAGGCGGCGATGATCGGCGGCGAGTCCGGCTCAGCGCCGCCGCGGACCCGCTCCCACAGATCCCCGCCGGCGATGAGCGCCGTCTTGACCACCTCGGCGTACCCGGCGGCCAGCTCCTCGGCAGGCAGCGACGCCAGCGCGTCGGTGTCGGCGATGACCGCCTGGGGCTGGTGGTAGGCGCCAACATAGTTCTTCGCCTCGGGCAGATCGACGCCGGTCTTGCCGCCCAGCGCCGAGTCGACCTGGGCCACGAGCGTGGTCGGGACCTGTACGAAGCGCACCCCGCGCTGGTAGGTGGCCGCGCAGAAGCCCGCCAAATCGCCGACCACGCCGCCGCCGAGCGCCACGACCACGTCAGCGCGGGTCATCCCGGCCCGCACCAGCTCCGTCCACACGATCTCGGCGTGAGCGATCGTCTTGGACTGCTCGCCGGGCATGATCGTCACCCGCCCGTCGAGCGGCTCCAGCCGCTCGGCGTAGCGGCGGCCGGCGTTGTAGTCGGTGACCAGAAAGCGCCGGCCCTCGACAGTGCGCGGCCAGAACCCCGTGCCGTCCTCCCCCAGCAGCCCGGCACCGATGTAGACGGGGTAATCGCCGCCGGCGGTCGCCGCCCACAGCAGCTTGGTGTCAGCGGGCATGCCCTGAAGCGACGCCACGGCACGCTCAATCTCGCCGGCCCGCGACTCCGGGAGAACGAGATCGACCACAGCCCACGGCACGGAACCGTCGTCGCCATCGAGCCAGATGACCAGATGATTCATCAGCGCCTCCGGATCAAGCTCGGCGGGGGCGTGTAGGGTGATCCGTCCGCCGGGCGCCCCCACCTCGCCGATCGCCGCGGCGGCGGTCCGCAGGTGCTTCTCGGAGGACCCCACCAACGCGATGTCTTTGGTCTGCACGGCGCTCACCGTCGCTGCCAGCCGATGCGCGTGCGGTAGGCGTCCAGTGCGGCGCGGACGTCGTCGATGTGGTCGCCCCCGAACTTGCGCCGGTAGGCGTCGGCGAGCACGAAGGCCACCATGGCCTCCCCCACCACGCCGGCAGCGGGCACGGTGCACGAGTCGGTGCGCTCGCGCAGGGCCTCGGCGGGCTCGTGGGTGGCGATGTCCACCGAGCGCAGCGGCTTGGTCAGCGTCGGCAGCGGCTTCATGTAGCCGCGCACCACGATCGGGTCGCCCGTGGTCATGCCGCCCTCCAGCCCGCCGGCACGGTTGGTCTGGCGATAGAAACCGCGCTCGTCGTCGTAAAAGATCTCGTCATGGGCCTCAGAGCCAGGAAGCCCTGCCACCTCGATCCCGTCCCCCACGACGGCTGCCTTGATCGCCTGGATGGAGAGGATCGCCTGGCCCAGCACGCCGTCGAGGCGCTCCCGCCAGGAGACATGCGAGCCCAGCCCCGGCACGAGCCCGAAGGCGCGCACCTCGAACACGCCGCCCAGGGACTCGTTGGCCTTGCGCAGGCGGTTGATCTCGGCCACCATCGCCCGCCCCGCCTCGTCGTCGAGACAGCGCACCGGCGACTCGTCCACGGCGGCGAAGTCCTCCGGGGTGAGGTCCTCGCGGCGCGGAGCGGTGACCCCGGTGATCTGGATGACGTGGCTGTAGACACTCACCCCGAGCGCGCCGAGGAAGGCCTTGGCCACCGCACCACCGGCCACGCGCGCCGCCGTCTCCCGCGCGCTGGCGCGCTCCAGGATGTCGCGGACGTCGCTGACCCCGTACTTCTGGGTGCCGACCAGGTCGGCGTGGCCCGGACGGGGCAGGTGGACCTCGGCGGTCTGCGCCTCCACCGGCCAGGGGTTCATCCGCTCCTCCCAGTTGGCGAAGTCGCGGTTGGTGACCGTGAGCGCGATCGGGCCGCCCAGGGTGCGGCCGTGCCGGACGCCGCCGGTGACCTCGACGCGGTCGCGCTCGATCTTCATCCGCCCGCCGCGGCCGTGGCCCAGTTGGCGACGGGCCAGATCGCGGTCCAGGCCCTCGCGCTCGAGCACCAGCCCGGCGGGCATGCCCTCCACGATGCACGTCAGCCCCGGGCCGTGCGACTCCCCGGCGGTGGTCAGGGTCAGCGTCATGACGAGGGCGGAGGCGAGGTGTCGCCGCCCTCGGCGGGATGCTCCTGGGCATCGCGCCCGGCGATCCTGTGACCGGTGCCCTCACACCACGGGCACACGACCTCGTGTGGCTCACCGCCCAGTCCGGAGATGAGCCGGCCGGTGCCGCGGCACGGGTTGCAGATCTGGTCCTCGGGAATGGAGTCCTCGGTCGCCATGGCGGCGGAGGTTAGCTGTCGTTACGCCACGGCCGCCCGCATGGCCTCGATCGAGGCCCGGCGGCCGGTGAAAAGCTCGAAGCTGAGCGCCCCCTGGCCGATGAGCAGTTCCAGCCCTTCCACCACCGCGACCCCCTGCTCGCGCGCCCGATTGATCAGGATCGTGCCGGCCGCGGTGTAGACGAGGTCCACGACGCAGCCATAGCCGGCCAGGTCACCGGGCTCCAGCGGCAGCCGCTCGAAGGGATCCGAGCCGTCAAGCCCCACCGCAGTGCAGTTGACCAGGACGTCGGCGGGACCCGGGCGCTCGGCCGCCGTGGCGCCGAGCTCGGCCGCCAGCTCGCGGGCGCGGGGCGCCGTGCGGTTCCACACGCGCACCTCGGAAGCGCCGGCGTGGAGCAGGGCCCAGACGGCCGCTCGTGCGCTTCCCCCGGCCCCCAGGACCATGGCGCTGCGGCTGCCCACGCCAAACGGCAGTGCCGCGATGAGCGCCGGGGCGTCGGTGTTGTCGGCGGCGATCTCGCCTGCCGGGCCGAAGGTGAGCGTGTTGGCGGCCCCGATGGCGCGCGCCCGTGGGCTGGCGGCGCCGGCCAGCGCGAGCGCCGCCTGCTTGTGCGGGATCGTCACATTGGCCCCGGCAAATCCGGCGCCGGCGAGTGCGGGAACGGTCTCGTCGAATAGTTCGGGCGCGACGGGCAGCAACTGATAACGCCACTCGTGAAGCCCAGCGGCCGCCAGCGCGGCGTTCTGGATGGCCGGGGAGCGGCTGTGGGCGACCGGCCAGCCCAGGACGCCGAGCCGGCGCCGCTCCATCATTTGCCGCAGTGCGGACGCCGGTCCACGGCCAGCAGGTGCTGGAACTGTGCGTAGCTGGTAGCGAACACGGTCTGGTTCGAACAGGGCTTGGCGAAGAAGTACAGGTAGTGCGTGCGCGCGGGGTGAGCGGCCGCCTGGATCGAGGCTAGCCCGGGGCTGTCGATCGGCGTGGGCGGCAACCCGAAGTGCGTGTGCGTGTTGTAGGGCGACTTCGAGTGCAGCTGGGACACCGTCAGCGGCCTGGTGTAGTTGCCGGTGGCGTACTGGGTGGTGGTGTCGAACTGGAGCATCATGTGGTCGGCCAGCCGGTTGTAGATGACCGACGCGATCAGCGGTCGCGCCTTCTGCGACGCCGCCTCGGCCTCGATCAGCGAGGCCACGGTCAGGACGTCATAGGGTGAGAGGTGCTTGGAGCGGGCGTAGCTGAGGTTGACGCCGGCAAAGCGCCGTTTGAAGTCCTTGAGCTGATCGGCGACGAGCGCTGAGACCTTCGCCGGCTTGACCAGGGTGAAGGTGTCGGGGAAGAGGAAGCCCTCCAGCGAGGGGGTGTCGCGCGGCGCGCCGTACTTCCGGGGGTCCAGCAGCCGTGAGTGGCGGGTGGCGGCCAGGTAGTTGCCCCTGATCTTCTGCTTGCGCAACAGGGCATTCACGTAGGCGCGAGTGTGGCCCTCGCTGATGGTGAGCTGCGTCGTCGGCGCCGCGTGCGGAGGCTTGGAGAGCACGCTGAGCGCGGACGCGTAGCTCATCCCCAGCTGCAGGTGATAGGTGCCGGACCGCAGGTCGCCGCGGTCGCCTCCGAGGGTCGCCCGCAGCTCGAAGAAGAAGCCGTGCGCGATCACGCCTTCGCGCTGCAGCAGAGCGCCGATCTCCTTCGTGCTCGAGTTGGGCGGGATGACCACGGTGACGCTGCCGTGCGGGGAGGTCCCCAGCGGCTGAAAGAGCTCGACCAGGAACCACACGAGAGCTCCGACCGCGATGAACACGATCAGCGCGCCGACTCGGGCTCGCCAACGCCCGCGGCGGCGGCTGTGCGGGGCGCGCCGCTTGACCGCGCGCGGCTGGTGCGGGCGTATCGACCGCTGTTCCAGTCGGCTGATCCGCCGCGTCCCGGCCGGCGCCTCGCCCGTCGGCTCGCCCAGTCCGGCGTCGTTGCCCTCGTGAAAGCCGTAATCCTCGTCCTCGTGGAGGTCGTGCGCGTCGTCGCCGTCGTCGAGGCCGTCGGGATCGCCCGGCGCCGTTCCAGCGTCCGGGGGTGCCTCGACCTGATGCGAGTCGAACACGCCGGCGCGCTGGGCCCGGGCCGCCTCGCGCTCGCGGCGCGCCATCTCTCGCTCGTCGGCCGTGCGCTCCGAATCGTCAGTCACGCGCGACCTCCTGAGGGCGGCGGCTGGCCAGCCAGCTCTCAAGCAGATGCGCCGCCGCGCGCGAGTCCTCGGCGGCGCGTCCCGGGGTCCGCTCAGCCAGCCGCGTGGTGAAGCGCTCGTCGTAGAGCTCGACCGGCACCTCGACCGCGCGGTCCAGCGCGGCGGCAAAGGCGCGGGCCTCGGCGGTCTGGGTCGAGTCGGCGCCCGAGAGCGACAACGGGAGGCCCACCACGACTCGCTCGGCCCCCACCTCGGCGATGAGCGCGCGCAGCCGAGCACGTCCGCGGCGCGACGTGACATCGGTGACGGGCTCAAGTGGCGTGGCGAGCGTCCCGGTGGGGTCGCTCACCGCGCATCCGCAGCGGGCCTTGCCGTAGTCGAGCGCCAGGACCCGCACGATGTCAGCTGTTGAGTGCGGCTTCGATGGCGGTCCGTGCGGCATTGATGGCGTCCGGCAGCTTTGCGGGGTCCTTGCCGCCGGCGCGCGCCATAGTGTCACGTCCGCCCCCGCCGCCGCCCACTTGCGCGGCAGCGACCTTGATGATCTCGCCCGCACGCACTCCGCGCGCGACCAGCGCCGGCGCCACCGAGGCCACGAGGTCGACCCGGCCGTCGCCCGCGGTCCCGAGCACGATGGCGGCGTCGCCGAGCTTGCCCTTCACGCGGTCGAGCAGCTCGAGCAGAGCCTGTCCGTCGGCCACCTCGACGGCGGCCGCGAGGATGCTGGCACCCTGTGATTGCGTGGCGGAGGCGATCAGGTTGTCGACATCGACGGCACCGCTGCCCGCCACGCCGCGCTTGGCCGCGCGCTCGAGCTCGCGCACGCGCTCAGAGAGCGAGTCGACGGAGTCGACAACGCGTCCCGCGGGGATGCGCAGCCGCTCGGCTACCGCGGTGAGCTCCCGATCGCGCTCGCGCATGAAGTCGATCGCCTCGGGACCGGTGATCGCCTCGATGCGCCGGACGTTGGCGGCGCTCGAGGTCTCGGTGGTGACGCGGAAGAGGCCAACCTCCGCGGTGTTGGCGACGTGGGTGCCACCGCACAGCTCGCGTGAGAATGATCCGTCGCCGACCTCCACCATGCGCACGATCTCGCCGTACTTCTCATTGAACAGGGCCATCGCGCCCAGGCGCTTGGCCTCGTCGAGCGAGGTGCTGATGGCATGCACCGGATGGCTCTCCACGATCCACCGGTTGACGTCGTCCTCCACCAGCCGCAGGTCCTCGGCGCTCAGCCCGCTGGAGTGGGTGAAGTCGAAGCGCAGCTTGTCGGGGCCCACGTAGGAGCCGGCCTGGTGCACGTGCATGCCGAGCCGGCGGCGCAGGGACGCGTGCAGCAGATGGGTGGCGGTGTGGTTGGCGGCGGTGGCGTGACGCGCGGGGCGGTCCACTTGGGCGCGGACCCGCTCGCCGGGCTCGAAGGAGCCGTGCTCGGGCTTCAGCCGCACCACCTGGTCGGTGCCGAGGCGGATGACGTCGAGCACGGTCGCCCGGCAATGACCGCTCTCGCACTCCAGGACGCCCGTGTCGGCAACCTGGCCGCCGCCGGTGGCGTAGAACGGCGACTCGACGAGCTTCACCAGCACGTCGCCGTTGTCGGAGATCGCTGCGCCGATCGTCGTCTCGGCGTCGGTCGTCTCGTAGCC
>DASXDW010000226.1:0-5246 GCA_036490435.1 Solirubrobacteraceae bacterium
CGATCTGGACGATCGCTTCCGGCTTGGCCTCGGCTCGGGGGAGAATCTCAACGAGCACGTGGTCGGGGAGCGCTGGCCGGCGGTCGGTGCCCGACACGAAATGCTTGCCGAAGCGGTCCAGATCATCGGCTCGCTACTCGACGGCGATCGGAGCGTGAACTTCCGCGGCGACCACTTCACGGTCGAGCAGGGGCGGCTGTGGGACCTGCCGTCCGAGCGGGTGCCGATCGGCATCGCTGTCTCCGGCGAGCAGTCGTGCCGGCTGGCCGGCCGCCATGGGGATCTGATGATCGCGGTCGAACCACGCGGTGAACTCGGCGAGATGTTCGACGCCGCCGGCGGGGAGGGCAAGCCGCGCGTGGGCCAGCTCGCGCTCTGCTACGACACCGATCGCGACGCGGCTGTGCAGCGCGCCCACGAGCAGTTCCGTTGGTTCGGGCTTGGTTGGAAGGTCAACGCCGACCTTCCGAATCCCGAATCGTTCGACGGCGCGACCGCGTTTGTCACGCCGGACCAGGTCGCGGAGGCGATCAGCTGTGGCCCGGACCTCGAGGAGCACGTGGAGGCAATTCGTCCGTTCCTCGAGGCAGGGTTCACGGAGCTCGCTCTCGTCCAGATCGGCGGCGAACAGCAGGAGCCATTCCTGCGCTGGGCACAAGACGAGCTGCTGCCCACGCTCCGAGCGTTGTGATGTCAGAGCGATGGCGGCTTGTCAAAGCGGAAGATCCGAAATATCCTCCTAGGTAGGACTTTGTCTGAACAGGTGATGATTGAGGTTGCGGGCCTCGTACCCGGGCAGCATCTCGGCGTCCCGGTTCAGGACTCAGCACAAGCGCACGAACGATGGCGACCACCGACAAACCGGCCCAAGACATTCTCACGGTGGTTGCGGAGCGGGACCACGTCTGCGTCCGTCCCGGTGCGGTGCTCGACGACAGGGCGCTGAGCCAGCTCGAAGATGAGGCTCGCTCTCTGATCGGCCGAGGCTTCAGTCATCTGACGGTCGACCTGCGGAAAGTCGAGACGGTCGAGTGGACAACGGCGGCGACGCTGGCAGCAATCACCCGCTCCGCGCGGCGCAGCGGCGCCCGGCTCACCGTCATTCCGGGCAGCTCACCGGCCGTCCAGGAGATGCTCCGTGCCGGGCTGATGCAGGACCTCACGCTGCAGACCCCAGCCCAGCGGCCCTTCTTCGACTGGTCGCACTGACCGTCGGCGCTCAGGCTCTCCGTCGGGGGCGCAGTCACACGGGTCGTGCGCCCGCGTCAGGTGTCGTGCGGCACTGCCGGCGGTAGCTTCAGTGCCATGAACGAACCTGGAAGCCGCGTGCGCGGGTTTGCCGAGCTCACCCTGATGGCTGAGGATCGCGGCGCGCTGGCCTCGTTCTATGAAGAGGTGTTCGCGATGCGCCGTCTCAGCGAGGACGACGACCGGATCTGGTTGGCTGTGGGCGACGGCGCCCGGCTCGGGATCTGGTCGCCGGGCGCCAAGGAGCACAACGATCGCGGCGGACGCCATGTCCACTTCGCGTTCTCCGTCACGCCAGGATCGCTGGACGACATCGTCGCTCGCGCCCGCGCGGCGGGCCTGGAGCCCGAAGGCCCGGTGCGCCACGACGGCGGCGACCGCTCTGCCTACCTGACCGACCCGGCGGGCAACCGAGTCGAGGCCTGGGACTTCTACACGCGCGAGGCTGGCTCAACGTGAGCGACGGCGGTGCTCTCGGCTGCTCCTGAGCGACGCCACCATCGGGCCTGCTTGCCGCACCGCTCGTCGGCTGACTCTGGTTCGTGCTCCGGATCGCCCGCCACGACCCATGGTTGTCCGCAACGGCCGATGGGTACCCGCCCCAAAGATGTCGTCACTGCTTCTCACGCGTCGTTTCGCCGCACTTCGACCCGGCGAGCGGCGGCGCCGAGCCGGCGTGGAGGAGGCGAGCAGACGGCTCTTGCTGTGGGGCGTACTGCAGCTCTGGGCCGGCTCCGGATTGGCCGATTGGGTCTGTCATCGCTGCAGCGACATCGAGCACACCGCCGGAACCGAAGAAGCGCTCATCCACTTGCTGATGATGGGCGAGGCGGGACCCCGGTCCTGCTCGGGCTATTCGCCGAGATCGATGCGGCCGTGCTGGCATTGACCGCGCTGGCGCTCGGGCTCCACCAGGCAACGGCAGTGTGGGACGTCGCGTACGCGGATGCGCGCCGGGAGGTGACCCCAACCGAACAGCACGTCCACGGCCTGCTGGAACAAGCGCCCGTGATGGCCACCGCATTCCTGCTGGCGCTGCACTGGGATCAGGCTCGCCCCTGTTGCCCGGAACCAACGACTGGCCGCAGCTGCGGATCCGCGCCAAACGCCGGCTGCTTGCCGGTCGAACACAGCTCGCAGCCGCGGCCAGGATGACCAGCCTTGGGCTCGTCCCGTACCTAGAAGAGTTCTGGCGATGCCGCCGCGCCACATGCGCGGCCGCTTAGTCCACGACCCGATGATCCGAAGGTCTGTCAATGGCCATCGGTTTCTCCCCACGGGCGGCCATCTTTTCTCCCCACTGATGGCCAGTTTTTCTCCCCGCTGGTGGCCACGATTCTCCCCACCCTCAGAGATGCTTCGTCGCGGTCTTAGGCCAGGGGCTTGACCCCCTTGCCGGCGGTGGCCTGGGTCAGGCGGTAGCTGTCCTGGCCGTCGGTGATCAAGACGTGGGCGTGGTGCAGCAGCCGGTCGACGGTCGCGGTGGCGATGGTCTTGGGCATCAGCTCGTCGAACCCGCTCGGGTGTAGGTTGCTGCTGATCGCGATCGAGCGGCGTTCGTAGGCGGCGTCGATGACGCGGAACATCGCCTCGGCGGCCTCTGGTGAGATGGGCAGCAGGCCGATGTCGTCGATCACGATTAGATCGGAGCGGATCAGCTTGCTGATCGCGCGAGCGACGGTGTCGTCGGCTCGGTGGCGGTGGATGAGCGCTGCGAGGGTTTCGGGGGTGTGCCAGGAGACGGTCTTGCCTTGGTCGATCGCGAGGTGGCCCAAGGCTTCGATGAAGTGGCTCTTGCCCGTCCCTGACGGTCCGCAGAGCACCAGCGTCTCGGCTCGTCCGATCCATTCCAGCGAGCGGAGCGCCTGCTGGGTGGCTGCGGGGATCACGGAGTCGGCGGGGTCCCAGGCGTCGAAGGTCTTGCCGGCGGGCAGTCCGGAGGATCGTCGTCGCATGCTGATCGTCGCCCGGTCACGACCGGCGGCTTCCTCGGCGAGCAGGACGCGCAGCACTTCGGCGGGGTCCCATCGCTGCGAGGTCGCGGTTGCGATCACGTCCGGGGCGTGCTTGCGTAGATAAGGCAGCCTGAGCCGGCGGCAGAGTAGCTCGAGCTCGTCGGTGAGCGGTGGTGGGGCGGGAGTGGTGATGGTCACGCGCCGAACCCTTCCCAGGCCTTGGTCGAGGCCTGCAGCGACTGGTTCTCAGAACGATCCGGGAACGGGACGAGCTCCCCGCCGCGTGTTCTCTGTTGGTGGGCCAGGATTCGGGCGAGGTCGCCATCGGCGAACCGGCCCGCGCTCGCGCATGTCTCCAGCGCCCGGTTGACCGGCTCAACTCCATGCAGCTTGGACAGATCGACCGCCTCCATGAGCTTGCGCCTGAGCCGGGGTGTGCCGTCGGCGGCCGCGCGCCGCAGCCAGCGCTCTGCGCCCGAGCCGATCGCCAAGAACTGCTGCTCGTCCTGTCCGCGGGCCCGCGGGCGACGCTCCAACGCGCCCGCGGGTCGTGGTGGATAGTGCGCGTCCTGGATGCTCGGGCGGCCCGGGGTGGTCAACGGATGACGAGCGACCTCGCGAGCGCCGGGCCCGTTGGTCGCGACCACGATCAGCTCATCACCCGCGACGCGCACCCACACGCGCTGGTCGATCAGCTCGTGCGGGACCGAATAGACCGCGCTGCCGACACTGACGGTCGACTGCCAGCTGACCTTGCGCGTCTCGCCGAACACCACCGTGTGCGACCGCTTGGGCACCCGGTGCAGCCGCTCATGCTCCTGCGCCAGACGCAACACCGGCGGCTCGTGGGTCGCGCGATGCTTGCGAGTGTTGACCTCCGACATCCAGCCCAGACACGCCGCCTCCAGCTCACCCATCGACGCATATTGGGGGCGCAGGTTGTGGTCGGTGGGGACCAGATCAGCCTTCGCGATCCGGACCGTCGCTTCTGAGCCACCCTTGGACTGTGGGTCAGCCGGGACGCACGTCTGGATCGACACGCCGTAGTGATAACCCACGGTCACGATCTGTGGGTTGCGGACCGCGATCCCCGCGATGTGATCGACCGAGACGGTCTTCTCGTTGTCAGTCAACGCGTAGGTCGGAACCCCGTCGAAGTATCTAAACGCGCGGTCCAGGCCCATCACCACCGACGGCAACGTCTTGTCCCACAACGGCACCACCACCCGATATCGACTCCACGCCAACCAGGCGCAGAACAACACCACGCGGCGGTCCTCGATCACCGGCCCCTCGCCATAGTCCCACTGCATCCACAGGCCAGGCTCCGGGATCCACGGTCGCGTCCGTCGACCATGCTCGCGACGCCATTGCCGCTTGGCATCCGCGACCCACCTGCGGGTGGTCCGATCCGACCCCTCATAGCCCATCGCGACCAGCTTGGCGTGCGCCGCATCCGCCCGAATCCGGCCATGGGACTGCTCGACCAACTCGTCAACCTTGGCCAAGAACACGCCGCTCATCGCCGGCCGCTCACGATCAGGCACCGGCCCGCCGAGCGCCGCCAGCTCACGCTGACGCACCCAGTGCGCGACCGTCTTGTGATCACAACCCGCCAGCTTCGCCGCCGCTCGCAGCGACCCAGTCAGGTCGTATGCCGCCAGAATCTCCATCACTTCCTCAGCTTTCTTCAACAGCCCTCCAACCACGCGCAGGACACCAGTGCGCGAGTGGATAGCTGACCGATCAGGACACGATCGGTGGGGAGAAAACTGGCCGCCCATGGGGAGAAATACTGGCCGCCAGTGGGGACTTCTGATGGCCGCCAACGGGGAGAATTACATGGCCACCGTCAAAGGTCACGGCCGAGTGTCCGGTCGAGATTCCTCATGGCAACCGCAACAAGTGCGCCTCGAAGCTCAACTCGAGAGCAGCGTCGCCTCGACCCCCACGCGGCTCAAGCAGCTCCGCCGGTGCGTCGAGACTGACAAACCTTCGCTACATGGCACGGCTCGCAGAAGTGTGAGGAGCCGCCGGCGCTAC
>DASXDW010000244.1:0-57237 GCA_036490435.1 Solirubrobacteraceae bacterium
GGGTCGGACAGAACTCATGGAAAGCGGAAGCTATCTCGCAGTCATCAAGGTCGTCGGTGTCGGCGGCGGCGGCACCAACGCCGTCAACCGCATGGTCGACGCAGGACTGCGCGGCGTCGAATTCGTCGCCTGCAACACCGACGCGCAGGCCCTGGCGATGTGCGATGCCGACATCAAGCTCAACATCGGCCACCAGCTGACCAAGGGCCTGGGCGCGGGTGCCAACCCCGACGTCGGCCATGGTGCCGCCGCCGAGTCGCGCGATGACATCAAGGAGGCGCTGAAGGGCGCCGACATGGTCTTCGTCACCGCCGGTGAGGGCGGTGGCACCGGCACCGGCGCCGCCCCCGTGATCGCCGAGATCGCCAAGAACGAGATCGGCGCTCTGACGGTCGGCGTCGTCACCCGCCCGTTCTCGTTCGAGGGCACCCAGCGAGCTCGCCAGGCGGCCGAGGGGATCCAGCGACTGCGCGAGAACGTCGACACGCTGATCGTCATCCCCAACGAGAAGCTGCTCTCGATCGTCGAGCGGCGCACGACGATCCTCGACGCGTTCCGCGAGGCCGACAATGTCCTGCGCCAGGGCGTCCAGGGCATCACCGACCTGATCACGATCCCCGGCCTCATCAACCTCGACTTCGCCGACGTGCGGACGATCATGCACGAGGCGGGCAGCGCGCTGATGGGCATCGGCACCGCCGCGGGCGAGAACCGCGCGGCCGAGGCGGCCAAGATCGCCATCTCCTCCCCGCTGCTCGAGGAGTCCGTCGAGGGCGCGATGGGCATCTTGCTCAACATCACCGGCGGCCACGACCTTGGCCTGTTCGAGGTCAACGAGGCGGCCGAGATCGTCCAGAGCGCCGCGGACCAGAACTCCAACATCATCTTCGGCGCGGTGATCGACGACGCGTTGGGCGACGAGGTCCGGGTGACCGTCATCGCCACCGGCTTCGACCACGGGCGAGGGCCGGGTGGGGTGAGTGTGGCTCGCGAAACCACCCGCCGCGAGCGGCGCGACCGCGACGTGACGATGGATGATCGCCAGCGCTCGTCGCTGGAGATCTCTGACGACGACATCGACATCCCGTCGTTCCTGAAGGACCGCTAGCGGCTGGGCTTGTACTAGCCTCGCGCCATTCCTTCAGCACTCATCACCGGCATCACGGGCCAGGACGGCTCGTATCTGGCCGAGCTTCTACTGGAGAAGGGCTATACCGTCCACGGGCTGGTGCGGCGCTCCTCCACCGAGAGGTTCGACCGCATCGAGCACCTGCGCGGCCAGGTCACGCTCCACCAGGCCGACCTGCTCGACCAACGCTCTTTGGTTGACGCTCTGCGCGCCGCCCGGCCGGATGAGATCTACAACCTGGCGGCGATGTCGTTCGTCGCCGTCTCCTGGATCCAGCCGACGCTGACGGCCGAGTTCACCGGCGTGGGCGTCACCCGGGTGCTCGAGGCGATGCGCGAGGTGTGCCCCGAGGCGCGCTTCTACCAGGCCTCGTCGAGCGAGATGTTCGGCAAGGTGCGCCAGGTGCCCCAAACCGAGGACACGCCCTTTTACCCCCGCTCACCGTATGGCGTGGCGAAGGTCTACGGGCACTTCATCACCGTTAACTACCGCGAGTCCTACGACCTGCATGCGACCAGCGGGATCCTCTTCAACCACGAGAGCCCGCGCCGGGGCCTGGAGTTCGTGACCCGCAAGATCACGTGGCACGCCGCGGCAATCCGGCTGGGCCTGGCCGACAAGCTCACCCTCGGCAACCTCGACGCCGAGCGCGACTGGGGCTACGCCAAGGACTACGTCGAGGCGATGTGGATGATGCTCCAGAAGGAGGAGGCCGAGGATTACGTGATCGCCACCGGCGTGGCCCACACGGTGCGCGACTGCGTGCAGATCGCCTTCGACCAGGCCGGGGTCGCCATCGACGACCACATCGAGACCGACGAGTCGCTCAGGCGTCCCGCCGAGGTCGACCAGCTCGTCGGCGACGCCTCCAAGGCCAAGCGCCAGATGAGCTGGGAGCCCCGCACGAGCTTTGAGGAGCTCATCCGTCTCATGGTCGACGCGGATCTCAAGCTGCTGTCGGGCCGCGGCGCCTCCTGACCCCTGCGCGCTGATCGCAGCACGCCCAGCGTGACCCGCCGGGGGCATGTATTAGCCTGCTGATCGTGCCCCCGACGACCGACGCTCTTCGCCGCAGCCCCCTCGACGATCGCCATCGCGCCGCGGGCGCCAAGCTCATCGAGTTCGCGGGCTGGGAGATGCCCGTGCAGTATGCCGGGATCAAGTCCGAGCACCTTGCTGTGCGCCGTGCCTCCGGGGTGTTCGACGTCTCGCACATGGGGCAGATCGAGACCGCCGGGCCTGGGGCTCAGGCCCTGCTTCAGCATCTGCTCTCCAACGACGTGCGGCGGCTGCCCGAGGGCGGCGCCCAGTACAGCGTCGTCTGCACTCCGGAGGGCGGGGTGCTGGACGACGTGTTCACCTACCGGCTGGCCGAGTGTGTCTTCGTGACGGTGACCAACGCCGCCAACCACGAGCGCGACCTGGAGTGGTTCCAGCGCCACGCTCCGGACTTCGACGCCGACGTGATCGACCGCCGCGACGAATTCGCCATGCTGGCCGTCCAGGGCCCGCGCGCGCGTGGCTTGCTGCGCGGACTGTCCGACGGCCAGCTGCCGTCGCGCATGCACTGCGCCGGGCGCACCATCGCCGGCGTGCCCATGCTCGTGTGCGGGACCGGCTACACCGGCGAGCCGGGCGTCGAACTGCTGTTCGACCCCGAGCGCGCCGGGGACGTGTGGGACGCCCTGATGGACGGAGGGGCGACGCCGGCAGGACTGGGCGCTCGCGACACCCTCCGCCTCGAGGTGGGTTATCACCTCTACGGCAATGACCTGGACCGCGACCATGGGCCGATCGAGGCCGGGCTGGGCTGGTGCTGCCGCGAGGCCACCGACTTCGTGGGCTCCGCCGCGGTCGCCCGCGTCCGCGCCGAGGGTCCCCAGGAGAGGCTCGTGGCCTTCGAGATGACCGGGCCCGGCATCGCGCGACAGGGGAACCCGATCGCCGGCGGCGGAGTCGTCTCCAGCGGCACGTTCTCGCCGACCCTGGAGCGTGGCATCGGGATGGCCTACGTTCAGACCGAGCGCGCTGAGCCCGGGACCGAGCTGGAGATCGACGTCAGGGGCACCCCGCGCGCAGCGGTCGTCCGCGCCAAACCGCTCTACACACCCAAGGAGGAGTCGTAGTGTCCGATCCCAGCTATCCGGAGGACCTCCTCTATCACCCCGAGCATGACTGGGCGCGCGTCGAGGGCGACCAGGCCATCTTCGGGATCACCTGGTTCGCCCAGGACTCTCTGGGCGAGGTCGTCTTCTTCGACCCGCCGAAGGTCGGCACCACGGTGACCAAGGACGCCGCCTACACGGAGATCGAGTCCGTCAAGGCCGTGTCGGACGTCATCTCGCCTCTCTCGGGCGAGGTCGTCGAGGTCAACGATGCGCTCGGCGACTCGCCCGAGACGATCAACGAGGATCCCTACGGCGCGGGATGGCTGGTCAAGGTCAAGCTGTCTGATCCCAGCGAGCAGGAGGCACTGCTGGACGCAGTCGCGTACGCAGCGACGTTGTCGTGAGTAGGTACACCGCGGCAACGGAGTCTGACCGCAGCGAGATGCTGCGGGCGATCGGCGTGGAGTCGATCGAGGAACTGTTCTGCGACATCCCCGCCCACCTGCGCCTGACCGGCCCGCTCGAGCTCGACGCCGGCAAGTCCGAGCTGGAGGTCTTTCAGGAGCTGAAGGCCTTGGCCGCGCGCAACACCAGCGCTGAGGACGAGCTGTCCTTCCTCGGCGCCGGCATGTATGACCACTACGTCCCGGCGCTGGTGGACTCGATCACCTCACGCTCGGAGTTCCTGACGCCGTACACGCCCTACCAGCCCGAGGTCTCCCAGGGCGGGCTGCAGGCGATGTTCGAGTACCAGACCGCGATCTGCGAGCTCACCGGCCTGCCCGTCTCCAACGCGTCGGTGTACGAGGGGCCGAGCGCGGTGGCCGCCGCCGGCTACGTGGCCAAGCTGGCCAACCCCGAGCGGTCGCGCTTCATCGTGTCGCGTGGCGTGCACCCTCATTCCCGCGAGGCGCTGGCCACCCTGGCCCACGGCTGGGGCATGGAGGTGGTCGACGTGCCGCTGCACGACGGCGTCACCGACCTGCCCGCGCTCGACGACCAGGTGAGCGCGGTGATCGTGCAGCAGCCCAACTTCCTCGGCGCCGTCGAGGACCTCGAGGCGCTGGCCGGCGCGGCTCACGCCGCCGGGGCGCTGTGCGTCGCCGCCTGTGATCCGCTCCCTCTGTCGGTGCTGCGCGCACCGGGCGAGTGCGGCGTGGACCTGGCGGTGGGAGAGGGTCAGACGCTGGGCAACCGGCTGGACTTCGGCGGGCCGTCGTTCGGCTTCTTCGCCGCCACCGACGCGCTCATCCGCCGGGTGCCCGGCCGCATCGCGGGTGAGACCGTCGACCTCGATGGCAAGCGCGGATTCGTGCTCACGCTGCAGACCCGCGAGCAGCACATCCGCCGCGAGAAGGCCACCTCCAACATCTGCACCGCCCAGGCGCTCAACGCGCTGGCCGGGGTCATCTACCTGAGCTGGCTGGGGCGTCACGGGATCGTCGAGCTCACCGAGCTCATGCTCCAGCGCGCTGCCTACGCGCGCGACAGGCTGGGGGCGATCGACGGGGTCCACCCGCTCCATGACCAGCCGGTGGTCCGGGAGTTCGCCGTCACGCTCGACGCCCCGGTCCAGGCCGTGATCGATCGCTGCGTCGAGCAGGGCGTCAACCCCGGCTACGGGCTCGGACGCGACTACCCGGAGTATGAGAACGGCCTGCTGGTGGCCATCACCGAGAAGCGGACACGGGCCGACATCGATCGCCTCGCCGACGTGCTGGCCGGCGCCGTCGCCGCCGAGCGTGTGCGCGACGCAGACCACGTGGGGGCACCGTCATGAGTTTCGCCGCCGCCGACGACCAACTGACGATTTACGAGCGCTCCAAGCCCGGCCGCCGCGCGTTCGTGGGTCCGGCACTTGACGTCCCCGAGCGGCCGCTTGACGACCTCATCCCGGCCGGTCTGCGGCGCCGCGAGGCGCCGCGACTCCCGGAGGTCTCCGAGCCCGAGATCGTGCGCCACTACAACCGGCTGTCAAAGCGCAACTTCGACCTGGACACGGGCTTCTACCCGCTGGGGTCGTGCACGATGAAGCACAACCCCAAGCTGCACGAGCGCGTCGCCGCGCTCGACGGCCACGCTCGGCTGCATCCGCTCCAGGACCCGAGACAGGCCCAGGGCGCGCTGGAGCTGATGTGGCGTCTGCAGGACTCGCTGGCGAAGATCGCCGGGCTACCGCACGTGTCGCTCCAGCCGTCCGCCGGGTCGCACGGCGAGCTGGCCGGCGTGCTGCTCACGCGGGCCTTTCACGAGGACCACGGCGAGACCCGCACCAAGGTGCTCACACCCGACACGGCGCACGGGACCAACCCGGCCACGGTGACAATGGCCGGCTATGAGGTGGTCAAGGTGGGCACGGACGCGCAGGGCAACGTCGACCTCGACGACCTGCGGGCCAAGGCCGATGAGGACGTCGCCTGCCTCATGCTGACCAACCCGTCGACGCTGGGGCTGTTCGAGCACGGCATCGAGGAGATCGCGCAGATCGTCCACGACGCCGGCGCGACCCTCTACTACGACGGCGCCAACCTCAACGCGATCATGGGCATCTGCCGGCCCGGGGACATGGGCTTTGACATCGTGCACTTCAACCTGCACAAGTCCTTCACCCAGCCCCACGGCGGGGGCGGCCCCGGCGCGGGGCCGATCGCGGTGGCCGACCGCATCGAGCCGTTCCTGCCCCGCCCGCAGGTGGTGCGGCGCGATGGCGTTGACGGCGCCGAGCCCGTCTTCGATCTCGACTTCGACCGGCCCAGGTCGATCGGGCGGCTGCGCGGATTCCAGGGCAACTACGGCGTCTTCGTCCGCTCCTACGCCTACATCCGCTCGCTCGGCGCCGCCGGGCTACGCGACGTCTCCGAGGTCGCCGTGCTCAACGCCAACTACCTATTGGCCCGCCTGCGCGCCGAGGGGGTCCTCGAGCATCTGCCGGTGGCCTACGACCGGATCTGCATGCACGAGTTCGTCCTCTCCGGGGCGCCGATGAAGCGCGATCTGAAGATCCGGACCCTGGACCTGGCCAAGCGGCTGCTCGACCACGGCGTGCACCCGCCGACGGTGTACTTCCCGCTGCTGGTCGAGGAGGCCGTGCTCATCGAGCCGACCGAGACCGAGACCAAGGAGACGCTCGACCGCTTCGCTGAGGTCCTGGTTCGGATCCTGCGCGAGGCCGCCCTGGATCCCGAGATCGCGCGGACGGCGCCGCACACCACGCCGGTGCGCCGGCTCGACGAGGCCGCGGCGGCGCGGCGGCCGGTGGTTCGCCAGCCGCTGTAGGGCCGTCCGGGCCCGCGCGCCGGGCCAGCTTCCAAGCGAGGCCACCGGGGCCCGCGCCCCGCGCCCTCAACCATCCGCCGATCAGCCTAACGCCCGCCTCCGAGCGGGCCGATGACCTCAATAGTCGGGGCGCGAAGGCAACCCTCTCTATGTCCAGGTTCATCAAACGAGCGATCGCGGCTGTGCGCTGCGCCGGTGAGATCCGGCGCGAGGAGCGCGCGGTCGCGGGGCATGCCGGCGCGGTGGTCTGGGTGATCGCCTCGGCGAGCGTGATCGCGATGGCGCTGGCCCTGCCCGCCACGCAGGTGCACCGAGACGCGGTGGTGGCGATGGGGCTCGCGGGATGCGCCTGGGCTGTTCTCTCCGGCCTGCTCCTGGATTACCGCCGCCTTCCGGACTGGCTCATCCACCTCTCGACGCTGGCCGGCGTGGTCTCGATCGCGGCCGCCATCTCGCTCAGCGGCGGGGGACGGTCCCCGGCCTGGGCCTGCTTCTTCTACGTCGTCGTCTACGCCGCCTACTTCTTCAAGCCACCGGCCGCCGCCGCGTACTTCCTCGCCTGCGTCGTTGCCGAGGCCGTCGCGCTGATCCACGGGACCACCGGCAGGGGCGCCGAGGGGATGGCGACGTTGGTCATCGCCGCGCCGGCGTTCGTCGTGCTCGGCGTCGCGATCCTGGTGGGCAAGCGCTTCCTGGACCGGGTCCGCCGCCAGGCTGAGCGCCTGGCCGCTGACCAGGGCGCCCTGCGCCGGGTCGCGACGGCGGTCGTGTCGGGCGAGCCCGCCGATCGCTTCTACCAACTGGTCGCTGTCGAGGCCGGGCAGCTGCTGGCGGCCGGCGGCGCGGCCATCCTGCGCCTTGACGCGGGCGATCAGGCCATGATCCTCGGCGCCTGGGCCCAGTCGGCCGGCCGTGCGTACCGCGTCGGCGACAGCTTTGCCGTCGCGTCCGGCTCGGGCCTCGCGCGCGGGTTGGCCGCCGCGCGGCCGGTGCGCGTCGAGCGGGTGCTGGCGGAGTCGAGCCTGGGCAAGCTCGGATACGGCTCGAGCCTCGTCGCGCCCATCCAGGTCGATGCTCGGATCTGGGGTTTCCTCGCCGTGGCGTCGGTCGGCGCCCGCATCTTCGACTCCGAGCACGAGCGCCGGCTCACCGAGTTCGCTCGACTCATCTCCACCGCCATCACCAATATCGAGGATCGCGCCGCGCTGGCTGCGCAGGCCTCAACCGACGCGCTCACCGGCGTGGCCAACCACCGCGCCTTCTACGAGCGCCTGGCCGCTGACATGGCGCGGTCCCGGCGCCACGGCAGCCCGTTGTCAGTGGCGATGATCGACGTGGACCGCTTCAAGCTCATCAACGACGCCGGCGGCCACGAGGCGGGGGACGAGATGCTCGTCCGCGTCGCCGAGTGCCTGAGGACCGCCACCCGCGCCGAGGACATGCTGGCCCGGGTCGGCGGCGACGAGTTTGCCTGGATCCTCCCCGAGACCGCCGGCGAGGCAGCGGTGCAGGCGGTGGAGCGCGCTCGGGTCGCGATGGCCGGCACCACCGGCGAGCTGCCGCGGGCGACGCTCTCGGTGGGGGTCTGCGACACGCGCCACACCGCGGACCCCGCCGAACTGGTCCGCCTCGCCGATCGTGCGCTGTACTCCAGCAAGGAGCACGGGCGCGACCAGGTGCGCCTGTACGCCCCGGCGAGCACCGACGAGCTCGCCGCCACCTGACCCCGGGCGCCCGCCCGCCCACACCGTCGTAGGCTGGGGGCATGCGATTCGTCGTCTTCGGAGCCGGCGCCATCGGCGGGGCTGTCGGTGCGCGCCTGCACCAGAGCGGGCACGCCGTCACGCTCATCGCGCGCGGGGCGCACCTCGAGGCGATCCAAGCAGGCGGCCTGAGCTTCCTGACGCCGGTGGAGCGCGTCGTGCTTGACCTCCCCGCGGTCGGCGATCCAGGCGGCGTGGATTGGACCGGCGACGAGGTGGCGCTGTTGGCCACCAAGAGCCAGGACACCCTGGCGGCGCTGACCGCCCTGCGCGACGCCGCCGGCCGCAGCGTTCCGGTCGTCTGCCTGCAGAACGGCGTCGAGAACGAGCGCGTGGCGCTGCGGCTGATGGACGAGGTCTACGGGGCGGTGGTCATGCTGCCCGCGGCGCATCTCGAGCCGGGGACGATCGAGGCCTACGGCGCCGAGAAGACCGGCCACATCGACGTCGGCCGCTATCCCGATGGGGTCAACGAGCGCTGCCGGGAAATCTGCGCCGCGCTGGCCGCCTCGCGCCTGGACTCCCACCCGATCGCTGACGTGATGCGTCTCAAGCGCGCCAAGCTTCTGCTCAACCTGACCAACGCCGTCAGTGCGCTGTTCGCGGCTTCCGAGCGCCGCAAGGAGCTGGCCGAGGGCGTCACGGCGGAGGGCCGGGCCGTGCTCGACGCCGCCGGGTTGAGCTATGGCGCGCCCGAGGTCACCGATATCGAAGAGCGCTGGCGGCGGTGGGGGGTGCGCGACATCCAGGACCGCCGCCGCGCCGGCTCCTCCACCTGGCAGAGCCTGGCCCGCGGCACCGGCGCGCTGGAGACCGACTACCTCAACGGCGAGATCGTGCTCCAGGGCCGGCTGCATGGCGTGCCCACGCCGTTGAACGAGCGCCTGTGCGAGCTGGCCGCAATGGCGGCGCGTGAGCGCCGCGCCCCGGGGACGCTGTCGGCCGACGACGCCCTGGGGGTGGCCGCGTGAACGCCCACGCCGCCGCGCTGGGGGTGGCCGCATGAGCGCCGCCGCTGATCCACAGATCGCCGCCGAGGCCCAGGAACTGGCGGCCACGGCCCTCGACGAGCTGCGCGAGCTCGTCGACATCTCCTCGCCGTCGGGCGACGTCGACGGGGCCGAGCGCGCGCTGGCGGTGTGCGTCGGGCTGTTGCCCGAGGGGGCCTCGATCGAGCGCCCGGCGTGTTCATCGGCCGACCACGCCCCCGACCTGGTCGGCACCGTGACCGGGACTGGTACGCGCAGGTTGATGGTGCTGGGCCACGTCGACACCGTCGTCGGTCACGATGCCCACCAGTCACTGCGCCGCGACGGCGATCGCCTCTATGGCACCGGCACCGTCGATATGAAGGGCGGCGACGTCCTGGCCCTGGGCGTGGCCCGGGTGCTGGCTCGGCGCCCCGAGACGTTCGCGGAGCTGTCGGTGCTCATGGTCACCGACGAGGAGTGGCGCACCAGTCCCTTCGTCCACGCCCCGCGCTTTGCCGGGTACGACGCCTGCCTGTGCTTCGAGGGCGGCCAACTCGACAACGACGGCCACGAGGGCGTCGTCGTGCGCCGCAAGGCGGCGGGCACGCTCAGGGTTCTGGCCACGGGCCGGGCCTCGCACTCGGGGTCGGCGCCCGACCACGGCCTCAACGCGCTGCTGGCGTTGGCGCAGACGGCGACGGACATCGCGGCGCTGCACGATCCCCACGGCGCCCAGCAGTTGAGCGTCGTGCCCACCGTGATGCGCTCAGGTGACGCCTTCAATGTCGTCCCCGCCGCCGGCGAGCTCATCTTCGACCTGCGCGCCCAGGGCCTGGGCGCGTTCGAGGACGTGATGGCGACCGTGCGCCCCGACGTCGACGGTGTCACGCTGGAGGCCCGGATGGAGCGCAAATGGCCGGGAATGGACTCTGCGGCGGTCACCCTGGACCTCATCGCCCGTGCCTCTCAGCGGCTCGGTCGCACGATCTCCGGCGTACCCCGCGGCGGCGCCAGCGACGCCAGCCACTTCGCCGACACGATCGCGCTGACGGTGGACGGGCTGGGACCGCGCGGGGGAGGGGCCCACACGCCAGGCGAGTTCGTGCTGGAGCCGGCGATGCGCGAGCGCCTGGAAGTGGCGCTCGCGCTCGCCCAGGCTGTGCTCGACAGCTAGCTCTGCGCTCGACGGCTAGCTTTGCGCCGCGAACAGCGTCGGGTGCGCCCGAGGCGCCAGCCCACCGGCCGCTGACGAAGAGTCAGTGAAGATCTGTCCAGCAGTGGGGCCCGGGCGCCAGCACGCGTGGCATCCTTGTCTCCAGAGATGACCACAACGACGCGCAATCCGGTGGTGAGCGGGCGAGCCCAGGTGGTCCGTCAGTCGGCCGAGGGGCTCTCGCTTCTGGTCGCGATCGTGGCGATCATGTGGATCATCGAGGTCGTCAACTCGCTCGACAGCTACGCGCTTGACCGCGACGGGGGTCTCATCCCACGTGACGTCGACCGCGTGTGGGCGATCTTCACCTCGCCGTTCCTGCACGCCAGCTGGCAGCACCTCATCGACAACACGATCCCGTTCGTGTTCATGGGGGTGATCATCGCCCTGCGCGGCGCGACCAAGCTGGCTCTGGTCACGCTCATCGTGATCGTCGTCGGCGGACTGGGCACGTGGCTGATCGCCCCCGCCGACAGCCAGACGGTCGGCGCCAGTGGCGTGGTCTTCGGATACGCCACCTACCTGTTCGCACGGGGACTGTTTGACCGCAGCATCCTTGAGATCCTCACCGGGGTCATCGTGGGCGTCGTGTGGGGCGGCGCGCTGGTGGCAAGCGTCGTGCCGCACACCGGCATCTCCTGGCAGGCGCACGTGTGCGGCGCCGTCGGCGGCGTGATCGCCGCCTGGCTGCTCGCCGGTCGCCAGATGACGTCCCGCCCGCCCAGCGATGACGCGGGACAGCACCCGGGTGGGCGGGGATCTGCTCATCGCCCGGTGCACGACGCGATCGATCGCGCGCTGGCTCAGTAGCCTCCCGCCGGTGAGAGACCACTGATGCGGATCTTCTCCGGCATCCAGCCGACCGGGCGCAAGCACCTGGGCAACTACATCGGGGCCATCACCCAATACGTCGCCGGGCAGGAGCGCGGCGAGGCGATCTACTGCGTGGTGGACCTGCACGCGATCACCGTCGCCTACGAGCCCGGGGTCCTGCGCGAGGCCGTCTTCGACACCGCCGCCACGCTGCTGGCCGCGGGACTTGACCCGGAGCGCTGCATCTTCTTTCGCCAGTCAGACGTCCAGGAGCACTCCGAGTTGTGCTGGCTGCTCTCGGCGGTGACCTCCTTCGGTGAGCTCAACCGCATGACGCAGTTCAAGGACAAGGCGGGCGCCCAGCGCGACCTCGTCTCCGCGGGCCTGTTCTTCTACCCGGTGCTCCAGGCCGCTGACGTGCTGGCCTACCGTGCCCACGAGGTCCCGGTGGGCGAGGACCAGCGCCAGCACATCGAGTTGATGCGCGACGCCGCCGAGCGCTTCAACGCTCGCTTCGGGGAGACCCTGGTCGTGCCCGAAGCGCGCATCCCCACGGTGGGAGCGCGGATCATGGATCTGCAGGCGCCCGATCGCAAGATGTCGACCACGGGCGGAACCGCACAGGGCACGGTGCTGGTGCTCGACGAGCCCGACGTGATCGCCAAGAAGATTCGCTCGAGCGTCACCGACTCGGGGTCAGAAGTCCGCCGCGGGGGGGACAAGGCCGGCATCTCGAACCTCATCGACATCCTGGCGGCGGTGCGCGGAGTCGGCCCCGAGGCCGTGGAGCGCGAGTTCGACGGGCAGGGCTACGGGGCCTTCAAGCAGGCCGTCGCCGACGCCGTCGTCGAGTATCTCGCCCCCGTGCGGGAGCGCTACCACGAGCTGCGTGGCGACGAGTCAGAGCTCGAGCGCATCCTCGAGGCGGGCGCCGGCAAGGCCCGCGCGATCGCCACCGACACCCTGGATGACGTGCGGAGGGCGATGGGCGTCGGACCGGTCCGACCCGGCCGTTAAGGTCTGTCTCCAATGCGGAGGCCCCTGCCGTGACGTTGACCTACCTCGACTTGGACCTGGACGTGTTCGCGGGGCCGTTTGACCTGCTGCTCACGCTCATCCTGCGTGAGGAGGTCGACCTGCTGGAGGTCGACCTGGCTGACGTGGTCATCACCTACATCGACCACCTCGAGCGCAAGGGCGAGCTCGATCTGGAGGCGGCCACCGAGTTCTTGGTGCTGATCGCGGCGCTGCTGGAGCTCAAGTCCCGGCTGCTGTTGCCCGGTGAGGAGATCGAGGAGATCGACCTCGATCCCGGCGAGGCCGCCGAGGAGCTGCTGGCACGGTTGCTCGCCGCCCAGCGCTATCGCACCGCGGCGACATACCTGACCGAGCGGCTGGCCGATGAGGAGGGACACCGTTTCCGCTCCGCGCCGCTGCCGGCGCACCTGCGCAAGGCGTCGCTCAAGGACGCCGCCTCGGTCTATGACCCCGCCATGCTGGCCGGCGCCATCGGCGACCTGCTGCAGGTTCCGCCGCCGGTGAACATCAGCCACATGACGATCGCCAAGGTGACCGTCGCCGAGCGTCTGGCCCATCTGCGCGCGCTGCTCTCCAAGGGCCGCTTCACCTTCACCGACGCCGTGGGCCAGGCTGACAGGGTGACGGTCGCCGTGACGTTGTACGCGCTGCTCGAGCTCTACAAGCAGGGCGAGGCGACCTGGACGCAGGATGAGCCGTTCGCCGAGATCACGGTGGAGGCGCTCGCGGCCCCCGGCCGCCTGCCCAACCTGGCCGAGCGCCGCGCCGCGGCCGGCGCCGGCGTAGGTGGGGATCTCGTCACACGCAGGCTGAGCGCATGAGCGCGGAGCTGGAGCGCACCCTCGAGTCGCTGTTGTTCCTCAGCGCCGATCCGGTGCCGGCGCCGTCCCTGGCCGACGCCACCGGCGCCGAGTTGCACGAGGTCGTCACCGCTCTCGATCGCCTGCGCGAGCACTACGAGTACGAGCGCCGCGGGTTCGTGGTCCGCGAACTGGCCGGCGGATACACCCTCTCCAGCCATCCCGACGCCGAGCCCGCTGCGCGGCGGCTGCTGGCCAAGCCGCGCACTCCGCCGCTCACCGCCGCCCAAGCCGAGACGCTGGCGATCGTCGCCTACCTGCAGCCGGTGTCGCGGCCGGAGATCGCGCGCATCCGGGGCGTCAGCGCCGAGTCGGCGGCGGCCACGCTGCTGGAGCGGGGCATCATCGAGGAGGCGGGGCGTTCGCAGTTCGGAGCCGTGCTCTACCGGACCACCGAGCTGTTTCTCAAGCTGTTCGGTCTCTCAGAGCTCGGCGAGCTGCCTGAGATCGAAGGCTTCGATCCCTCGCCCGAGTTCGAACAGGAACTGCGCGACCGTCTCCTGCGCGCCGGCGAGGCACGCAGCGGAGTCAGTGATGCGGGCGCGGCGGTCGCTGTTGGTCCTCCGGCCGACGGCGGCGCGTAGCGCGGGTCTGCTGGGCGCGGCTACGCTTGGTGTTGGGCACGCGGGCGGGCGTCTCGCCGCTCACGGTGCCGCGGCGCGCCGCGTCGCCGGACTGGATGCGCCCCGTGACATCGCCGGAGTCGATGCGCCCCGGGACATCGCCGGGCTCGATGCGCCGGACGTTCCCCACGGGCCGTGAGGCCAGCAGGTCCACGCCGCCCGCGCGGCGATCGGCCCCGCCGAACTCCTGCTGTTGGTGGCGGCGGTCCTTGCGCAGCACCGGCCCCCGCGTCTCGCCGACGAAGCGCAGTACGTAGGCCCCGCGCTCATAGCTGAAGCGCAGGAGGGGGAACATCGCGTACAGGCGGACGGACGAGACGTACTGCCGCGGCCGGCCAATGCTTTGCATCTCTACCACTATTGACATAACGCTACAGGGCAGCGTTCGTTGCGTTGGTTAAGCGTAAGAAAGCCCTGACCGCCTCGGCGTCGCGGGCCAGCGTGGCGGCGATGTCGCCGTCAAGCTCGGCGAACGGCTCGATCTGGACCGCCGCGCCCTTCACGCGCCAGACGGCGACCCCTCGGCCCTCGACGAGCGCAAAGTTGCGAAACACGCCCCCTGTGACCACGTGAGCCTCGTGGGCGCCCAGCACGTCGGCCCGCGAACACCAGCCGAGCAGCAGGGGCTCAAAGGCCCCCAGCAGCCGCGGCTCCGGGAGCGGCGCGGCGCGGGCGCGGGCGCGGTGCGCGAGGTCGAGAAGGCCGCCGGGTAGTTCGCGCAACTCGCGGGCGATCACGCCCAAGCCGGCGCGAGCGTCGCGCAGGGGCAGCCCGGCCCAGCGCGCAAGGTCGCGGTCGCTCGCCGGACCGTGCCCGGCGAGATAGCGACGGGCCAGTTCGGCCAGTGCGGTCTCACGAGGCGGGGGCGGGGCGGGGGAGAGCCAGTCGCGCACTCGCGCGAACGCGTGCTGGTGGCCGATCACCGGCCCGCGGACGATCCGTCCCTCGACCGAGGCGCGGAACACGAGGTGCGCGAGGGCGCCGTCCGCGTGCGGGATCCCCGCGCGCTCCAGGCGCTCGCGCAGCTGCGGCCGGGTCAGCGGGCCGTCCTGCACGATAGAGCGCTCTATCAAGTCGACGGCGCGCGCGGACGTGTCGGGGTCGATCCCGTCGCGGGCCAACCGCGCGGTGCTCGCGTTCAGCAGCGGGGGAGTGGTCAGCGACTGGAGCAGCGGGTAGTCCTCGCTGCGCACCAGGTGCAGCGTCCCGCGGTTGAGCGTGGTGATGACCAGCGAGCGCTCCTCGGTGAGCTCCCGGTCGATGTCGCCGGCGCTCACCCCGACGCTGCGCGCGCGGATGGCGAGGCGGGCGCCCCGCGGATCCTGCGCCTGGATGGCCAGCAGGCGTTCGGTGACCGCCAGCGGCGAGCGCGCCGGACGGCCTGCCAGCAGTTGAGCGGTGAGGCGGCGGGAGTGCACGTTGGAGGCGGCGGTCACCCGCTCTACATAAGCATTCGATCAAAGCCCTTACGTTTGACCGACGCGCTTTCAGCTAACAAAGAGGGGAATGCCGAGGCGCGAATCCAGGCGACGCCCGCACGTCGCCCTGCCCCAATACCCCGGTCTCGACGGCCTGCGCGCGCTGGCCGTGGTGGCCGTGCTGCTCTACCACGGCGGCGTGTCGTGGTCGGGCGGAGGCTTCTTGGGCGTGGAGATGTTCTTCGTGCTCTCGGGCTTTCTCATCACCTCACTGCTCGTCGCCGAGTGGGGGCGCTCCGGTGCGATCGCGCTGCGCGCGTTCTGGGCCCGGCGTGCCCGGCGACTGCTCCCCGCCCTGTTTGCGCTGGTGGCCGCGATCGGGGTCTACTACGCCCTGGCCGGCCCCACCAAGGCGGTGCCCGGCCTGCAGGGTGACGGGATCGCCACGCTGCTGTACTTCTCCAACTGGCACCAGGTCGCCGCCGGCACCAACTACTTCGCGGCCAGCGGTCCGGTGTCGCCGCTGCAGCACACCTGGTCGCTGGCCATCGAGGAGCAGTTCTACGTCCTCTGGCCCCTGCTCGTGCTCGGGATCCTGAGCTACGCGCGCCGCCGCGGCGCATCGGACCGGCGCTCGCTCCAGGTGTTGCTGGGGCTGAGCCTGGGCGGCGTGGTGCTCGCCGCAGCCGAGATGGCGCTGCTCTTTGACGGCGGCCGTGGCCTGGATCGCGTGTACTACGGCACCGACACGCGAGCCACCGGCCTGCTCGTCGGCGCCTCGCTGGCGATCGCGCTGGCCATTCGCCGGAGACCGAACCCCGCCCACCCCGCCACGCCGCCGCCGCGTCCCGCCTCGGTCTGGGCCCGCCATGGGCTCCGTGCGGCCAGTCTGCTTCTGCTGGGGGTCCTCGCCGCCGGGCTCGTGCTGGCTGACGGCGACGACAGCTGGGTCTACCCGTCCGGGATGCTGGCCACCGACGCGGTCATGGCCGGGCTCATCGCCGCCGTCGTCCTGGAGCCGCGGGCCGCGGGCTCGCGGCTGCTCGCGCTCTCGCCGCTGCGCGCGGTGGGGAGGATCTCCTACGGCCTCTACCTTTGGCACTTCCCGCTGTTCCTGTGGCTCGACGAGACCTCGACCGGCCTGCATGGAGCCGCGCTGCTCGTCCTGCGTCTGAGTGTGACGCTGACCGTCAGCCTCCTCTCGTACATCGTCATCGAGCAACCCATCCGCCAGCGTCGCCGGCCGGCCTGGGTCATGCGCGGCCTCGCTCCGGTGGGCGCGGGGGCCGCGGTCGTGTCGCTGTTGATGGCCTCGGCGGCGTCCTCGCTGCCGGTGGGCGTGCCGGCGGCGGCCAAGCTCCCGACGGCGCCGGCGCGACTGGCGGGCACCGACGGGCCGTGCGCCGTCAGCCTCTCGGACACCTCCCGGCTGGGCATGACGCCGGTGGGCACCAACCACGTCGCCAAGTTCGAGTACGCCGCGCTGGGCAGCTCGGACCTGGCGTGGAGCGGCTCGGCCACCAAGACGTTCACCACCTGCCCGCCCAAGCGAGTGCTGGTCGTCGGTGACTCCCTGGCCTTCACCGTGGGGTTGCCGATGATGGATGACGAGCAGAACTACGGCGTTCAGATCTCCAACGCGGCGTTGCTGGGCTGCGCCTTCGGCACCCGTGGCCAGCTCGACGTCAACGGCACCTACGAGGACCCTCCCGCCGGTTGCTCGACGGCGCTCGAGCAGTGGGAGAGCGACGTCCAGCGTGTCCATGCCCGGGAGGTGGTGGTGGAGCTCGGCTACCGCGACGAGTTCGACTGGCGCTGGGGCGACAAGACCGTCCACCTCGGCATGCCGACGTTCGACGCCTACCTGCAGCGCCAGATCGACAACTTCGTGAGCGTGCTGAGCAGCGGTGGGGTCAAGGTCCTGTTCCTCTCGGTGCCCTACACCCATCCGCCTGACCGCGCCGACGGAACCCCCGCCCCCGCCGCCTCGCCTGCCCGCCACGCCCAGATCAACGCCATGCTCGACGGCGAGGCCAAGCGCCATCCTGCCTCGGTGCAGGTGTTGGACATCGACCGCACCGTGTCGCCTGACAACCGCTACGACGCCCGCGTCAAGGGCCAGCTGTGCCGGTTTGACGGGATCCACTTCAGCGTCTACTGCGCCAAGCTGCTCGAGCCCACCGTGCTGGGAGACGCGCGCAAGCTGCTGACCCGGCACTAATCCCGCCGCAACCTGCGTGCAGGTACGATCGGTGTTGTCCCGGGGCGGGGGCTCAAGATGTGGTGCCACCGCTCCGATTCAAGGGGTCAGGTGTTCAGTCCGTCGCTGCAACGATTTCGTCGATACATCTGGGCGGCCGCCGTGCTGTCCGCGGTCGTGGGGGCCGTGGTCGCCGTTCGCCTGGACGGACCGGGCCGAGCCACGGCATCGGTACGCCGCGGGCCGGCGATCATCCACCGGCCGGGCGAGCACTGGATGGCCACCTGGGCCGCGAGCCCGCAGGCGCCCATCGCCGGCAACCTGTCTGAACGCGGCTTCGCCGACCAGACGGTGCGCGAGATCGTCGATGCGAGCGCGGGCGGCGCCATGGTCCGCGTCCGGCTCTCCAACGCCTTCGGCGACAAGCCCCTGCGCATCGCGGCCGCCTCGGTGGCTCGCCAGCGCGAGGGCGCCGAACTGGTGGCGGGGACGGCGCGCGCCCTGTCCTTCGACGGGGGCGCGTCGGTGGTGATCGGAGCCGGTCGTGCCGTGGCCTCCGATCCCGTCGTCCTGCCGGTGCATCCCGGGACGCGCCTCGCGGTCAGCCTGTACCTGAGCGCTGCGACCGGCCCCGTGACTCAGCACACCCAGGCCCGGCAGACCAACTGGGTGGCCGCCGGGTCCCGCACCCTTGACCAATCCGGTCACGCGTTCTTTGTCCCCACCCAGTCCTGGTACCTGCTCAGCGGCGTCGATGTGCTCGCCCCACGGCGCGATCGTGGCGTCGTGGTCGCCTTCGGCGACTCGATCACCGACGGGGTGGGCTCGCCGCTGGACGCCGACGCCCGGTACCCCAACGACCTGGCGCGACGACTGGCCGCCCTCACCGGCCCCACGCTGGGCGTCGTCGATGAGGGGATCGGCGGTAACCGTGTCGTGCACGCGACCCCCTGCTGCGGCGCGGCGGCGGTCGCCCGCTTCCGAAGCGACGTGCTGAGCCAGCCCGGCGTGCGCGAGGTGATCCTGCTGGAGGGGATCAACGACATCGGCGAGAGCCAGAGCCGCGGGTGGCTCACCGCGCCCCACACATCTGTCTCGGCGCTGCAGATCGTCATGGGCTACGAGAAGATCATCGCCATGGCTCACGCGGCCGGCGTGCGGGTGCTCGGAGCCACCCTCACCCCGTTTCACGGCGCGCGCTACTGGACGCCGGCCGGAGAGGTCAAGCGGGAAGCGGTCAACTCATGGATCCGCACCAGCGGTGCCTTTGACGGCGTGATCGATTTCGCCGAGGTTTTGGCCGAGCCCGGCGATCCCGAGCAGCTGGCGCCCGCCTTTGACAGCGGCGACCACCTGCACCCGGACGCCGCCGGCTACCGGGCGATGGCCCGCGTCGTCGACCTGGCCACGTTGGTGCGTGACGCCGGTCCGCTCACGTCGCGCCCGACGCGGCCCCGTTAGCGGCTCACGAAACGGGCGTCTGCGCGGCGAGCTGGCCGCAGGCCGCCGCGATGTCGCGCCCGCGGGTCAGGCGCACCGTGGCCCCCACGCCGTGGCGCTCGAGCTCGGCGCGGAAGGCCTCGATCGCCTTCGGGCTGGACCCTTCGTACGGCGAGTCGGTGGGGTTGTAGGGGATGAGGTTGACCTTGAACATGCGCGGGTCGAGCACCTCTGCGAGCTGGTGGGCCTGGGCATAGGAATCGTTGACGCCGGCCAGCATCACGTACTCCACGAACACCATCCGCCGCTTGTGCTCGTAGTGGTCGCGGCAGGCGGCGAGCACGTCGCGCAGGGGATAGCGGTCGTTGACGGGCATCAGCTCGGAGCGCAGGGCGTCGTCGGCGGCGTGGAGCGAGAGCGCCAACCGGATCGGCATCGGTTGGGCGGCGAGCTGCTGGATGCCCGGGATCCAGCCCACCGTCGAGACTGCGGTGTGACGGTTGCCGATCCCCACCGACGGCAGCCGCTGGCAGGCCGCCAGCACCGCATCGAGGTTCATCATCGGCTCCCCCATGCCCATGAACACCGCATGGTCGACCTCGCCGCCACGCCGGAAGTGCAGCGCCTGGTCCAGGATCTCTGACGCGGTGAGGTTGCGCCCGTAGCGCATCTGCCCGGTGGCGCAGAAGGTGCAGGTGAGCGGGCAGCCCGACTGCGAGGACAGACACAACGACCGCCGGCCGTCGCGATAGCGCATGAGCACCGCCTCCACGGGACGCCCGTCGGCGGTCTGAAACAGCGCCTTGACCGTCCCGTCGGAGGCGCGCGCCTCCTGCACGAGCTCGAGGCTCGAGTACGGGACCGACTCCGCCAGGGCGGTGCGCAGTCCCAACGGCAGATCGGTCATCTCGTCAAAGCCCGCGGCGCCCTGGGCCACCCAGCGCCACACCTGCCGCTCGCGATAGGCGGGCTCGCCGAGATCGGCCAGCGTCGAGGTCAGCTGTTCGAGATCCACGCTGTCTATGGTGGCAGGCCCGTCATGCGACTCGCCAAATTCCTTGCCGCCGCCGGGGTGGCCTCGCGCAGGGCCGCCGAGGAGATCGTGCGCGCGCAGCGCGTCGCGGTCAACGGCGCCACCGTGACCGACCCGGCACGCGACGTCACCGACGAGGACGCCGTCACCGTGGATGGGGCGGCGGTCGCGCTCGAGGCCGAGCGCGCGGTGTACGCGGTCAACAAGCCGCCCGGGGTCGTTTCCACGGCGAGCGATCCCCAGCGCCGCCGGACGGTTGTCTCGCTCGTCCCCTCCGGGGTGCGCCTGTACCCCGTCGGGCGGCTGGACATCGACGCGACCGGCCTCATCCTGCTCACCAACGATGGGCCGCTCGCTCACCGACTCACCCATCCGAGCTTCGAGGTGCCCAAGACCTACCGGGCGGTGGTGCGCAGACCGCCGGTCAGCGAGCGCGCCGTGCGGGCGTTGCGCGAAGGTGTGCGGCTCGAGGACGGGCTTACGGCCCCGGCGCGCGTACGTCGCCTCGGCGAGCGGCGCGAGATCCTCGAGCTCACCTTGCATGAGGGCCGCAACCGCCAGGTCAAGCGCATGTGTGAGGCCGTCGGCCACAGGGTGCGGTCGCTGGAGCGAGTGGCGTTCGGACCTCTGACTCTCGGCGCGCTGGCGCCCGGCGCGTACCGGCGCCTCTCCGAGGTCGAGATCGACGCCCTCAGCCGGGCTGGAGCTCGAGCAGGTCGCGGCGCAGCCGCGTCGCCTACGGCGCGCGCGACACGTCCGCCCGGGGCCGAAAACGGGTCGACGCGGGACCGGCGGAGCCGCTAACACGATCACAACCGGCGCGCGGACCGCGCCGTTGAGCCGCGCGCGCGACTATCTTCAACGCATGCGCGAGGACTCCGGCAACCCCGATCCTCCGGTCGCCCTTGCCCCGAGCACCGGGGCGCTGGCCGGCGCGGAGGCGACGGTGACGCTGCCGCGGGTCGCTCTGGGAGAGGAGCGCATGGCGCGGCGCAGAGCCCTGACCGTCGGGCCGGTGGCCGGGCGGATCGCCATCGGCGCCCTGATCCTCGGCACGTTCGCGATCGTCGCCGCCGCCAGCTCGGGGCCGTCGATCCTCGTCCCGCGCTCCAACGAGATCTTCCCCAACTGGGAAGCGGGGCCGCTGCATCTGGTCATCCCGCGCCTGATCACCGACCCCCAGACCCTGGGAACCGTGTTCAGCCTCGTGCTGGTGGCCATGCTCGTGGCCTACGCGACGGCGCTGGCGGCGGTGCGCAGCCTCACCCTGCGCACGATCGTCATCGCCGTGGTGGCGCTGAACCTGATCCTGCTGCTCAGCCCGCCGATGCAGCTCACCGACCTCTTCAACTACCTCGGTTACGCGCGCCTCGGTGCCCTGCATCACCTCAACCCGTACACCCACGTGATCCGGCAGGAGCTCTTTGACCCGGTGTTCGGGTTCTCGAGCTGGCACAACCTGCGCAGCCCCTACGGTCCGCTGTTCATCGCGCTCACCTATCCGCTGGCGCTGGTGTCGCTGCCGATCGCCTACTGGGCGGTGAAGCTGGCCACGGTCGTGCTGGCCCTCGCCGTCGTGGCGCTGGTGGGACGCATCGCGCGCCAGCTCGGCCGCGATCCGCGCTTCCCGGTGGCCTTCGTCGCGCTCAACCCCGTCTTCCTCATCTACGCCGTCGAGGGCTTCCACAACGACTTCTTCATGCTGGCGCCGATGCTGGCCGCGATCTCCCTGGTGCTGGCGCGCCGTGAGCGCGCCTCCGGGGCCGTGCTCATGCTGGCGGTGGCGGTGAAGTTCACCGCGATCATCCTGCTGCCGTTCCTGCTGGTGGCGGCGCACTCCAAGTCGAGGCGGGTGCAGGTGCTCGCCGGGGCCGCGACCAGCGCGGTACCGCTCATCGCACTCGACCTCGCACTGTTCGGCTTCTCGCTGCCCAACCTCTCCCAGCAGAGCACGCTGCTCACCGGCTTCTCCATCACCAACGTGTTCGGGCTGGTGCTGGGCGTCGGCGGAACCCCGGTCCTGCTCAAGCTCGCCGCCGTGGGAGTGGTGCTCGTGGTGGCGTATCAGTTCTACCGCAGCCGCGACTGGATCAGCGGAGCCGGCTGGTCAACGCTGGCGCTGATCGCCAGCCTCAGCTGGCTGATGCCGTGGTACGTGGTGTGGCTGCTGCCGCTCGCTGCCCTGTCGACGAGCCTCAACCTGCGCCGGGTGGCCGCCGTACTCACCGTGTACCTGCTCTTCGCCTTCGTCCCGTTCGTTGCCACCTACAACAACAACCACAAGATCAACCTGCTCAACACGCCGGCCGGGCGGTCGAGCTCGTCACTTCAATACAAGTTGGGGCACTAGGGCACTCGTGGTCACTGACGAGTGCATTCGTGTGAGGGGCCGGTTGCCCGTTCGCGGCTCTGCTTAGCTACCGGCCCCGTGCGCGTCCAACCTCCGCTGGCAGTCCCCGCCGCGGGCCCGCCCCCGGCGGTGCCCGTGCCGGCGCGCTCCCGGCGGCTCGGCCGTTTTGAGATTGCGCTGCTCGCCGCGTTCGGCGCGGTATCGATGTGGACGGTGGCCCTCGACGTCTTCCACGCCGCCCATGACGGCCTCACCTGGACCGGGACCGACGGCTACTTCATCGTCGACCAGATGCAGTACCTGTCCTGGATCCGGGCGGCGGCGAACCACGGGCTGATCGCCAACCTGTTCGTCCTGCGCTCCACACCGTCGGACTACTTCCAGCCCGCCGTCCTCATCTCCGGTGTGGTGGCGGCCACCGGAGTCCCGTCCTGGCTGGCCCTGCTGCTGTGGAAGCCGGTGGCGGTGGTGGCGGTGTTCCTCGGGATGCGCACGGTGGCCAACCGCAGCTTCGCCGAGGTGACGCACCGCCGCGCGGCGCTGGCCCTGGGCGTGGGCTTCGGCTCGTTCACGGTGATCGCCGGCGCGCTGGGGATCGTCGGCGACATGATGCCGACGTGGCTGTCGTGGGGGTATCCCTTCGGCCTCTTGTCGGTCGCGCTGATCAGCTTCGCGGTGGTGCGCTATGACCGCATGCGCGCCGCCGGGCGGCCCGATTGGATCTGCGGCCTGCTCGGCGCACTGGCCTCCGCGGTGCACCCGTGGCAGGGCGAGACGCTCATCCTGCTGGTCCTCATCGCCGAGCTCATCCGCTGGCGCGACCTGCTCCTGTGGTGGCGCACGGCGCAGTGGCACCGCCTGGCGCTGCCGGTGCTCACCCTGGTGCTCACGGCGCTGCCGCTGCTCTATTACCTGCTGCTCGGCCACCTCGACCTCTCCTGGAAGCTGGCCCGCGTGCAGAGCAAGCACGCCTTCCCAGCCTCGGCCATCGCGATCGGCATCGCCCCGCTGGCCATCCCGGCGCTGCTCGGCTACCGCGGCCGGTCGCAGAGCACCCTCGAGTTGCTGCTGCGCCTATGGGCGCCGGTGGCGGTGCTCATCTACATCTTCTCGGCCACCGGCCTGAGCGCCACGCCGCTGCACGCCTTCGACGGGATCACCGTGCCGCTCGCCGTGCTCGCGGTCAAGGGCGTGACCCAGACGTCGCTGCGGAGGCTCCCGCGCGGGCGCCTGGTGGCGGCGGGCGTCATCGCCCTCGGGGTGATCCCGGCCAATGCCTACGCGTTGGCCACCGCCCACAAGTACGTCGACCCGGCCGGGGGCAACGCCAACTTCATCACCCACGACGAGCACGCGGCGCTCCATTACCTGGACAAGAACCCCGAACCCGGTGGAGTGCTCACACAGTTCTACCTGGGGGAGGCGGTGCCCGGAGCCACCGGCCGGCGGACCTTCGTCGGGAACTGCCTGTGGTCAGAGCCCAACTGCTTCCCGCGCTCCGAAGCGGCCGACGCGCTCTTCCGCGGACAGGACACCCCGGCGCAGGCGCGGGCGCTCGTACGTCAGAGCGGCGCGCGCTTCCTGCTGGCCAGCTGCGCGGCCCACGCCGACCTGCAGCGCGCCCTAGGCGAGTTGGTCGTCTCCGCCACCCGCTTCGGCTGCGCCACGGTCTACGAGGTGACGCCGGCCGCGCACCCCTCGGGTCCTTTGGCAGAATTGCCGTCCGATGCGGTTGTTCGCGCTCCGAGGCGCCAATAGCGTTGAGGTCAACGAGGCGAGCGCGATCCTGGAGGGCACGAGCCTTCTGATCCGCGAGCTCATGGACCGAAACGCGCTCACCACCGACGCGATGGTGAGCTGCATCTTCACGCTCACCGACGATCTCAACGCCGAGTTCCCGGCGCTGGCCGCTCGCCGCCTGGGCCTGGACAAGGTGCCGCTGCTGTGCGCGCGAGAGATCCCGGTCCCGGGCTCGATGCCGCGGATCGTCCGGCTGATGCTCCATTACTACGCCGACGACGAGCACACGCCCCAGCACGTCTACCTGGGCACGGCGCGGGCGCTGCGCTCCGACCTCGAGGCCGCGCAATAGGCCGCGCAATAGGCTGAGCATCGCGATGGCCATCGAATTCGCAGAGCGCATCCGCCGGATCCCGTCCTATCCGCTGGCGGCGGGCTATGACCTGGGCGCCGACACTGCGATGCTGGCCTCCAACGAGTCGTGCTTTGCGCCGGCGCTGGGGGTGGTGGAGGCGGCTGCGCGGGTGCTGACGGGCGTGCACCGCTACCCCGACCCGTCCTACGTCCCACTGCGCCAGGCGTTGTCTGAGCGCTACGGGATTGCTCGCGAGCGGATCGCCCTGGGCAACGGCTCCTGCGACATCCTGCTCGCCGCCGGCGAGGCGCTGCTCGAGCCTGGCTCCGAGGTCGTCTACGCATGGCCCGCCTTCAGCGTCTACCCGCACCTGGCCGCCGCCTCGGGCGCCCGCGCCATCGAGGTGCCCCTCGACAACGCCGACGGCCACGACCTCGACGCCATCGCGGCTGAGATCACGGTCGCCACGCGTCTGGTGCTCATCTGCAACCCCAACAACCCGACGTCGACCTCGGTGCCGCTGGACGCGGTGGCCGCGTTCATGGAGCGGGTGCCGCGCCATGTGTGCGTGATCCTCGACGAGGCCTACTGCGAGTTCGCGCTGGCCCTGGGCGACACCTATGCCTCGCTGGAACTGCTGCGACGCTGGCCCAACCTCGTCCTGCTGCGGACGTTCTCCAAGGCCTACGGACTCGCCGGCCTGCGGGTCGGCTACGGCCTGTGCGGGTCTGAGGACTTCCGCGCCGCGGTGGACCAGGTGCGCCAGCCCTTCTACCTCAACATGGCCGCGCAGGCCGCCGCCGTGGAGGCGCTGCGCCATCAGGACGAGGTGGAGCGCCGGGTGACTCACACCGTCGCCGCGCGCCTGGATCTGATGGAGGGCCTGCGCGCGCTCGGCCTATGGGTCGCCGAGTCCGACGCGAACTTCGTCTGGACCCATCTACCGCAGGACACCGTCGAAGCTGACGTGATCTCCGGGCTGAAGGCGCGCGGGGTGCTCGTCCGGGCCGGCGCCGCGTTGGGGCGCGAAGGATCGTTGCGCGTGACGGTCGGCACCGATGCCGAGAACGGCCGCTTCCTGGGCGCGCTGGGAGAACTGCTGTGATGCACACCGCGAGCTCCTCCTGACGCCCTGGTGACCGTTACGTGAGCACGTCCGCCCCCGCGGCAGAACCTCATATCGAGGGGCCGGCCCTGCAGCCGGCCGGCTCTGCGTCGCGCCGCCCCCTGTGGCGGCGGTGGTGGCCGTGGGTCGTCCTGGGTGTGTGCGCTGTCTCGGCACTGTTCGTCGTCGTCTCGGGCATGCGGCCGTCCTACGACGGCTTTGGCTTCCTGGTGTGGGGCAAGCAGGTCCTGCACTGGAACCTCAACACCGACGGCGCGCCCTCGTGGAAGCCGCTGCCCTTCCTGTTCACCCTGCCCTACGCGGTGGCCGGCGCCGGCCAGATATGGCTGTGGATGGGCACGGCCGTGGCCGGCGCCGTCCTGGGCGCGGTGTTTGCCGCTCGTGTCGCCTTCCACCTCACCGGTGCGGCGCCCGAGCGGCGCTACGCCCCCTACGTGGCCGGCGCGTTCGCGGGGCTCGGGGTGCTGGGGATCAACACGTACATGCACCTGGTGCTCATCGCCAACTCCGACGCACTGATCGTGGCGGCGTTGCTGGCCGCGATCGATTGCCACCTCGTGGGGCGACGCCGGCTGGCCTTCGGCATGCTCGTGCTGGCCTCCCTGGGGCGGCCCGAGGCGTGGGTGTTCGCCGGGCTGTACGGCCTGTGGCTGATGTGGACGGTGCGGACGCCCTCGATGTGGCTGATGGTCATCGCCGGCCTGGTATTCATCCCCGCCTTCTGGTTCAGCATCCCGGCGCTCACCTCCAAGAGCTGGTTCATCTCCGGGGACCTTGCCCTCAACCAGCAGACGGTGATCCACGGCAACAAGGTCATCGGCGTGGTCGATCGCTTCCGCAGCCTCTACGAGCTCCCGATGCAGCTGGCCGGGCTCATCGGGGTGGTGCTGGCCGCGCTGCGCCGCGACCGCACTACCCTGCTCGTCGTCGCCGCGGCCCTGCTGTGGCTGGTCATCGAGATCGTCTTCGCCTACCACGGCTGGTCCGCGGTCAGCCGCTACATGATCGAGCCCGCCGCGGTACTGATCGCGGTCGCCGGAGGTGGCATCGGGTGGCTGCTCTCGGACACCCGCACGCCCACGGTGTTGCGCTGGGCGGGCCCCGTGGTCGCCCTCGGGCTGATCGTGTGGCTGGCGCCCGCCGCCCGGACCCGCGTGCGCACGATGCGCTACCTCATCGACAACTCCCGCCACTCCGCCAAGATGATCGACCGGCTGCGCGGCGTGATCGCCAAGGAGGGGGGTCCCGACGTCATCAAGGCCTGCGGCCAGCCGGTGTCCCTGCTCGGCTTCCAGAGCACCGTGGCCTACTACACGCACCTCAACGTCGGCAACGTTGGCTTCCGCCCGGGTAAGTCGATCGGCCGCGGGAACCAGATCGTCCTGTTCAAGCCCCACGACAACGGGTGGCAGGTGCGGCTCTATAACCTCCCGGCCTCGGCCAAGGCCCGGTGCTCGCAGCTCAAGACCGACAGCGCTTTCGGGTAGTGGCTGTGGCGGGGCTCCGCCAGGGCGTCTTGGCGGGGTATGTGGCGAACGTCAACTGCGGCTATCGAGGGTGGGCTGGGTGGTCGCCGCGATCCCCGAGACGGAGTTCCGGCGCGATGCGCGATCTTTTTCCGCGATGTACATAAAAATCTCGCACTTCGGGTCCGCCGCCAACGTCTGGCGGGTCGCCGAGGCCGCCCATCCTCCCACTCGATAGCCGCAGTTGACGTTCGCTCGTGCCCCGCACCACGGCACACGGCACACCACCAACCGGCTTGCCAACCGCCACGCCCCCGTGCTACAACCCCAGCGCAGCGCATGAGCGACCAGCCCCACACGACCTGCAGCACCCCCGCCGGTCTCGGTTGGTCGGACTACGCGCGCTTCTACGCCTGGCGATTTAGCTAGGCGCTCGGCCACAGGGCGGGCGGGGTCCGGAATTCGTCCCCCGCGCGGAGTTCTGAGGAGGCCGAGCGCCGTTCCCACCCGCGGACCTCGGTCCGCGACGAGGTTCGGGCCTCGCCTTCTTTAGAGTTCGCAATCGCCTTGAAAGGACCAGTGTCGAGATGATGATCGTGATGAAACCGGGGGCCACACAGGAGGAGGTCGATGCCGTCGTCGACCGCGTGAACGGCGTGGGCGCGCGCGCCCACGTCATCTACGGCGAGGAGCTGACCGTGATCGGCGCCATCGGCGACGCCGAGCACGTCGCCCGTCTCAACCTCGAGGGCACGCCGGGCGTGGACCACATGGTCCCGATCTCCAAGCCCTACAAGCTGGCCTCCAGCCAGATCACCCACGGCGCTCGCAGCGTGCTGGACATCGCGGGGCGCAAGGTGGGCGGCGACCACTTCACGATGATCGCCGGGCCATGCACGGTCGAGTCGCGCGAGCAGACGCTCGACACGGCCCGTATCGTCGCCGCCGCCGGGGCCACGATGTTCCGCGGCGGGGCGTACAAGCCGCGTACCTCGCCCTATGCCTTCCAGGGCCTCGGCCAGGAGGGCCTGCGGCTGCTCGCCGAGGCCAGGGCGCAGACGGGCCTGCCGATCGTCACCGAGGTGATGGACGCCCGCGACCTCGAGGCGGTGCTCGAGGTGGCCGACGTGGTCCAGATCGGCGCGCGCAACATGCAGAACTACACGCTGCTGTCAGAGATCGGCCGCTGCGGTTGCCCGGCCCTGATCAAGCGTGGGCTGTCGAGCACGCTGGAGGAGCTTCTGATGGCCGCCGAGTACGTGCTCAAGGAGGGCAACGAGTCCGTGATGTTGTGCGAGCGCGGCATTCGCACCTTCGAGACCTCGTACCGCTTCACCCTTGACCTGATGGCGATCCCGGTGCTCAAGGAGATGACTCACCTGCCGGTGATCGTCGATCCCAGCCACGCTGCCGGACGGCGTGACCTGGTGGGGCCGATGTCGCTGGCGGCGGCCGCCGCGGGCGCCGACGGGCTCATCGTCGAGGTCCATCCCGACCCCGACGAGGCGATCTGCGACGCGGCCCAGCAGCTGGTGGCCGACGAGTTCCCCGAGTACCTGGACCGGGTGTGCGCCGCGGCGGCCGTGGCGGGCAAGGCGCTGTGGGAGGAGCCGGTGGCGAGCGAGGCGTGACCTTCACCGGAACCGAACGCTCGGACTCGGTCCGCGACCAGCGGATCGACCGGCTCGTCCCGCTGGCGCCGCCGCGGGAGCTCATCGAGGAGCTGCCACTCACCGAGGAGCACGCGGACGTGCTGCTGCGCGGCCGCAGCGAGGTGCAGGCGATCCTCGACGGGCGCGACGACCGCCTGCTCGTGGTGGTCGGCCCCTGCAGCGTCCACGACGTCGAGGCCTCCCGCGACTACGCCGAGCGGCTCAGCACTCAGGTCGCGCGCCTTTCGGGCGATCTGTGTCTCGCCATGCGCGTCTACTTCGAGAAACCGCGCACCACGATCGGCTGGAAGGGGCTCATCAACGACCCTCATCTCGACGGCTCGGGCGACGTCAACACCGGCCTGCGCGTCGCGCGTCGGCTGCTGCTGGAGGTTCTGGGGCTGGGCCTGCCGGTCGGCTGCGAGTTCCTGGACCCCATCACCCCTCAGTACATTTCCGACACCGTCTGTTGGGGCGCGATCGGCGCCCGCACCGTCGAGAGCCAGATCCACCGTCAGCTCGGGTCGGGCCTGTCGATGCCCGTCGGATTCAAGAACCGGACTGACGGCAACATCCAGGTCGCCGTCGACGCCGTGCGCGCCGCCGGCGTCTCACATGCGTTTGCCGGCATCGATGTCAACGGCGGCTCCGCAATCCTGCACACCCGCGGCAACCGCGACTGCCACGTGATCCTGCGCGGTGGCAAGGGCGCGCCCAACTACGGCGCCGAGCACGTCGCTCGCGCCGCCGAGCTCCTGCGGGCGAGCGCGCTCCCGGAGCGGGTGATGATCGACCTCAGCCACGACAACAGCGGCAAGGACGCCGATCGCCAGCCCGCGGTGGCCGCCGCCGTGGCCGAGCAGGTCGCGGGCGGGGACCGCACCCTGGTCGGGGTGATGATCGAGTCCTTCCTGGTCGCGGGGCGCCAGGACCTCGACGAGCACTCAGAGCTCGTCTACGGCCAGTCGATCACCGACGCCTGCATCGGCTGGGACACCACCGTCGCGGTGCTCGACGGTCTGGCAGCAGCGGTGCGGGCGCGCCGCCGCACGGCCTAGGCGCCTCCGCTTCAGGCGATGCGGATCGCGGTCCTCGGCGTCGGGTTGATCGGCGGCTCGGTGGCGCTGGCGGCGCGCGAGCGCCTCGGCGCTGAGGTGACCGGGTACGACGATGCCCCCGAGGCGCTGGAGCGCGCGCTCCAGCTCGGGGCGCTGAACTGCGCGCGCAGCACCGTGGGCGCAGCCGTCGCCGAGGCCGAGGCGGTGTTCGTGGCCGTGCCCGTCGGCGGGCTCTCGGCGCTTGTGGGGGAGGCGCTCGCCGCCGCGCCCGCGGACTGCGTGGTCACTGATGTGGGCTCCACCAAACGCGAGGTGGTCGCCGCCCACGACGACCCCCGCTTCGTTGGTGGTCATCCCCTGGCCGGCGCCGAGAACGCCGGCGTCGAGCACGCGCGCGCCGACCTGTTCGACGCCGCGACCTGGTATCTGACCCCCGGCGCCGGCACCTCGGGCATGCTCTACGAGCGCCTGCACCGGCTCCTGCACGGGATCGGCGCACGGCCCACGGCGATCGACGCCGACACCCACGACCGCATCCTCGCCGCCGTGTCGCACCTGCCCCACGTGCTGGCCAACGTGCTCGTCTCCCAGGCCGCGGCCACTCTGGAGCACGACTCCCACCGGCCCGCGCGCCTGCCGGCGACCGGTCCGAGCTTTCGCGACGCCACCCGGGTGGCCGGAGCCCCCAGCGCCATCTGGACCGACATCTACCTCTCCAACCGCGACGCGCTCGCCGCCGAGATCGACGGCGCCATCGAGCGCCTGCAGACCGTGCGGGCGGCGCTGGCGCGCACCGACGGGCCGGCCATCACCACGTGGAACGAGCAGGCCGCGTCCGATCGCCGCCGGCTGCTCGAGGCCCAGCTGGCCGGCGGAGAGCTCTACGAGCTGCGCAGCTCGGTGCCCAACCGGCCAGGGGTCGTGGCCCAGATCGCGCTCGAGCTCGGGCGCGCCGGCGTCAACATCAACGACATGGCGCTGTACCCGGCCAGCGACATGACGGAGGGCGTGATCGCCATGTGGATCGCCGGCGAGGCTGCCACCGAGCGCGCCCAGGAGCTCATCGCCGGCCTCGGCTTCCCGGTGGCCCGGCCATGAACGCGCGCTTTACGCCGGGCCTGCGCCTGCGCGGACGCCTCGCGCCGCCCGCAGACAAGTCGATCTCGCACCGCGCCGCGATCATCGGCGCCATGGCATCCGAGCCGGTGCGGATCGTCAACTATCTGGACGCCGCCGACACGCGTTCGACCCTGGAGGCCATCGGCAGTATCGGTGCGCTCGTCGAGCACCACGAGGGGGAGGTGCTCATCCGCGGCTGCGGGATGCGTAACGCGCAGCCGCCCTCGGCGCCGATCGACGTGGGCAACGCCGGCACCCTGATGCGCCTGCTGCCCGGCTGGTTGGCATTCCAGCAGGGCGCCGCGTTCACCCTCGACGGCGACGCCTCGATCCGCCGCCGCCCTGTCGACCGGATCGCCGCGCCGCTGGCCCAGATGGGCGCGCAGCTCGAGGCCACCGACGGCCGCTATCCGCCGTTCACCGTGCACGGCAGCGGCCTGCAGGGCATCACCTACGAGCTCCCGGTGGCCTCGGCACAGGTCAAGTCGTGCGTGCTGCTGGCCGGCCTGGCCACCGACCGCACCACCATCCTGGAGGCGATCCCCAGCCGCGACCACACCGAGCGGATGCTGGCCGGCGCCGGCGCCAACGTGGAGCGCCGGGCCACCGGCGACGGGGGATACGCCTCGAGCGTCGGGAACGCCGACGAGCTCGAGCTCGAGACCGTCCACGTCCCCGGCGACCTCTCGAGCGCCGCCTTTCTCGTTGCCGCGGGCGTCCTGGTGCCCGGCGCGCGGCTCGTCCTGGAGGGCGTGGGAGTCAACTGGACCCGGACGGGGTTCCTGCGCATCGTGGAGCGGATGGGGGCGATCGTCGTCGGCGACGTCGAGGCGCCCGGCGCGTTTGCCGCCGCCGAGCCGGTCTGCGACCTCGACGTCACCCACGGCCCCATCGAGGCCACCACGGTGGGCGCCGACGAGGTCCCGCTGGCCATCGATGAGCTGCCGCTGGTGGCGCTCATGGGCTGCTTTGCCGAAGGCGAGACCGTCGTGCGCGGGGCCGGCGAGCTGCGCGTGAAGGAGTCGGACCGGATCGCGACGGTGGTGGAGGGCCTGCGCGGCCTCGGAGCCGACATCGAGGCGCTCCAGGACGGCTTCGCGGTTCGCGGGCGCGGCACCCTGCGCGGCGGGCGCATCGACGCCCACGGCGACCATCGCCTCGCTCTGCTCGGAGCGGTTGCCGGGCTCGCCTCGCAGGAGGGCGTCGAGGTGGTGGGGATGGAGGCGGCCGACGTCTCCTACCCCGGCTTCGCCCAGGACATCGCGGCGCTGGCGGGCGCCTGATGGTCGTCGCGATCGATGGGCCCGCGGGGGCCGGGAAGTCGACGGTGGCGCGCGCGGTGGCGCGCGAGCTGGGCTTCACCTACCTGGACTCGGGCGCGATGTACCGCTCGGTCGCGCTGGCCTCGCGCGAGCAGGGCCGCCCTCCCGCAGAGGTGGCGCCGACGCTACGCATCGAACTCGGGGACCGAGTGCTGCTCGATGGGCGGGACGTCACCGCGCAGATCCGCGCCCCGGAGGTCACCGAGGCCGCCTCGGTCGCGGCGGCGCAGCCGCCCGTGCGCGAGGCGATGGTGACCGAGCAGCGACGGCTCCTGGGCGACGGCGACTGGGTGGCGGAGGGCCGCGACATCGGCACCGTCGTCGCACCGGAGGCCGAGGTCAAGGTGTTCCTGACCGCCAGCCCCGAGGCGCGAGCGCAGCGGCGCGCCGACGAACTGGGGGTCGACGTCGCCACCGTCCTGGCCGAGCAGGCGATCCGCGACGAGCGCGACACCGCCCGTGAGCACTCGCCGCTGCAGGAGGCGCCCGACGCGCACGCCATCGACACCACCGATCTCACGTTTGACGAGGTGGTGTCGGCGATCGTCGCCCTGGTCGATCGCGCTCGCGCGGCTTGATTGCGCAAGTTTTGCTGTTCGGCGGCGTTTCAGGTCGCGTTGGGAAGGTGCACGCCGGCGCACACGGCGCATCGCCGGAGCCTTCCTTCGCAGTGACTGACCGACGTACGAACGCACCCCGGGCCGGCAGGGAGGCCGGCCCTTTGCGTTCTCCTCGGCGGGCTCGTCTAGCCTCATCGCATCATGAAGGTCGCGATCGTCGGCTATCCGAACGTAGGCAAGTCCTCCCTGGTCAACCGCCTGACCCAGTCGCGGGAGGCCGTCGTGCACGAGCAGCCGGGCGTCACCCGGGACCGCAAGGAGCTGCGCACCGACTGGAATGGGCGCATGCTCACGCTCATCGACACGGGCGGGGTCGACCTGGAGGACCGCGACACGCTGGCGCGGCAGATCCAGGACCAGGCCCGCGCCGCGCTGGCCGACGCCGACGCCGTTGTGCTCGTGGTCGACGCCAAGGCGGGCATGCGCCCCGGCGACCAGGAGATGGCCGAGTTGTTGCGCCGCTCCCCGCTGCCCGTGTTGGTGGCGGCGAACAAGATCGACACCGGCAAGGACGTGCCGCTGGCTGCGGAGTTCCACGCGCTGGGGCTGGGGGACCCCATCGCCGTCTCGGCCGCCCAGGGGCTGGGCACCGGCGACCTGCTCGACCGGATGGCGGCGCTGGCGCCGGAGGCTCCCGACGAGGATGGCGACGACGACGCGGTGCGCCTCGCGCTCATCGGCCGCCCCAACGTGGGCAAGTCCTCGCTGCTCAACCGCTTCGCCGGCTCCGAGCGTGTGATCGTCTCACCGGTGGCCGGCACCACGCGCGACGCCATCGATCTGCCCATCAGCTTCAATGGCCGCGAACTGATCCTCGTCGACACCGCCGGCATCCGCCGCCAGGCCAAGGTGGGGGAGTCGCTGGAGTACTACACCTCGCTGCGCTCACGCCGCGCGGCCGAGCGCGCCGACGTGGCGCTGGTCGTGTGCGACGCGACCGACGGCCTCACCACCCAGGACCTGCGGATCGCCGAGATGGCAATGCACAGCGGGTGCGCCACGGCGCTGGTGCTCAACAAGTGGGACATCGCCGACGGCGTCGATCTCGACCACGAGCGCGCCCGCGCCCATAAGAAGCTCCGTCTGCGGCCCCGGGTGCTGACCGCCTCGGCCAAGACCGGCCGCCACGTCGAGCGGCTCCTCGTCGAGGCCATGGCGCTGGCCGACCGCAGCCGCACGCGGATCCCCACCCCGCAGCTCAACCGCTTCCTCTCCGAGATCGTCGCCGCCCGCCAGCCGCCGGTGGGCAAGCGGCCCGTCAAGGCCCGCGGTGCCGCCGCCAACCACCGGCTCCGGCTCATCTTCATGACCCAGACCGCCGAGCGCCCACCCCGCTTCTCCATCCAGGTCAACTCGCGCGCGCGGGTGACCCGCGACTACGCCTACTTCATCGAGAACCGGCTGCGCGAGCGCTACCGCCTGGAGGGCGTGCCGACGATCATCGACTTCGTCGAGCGCAACGAGCGCCGGGCGCCGTCGGACCGCGAGGAGCGGCGCGCGACGCGCGAGCGCAGGCAGCGTCGCGCCGCCAGCGGGGAGAGTGGGAACGACATCTCCGCCGAAGACCCCGCCGCGAGAGACGCCGCCGCCTGACGGGTAGATAGCCGCCGTGGCTGTTTCGGCGCCGACCCAGACCGTCTACCGCCGCCGCCGCGCCGCGGCGGTGCTCGGCCTGTTGGGCGTGGCGGCGATCGTGGTGCTCGTCTTCGTCGTGCTGACCGGTGGCGGCAGCAGCGGCGGCAGTGGCGGAGGGGGCGGTGCACCGGCGGCGGTCATCCCCGCCGACGCGCTGGCCTACGTCGACGTCGACATCGACCGCAAGGACCCGTCGGTCACTCGGGCGCTCGAGGTGGCGCGCCGCCTGCCGGACTTCGCGCTGCTCGCCGCGGCCGCGGCGGGCCGGCTCGGCGCCGTCCTGGGGGCCGGGCGGTCGGTGAATCTCTCCACCGACGTCTCGCCGTGGCTGGGCGGGCGCGCCGCACTGGCACTGCTCAACACCACCACGTCCACCGCGGGCGCGCTGATCGTCGTCGGCGTCGCCGATCAGGGACGCGCCCGGTCCTACCTGCGCTCGGTGGGCGCGACGGCGCGCGGGAGCCACCGGGGCCACGCACTGTTGGCGGCGCCCAACGGCGATGAGCTGGCCTTCGCCGGTGGCGACCTGCTCATCGGCCAGGACGCGGCCGTGCGCGCCGCGATCGACGTCGCCGCGGGCGCCACTCCGTCGCTGGCGGCCGCCGCGATGTATCGGCGGGCCGTGGCCGGTCAGCATGGCGGCTCGGTGCTGGATGCCTACGCCTCGGCCGCCGGGGTGCGCCGGGTGCTGGCCGACCAGAGCGGGATCCTCGGGGCCGCCGGCGGCCTGCTCTCCCAGCCCGCCCTGCAGGGGGTGGCGATGGCGGTGACGCCGACGCAGAAAGGGGCAGCGATCCGCATCCACAGCGTGCTTGACCGGACTCTTGAGAAGGTGGGCCCGGACAGTTCGCCGCCGACCGCGTTCACCCCCTCGCTGCCTGGCCTGATGCCGGGCGCATCGTCGCTGCTGCTCGACGTGGCCGATCTGGCCAAGGTTGCGCCGACGGTGCTCAACGCCGGCTCGGCCGCGGGCCTGGCCGGCGGCGTGGGACCGCTACTCACCCGGCTGGGCTCCGCCCTGCACTCCGAGGGGGTCAACCTGCCAGACCTCATCTCCATCTTCCGCCACGAGGCGGCGCTGGCGATCGTGGGCGGCGGCCGGTCGCCGACCCTGGTCGTGGTGGCGCGTACGCCCAACCAACCCCGCACCCAGCACGAACTCGCCCAGCTCGAGGGGCCGCTGGCCCAACTGTTCTCGACCCCCGGCAAGAGCCAGAGCTCGGAGCCGGTGTTCAACGACCGCCAGATCGGCGACGTCACCGCCCACCAGCTCCAGCTGACGACGGGGTTCGAGCTCGATTACGCCATCTTCCATGGCCTTGTCGTCATCTCGACGAGCCTGGCCGGGATCCAGGACGTGGCTCAGCAGACGCATTCGCTGGCGCGGGACCCGGGGTTTGCCGCGGTCCTCGGCGGTGACGTCCACGCGGTGACCTCGCTGGTGTTCGCCAACGTCGCCGCGCTCCTCGGCGCCGGCACGCAGTCAGGGGTGACGACGGGGTCGCTCGCGGCCCGGATCATGCCCGACCTGCAGCGGATCACCGGCGTCGGTGAGACTTCGACTCACGGCGCCGCCGACTCGACCACGCAGGTCACGGTGGCCGTGAAGCCGTAGTCGCGCTTTAGATGTCAGAGGCGGGCGACGGGTCGCCGCGCAGGACGTGCAGCGCGCGGTCGACGGTGCGCACGATCCCGTGAGGGTCGCCCACGCCGCGGAAGGAGAAGTCGAACTGCGTCTCCCCGGCCGTGTCGAACTGCACGCTGCCGATCCGCAGCAGCCGCTCGAACAGCGACTGGCTGGAGTTGACGTTCTGAATGCGCTCCAGCCGGGTCTGGTGCACGTCGCGCGAGAGGATCCCCGTCTGGATTGTCAGGCGCTGGCTGGTGATCGAGTACGTGGTGCCGATCCGCCGGAGCTGCCCGATCACCACCAGGGCCAGGAACACCACGACCACGGCGGCGGTCACCCAGCCGGCCTGCACGTGATGATTGGCGACCCGGGTCACCACCCCCGCGATGATCCCCACCACGAGCGCCACCACCAGCCCCTTGGCGTAGAACAGCGCCAGCGACCGCCACGAGGGATGGCCGTGGAAGAAGACCTCCTCACCCGGTTCGGGATCCACGGGCCACAGACTAACGGCGGCCGCGGCTGGGCCGACACCCCGGCGCACTACATTCGGGCACCCATGATCGCCCGCGTGGAGCCCATCACCCGGACGCGCGCGGTGCGCGGCCCCTTCGACTACCGCCTCGCCCCCGGCCAAGAGGTGGAGGTCGGGTCGCTCCTGCGGGTGCCGTTCGGCGCGCGGACCGCACTCGGGGTGGTGGTGGAGCTGGCCGAGCGCTCCGAGCTCGACCCCGACCGTCTGGTCGAGCCCGAGGAGATCGTCGGGGCCGGCGTCGGAGCTGACCTGGTGGCCCTTGCCGGGTGGATGGCCCGCGAGTACTGCTCGACGCCCTCGCGCGCGCTGCAGCTCATGCTCGCCCCGGGCGCGTCGGCCGGTACCGGCGCCAAGCTCGCCCTCGTCGCCGAGCTCACCTCGGGCGGGCGGGCGGCGCTGCAGGACCCCGAGGCGCGCCTCAACGACCGCCAGCGCCGGTTGCTCGAGGCGCTGGCGCAGCGCGGCGCGACGGCCGCCGCGGAGCTCGACACCCCTGGGCTGCGACGGCTGGAATCCCGCGGCCTGGTCGCCATCGACCGCCGGGCTCGCCCGCGCCGTCCCGTGCTCCACGAGGTCGGCAGCGCGTCGGCCACGGCGCCGCCGCTCACCCTGGAGCAGTCGGCGGCGCTGGGGCGCCTGACCGCGGCGTTACGGGCCCGGGGCGCCGAACATCCCGGATTCCTCCTGCAGGGAGTCACCGGCTCGGGCAAGACCGAGGTCTACCTGGGCGCGGTGGAGGCGGCTCTGGCGGCGGGGCGCACCGCGATCGTGCTCGTGCCCGAGATTGCGCTCACGCCGCAGGTGCTCTGGCGCTTCCAGGCGCGCTTCGGCGACGTGGTCGCGGTCCTGCACTCGGCGCTCGGCGTCGGCGAGCGCCACGACGAGTGGATGCGCCTGCGCTCCGGCGAGGCGCGGGTGTGCGTCGGGCCGCGCTCAGCCGTGTTCGCGCCGCTGGACGACATCGGCCTGATCGTCGTCGACGAGGAGCACGAGAGCTCCTATAAGCACGAGGGCGACCCCCGCTACGACGCCCGCACCGTCGCGCACGAACGCGCGGCCTATCACCGCGCCGTGCTGGTCTTCGGCAGCGCCACCCCTCGGCCCGAGAGCGTGCCGGTGATGGAGCGCCTGACGCTCACCCAGCGCGTCGACCGCCGCCCGATGCCCAGCGTGGAGGTGCTCGACATGCGTGACCGCCACCAGCCGCTTCACCCCGAGACGCGGATGGCGCTGGCCGACCTGCGCCGCGCCGGCGGCAAGGCGATCCTGCTGCTCAACCGCCGCGGGTGGTCGAACTTCCTCTCCTGCCGCGCGTGCGGCCGTGTGTGGCTGTGCCCCAACTGCGACGTTGCCCTCGTGCTGCATCGCCACGGCGACTTCATCGCCTGTCACCACTGCGGTCACCGCGAGCGCATGCCTGACCGCTGCGCCGCCTGCGGCTCGGTGTCGGTGGCGCGACACGGCGCCGGCACCGAGCGCGTCGCGCACGAGCTGCGTGAAGCGCTGGGGGAGGACAGCTTTCCGATCTTCCGCCTCGACGCCGACGCCTCCAGCCTGCCCGAACGCGCGCGGATCCTGCAGGCGTTTCAGGCCGCCCCCGCCGGCGTGCTCGTGGGCACCCAGATGGTCGCCAAGGGCCACGACTTCCCCGACGTGTCGCTGGGGGTGATCCTCGACGCCGACCAGACGCTGCGCTTCCCCGATTTCCGTGCCGAGGAGCGCACGTTCGCGCTCATCACCCAGCTGGCGGGGCGCACCGGGCGGGGAGGTGGCGCTGCCGGAGCGGGTCCGATGGGGTCCCCCAGCAGAGTGCTCGTGCAGACGCTCGCTCCCGACGCGCGCGCGATCGCCTTCGCCACCCGCCACGACTCCGACGGTTTCATCGCGGACGAGCTCGAGCGCCGGCGCGCGCTGAGCTACCCGCCGTACGCGTCGCTCATCCGGATCGTGTGCTCGGCGCCTGACGAGTCGCTGGCCAACGAGACCGCGGCTGCCATCCACCAGGAGCTGGGCGGGATCGACGCGGCGGTGCTGGGGCCGGCGCCGCTGTTTCGCCTGCGCAACCGGGCCCGCAGCCAGCTCGTGCTCAAGACGCAGGCGCGCCGGCCGGCGATCGACGCCGTGGGGCGCGCCGTTGACCGTGTCGCGCCGGGCGCTGCGCGCCGGGGTGCGTCGGTGAGCGTCGACGTCGATCCGCAGTGATCGAAGCGCGACGACGCGGGTGGGAGGCCTCCGATTCCCGCCCATAACTAGACTCAGAAGCAAGATGGCCGACAGCGCGACAGACCAGGCAGAGCTCGATACCGAGGTCGCCGAGCCCGAGGGCGAGGAGGAAGAGCACCAGCTCGACCCCGAGGCCGCGGCGCGCCGCGCCTCCGCCTTGGCCCACGTCAAGAAGTTCGGCGAGCCGGTCCTGCGCACCCGATCGCGTCCGGTCGAGCGCTTCGACGACGCCCTGCGCGACGAGGTCGCGCGGATGAGCCGACTCATGATCGACTCCGTCGGTGTCGGTCTGGCCGCCAACCAGGTCGGCGTGCTGCACCGCCTGCTCGTCTACCGCGTCCACCCGCAGTCCCCGGTGTCAGCGCTGGTCAACCCGGAGATCGAGTGGGCCGGCGATGAGTTGGAGACGCTCGAGGAGGGATGCCTCAGCCTCCCCGACGTCCACGTCGACGTGGAGCGTCCGGTGAACATCGTGGTCCGTGCGCGCAACGAGCACGGGGAGCCGCTGCGGATCGAGGCCTCCGGGCTGGAGGCCCGCGTCATCCAGCATGAGATCGACCACCTCGATGGGGTGCTCGTGCTCGATCGCATCTCGCGCGGACAGCGCAAGGAGGCCATGAAGGCCCTGCGCGAAGCGCTGCCCTCGGCCTGAGCGCCGTTGCGCACCGTCTATCTCGGAACCTCGGAGTTCGCCGCCGATGTCCTGCGCGTCCTGGCGGCCTCGCCCCACCGGCCGCAGTTGGTCGTCACTCGGCCCGACCGCCCACGCGGGCGGGGCCGTAAGGTGACCTCGCCGCCCGTGCTCGATGCGGCGCGGGCCCTGGGGATCGACACCGACCAGCCCGAGTCGGTCAACGACGAGCCGGCCCGCGAGCGCATCGCCGCCGCCGCGCCCGAGGCCGTCGTCGTGTGCGCCTTCGGGGCGCTGATCAAGGAGCCACTGCTCTCCGCGCATCCCATGCTCAACGTCCACCCGTCGCTGCTGCCCCGCTGGCGCGGCGCCGCCCCGATCGAGCGGGCGATCATGGCCGGCGACCCGCGGACCGGGGTGTGCATCATGCGCCTGACCGCCGGCCTGGACAGCGGACCGGTGTGCCTGACCGCCGAGGAGCCGATCAGCCCGCAGGACACCTACGGGACGCTGGCGGCGCGCTTGGCACCGCTGGGCGGAGAGCTCCTGGTCCGCGCGCTGGACGCCTCACCGCCGTTCCACGAGCAGGACGAGTCCGCCGCCACCTATGCCGAGAAGATCACCGCCGAGGACCGCCTCCTGAGTCCGGACCGGCCCGCGGTCGAGCTCGAGCGCGTCGTGCGCGCGCTGACGCCCCACGTCGGGGCAGCGGTCACGGGGATGGGCGGGGACGGGTCCGAGCGTCTCGGGGTGTGGGAGGCCACCGCGCACCCCGAGCAGCCCGGCGACCCCGCCCCGGGGCAGCTCAGCCTGGACGGCCGCGTCCCTGTGCTGGGCTGCACGCCCGGCACGCTGGCGCTCCTCACGGTCCAGCCGGCGGGGCGCAAGGCGATGCCCGGCGACGCCTACCTGCGCGGCCTGCGGACGTGAGCGCCGTGGCCTCCGGGGTCTCCGCGGCGCGAGAGTGCGCCTACGCCGTTGTCCGGCGGGTGTTCGAGCACGACGCCTACGCCGACCGGGTCTTCCACGCCGAGGCGGGGTCCCGGCACCTGGAGGGCCGCGACCTGGCCTTCGCCATGGCGCTGGCCTACGGGACCGTCCAGCGCAAGGCCACCCTCGATCACGTCGCCGCGGCGTTCACCGACCGGCCCCTCACGCGCCTGGACGCTCCGGTGCTCGCCGCCGTCCGGCTTGGGCTGATGCAGGTGTTATGGATGGACGGGGTGGCCGATCACGCGGCCGTGCACGAGTCCGTCGAGCTGGCCAAACGCCACGCGCGCGCCGGCAGCGGCCTGGTCAACGCCGTGCTGCGCCGCGCCCTGCGCGAAGGCCGCGACCTCATCGGCGAGCTCGATGACGAGACGCCGGCTCACGCTGCCGTCCTGCATTCCGTGCCCGTGTGGCTGGCCGAGCTGTGGTGGTCAGAGCTCGGGGCCGATCGCGCCCGCGCGCTGCTGGCAACCGTCAACCACCCCGCCGAGTCTGCGGTGCGCGTCAACACCATCGTGGCCTCCGTGGAGGAGGTGGCCGCGGGCCTGGCCGGCGTCGGCACGCGGCCCGTCGCGGGCCTGCCCGAGGGCCTGGTGCTCGAGGGCGCCTTTGACGCCTACGCCTCGCCCCAATGGGGGCGCGGAGAGCTGATGCCGCAGTCGCGGGGGTCGATGGTGGTGGCCCGGTCGCTGGCGCCCCGGCCGGGCGACCGCGTCCTGGATCTGTGCGCCGCCCCGGGCGCGAAGACCACCCATCTCGCGGCCCTGGCCGGTGACGAGGGGGAGTTGGTGGCGGTGGAGCGCCACGCCGGCCGCGCCGAGGCGCTGCGGCGCACGGTGGAGCGCATGCACGTGCGCTCGGTGACGGTGGAGACCGGCGACGCGGGCGCCACGCGGGTGGGCGGGCAGTTTGACCGCGTGCTCGTCGACCCGCCGTGCAGCGGCCTGGGCACGCTGCAGTCCCGGCCGGACCTGCGGTGGCGCACCAGCCCCGACCGCATCGCCGACCTCGCCCTCCAGCAGGCGCGCATCCTCGCCGCCGGCGCTGCGGCCACCCGTCCGTCAGGGACGCTGGTCTACTCGGTGTGCACGATCTCACGGGCGGAGTCCGAGGCTGTGGTCGACGGGTTCCTCACTGACCATCCGGGCTGGGAGGCCGAGGCCCCGCTGCGTCTGGCCCCGGACACCGACGGCACCGACGGGTTCTTCATCGCCCGCCTGCGGCGTGTCTGACCCGGCCCGTCATCGCGTGGAGTTGTCCGTGCTGCCCTCCTCCGACCCTTCGGGTGGGCCGACGGCCGGGACGCCCGTAGTCCGGTTAGTCTTGCAGTAATGAGCGAGACCGCGCCCAAGCTCGGCCCCGAGTGTCCCGGCTGCGGGGAGCCGTGGCTTCGTCCGACCGCAGTCCCGGGCAACTATCGCTGCGTCTACTGCATGCGGCGCTACGAGCTCGTCTCGGTGTGTCCCAACTGCGGTGAGCACTCAACGATCGTGCGCATGTCCAGCACCGCGATCGTCGAGTGCAATCACTGCCAGGGCAGCATGCTCCAGGAGGTCTAGGAACGCATGGCCCCCGAGCGCGCCGCCCTGCTGCGTGAGCGGCGGGTGGCCCCGTCGATCCTCTCGGCCGACTTCGCCAGGCTGGGCTCGCAGGTCTCCGAGGTGCTGGCGGTGGGCGCGCGCGTCATCCACGTCGACGTCATGGACGGCCACTTCGTACCTCCGATCACCTTCGGCGCGGTCGTGGTGTCGGCCATCGCCGACCTGATCCACGACGCCGGCGCGATCATGGACGTCCACATGATGGTCGAGCGGCCCGAGCGCCACGTCCTCGACATCGCCAAGGCGGGTGCAGACAGCATCACCGTCCACGTCGAGGCAACGCCCCATCTCCACTACACGCTGGACCTGATCCGCAAGGCCGGCTGCACCGCCGGCGCCGCGCTGGCGCCCGCCACCCCGATCGACGCGCTCCAGGAGGTCGCGACAGAGACGCTTGACCTGGCGCTGTGCATGAGCGTCAACCCCGGGTGGGGCGCCCAGAGCTTCATCGCCAACTCGCTGAGCAAGCTCGAGCGCATGCGCCGCGAGCTTCCCGCCGAGGTGGCGCTCGAAGTCGACGGGGGGGTCGGTGAGCAGACCGTGGGTCCCGTCGTTCAGGCCGGGGCCAACCTGCTGGTCACGGGCTCGGCGGTGTTCGGGTCGTCTGATCCGGCCGCGGCCTACGAGGCGATCCGGGTCGCCGCGGGCGCGGTGTAGCGCGCCCTCGCGGGCCCACGCCGGTACAGCAGCCACAGCAGCACCGTCAGCACCGACGTCGCGCCCAGGTAGCCGACCTCGACACGCGTGACCTCGGCGTGCTCGGTGCCCCCACCGGTGGCGACGAAGGTTACGAACAGGGCCGCGGCGATCAACCATGCAACGGCCGCCCACGCTGCCCGCCCTCGGGCCAGAGCGGCCTGGTTCAACGTGCCCGAGATGAGGTGCAGGCCCATCCCCAGTCCCACCGCGGCCAGCCCGAGCCGGCCGTAGGTGAAGCCCTTGCTGCCCAGCAGCGCCGTCATGACCGCGGGGCCGATGAGCAACAGGCCCAGCGCCACGGACAGGCCGAAGGCGGCGATGACTTGCACCGTGGTGCGGATCGCCTTGTGGAACTCAGCGGTGCTCTCGCGGGCCTCGAGGCCGGCGAGGTGGGGGAGGATCGAGGTCTGGATCGCCTGGAAGAGCTGAAGCGGCGCGCGCACGATGAGCATGACGTTGAAGACGAAGCCGACGATCCCGGTGGTGAGGTCGCCGGCGCCGGTCTTGGCAGCCACGATGAGCACGCCGGCGTTCATCAGCATCTGCTCGGAGAACATGATCCCCACCACCGAGACGGCGAAGCCGGCGCCGTGGCGCATGGAGAGACCGTTGCTGGACTCCTCGATCTGCGTCTGGGCGGGCCCCTCGCTGGCGCCTACGGCATCGGCGGCGACGGCCTCCGAGGCGATCACCCCGTCGGGGTCGCGCAGCCGCATCCGGGAGAACGCCAGCGGCATCACCGCCAACGATGCGAACGGGGCCACGGCCATGCCCAGCCCGACCAGTCCCTGGCCGGACCCGATCCCGATCGCAACCGCCAGCGGGAACAGGAAGCGGGACGTCGACTCCAGGAAGACCAGACCGCCGTAGAGGGCGAAGCGCTGGTGGCCGGCCAGCCAGCCACGGGCGAAGTAGCTGCCGGCGTAGGCCAGCACGCCGATGACGAGGATCCAGTACAGCGCGGCCGAGCCGTCGAACATGCCCTGTTGGATCTGGTCGCGCAGGGCCAGGGCAACGATCAGGAACAGGACGGCGAAGCCGAACTGGATGGCGGCCGGCACGCGCAGGGGATGACCGTGCAGCCCTCGCGCCCGGCGGTCGGCGATCGTGCGCGAGAGCAGTTGCTCGATCGGCCGGTAGATCACCGACAGGATCACGAACATGATCGCCCAGCACAGCGAGATCCGGCTGTAGGCCGCCGGGCTCAGCACGTGACTGGAGACCGCCAGGTACAGGAAGGTGAAGATCCCGGTGGAGGCGATCCCGATGGTCAGGATGCGCGCGCCGGAGGCGAACGACTGTTGCGGCGGGGTACCGCCACCACGGCCGTCGTCGCCGGCCGACCCGGACCCGTCCGACCCGCCCGTCTGGCCGTGGCGCGCCGTCGCGGTCGAACTCACGCGCGCACTCGCACGAGCAGCATCGTCCACGGGAACGGCGCACGGACCTCGGTCACGTCGCCGTAGCGCCCGAGCAGGCGCACGAACGAGCGACGGGTCCAGTGGTTGAGGTGACCGGGCGTGTTGCCCAGCTGACGCAGGTAGGCCCCGCGGGCCATGTTGAGCGCGCGCCACAACGGCTCGTGGGGCACCGACACCAAAAGGTGACGGCTGGCGACACGTGCCATCTCGGCCAGGGCGGGTTCAGGGTCGGTGACGTGCTCGAGCACCTCGGTGGCCGCCACCAATTCGAACTCGCCGTCGGCGAACTGAAGATGCTCGACCTCCATCGCCGCGAACGTCAGATTGGGCCGCGCGCGTCCGGCCCACTCGGCGGCCAGCTTGGGGTCCTCGAGGTCGATCCCGACGATGCGCGTGGGCGGGGATGGTCTGCTGCGGTCGGCCCACTGCTCAGTCAGCACCCCCTCGCCGCAGCCGACGTCCAGGATCGTGTCCGGCGCGGCGATCGTGAACAGCTCGTCCAGGCTTCGCTCGAAGCCGGCCATCAGCCGTCGCACGACCGGGTTGGTCGAGCCGTACTTGTCGTAGGTGTTGCCCGTGGGCACCGCGGTGCCCGAGCTCACACCTCCACCGCCTGGCGCTCGTCGGGCGCCCCGCCCGGACCGGGCCCGCCGGCCGCGTCCTTGGGAGCGTCCGCACCGCGCTCGTAGTGCGACGGCTGGACGTTCAGCTGGAGCTCGATGCGGCGGATGCGCTCGAAGGTCCGCTGCGAGAGCGTGCGCTGGGCCGCCAGCAGGTCACCGATGACTCCCAGCGCGCCGAGCAGCATCGCCGCGTTGAACAGGACGCCCCCCGCGATCAGTGACTGGATGTGACCGGTCGCCTTGTGGGGATCCTCGATGAAGAACACGACGAAGCGTACGAACACCGCCAGGGCCAGCGTGCCCATCACCAGGGCCCCGCCCCAGAACACCTTGAGCGGCTCGTACTGGGAGTAGATCCGGAAGATGGAGAGACCGTTGCGGCGGATATAGGCCGGGATCGACGGGAACAGCCGGGACTCGCGGGTCTTGGGGTTGGTGTGGATCGGCACGTGATCGACCGCCACGAGGAGCTTGCCCGCCTGGATGATCGTCTCCAGCGTGTAGGTGAACTTGGAAACCACCTGCATCTGGAGCGCCGCCTCGCGGTTGTAGGCGCGGAAGCCCGACGTCGTGTCTGGAACCTCGGTGTCCGATGCCTGGCGCACCACCCATGAGCCCAGGCGTTGCAGGCGGCGCTTGGACCAGCTGAAGTTCGCGTTGGAGTCGACCTGGCGGTCGCCGATGACCATGTCGGCGTCGCCACGCACGATCGGGGCCACCAGCTTGGGGATGTCGCGCCCGTCGTACTGGTTGTCGGCATCGGTGTTGACGATCACATCGGCGCCGAGCTTGAGCCCGGCGTCGAGACCGGCCTGGAAGCCGGCCGCCAGCCCCTTGTGGTTGGTGAGCTTGACGATGTGATCCACCCCGCTGGCCTTGGCGGTTGCGATGGTGGCGTCGGTGGAGCCGTCATCGATGATCAGCCATTCCACGGCGTCGAACCCCTCGACCGCCCGCGGCAGATACGACAGCGTCTCGGGCAGCTGCGCTTCCTCGTTGAAACACGGGATCTGGATGATCAGCTTCATGTCCGTAGGCGCGGCCCTACCGCCTCAATCGCGCCGCGCCGTGGGCGTGCGAACGTATCGATGCTCCGTGGGGCGCGCTATTCATCACACGGTAGCGGGATACTCGTACATGAAGATGGACACGGCAACGGCAAAGACGCCCGAGTCGCCCCGTCGGCCTGCGGTGTCGCCGCCATCGTCAGGCCGCCGTCGTGGTGCATGGTTCCGGTTCCCGCCCGCCGCGGGCGGTCGTCGGCGTGATCTGCACCGACCCCTGTTGTGGCTGCTGCTGGCGGTCACGCTGGGGCTGCGCCTGTGGGGCGTCAAGCAGGGGCTGCCCTACAGCTACAACTCCGACGAGGCGACGCACTTCGTGCCGCGGGCGATCGCGTTCTTCTCGCATGACTACAACCCCCAGTACTTTCTCAACCCGCCGGCGTACTCCTACCTGCTGCACTTCGTCTTCGAGCTGTGGTTCGGGAGCCCGGACGCGGTACGACGCGCGTACGTCACCGATCCCACCGTGGTCTTCGTGGTCGCGCGGGTCGTCGCCGCAGCGCTGGGCACCATCGCGGTCTGGCTGACCTACCTCGCCGGCGAGCGGCTCTTCAACAAGACCACGGCGCTGCTGGGCGCCGCGATCTTCGGGCTGGCCTTCCTGCCGATCTTCTACAGCCATCTGGCGCTCAACGACGTGCCCGCGCTGGCCCCGGTGGCCCTGTCGCTCTACGGCGTGGCCGGGGTGCTGCGCAACGGCGCCCGGCGTGACTACGTCATCGCCGGGGTCGGCATCGGGCTTGCCGCGGCCACCAAGTACACCGGGGCGGTCACGGTGGTGTGCCTCATCGCCGCCGCCGTCTGCGACGGTGCCGGGGGAGCGCCGCTCACCGCGCTGCGCCGTGTCGTCCTCGCCCTGGGCTGCGCGGTACTGGCCTTCGTCGCCGCCAACCCGTATTCGGCGCTGGACTTCTCCGCCTTTCACGCCGGCGTCACCACCCAGCAGGCGCTGGCGGGCGGCTCTGACCCTGAGAAGCTGGGCACCACCGCCGCCAGCGGGACCGCCTTCTATTTCTGGACGTTCACCTGGGGCCTGGGCTGGGCCCCGTCGATCGCGGCGGTGGCCGGCAGCGTGATGCTCGTCGTCCGTCGCCGCCTGGCGCTGGCGGCCGTCCTGGTGCCCGCGCCGGTCGCCTTCATCGTCTTCATGGGTGACCAGCAGCGCTACTTCGGCCGCTGGCTGATGCCGGTGTTTCCGATCATCGCCCTGCTCGCTGCCTACGGTGCCGTCGAGGCGGCGCGCTGGCTGATCCGCGCGCGCAGGATGCCCGTGGCGCTGGCCGCCGGCGCGGTCGCGGTGGTGATGCTCGGCCAGAGCCTGGCCGCCGACGTCCACAACGACGCCGTGCTCTCAAAGGCCGATACCCGTAACGTGACCCGGGCGTGGATGGTCCGCCACGTGCCCGCGGGCGCCAAGGTGGTGGTGGAGCCCGTCGTCTCCACCGACTGGGGCCAGGACATCGGGCGCTCGCTGCAATGGACGCCCACCGGCGCCCGGTGGCAGCTGTGGAATCCCTACGTCACCGACGTCGACGCCAAGGGCAACCACCTGCCGTTGGGCGTGCATCGCTTCGTCCCGGTCGATGAGTACGAGCGAACATTGCGTCCCGAGTTGCTGCAGGAGTACGAGGAGCGCGGTTACTGCTGGGTGGTGATCGGCTCGCTACAGGCGGGGCGGTCCTTCGCCCAGCCCAAGATCGCCCCGTCGGCGATCGCCTACTACGCCGCGCTCGCCAACCAGGCCAAGCTGATGTTCCACATCAGCCCGTTCGCCACAGGCAACCGCGCGGTTCCCTTCAGCTTCGACTGGTCGATCGACTACTACCCCAGCCAATACACGCGTCCCGGGCCTGAGATGAGCGTCTACCGACTTATGAGCGGTAAATGTGCCCCGAACTATGCTCCGAAGCGCAAATGACAACCATCGCCGATACCGATCGCCGCCACCTGGCTCGCGCGATCGAGATCGCGGAGCAGGGCCGCGGCAAGGTCAGTCCCAACCCGTTGGTGGGAGCGGTGATCGCCAACCTGGAGGGACCGATCGGCGAGGGCTATCACCGAGAGCTGGGCGCGCCGCACGCCGAGGTCGAGGCCATTCGCGCCGCCGGCGAACACGACCTCGCCGACGCGACGCTCTACGTCTCGCTGGAGCCCTGCTGCCACCACGGCCGGACCCCGCCGTGCACCGACGCCATCCGCCAGGCCGGGATCCTGCGCGTCGTCGTTGCCTCCGACGACCCCTCCGAGCACGCTTCGGGCCGCGGCCTGGGCATCCTGCGCGACGACGGCGTCGAGGTGGTGCTCGACGACGGCGAGCTCTCTGACCGCGCCAAGCTGCTCAACCAGCCCTTTCGCAAGCGCGCCCGCACCGGCCGCCCGTGGATCCTCTTCAAGTCGGCGATGACGCTCGACGGCAAGGTCGCTACCCATCGCGGGGACTCCAAGTGGATCTCAGGGGAGTCCAGCCGCGAGCGCGCCCACCACTGGCGCGCCGAGTTCGACGCGGTCGCCGTGGGGGTCGGCACCGCGCTCGCCGACGACCCGCTGCTCACGGCGCGGATCCCCGGGGTCACCCGGCAGCCGCGGCGAGTCGTCTTCGACTCATTGGGCCGGCTGCCGCTCGATGCCCAGCTCGTGCGCGATGCCCGCCAGGTCCCACTGACGGTGGTCGTCTCCCGGGCGGCGCCGCGCGCGGCCACCGACGCGCTGGAGGCCCACGGCGCCGACGTGATCGTGGCCACCGGAGAGAACGAGCCCGCGCGCGTCGTGTCGGCGCTCGATCAGCTCGGCGCCGCCGGCATCGCCTCGATGCTGCTCGAGGGCGGCCCCCGCCTCGCCGGTGCGTTCCTCGACGCCGGGGAGATCGACGAGATCCGGCTGTTCCTGGCCCCGCTCATCCTCGGCGGGCGGACGGCGCGCGATCCACTGGAAGGGGAGGGCGCCGAGCAGATCGCCGACGCCGTGCGCGCCGAGAACCTGGAGTGCGAGCGGATCGGCGCCGACCTGCTCGTCTCGGCCCGGATCAGGAGGTGGTAGGGGGTGCGCCGCTGATGTTCACCGGGCTGATCGCGGACCTCGGCCGGATCGAGGAGGTCGAGCGCTCCGGCGAAGGCGTGCGCCTGATCGTCTCTTCCTCGTTGGCCGGTGAGCTTGCCGAGGGCGATTCGATCTCCGTCAACGGCGTGTGCCTGACCGCCACCGACGTCCAGTCGACGGCGTTCGCGACCGACGTGATGAACGAGACCCTGCGCCTGAGCTCTCTGGCCGAGGCGCGCGCCGGCGTTGGGGTCAACCTCGAGCTGGCCATGCGGCTGTCAGATCGGCTCGGCGGCCACATGGTGCAGGGCCACGTCGACGGAGTCGGGACGGTCCGCGCGATCGCGCCCGACGGATTCGCGCGCCGCGTCGAGATCGAAGCGGGCGACGAGATCATGCGCTACCTGGTCTACAAGGGGTCAATCACGGTCGACGGCGTCTCGCTCACGGTCGCCGGGCTCGGAGACGCATCGTTTACCGTTTCTCTTATTCCTGAGACGCTCGAGCGCACCAACCTTGGCCATGCCGAGGTCGGGACAACCGTGAATCTGGAGGTGGATGTGTTGGCCAAATACGTCGAGAGGCTGGTGGCGACCGCGCGATGAGCTCGACCACGTCCGCCTTCTCCACGATCGAACAGGCGATCGAAGACATCCGCCAGGGCAAGATGGTCGTCGTCTGCGACGACGAGAACCGCGAGAACGAGGGCGACCTGACGATGGCCGCCCAGTTCGTCACGCCCGAGGCGATCAACTTCATGCGCAAGGAGGGCGGCGGGCTCATCTGCCTCGGCCTCACCCCCGAGCGCTGCGAGGAGCTCGGCCTGGACCTCATGGCCGCCAAGAACGAGTCCGCCTTCGAGACGGCGTTCACCGTCTCGATCGAGGCGCGCTCGGGCGTCAGCACGGGGATCTCCGCTGCTGACCGCGCTCGCACCATCCAGGTTGCCATCGACCCCAAATCCAGCCCACGCGAACTCGTCCAGCCCGGTCACGTCTTCCCGCTCAAGGCCAGGGCCGGGGGCGTGCTCGAGCGCGTGGGCCAGACCGAGGCCGGGGTGGACCTGGCCAAGCTCGCCGGCCTGAACCCCTCCAGCGTGATCTGCGAGATCATGAACGAGGACGGGACGATGGCACGGGTGCCGGACCTCGTCTCCTACTGCGAGCGCCACGGCCTGAAGATGATCACGGTGGCCGATCTGGTCGCCTACCGCCGCCGTCACGAGAAGCTCGTCGAGCGCGTGGTGGACACCAAGTTGCCGACCGCGTTCGGGGACTTCGTCGCCGTCGGCTACCGCTCGCTGGTGGACAACAAGCACCACGTCGCGCTGGTCAAGGGCGACGTGGCGGGCAAGGAGGACGTCCTGGTCCGCGTCCACTCCGAGTGTCTGACCGGCGACGTGTTCCACTCGCTGCGCTGCGACTGCGGCGAGCAGCTCGAATCGGCGCTGGCCATGATCGAGGGCGAGGGCAGCGGCGTGCTGCTCTACCTCTCCCAGGAGGGGCGAGGGATCGGCCTGCTCAACAAGCTCAAGGCCTACAAGCTGCAGGAGGAGGGCCTGGACACCGTCGACGCCAACCTGCGCCTCGGCCTGCCCGCCGACCTGCGCGACTACGGCATCGGCGCTCAGATCCTCGTCGACCTGGGGCTCACGAGCATCCGGATCCTCACCAACAACCCCAAGAAGATCTCCGGCCTGGCCGGCTATGGCCTGTCGGTCGCCGACCAGATCCCCATCGAGCACGCTCCCAACCCCCACAACGAGGCCTATCTGCGCGCCAAGCGCGAGAAGCTCGGCCACACCCTGCACCATCAGGGGCTGGCGCTGGACGAGGAGATGCTCGAGCGCGAGCACGAACAGGATCGTCATCGCCGCGATGGCCAGTGATCGTCGCGTCGCGTTGTGCGTGGCGCGCTTCTACACCGACCTCGCGGACGCGCTCGAGCAGGGCGCACGGGCCGCGCTTCAGCAGGCCGGGGTCGAGACGGTCGAGAGCTTTACGGTGCCCGGCGCCTTCGAGCTCCCGCTCGTGGCCAAGTACGCGGCGGAATCCGGGCGCTTTGATGCGGTGGTGTGCCTCGGTGCGGTGATCCGCGGCGAGACCGACCACTACGAATACGTGTGCTCGTCGGCCGCCAACGGGATCACGCGCGTGTCCCTCGACACCGGCGTGCCGTGCGGCTTCGGCGTGCTCACCGTCGACACCATGGAGCAGGCACGCGACCGGGTGGCTGGAGGCGCTAAGCGCGACAGCGGCCGCCACGCGGTGGATGCGGTGCTGGCCTCCCTCGAGGTCAAGGACGACCTGAGCGGCCGTCGCGGGAAGGCCGGCTTCGCGGCCTGACACCGCTCGCGGACCGGCCGGTCGGGGCGCGGATCGTTCAGTCGACGAAGTTGGAGTGCTCGTCGTCGCCCGGGGTGCCCGGCGGCGTGAGCCCGGCGCCACCCGAAGAAACGGTCCCGCCCTTGCCCCTGCCCCCGCTCCCGCCGCCGCCGTCGTGGCCCCGACCCTGGCCGTGATCGCTGCCCTGACCGGGCGACGGGGCCGGAGCCTGCCCGTCCGCACGCAGCGCCTCGTCGAGCGTCTGCCTGACGGTGCCCGTCTGGTTGGGGATCTTGAGCCGCTGCTCCAGGATCGGCACGGCGCTGGCCGCGTCGCCTGATTTCAGCAGAGCAACGCCCAGGTCATAGAGGCCGTAGGCGTAGGTGAGGCTGCTGGGGTCAGCAGCCGACACCGCCTTGCGCAGGGTGACGATCGCCTCCGGATAGTTGCCGGCGATCATCTCGTCATGGCCGGTGAGCTGGAGCTGCTCGGCGGTGGGTGGCGCCGGCGGCGTCGGGGCGGTGGAGGTGGAGGACTGGGCGGGCGCCGATGCCGTGGTGGACGCCGCCGGCTTGGGTTTGGCGCTCGCGCCGCGGGTGTGCGGCGCCGCCGCGCGCGCGGCCTTCTTGGCGGTGTGCGTGACCGGCTGGGACGACCCGCCCAGCCCCGCCAGCGCAAGCGCGCCGGCGGCGCAGATCACCACCAGCAGGGCCGCCAGCGCCAGCAGGCGGCCGGTGCGCCGCCGGGCGGTGGATCCACCCTGGACCGTGGAGGCGGCGGTCCAGGAGTTCGTGGTGCCCGTGCGAGCCGTCGGGCGCGGCACGTAGGTGTGGGTGGGGCGGTGCCACGAGCCCGTGCCTCGCGCACGCGACGGTCCGGAATGCCCGTTGCCGTTGCCTTTGCCATCGGCGCCCAGTCCTCCGACGACGTGACCCGAACTCGGGGTGCGACGGCGCTGCGCGGTCGCCCGTGGGGTGGTGACGGCGACCCCGCCCGACAGCGCCGTTTCGAGCGCGTCCACGAAGTCGCCGGCGGTCTCGAAGCGCGCGTCGGGCTCCTTGGCCATCCCGCGCATGAGGACCTCGTCGAGTGCCGCCGGGAGTGTCCGGTCGCGCTCAGACGCCTCGGGGCGCTCGTCCTCGATGTGCTGGCGCGCCTGCGCGGCGAAGTGCGGGGCGTCGAAGGGCCGTTCGCCGGCGAGCAACTCGAAAGCCGCGACGGCGAGGGCATAGCGGTCTGAGGCGCCCGTCGCTTCGCGGCCGAGCGCCTGCTCGGGCGACAGGTAGGCGGCGGTGCCGAACAGTTCGCCTGTGCTGGTGATCGTGTCCTCGCTCACCAGGCGGGCGATCCCGAAATCGGCGACGTGCAGCACGCGGCTGCGGTTGAGCAGGAAGTTGGCAGGCTTGATGTCGCGGTGGACGATCCCGCGGGAGTGGGCATGATCGAGCGCCGAGGCCGCCTCGCGGATCCAGCGCACCGCCTCCTGGCGGCGCACCGCTCCGACGCGGATGGCATCGGCGACCGTGCCGCCGGCCAGATACTCCATGACGATGAACGGGCGTGCCGTCGAGTCGATGTCGCGCGGGTCGACCTCCAGGTCGCCGACGTCGTAGATCGTCACCACATGCGCGTGGGTGGACACGCGCGCCGCCGCGCGCGCCTCGCGCTTGAAGCGGCGCATCGCCATCTCGTCGTGGGCAAAGCGCTCGGCCAGAACCTTGACCGCCACCGTGCGTCCCAGTACCAGATCCTCGGCGCACCACACCGCGGCCATGCCACCGGTTGCGAGGCGGCGTCGTACCCGGTAGCGGTCCGGAAGAGGCAGGTCGGTGGGCTCTGCCCGCGGCTGCCCTCTAGAACCCATTGAGGCGGATTGGTACCCGGCTGTTGCGTTCTGAATCCACGGTCAGATAGGGATGGTACGGCTCGCGGGGTCCGGCGTGCGCGTCTCCTATACTGCGCGCGATGCCCAAAGTTTGTCACGTGTGCGCCAAGGGTCCGTCCTTCGGCAATAACCGCAGCCACTCGATGGTCGCGACCAAGCGCCGCTTCGATCCGAACCTACAGCGGGTCCGCATCGACGATGGCGGGACACCACGACGCGTGTACGTGTGCACGCGCTGCCTCAAAGCCGGCAAGATCACCAAAGCCCGCTGAGCGCCTGACGGTGGCCGCACCTTTGCGAGCGACCGACCAGACTGGGATCTCAGATCCCAGCATCGTGCGCTTCCGTGCCCTGGTCGAGGCGGGGCTGGCTGCGCTCGAGGCCCGTCGCGAGGAGGTCAACGACCTCAACGTGTTCCCCGTCGCCGACGGTGACACCGGCGACAACATGGTCCTGACGCTGCGCGCCGTCCTCACCGAGCTCGACCGGCTCGCCGACGTCTCCGAGGGCCGCACCATCGACGAGATCGGGCGCGACGAGATCGTCGCGTCCGTAGCCCGTGCGGCCCTCCTGGGCGCCCGCGGCAACAGCGGGGTCATCCTCTCTCAGCTCATCCGCGGTGCCGCCGAGGAGCTCATCAGCCGGCCCGGCGAACTGGTGGACCCGGTGTTGATCGGCGCAGCCCTGGCCCGTGCGGCAGATCAGGCGTACGGCTCGGTGCGCGACCCGGCCGAGGGCACGATTCTCACCGTGGTGCGCGAGATGGCTCATCGCGTGGCCTCCGAGCTCGCTCACATGCCCGGCGCGCGGCTGAGCGCCGATGCCACTGCCGGCGAGCAGGACCTGGTGATCGCGTCGGTCATCGAGAGCGCGCTCGAGGCGGGCCAGGACTCGGTCAAGCGCGGCCCCGATCTTTTGCCGGTGCTGCGAGATGCCGGGGTGGTGGACGCCGGCGGCTACGGCCTGACCGTCCTGCTGGCGGGGATCGTCGGCGGCCTCAAGGGCTCAGACCCGCCGGCGCTCGAGCACCATCGCGCCGCCCGGGTCACCCATCCGCAGCACAGCTCCACGACCTTCCGCTACTGCACCAACTTCGCCGTCACCGGCTCGGGCCTGGAGCAGCGGCGGTACGCGAGCGAACTGGAGAGCATCGGCGACTCGGTGCTGGTGGTGGGGGACCCGACCACGCTCAAGGTCCACGTCCACACCGACGACCCCGATGCGGCCACCGCGCTGTTCGCCGAGGTTGGCATCGTCTCCCACCTCGACGTCGCCGACATGCGCGAGCAGGTCATGCGCCGCGACGCGCGCCTGGAAACGCCGGCGACGCCCTCGGTGTGCGGCGGCCTGGCGGTCGTCAACGGCGAAGGGATGGCCGCCCTCTTCGCCGGTTTCGGCCTACACGTGCTCGACGGCGGCCCGACCCTCAACCCCTCCACCTACGACCTGTTGGCAGCGATTCACGCCGTGCCCGCCGAGGAGGTGGTGGTGCTGCCCAACAGCTCCAACGTCATCATGGCCGCCGAGCGCGCCGCCGAGCTGTCGGAGAAGACCGTCTCCGTCGTCGGTTCGCGCTCGCCGCAGGCGGGCTTGGCGGCGGCGGTCAGCCTCGATCCGACGCGGCGCGCCGTCGACAACGCCGAGGCGATGATCAACACGCTCGAGCGCGTTCGCACGGGCGCAGTGGCCCCCGCGGGCCGCGATGACGCGCAGGGCCGCTTCCAGGTCGGCGAAGCCGTGGGGTTCGTCGACGACGAGATCGTCGCCTGGGGTGAGCCGCGGGAGACTCTGCGCGATGTGCTGGCGCGCCTGGGGCGGGATGCCGAGCTCATCACCCTCCTGCGCGGGGCCCACGCGCCGTTGGATGACGCCACCGTCGAGGGGCTGGCCGCGAGCGGTGACGCAGAGGTGGAGCTCTCGGAGGGCGGGCAGCCCAGCTACTGGTGGTTGCTCTCGGCCGAGTAGGCCGTAGCTGACCGGGCGTGCGGTCATCATCCTCACGGTCGCCGATGTCCATCACCGCCTTCTCCGAGCGCCGCGAGCTGTCGGCAGACGAGCTGACCGACGCTCCGGTCCGTTACCCGCGTCCGTCGGCACTGGCTGAGCGCCTGCGCTTCGATCACGCCAAGGCCGAGAAGGCCGCGACCGGGCTGGGACTCGTGACGGTGGGCGACCTGCTCGAGCATCTGCCGCGCGACCGGCGCGAGGCGCGCTCGGTGGCGCAGCTCGTGTCAGGGGAGACCGCCACCGTCGTCGTGGAGGTGCGCTCGATTGCCTCGCGGCCGGTGCGGCGGCGGGGGATGCGGCCGCTCGTGGAGGCGACGGTGGCCGACGGCACCGGCGCGATGAAGGCCACCTTCTTCAATCAGCCCTGGCTGGCCGGCAAGTACCCGGCAGGCACGCGCCTGGTCCTGCACGGCAAGTTCGAGGCCCGCAATCGCTTCCGGGTCCAGGGCCACGCGCGGACCACCGAGGCCGGCGCCGGCGACGAGGGCGTCGCGCACTATCCGGCGACCGAGGGACTGTCCTCGACCCAGATCCTGGCCATGGTGCGCGCGCACGCAGGCGCCCTGGTTAACGTGCCCGAGCCGCTGTCCGCCGAGCTGCGCGTCGCCGAGCAGCTGCCGGGGCGACGCTGCGCGCTGGCCGCGGTGCATCTGGCGGGCGACGAGGAGCAGGCCCTTGGTCGCCGCCGGCTGGCGTTCGACGAACTCCTGCTCGTGCAGCTCGCGCTTCTGCGCCGGCGCCGGCTGCGCCGCGCGGGCTCACACGCGCCGGTCCTGGACGGCGAGCCGTCGCTCAGCGCGCGCTGGCTGGCTGAGATGCTGCCGTTCGCTCCGACGGCCGACCAGCGGCGCGCCATGGAGGAGGTCGACGCCGATCTGGCCGGCGACCGGCCCATGCAGCGCCTGCTGATGGGTGAGGTCGGCTCGGGCAAGACGGTGGTGGCGCTCTACGCGCTGCTCCGCGCCGTCGAGCAGGGCCACCAAGGGGCGCTGATGGCGCCCACTGAGCCGCTGGCCGAGCAGCACTTCGCCACCATCCAGGCGCTCATGCCCGGCGAGGCGGTGCCTATCGGCCTGCTGACGGGCTCCACCCCGGGGCGGCGGCGCACCGACCTGCTGGGCAAGCTCGGCTCCGGTGAGCTGTCGCTGGTCGTGGGTACCCACGCGCTCATCGAGGACCCGGTCCGCTTCAGCTCACTCGGGGTGGCCGTGGTCGATGAGCAGCACCGCTTCGGGGTCCGCCAGCGGGCGGCGTTGGACGCCAAGGCTCCGGAGGGGTGCAGCCCCCACGTGCTGCACATGACGGCCACACCGATCCCCCGGACGCTGGCCCTGTCGCAATACGGCGACCTCGACTTCACCGTGTTGCGCGAGCTGCCGCGCGGCCGCCAGCCCATCCAGACGCACGTTTGCTCCACCGAGCGCGAGCGCGGCCGGGCCTATGAGCGCATCCGCGAGGAGCTGCGGGCCGGGCGCCAGGCCTTCGTCGTCTGCCCGCTGGTGTCCGAGTCAGAGGCGCTGGCCGCGCGCGCCGCCACCGCGGAGTACGAACGCCTCGCGGCCGGCGAGCTGCGCGATTTCCGTGTGCTGCTGATGCACGGCCAGCTGCGTCCGGCTGAGAAGGTGGGAGTGATGCGGGCGTTCGCCGCCGGCGAGGCCGACGTGCTGGTGGCCACCACCGTCATCGAGGTGGGCATCGATGTCCCCAACGCGACGATCATGCTCGTGGAGGACGCCGAGCGCTACGGGATCTCGCAGCTGCATCAGCTGCGCGGACGGATTGGGCGCGGCGCGCACGCGTCGGTGTGTGTGCTGTTCGGGCCCAAGGCATCGCCCCGTCTGAAGGCGCTGGAATCACACAGCGACGGGTTCCGCCTGGCCGAGATCGACCTCGAGCTGCGGGGGGAGGGGGAGCTCGTGGGCGTCCGTCAGAGCGGGCTGGCCCAGTTCAAGGTGGCCGAGCTCCCGCGAGACCGCGAGCTGCAGGAGCGGGCCCGGATGCGCGCCGAGCACATCGATTCCGTGGACCCCGACCTGGAGATGCCCGAGCACGCATTGCTGGCCGATGCGCTGGCGGGGGTCTTCGGCGAGGAGGCGCGGGCGCCGATCCGGGCCTGAGCGGCGAGCCCGGGTCGTTAGGCGGGGCACCGGCGAACGTCAACCGCGGCTTTCGAAGGGGAGGGATGCGGGGTTGGCAGGCGCTGACGAGGGTCGTGGGAGATTTTGCTTGCCTGACAAAGG
>DASXDW010000045.1:0-14021 GCA_036490435.1 Solirubrobacteraceae bacterium
CGGGTGCGCAGCGAGGCCAGTCGCGCGGCCGCGTCGCTCTGCCCGAGCGCCACCGCACGCGCGACGGTCACGTCGTCGAGTACCGAGGTGGTGATCAGGAACTCGCGGTCCTCAGGGCTGAGCTGGTCGAGGATCTGTGACGACAGGTAGCCGTGCAGCGCGTCGGCCTCGCCGCCCATCCCGGCCACGTGGTGGGTCGAGCGCCACGCCTCGAAGAGCACGCCCGCGACCCAGCCGCCGGTGACCTGCACGGCGTGGCCGGGGTCCATGTCGGGCCGCCCCGCGCGGGCCAGCGCCTGGGCGGCCTCGTGGGTGCGAAAGGCCAGGTCGGCCTCGCTCACCGTCACCGCGCCGCCCAGCGCGGCCGCCGAGTCCAGGGCGACGTCGACCTCGACCCGGCTGATCATCACGATGCGCAGGCCCGGCGGGGCGTAGCGGACGAGCGACCCGAGCACCGCTAGCGCTGGGGGCACGGCGGCGATCCGCTCGAGCTCATCGATCACCAGCACCACCGGCGTCTCCCCGACCGCCTCGGCGAGCAGCCCCGCCGCCTCGGTATGGGGCAGCCGCGCCGCCAGCGCCGCTGTGGCTACGCCGCGGGTGGCGGGCACGGCGGCGGCCAGCGCCGCCTCGAGGTAGGTGACCAGCCGGCCCGCGGCGGCGTCGGTGTCGTCGAGGGTGAGCCAGGCCACCTGGCGGCCCAGCCCTGGTAGGGCCTGGGTCACGGCGGTGGTCTTGCCCGAGCCCGCGGTGGCGCACACCCACACGAGCGCATGGCGCTCGACGAGGTCTCCCACCAGCCGGTCGATTCGCTCGCGGACCACCAGCCGCTCGGGTGACGGCGGCACCGTGATCTTGCGGCGGATGACCGGCGAGGCGGGGTCAGGTGTGCGGCGGGTTGGCATCCGTGACCGTCTCAAACCCTATTTGACCATTTGACCCGCCCGCCCCCGAGCCCGGTCAACGCGCCACCTCCGGTGGTTTCGCGCTGGTTAACCGCCGCCGAGGACCGTGTGTGGGTCACCCCTGCCGTGAAGGAGAGAGAGGCATGATCAGAACGGGCCAGCAATTCCTCGAGTCGCTGCGCGACGGACGTCGCGTGCTGTGCGCCGGCGAGATGATCGATGACATGACCACACACCCCAAGACCCGGGGGTTCGCCCACGCGCTGGCCGAGTACTACGACATGCACCACGACCCCCAGCACCAGGACGTGATGACCTTCGTCGACGAGAACGGCGAGCGCTGGGCCAAGCACTGGTTCCTCCCGCGCACCAAGGAGGATCTGGTGGCGCGGCGCGAATACCACGACTACGTCTTCCGCCACTGGTCGCGCGGGGCGATGTTCACGCGGCCCCCGGCGAGCATGCTCCCGGTCTTCTACACGCTCTACCAGGACCCGGAGCCGTGGGAGTCTGAGTCGATCGGCCACGACGGTCGCCCGCTGGCGCAGAACATCCGCGACAAGTGGGACTACCTCAAGTCCAACGACCTCTCGGCGTCGCCGATGTTCCTCGACGTCCAGGGCGACCGCTCCAACCCCGACACCGTCGCCGAGACGCCGCAGCTGCGCGTGGTCGACAAGACCGACGAGGGCATCATCGTGCGCGGTTGGAAGGCCATCGGGACCGGCGTCGCCTTCGCCAACGAGATCTTCATGGGTGTGCTGTGGAAGCCCGGCACCGTCGGCGAGCAGGTGGTCTTCGCGCTGGTACCCGCCAACGACCCCGGCGTCACCCACGTGGTGCGGCCCTCGCTGGCCCAGGCCGACGCGGATCCGTTTGACCGCCCTCTGGCCAGCCGCGGCGACGAGCTGGACGGCATGGCCTACTTCGACGATGTGCTCATCCCCTGGGACCGCGTCTTCCACGTCGGCAACCCCGACCACGCCAAGTTCTACCCCCAGCGGCTGTTTGACTGGATCCACGCCGAGACGCAGATCCGCCACGTCGTCAACGCGGAGATGATCGCCGGTCTGGCCATCCTCATCACCGAGTCGCTCGGCACCTCCCAGGCGCCGATCGTCGCCTCGCAGGTCGCTGACCTCGTCCGCTTCCGCGAGACCTGCCGCGCGTTCACGATCGCCGCCGAGGAGACCGGGTTCATGTCGCCGGGCGGGCTCTACAAGCCCAACAACATCTTCGTCGACTTCGGGCGCGCCTACTACCTGGAGAACGTCCACAAGATGATCGAGACGCTCATCGACTTCTGCGGACGCGGCGTGGTGGTGTACCCGACCAAGGCCGACCTGGACAACCCCGAGCTCGGCGGCGCGCTGCGCGCGGCGCTGCGCGGCCACAACACCAGCGCGGAGGACCGCACCAAGATCTTCCGCATGATCCACGAGCGCTTCCTCACCGAGTGGGGAGCCCGTCACGCGATGTTCGAGAAGTTCAACGGAACCCCGCTGTGGGTCATCAAGCTGCTGACCATGCAGCGCGTCGAGTACCAGGCCGATGGCCCACTCACCCAGCTGGCCCGCGACGTCCTCGGTCTCGGCGACGTGTCCGGGCTGGCCCAGCGCGCCGACGAAGAGAAGGTGGACTACCCGTCGATCCGCGTGCGTCCGGACTACATCAAACCCCAGGACGTCGCCACCACGCAGGACGTCGCGGCTGCTGCTGCGACGTGACGTTGGGCGTTGTCGCCTGACCTTCGTTGCCTCTGACCTTCGTTGCCGCCTGATAGTCGGGACGCCGGGTGTGACCCGCCCCTTCGGGGGCTGCGTCCACCCGGCTACGGCGGCAGCGAAGGAGGGGCAGTCGGTCGGCTTTGTGACTTCTTTGCGACGTATGTCACGAAAGGGTGAAAACGGCGGGCTTGCGAGGGGCTGAGCACTGGCGCAGCCCTCAGACTGGGGTGAGTGGACTCGGATCCTGATGTTTCTGCACACACGCCGGACCCTGACGGGGAGTGGGGCGATTTGCGCCAAGATGGCGCGCGGAAATGCACACACAAGGTGTGGGTCCTCGGGGTGTGTGCAGAAATGACTGTGACCGGGACCGCCGAGGAGCGGATCGCCCAGATCGCACGGATGCAACGCGGCCGGGTGGCGCGCCGGCAGCTGCTGGCGGCCGGCGTCAGCGCGAGCAGGGTCGCCTGGCTCGCATCGCGCACGCGCCTGATCCCGCGCCTTCGAGGCGTCTTCGCTGTCGGGCACATCGCGCCCGCTGAGCTGGATCGTGAGACCGAAGCGTTGCTGGCGGTCCGACAGGGCGCGGCGCTCAGTCACCGGACTGCTGCCGGGCTATGGGGCCTGTGCGCTCCAGGCTCGATGGTGGAGGTCGTCGTCGACGCCCACGGCTCGTCGCGAATGCCGGGCGTCAAGGTCCACCGCAGTCGCATCCTCGAGGCCCAGGACGTCCGGATCAAGCAGGGGCTGCTCGTCACCTCGCCTGCCCGCACCCTGCTCGACATCGCCGTCACCGCCACCGACCGCCAGCTCGAGGTCGCCTTCGATCGCGGGATTGCTGAACGCACCCTCCGGCACTCACATGTGCGTGATGTGCTCGACCGCGCCGGCGGCCACCGCGGACGGGCGCGGCTCGCAGCGCTCCTGGAGCAGGAGCTCGACGCGTCCACCATGACCCGCTCTGAGGTCGAGGAGCGAATGCTCGCCCTCATCCGGCAGGCCGGGCTGCCGACCCCGGAGGTCAACTTCCCGATCGGCCCCTACACGCTTGACTTCTACTGGCCCGACGCCCGGTTCGCCGTCGAGGTCGACAGCTACCAGTTCCACACGTCGCGCTACCGCTTCGAACGCGACCGCCGCAAGGACAACGACCTCCGGCGCGCCAAGATCGAGGTCATGCGCATCCTGGGCCGAGACATCACCCACCGCGCCCCGGCTCTCGTCGCCGACGTCACGCGCTCCCTCACCCGCCGTGGGATGTAGCCGCGCACGTCACGTAAGAACGAGCGGGCGACCGACGCAAAGGAGGTGTGACCGGAGTTGGGTCGGCTCTCACCCCCGACGGAGCTCGTCAATGCGCGGACGGGGACGTCACTGGGACCGGTCCTGGCGCGGATGCGCGACGCGATGGACGGGCAGGCCACGGGACCCCCCGGCTCCTGGCCCCACCTGCCTAACGCGGGGCCGAGAGTCCCAAACGGCACGAGCGCGCGTCCGGGTGATGCTCACGCTGGGTGATGACCAGGTCCGACGCCGCGGCCCCCAGTGTCCCCGCAACCACACCTTCGATCAGCCCGCAGATGTTCAGGGGTGCGTCCGGGGAGACCAGCGGGCACAGGGAGCGCTTGAGCGAAACCGTCTCGCCGTCGACCTGGACTCGGTAGCCGAAGCAAGCGAGGACCCCGGGCAGACGCGTGATGGCGTCCTGACCCGGCCGGCCTGACAGGTAGCGGCCCCAGTCGGCGCCGATCCGCGGTAGCTGGGACTCGTCCACCTCGGCCCGGGCCAGTGCTGCGGTCAACAGCTCGGCCATGGCCATAATGTCGGCCTCAGGGCCGGTGATCGGCTCGGCCAGGAAGTACTCGATCACGCGCCCTGCGCCTGGCGCTGGCGGCTGTGCAGGACGCCGTCCGCCTCCAGCGCCTGGACGTGGGGCCGGGCGGTGTTCACATGCACGCCGACCGCCTCGGCGATCTCGCTCAACGATGCGGCGCCGTGAGGAGCGTGGCATCTCGGCGATAATGGGTCGCGCGCCCGCGACGGGCGGGCGGCGATGGCAACACACCAGGCCACATCCATCTCGGGCGAGCTCGAGCTCGTCGACTGGCGTCGCCGCGTGGCCACCCTCTACGGCGTGGTGAGAGCCGAGCCGTCGCCGGTCCAGGCCCACGCGCTGTGGCGGCGCGGCCGCGACGAGCTCATGCGTGAGCACCCGGAGAGCCCGCTGCTTCCGGGTGACGAACTGCGGGACAGAGGGGTGCCGTACTGGCCGTATGACCCGGAACTGCGGTTCGAGCTCCCGTTGGAGCCCGCCGCCGAGGCCGCGACGCTGACCCTGCAGACCGGCGGCGGCGATACGACCTCGCTGCGGCGGCTGGGCGTGGTCGCCCTTCCCGCGCCGCTGGCCGCGACGGTCGATGTGTGGTGGATGGAGCAGTACGCGGGTGGCCTCTTCGTCCCGCTGCGCGACGGCAGCGCCGGGACGAGCAGCTACGGCGGCGGGCGCTACCTGCTCGATACGGCCAAGGGCGCTGATCTCGGCAGCCACGACGGTCGTGTGGTCGTCGACCTCAACTTCCTCTATCACCCCTCCTGCCGTTACAACGCCGACTGGCAGTGCCCGCTGGCACCGGCGGGTAACACCATCGCCTACGCGGTGGAGGCCGGCGAGCGTCTGTGACCCGGTGAGGCGCGCACCCCTCTGGTCACGTGCCGGCACCGTTGCGCCGGGACGAGCCGGTGTCAGACTCGCGCCATGGCACGCGCACAGAACAGCAACCACACCCCCGAGCACGAGCGGCTCGAGCAGGCCCGGACCGGACAAGCGGCATGGAAGGCATGGGGTCCCTACCTGAGCGAGCGGCAGTGGGGCACGGTCCGCGAGGACTACTCGGAAAATGGAGACGCCTGGAACTACTTCACGCACGACCAGGCGCGGTCACGCGCGTACCGCTGGGGGGAGGACGGTATCGCCGGAGTGTGCGACGAGCGGCAGCGGCTCTGCTTGTCGCTCGCGCTGTGGAACGGGGCGGATCCGATCCTCAAGGAGCGGATGTTCGGCCTGTCCAACGGAGAGGGCAACCACGGCGAGGACGTCAAGGAGTACTGGTTCTATCTCGACAGCACGCCGACCCATTCGTATCTCAAGTGCTTGTACAAGTATCCCCAGCAGGCCTTTCCCTACCTCGATCTCATTACCACCAACGGCCGCCGGACCAAGCAGGACATGGAGTACGAGCTGCTCGATACCGGCATCTTCGACGACGATCGCTACTTCGATGTGGTCGTGGAGTACGCCAAGGCCGCGCCCGACGACATCCTGATGCTGGTGACCGCGCACAACCGCGGTCCCGACCCGGCGCCACTGCACCTGCTGCCGACACTGTGGTTCCGCAACACGTGGTCGTGGGGCGACGATGTCCCCAAGCCGACGATGGAAGCGGTCGACCAAGAGGTCGTGCGTGCCGGCCATCACGAACTCGGCGAGTGGCAGTGGAGCGTCGAGTCGTCAGCCTCGCTGCTGTTCTGTGAGAACGAGACCAACAACGAGCGGTTGTTCGGCGCGCCCAACGCGTCGCCCTACCCCAAGGACGGCATCAACGAGTATGTCGTCACCGGCGCGCAGGACGGGGTCAACGCCGACCGCGCCGGGACCAAGGTCGCAGCCCATCACGCGTTCGAGGTCCCGTCGGGCGAGAGCGTGACCGTCCGCGTCCGCCTCACTGCGGCCGGGGCATCCAACGGCAGCGGCGCCGCCGACGCCACGCCGCTGGGGTCGGGCTTTGACCGCGTCATGAAATCCCGGCGGACCGAGGCCGACGCGTTCTACGCCGCGGTCGTCCCATCGGCGCTGAGTGCCGATCAGGCGATGGTGATGCGCCAGGCCCTCGCCGGCATGCTCTGGAGCAAGCAGTACTACGAGTACGACGTGCACCGCTGGCTGCGCGAGCACGGCGTCGATCCATGGAGCCCCGCGGCGCCGTCCAGCGCCGTCCGCAACGTTCAGTGGTTCCACATGCTCGCCGGGGACATCATCTCGATGCCCGACAAGTGGGAGTACCCGTGGTTTGCCGCGTGGGACCTGGCCTTCCACTGCGCCCCGCTGTCGCTGGTCGACGTGGACTTCGCCAAAGACCAGATCGAGCTGCTGCTCAAGACCCGTTACCAGCATCCCAACGGGCAGATCCCGGCCTACGAGTGGAACTTCAGCGACGTCAATCCGCCCGTGACGGCGTGGGCGGCTCTGTTCGTCTACGAGCGTGAGGCCGCCATCCGCGGTCAGGGCGACCGCCAGTTCCTGGCGCGGGTGTTCGACCGCCTGGTGAGTAACTTCACCTGGTGGGTCAATCGCAAGGACCCCGACGACCGCAACCTGTTCCAGGGCGGCTTTCTGGGGCTCGACAACATCGGGATCTTCGACCGCTCCGCGCCGCTGCCCGGGGGTGGCCAGCTCGAGCAGGCCGACGGCACGGCGTGGATGGCCCTCTACTGCCAGTGGATGGTGCAGCTCGCCATCGAGTTGGCGCGCGAGCAACCGGCGTATTACGACATGGCACTCAAGTTCATGGCGCACTTCATGTGGATCTCGGTGGCGATGAACCCGCCCGAGGGCGACGCCACGCTCTGGGACGAGGAGGATGGGTTCTACTACGACGTGATGCGGATGCCGGACGGCGCCGCCATCGAGCTGAAGGTGCGTTCGCTGGTCGGCCTGCTGCCGATGTGTGCGGCGACCGTGTTCGACGTGGACGTCCTGGATCGCTACTCCGGCCTGCTGGAGCTGCTCACCGAGTTCATCGACCGCTTCTCGGACTCGCTGCCGCAACTGGCCCATCTGCCGGGTCCCAATCCCGAGGGCCGGCGGATGACCTCGCTCGTCGACGAGACGCGCCTGCGCCGGATCCTCGCCGTCATGCTCGACGAGGACGAGTTCCTGGGGCCGCATGGGATCCGCGCGGTCTCGCGCCGCCACGACGAGGACCCCGTTGTCTTTGACTGGGGCGACCAGCGCTACACGGTCCGCTATCTGCCGGCGGAGTCCGACACCGGCATGTTCGGTGGCAACTCCAACTGGCGCGGCCCGGTGTGGTTCCCGATGAACGTGGTCATCGTGCGCGCGCTGGTCCAGCTGCATCACTACTACGGCGATCGCCTGAAGGTCGCGTGTCCGACGGGCTCAGAGCAGGAAATGAACCTGCTTGAGATCGCGGGTGAGATCGGCCACCGGCTGACATCGACCTTTACCAACGACGCGGACGGGCGGCGCCCCGTGTTCGGCGGCCTCGAGAAGTTCCAGACCGACCCCCACTGGCACGACCTCATCCCGTTTCACGAGTACTTCCACGGTGACAACGGAGCCGGCATCGGCGCCAGTCACCAGACCGGGTGGACGGGGACGGTGGCGCTGCTTCTGAACCTCGGTGCCGGTCTGGCCGCCGCCGGTGCCCAGCCCGCCGGCGACCTCGCCAAGAACCTCGCGGTCGGCGATTGATCGCCGGGTCTTCGTCACATCGCCGCGGTGCCGGCGGCAACTGAAGCCGGCGTCGGCTGCGCCGGCTGTCCCGGCTGGCGGGAGAACCCCAGGAAGTGCGATGCCCACGCTCCCAGTGCGACGTAAAGCCCCTCGTCGGTGAGCTGCGTCCCGTCGCGTTCGAACGCCTCACCGCCGACGTGATCCTCGAGACGCCACGTGTCTGGAGTGAGATCTGTCCAGGGCAGGCGCACGTGCGCCTGCGCACTCTCCGCTGACAGGTTGACCACCACGAGGTGGCGTGAGGCGGCACCTGACCAGCACCACGCGACGAGCTGCTGGTAGGAGTCGTTGTCGGGCCACCCCTCCACAGCGCACAGCTGCCAGTCGGCCTCGTGCAGTCCGCTGTCGGCCACCGCCCGCAACAGGCGGTGATAGAACGCGGCCAGGTCCACGTCCGCCGGCTCGTCGGGTTCGCGCCCCAGGAACACCGGGAGGTGGACGCGCCGGCCCTGGAACTGACCGTCGTAATACAGCCGGGCGCCCTGCAGGGTCGACATCACCACCGCGGCTGCTCGCGCCTGCGCGGAGCCGAAGCTGGCCGCCGCCCGCGGCTCGTCGTGGTTTTCGATGAACCGGATCAGGCCTTCCTGATAGGAGCGGTCTGCCTGCAGGTGGCCCCGCACGGAGTCGGCGGGATCGTGTAGGAGCCTGTCGTAGAGGCGCTTGTCGTAGCACAGGTCAAAGCCCTGCTGTTGAAGGGTCCACTCCATGTCCCAGTACGCCTCGGCCATGAACAGCATGTCGGGAAGCTCGCGCTTCACGCGCCCGATCAACGTCGGCCAGTACTCCTCGGCGGGCACCGGGCCGGCCCGGTCGCCCCAGGTGCGGGCGAAGATCTCGTTGGTCATCAGCATCGCCATGTCGCAGCGCACGCCGTCGCACTGCCTCCCGATCTCCAGCACGGTCTCTGCCACCGCGTCGCGCAGGAAGGGGGAGAAGGCGTTGAGCTGCACGACATCCGGCCACGGCGGGAAATAGGGATCGCGCCCGCGGGCCGCGATCGCGGCGTCGAGTGCGATGAACGCCTCGGGCTGCTGAGCGAGGTCCTGCTCGGTGCCGGCGATCAGGCACTCGGGCCGCTCGCGGGTCCACGGGTGGTCCGGAGCCACGTGGTTGGGCACGTAGTCAAGGATCAGACCCAGGCCGCGGACGGCGAGCTCACGGCGAGCCGTGGCCAGCCCCTCGGGGCCGCCGAAGCGCTCGTCGACCACGTAGTCGCGCACGCAGTAGGGCGAGCCGATCACGTCCTCCGGGAGCAGGTCGGGCAGGGCGGCATCGAACGCGGCGTCAAGGCTCGGGTCGGCCAGAGCGATCCGCAGCCCCTCGGGACTGCGTTCCCACACTCCCATCAGCCACACGGCGTCCACGGGCAGGGCGGCCAGCGCATTCCACTCCGCCGCGGGCACCTCGCCAAGTTGCAGGGGCCGCCCGGCGGTGCGACCAAGCCGTTCGAGCCATGGGGCGGTATTGAGCTCGTACAGAGTGAGTCTGGGCGGCAGTCTCACGGGGGGTCCATAGTGTGGTCAGGCGCGGGCGCCGCGGCAATGATGCTCGCGGGCCCGTCGGTCAGGCTGGGTCCTCGGAGCTGTAGGGCGGGTCCTCGCCGCGGACCTCGCGATAGCGGCGATCGAACAGCGCCAGCACCTCGGTCACGTCGGAGGGCCCGTGCAGGCCGTGGCTCACGCCCACCGAGTCCGGGGTGGCGTCGGCGGGCTCGGCTTCGCCGTGCTCGATCAACTCGTCGTGCTCGACGCTGAGGAAGGGGAGCTCGGCCAGGCCGCGCTCGGGGTACAACAGGCCCAGCTCGGCGTTGCGGTAACGGACGACGCTGACGCCGTCGGGGCGCGGCTCGATGCGCACGCCGGGCCAACCGTCGAGCTCGTTGGCGACCTCGTCGACGAAGGCGGAGGGGTCTGGCACCGGCCCATCCTACGGTACGCTCGCGCCGGTGCCACCGGACCTGAGTCGCCACCTCGCCTTCATCGGTTTCATGGGGGCGGGCAAGTCGACGATGGCCGAGCTGGTGGCCCAACGCCTGGGCCGTCCGTGGTTCGACACCGACCACATCATCGTCGACCGCTGCGGCCGTTCGATCCCCGAGCTGTTCGCCGCCGGCGAGGAACCGCGCTTCCGGGCGCTGGAGAAGCAGGTGATCGCCGAGCTCCTCGCCGCGCCACCGGCCGTGCTCTCTCTCGGCGGGGGCGCGCTCGAGGACGCGGACACCCGTTCGGAGGTGTTCGAGCGCGCCTGCGTGGTCTGGCTGGAGGTGCCCTGGGGCGATGTGCGCGCGGAGCTGCCCGCGCTGATGCAGACCCGGCCGCTGCTGCAAAGCCGCAGCGAGGCCGAGATCCACGAGCTCTTCGAGCACCGCCAGGCGACCTACGCGCTGGCGCACCTGCGCATCCGCGCGCCACGCGGCGACGTGGCGGCCGCCGCCGACCACGTGCTGTCTCTCCTGGAGTCCTGAGCGGCGCCGGCCCGGTACGGGGCGGGCGGGCAGCGCGGGGTGCTTCAGGCGCTCGCCGCCAGCGAGCGGAGATCCTGGGTCATGGCGTTGGCACGGGAGGCCGCGCCCCCGCGTGGGCCAGCGATTGTGCGGCGGCGCGCAGTGCGGCGTTCACGGCTCCGTCGAGTCGCTCGCCGCGGGCCAGGGCGGCGGCGAGGCCCCCGGCAAACGCGTCGCCGGCCCCGACGGTGTCGACGATCGTCTCGGCCGGCGCGGCCGGGTGTCGGGTGATGCCGTCGGAGTCGGCGACGAGGCAGCCCGCCTCGCCGAGGGTGACGATGGCGGGCCGGCCGGTCAGCGCCGCGAGCCGCCGGGCGGCCTCCTCGGGGTCGTTGCAGCCGGTCAGCTCGGCGGCCTCTGACTCGTTGGGGGTGAGGATGGCGCCGATCCGCGCGGCGTCGAGCAGCGACGGGCGGGCCGGCGCGGGGTCGAGCACGACCACTGCGCCGCGCTCGGCGCCTGCGCGCACGGCGGCGGCGATGGCCGCGTCGGGGATCTCGGCGCTGACCAGCACCACGTCGGCATCGGCCAGTTGGGCCAGCGACCGCGTCACGTGCTCGGGGCACAGGCGCGCATTGGCGCCCGGCGCGACAGCGATGAGGTTGGCGCCCCGCGCATCGGTGACGATGAGGGCAGCGCCCGTCGGCGCGTCGTCGCGAAGCGTCACCGCATCGACCCCGACGCTCTCGGCGCGCAGCGCGGCCAGTGCGGCCTCACCATCGGCGTCGGTTCCGACCGCCGAGACGAAGACGACCGTCGCGCCCGCCCCCGCCGCCGTGGCGGCCGCGTTGGCGCCCTTGCCCCCGGCGCTGACCACGAGGGCATCGCCCAGGGCCGTCTCGCCGGGCCGTGGCAGGCGCAGCACCGGCACCGTCCGGTCCACGTTGGTGGACCCCACCACGAAGACGCATCCCGGGTCCCGCGCCATGGCGGTCCCTAGCGACCGAAGTCAGCGGTGACGCGCTTGGCGGCCATTGGCGCCAGACTAACCGGTCCCACGAGCCCCCAGGCAGAACGCGCCACGCCGCCGCGGCCCTAAAATGTCGGGCGAGGAGGCCCGAGACGATGAGCGAACAAGACCACTCCCGTTCACTGAGCGCAGCCCTTGACCCCGGGGCCCTGCGTGCCGCGCTGGTCCCGCAACGACCCGTCTTCGCCAACCCGTGGGACTCGACGGAGGACATGTTCGCGTGCTACTTCGCGGTCAGCTTCTTCGACCCGCTCCTGCTGTGGGCCGGCGGAAAGCTGATGGGCGCGATCTTCGGGTTCGGCACGCACTGGCCGCTGGGCGTGTTCTTGCTGGCCGCCCTGGTCGGCGCCGGCGGGTTCATGACGATCGTCGGGCGCCAGCGCACCAGCCTCTCGGTCGACATCCTCGCCATCGCCGCGTGGATCGTCCTCGGCGTGATCGTGGCGCCGATCGTGGGCTTGGCCCCGTCGCCCCTGGTGGCGGTGATCATCTACGCCGTGATGCTGGCCGCCATCTTCGGTTACGTGCTCCTGCTCGGACAGTGGGAGAAGGCGTTCGTCAAGACGCTCACCTGGCCGGTCACGTGGAGCCTGCTCGCCATCGGCTTCGCCTTCACCGCCTACCGGCTCATCCTGTTTCAGTAGCCCGCCGGCGCGTGAAGAGGGGCGGCCACGCGAGCCGCCCCTCCACTGCACCTCCGTATCTACCGATGCGCGGTTACTAGTGCGCCATCGCGCTGCGCACGGTCCGCATCGCGTCGGCGCTGGGGACTCCGGTGTTGGTGGTGGCGCACTGGCCCACCGACCGCCCGTCGACCGTGTTGCCGAAGCCGCCGACTGAGTTGATCGGCGCCGGGGTGTTGCCGAGGCAGACCAGGTTCTGCTTGATGTGGTTGAAGAAGATGAGGATCTCAGCCTGGTTGTTGGTGAGGACGGTGTTGCCGTCGATCTTCTGCGGCGAGCCATCCAGCTGAGTGCCGCCGATCACCCACGTCGCGGGGCTGTCGGCCGTTCCGGAGCCGTTGATCACCAGCTGACCGGTGATCACGCTGCCGCCGATCACGCCGCCGAACACGCCCTGGTTGGAGACGACGCTCCCGTCGATGGTCGCGTTCTGCGTGTCGAGCGCGTCGACCTTGTTGGCCAGGATGCCGTGCACGGTGCCCTCGAAGCTCATCCCACCCGACTCGTTGCCGAGGGCCTGCCCGGCGATCGCCCAGCCGCTGTCCTCGAATGAGGAGGCCTGGTTCCCGATCAGCAGGTCCCCGCCGACGGTGCCGGTGCCCTCCAACGTGAGATTTGCCGTCTGCTGCACCGTCACGGTGCCGCGGATAGTGGAATTCGAGATGTTGCACGTCTGGCCGGGCGGCACGACGACGTTGTTGAACGTGCCCGTATAGAAGGGCTGTGAGCTCTCACACGTGAGATTGGGCGCGTTGTGCCCGGCGGCAAGCGCCCCGGCCGGGAAGGCCAACGCTGCGGCGACGCCCGCCGCGATCGCGACAGGTCGCAAACTGCGACTCATAGGTTCTCCTTGAGGATGGAGTGACTGTGCCCCTGCGGTTCCGGTCCGATCCCGTCGCGCCCGAAAGCAGTATTTCACTATCAACTGGACGAAGTAACTAGAACATCCGTCCATCATCTGGACCGATGCTCAAGGAACCGCGCCTGCCGCCCGCGGCCGGACCCGGGGGTGCGTCAGTTGGACACGCCGATGCCGCTGATCCGCGGGTGACCAGATGCCGCTCGGATCACCAGGTCGCCCATCCCGTCGCGCGCCACGCGATGCGCCGGCAGCGGCACGTCGATGAGGTGGAAGTCCCCGCTGTGGTCCGAGGCGTTGAGCTTGACCGTGGCGAGCTCGTGATTGGCGTTGTGCGAGTTGCCGACGAAGCGGTTGAAGTCGATCTCGACGACCCCGCAGCTCGGGCACCTCTCGGCGATGAGGGCGACGTGGGTGGGTGAGAAGTAGAACTCGTCGCCGATGTCCTGGACGAACTCGTAGCCGTGGGCGCCGAGGCGTATGTAGTAGCCGTGGAAGGCCTTTGCGTCCTTGGTCGGGGGCGGGCCGATATCACGTGGCGTGAACGAGACGGGGATCGTGGTGCACGAGGTGCGCGACCGCGACACGTTGCCGACCTCGTCGCTCGCGCTGACCTTGATGCACACCGTGGCCCCGACGAACAGCCGCAGGTTGAGCGCGGTGCGGGTCGTGTGGTGGTATTCGGTGTGCGCGTCCAGGTCCTCCCCGTGGAAGCCCATGCCGGTCGAATCCATCGGGAACTCGTCGACGATCACGTCGTAGGAATGGGCGCTGGCGTCACTCGACCACTGGGCGTGCAGCCGGGTCGACTCCTGCCACGGCGGCGTGGACAGCAGGT
>DASXDW010000092.1:0-4416 GCA_036490435.1 Solirubrobacteraceae bacterium
GCCGGCTACTCGTAGTAGACGTCAACCCAGTCGCCCATCTTGACCCAGTTAAAGACTGAGATGGCGTCGATGATGGGGAGCCGCATGCACCCGTGGCTGGCCGGGAAGTCCGGCGCCGGGTTGTAGCCGTGGATCGCGTAGCCGCGGAAGAAGAAGCTCGAGTAGTACATGCCGTCGGGCAGGTAGCCCGGCACGCGGTAGTAGACGCGGAAGCGCCCGAGCACGGTCGGTGTCGACGGCTTGCCCGAGCTGATCGGGTAGATCCACTTCACCTGCGAGCCGTTGATCTCGGCGAGGAGCTGGCGCGAGAGGTCACCCTCGACATGGGTGCCGTCCTTGGGGTAGCGGACGTGGAAGGTCCCGACCCCGTTGAGCAGCTCGGACACGGTCGCGCCATCGAGCGACTGCGACACGCCGTGACCCAGCAGCCGGTGGTAGGCGTCCATGGCCAGGCCGGTGTAGGTGTCGTACACGCCGCTCTGGGGCACGAAGATGTGCAGAGCGTTGAGCCGCTGCTGGATCAGGGTGACGAACTCCCCGCGGGCACCGAAGCCCGCCTGCGGGTTGAGGACGGCGTAGGCGCGCGAGGACTGGAAGCCCAGCATCTGCGAGGTGCGCTTGTGCGTCACCTCGACGCGCACCAGACCCGCCGCCGACGCCTTGACCTTCTCGGTGAACGCGCCGACGTTGCCCTTGGAGGCCTTGATGCGCAGCACGTCGGTCTTGATCACCTTCCGGCCCAAGAACGACTTGACCTGCACCTTCTGCCCCGCGATGTAGGGCCGCACGAAGCCGCGCACCTCGACCACCCGGCCGGGGACCGTCACCTCGTTCTTGGTCACGGTGAAGGTGCTGGCGAGATACAGCTTGGGCGTCGCTCGGGCGGGCGGGGTCGGGGCCTTGGGGGGCGGGGTCGTGGGGGTGGTCGTGGTCGGGGTCGTCGTGGTTGGGGTCGTCGTGGTCGGGGCAGCACTGCTCGTCGTGCTCGACGTGGTGGTGCTCGACGTGGTGGTGCTCGGCGCGGAGGCTGCGCTGGTTGCGGTTGAGACCGCGCCGGTCAGAGATCCGGCGGAGGGACCATCGGCGACAGCGGCGCCGGCGAACATCGCGAGCGACACGATCGTGGCGGCAAAGGCCGCGGTGCAGGAGGCGAAATGGCGACGCATAGCCGGGAAAGTAAACCAGTCAACAACCCGGACGAGGGTCGGTCACCCAGCCCGGCGGTCCGCGGAGGTCCTCTGAAGGGCTCAGGCGGCCCTCGGCGCGCGCGCAGAGAGCGGGCCGGTCACCGCCGCAATCACCAGCCAGGACGCGATCACCAGCCCGAAGATCGCGAGGGCACTCCAGCTCAGCTGGTTGACCCCCAGAGCGAGTGCGTTGTTGGCGCTGTGCAGGGCCATACAGGGGTACAGCGAGCGCGTGCGCCAGCGCACCAGACACAGCACGAAGCCCAAGAAGCCGAGCGGGATGAGGTACTGCGAGGAGGCCGACCCCGTGTGCGCCAGCCCGAACAGGATCCCGGTGAGCACGGCGGCGATCCACGGGCCGCCGTCGATCCGCCCCACGCGCAGCGGGATGTTGCGCAGGGCCCCGAAGACGAAGCCGCGGAAGAAGAACTCCTCGCAGATCGGCGCGACGGCGCACACGAACAGCGATGCGGCGACCAGCGCGGCGGTGCTGTGGGTCGCCCCGAGCTCCGAGGGCAGCTTGTCCTTGCCGTGCAGGTGCACGAGCGCGCTGTACAGCGCGGTGAGTCCGTAGTAGGCGACGGCGGCGGCCACCACCGCCCCGGCCCCGGTCCAGAAGGGGATCCGGCGAAAGCCGAAGTCCGCCGGCCGCAAGCCACCTCGCCACCACGCCAGCCACAGCGCAGCAACCACGAAGCAGAGATCGAAGACGATGTCGGCGATGATGTTGGTCGCCGGGCTGGGGTTGCTCACAGTGGAGCCGCCCGCGGCGCCGACGACGTCCACGACGGCCGTCGCCACCGAGCCCAAGACCAGGCCGAGCGCGACGGCCGCCGGTGCGGTCCACACCGGCCACGGCGTACGTTCGGGGGCGGCGGGGGCCTGCGCCGCCTCGGCCGCGGGCGGCTCCTCGGGGGGCGCGACCGCCGGGCGAGGGGGCGTGGAGGACATGCGCCGGAGGTTACGGCCAGTCGAGCTCGGCCAGGCTGGCAATGATCGACACCCCGTCACCTGCCGCCGTGAGGGACGGCCTGGGCGATGCAGGAGTGGGCGGCGTGTCACCGTCTCGGCGCAGCAGCAGCGCGGGGATCCCGCTTGCCTGCGCACCCGCGACGTCCTCCTCCAGGCTGTCGCCGACGTGGCGCGCCTGTTCGGCGGACACGCCGGCCAGGCTCAAGGCGTGGGCGAAGATGGCGGGCGCCGGCTTGGCGGCGCCCACGGCGGCCGAGGTGACGACTCCGTCGACCAGCGGGGCGAGGCCGATCCGCTCGAGCACATCGGCCAGCGACACATCCCAGTTGGAGACGACGATGATCCGGACCCCGCCCGCGCGGGCCCTGAGCAGGGCAGGGCGCGCATCGGGGTACGGGTCGAAGTGCAGCGCGCTCAAGAGGGCGTCGGTGAGCGCCTCGATGCCCACAGCAGCGACGCGTTCGGAGGGCGGCAGGGCCCCGCGCAGCACCTCGGCGCAGCGGCGGCGGAGCTCGGCGAGGCTCTCGCTGTCGCGGCCCGAGCCCATGTGGGCGCGGTAGAAGGCGATCTCGGCTGCCAGCGCGCGGGCGGCCGCCTGCTCGGAGACCTCGATGCCGAAGCGGGTCGACAGCTCGCCGCGGAGCGCCGGGGCGGGCGGCGCCAGCGACACCAGCGTGCCCAGACCGTCGATGAGCAGCGCGCGTGGAGGCATTGGCCGGTGCATCTTGCCGGGCGGTTGCAGGACCACGAACCGGCGGGCCGAACAACCCTACTCAGTAGACTGGCGACCCACGAGTGCGGCGCCTGCACTTGAGCGGACCACGCCCCGGCGCCGGGCGCTCGACGAGATTTATGAGCCGACGTGACAGACAGCGCCGACGCCGGCGCAATCGGGGATCGCCGCTGAAAAGCGTGGTCGCGATGACCGGCGTGCTCATCGTGTGCGTCCTCGTGGTGGGCGCGATGGCCATTGCGGGCTGGGTGATCAACGTGGCGCACTCCGCGCCGAACCTCAAGTCGCTGAAACCGTTCAAACCGGGCTCGCCGTCGCAGATCTTCGCGGCCGACGGCACGTCGCTGGGCTACATCTGGTCTCAGTCGGTCCACACCCCGATCGCGGGCGACCGCATCCCCCAGACGCTCAAGGACGCCACGGTCGCCATCGAGGACCGGCGCTTCTACCAGCACGGCGCCCTGGATTACCAGGGCATCGTCCGCGCGGCGATCAAGGACGCGGTCAAGGGCGGTAACGGCCTGCAGGGCGCCTCGACGCTGACCATGCAGCTCGTCGACAACACGTATCTGCCGCACACCTACAGAAGCAACCACGACCTCAAGTACAAGATCGTGCAGGCCAAGCTGGCCGAGCAGCTCGAGGGTCAGCACTCCAAGGACTGGATCCTCGACAACTACCTCAACGACGTGCCGTACGGCACCGTCGGCGGCCAGACGGCCTACGGCGTGGCCGCCGCGTCGCAGATGTTCTTTGACAAGCCGGTACAGAGGCTGAACCTCGCCCAGTTCGCGCTGCTGGCCGGCCTGCCCCAGGCGCCATCGGGGTACAACCCCTTCCTGCACAAGCCCGACGCGCTGCGACGCCGCTCCGAGGTCCTGAAGTCGATGGTCACCGCCGGCTACATCACCCAGGCTCAGGCCGACCGGGCCGCGGGGCGGGGCCTTGACATCCACGCCGACAACACGCTGCGGGTGCACAAGGACCCCTACGTCTTCGACTACGTCGAGCAGCAGGCGGCCCGCGACCTGTGCCCGAAGACGCCGAACAACTGCAAGACCCTCGACGAGGGCGGGCTGAAGATCTACTCCACCATCGACCTGCGCAAGCAGGCCCTGGCCCACCAGGCGATCGCTGACCACGAGTCGCTGCTGGCCGAACAGGGCGATGGGACGGCCGGCGCCGCCGTGGCCTCGGTCAACTCCTCCAATGGCCACATCCTGGCCATCGCGACCTCCGGCGACTATGCCCAGACGCAGGTTGACTACGCGACCTCCGCCCACCGCCAGCCCGGCTCTTCGTTCAAGACATTCGCTCTGATGACGCTCATCCACGACGAGCAGGGCAACCCCGACAGCACCTACTACGTCTCCAAGCCGCTGGCGCCCGGCTGGCTGAGCGCCGACCCCACGTGGGAGGTGCACACCGCCGAGGACTCCTATCAGGGCACGATCAACATCACCAAGGCGACGATCCTCTCCGACAACACCGTCTACGTGCAGCTCGCGGCCGACCTGGGCTGGG
>DASXDW010000127.1:0-17637 GCA_036490435.1 Solirubrobacteraceae bacterium
TTGCATCGGGTGCATCGTGGGGTGTTCGCGGTGGGGCACGGGTCGCTGTCGGAGGCGGCCGACCACGCCGCGGCGCTGCTCTATGCCGGCGACGACACGGTCATCAGCCATGACAGTGCCGCCGCTGTCTGGGGGCTGGCCAGCAGCCCCTCCTTCGTGGCTATCACGATGATCGGCCGCCACGCCCGAGGTCAACGCAACCTGCACGTCCATGAGGTGAGCGTCCTGGACATCCGCGACGTGCGGCTTCATCGGGGCTTTCCGGTCACCGCCCCGGCGCGCACGCTCATCGACTGCGCCACCAACCCCACCATCGACCGGATGCTCAACGAGGCGCGGGCGCTCAAGCTCGTCGCCGACAAGGACATCCATCAAGCGATCGCGCGTTGTCCGGGGCGCACGGGAGTGGCGGCGATGCGGGCGCTGCTGGAGGCTGAGGCCGATAGCGGGTTTACGCGGTCAGAGGCGGAGCGGCGCTTGAAGCGGCTGGTCGAGGAGGCGGAGATCGAACGGCCGATCTTCAACCAGCCGCTGCTGGGCTATAAGCCCGACGCGCTGTGGCCGCGCCAGAGGGTGATCCTCGAGGTCGACGGCTACGGCTTTCATGGTCACCGCCAGGCGTTTGAGCGTGATCGCGCCCGCGACGCGCGGCTCGTCGCGGCCGGCTACGTGGTGATCCGGGTGACGTGGCGCCAGTTGACGCAGAGGCCCTCGTTCGTGGCCGCGACGATCGCACGGACTCTCGCCCGCCGCGACACCGAGGTGGCCTGAGGCACCGAGTGTGCGCATTGACACAAACCCAATCGCCGCCGAGGGTATAGGTTCTCGCCAACCTGAGGCGAGAAAGAGGGGTAGAACGATGGGCGACGCGATCGTGGTGGGCACCGATGGATCCGAGACCGCCAAGCAGGCGGTCACCGAGGCGGTGCGGCTGGCCAAGGCATTGTCGGCGCCGGTGCACGTCGTGTCGGCATACCAGCCGATGATGGCCAAGGTGAGCGGAGCGCCGGAGGGCGCCGCCAAGGTGTGGCAGCCGCTCCCGGACGACGAGGTGGAGGGGATCCTCGGGCAGGCGGTTGCCAAAGTCCGAATGGCGGGAGTCGACGCGACCGCTCACGCCATGCGCAAGGACCCGGCCGACGCGCTGATCGCGGTCGCCGACGAGGTGGGCGCGTCGATGATCGTCGTCGGCAGCAAGGGGATGCACGGTGCCCGACGTCTCGCGCTGGGCAACGTGCCCAACAAGGTCTCCCACCACGCGCGCTGCAACGTGCTGATCGTCGCCACCGACGCTCAGCACTAGTCCCGCTCCACCCACGGGGCGCGTCCGCGCTCGTCGCCGTCCGCGGCGGGGAGTGCGGCGGCATGGCCGCTGCTAACATAGTGCTTGCCAGCAAGCAAGTAATCGGCAGAAAGGCAGCATGGCCCCCTCCGCAACCGCCCTTGACAGCGACACCGCGACGCGTCTGCGGATTTCCATTGCCCGGCTGTCGCGGCGACTGCGGACCACCGCGGCCGGCTCCGCGGCCGGTCTGACCCCGACCCGGATCTCGGTTCTTCTCACCGTCGTTCGACAAGGACCCATCCGCCTTTCCGTCCTGGCCGAGACCGAGAGCCTCAACCCCACCATGCTCTCCCGCGTCATCGCCGACCTTGGCGATGCCGGGCTGGTGGCTCGCACCAGCGACGACGGCGACCGCCGCGCCGCCTGGGTCGAGGCCACCGACGACGGCCGCCAACTGGCGCAGCGGATGCGCCGCGAGCGGACCGATGCTGTCAACGAGGCCATGGCGGGGCTGTCGGCCAACGAGCGCGGTCTGCTGAAAAGCGCACTGCCGGCGCTCGAGCATCTGGCCGAGCAGCTCAAGGACCGGCGCCCATGACGCGCGTCATGCACGCCGGCCGCGTCACCTTCGCCTCTCTCTCCATCCCCAACTACCGCCGCTACTACGGCGGTCAGTCGATCTCCCTGATCGGCACCTGGATGCAGATGACCGCCCAGTCATGGCTGGTCTTCAGCCTCACCCACTCGAGCACGATGCTGGGCGTCATCATCGCGCTGCAGACCCTGCCGGTACTCATCCTCGGCCCTTACGGCGGCGTGGTGGCCGACCGGGTCGACAAGCGCCGCCTGATGATCGCCCTTCAGAGCGCGATGGGCGTCCAAGCGCTGATTCTGGGACTCCTCAGCGTGACCGGAGGGGTCAAGGTGTGGGAGATCGGGATCCTCGCGGCGGTCCTCGGCTTCAACAACGCGTTCGAGAACCCCGCGCGGCAGTCGTTCATGATGGAGCTCGTCGGCCCCGAGCACCTGCGCAACGCGGTCAGCCTCAACTCGGTACTGGTCAACGTGGCGCGCTCGATCGGGCCAGCGGTGGCCGGGGTCCTCATCGCCACCACCGGGGAGGGCGTCTGCTTTTTGGCCAACGCCGTGAGCTTCATCGCTGTCGTGTTCACGCTGACCTCCATGGACACGACCAAGCTCGCCACCGTCACACCTACGGCGCGCGCCCGCGGCCAGCTGCGGCAGGGCCTTCGCTACGTCCGCTCGACCCCCACCCTCGCCGTGCCCCTGGTGATGATGGCGGTGGCCGGCTGCCTCACCTACGAGTTTCAGGTGTCCCTTCCGGTGATGGCCGACCGCGGCCTGCACGCCGGCGCCGCCGGATTCGGTTTCATGACGGCGGCGATCGGCGTCGGCGCCGTGATCGGTGGCTTGTTCGTGGCGGCCCGCGGCAAGACCGGGCTGCACCCCCTGACGATCGCTGCGCTCGGCTTCGGCGCTGCGCTGGCGCTGGCCACCATCGCGCCCAATCTGCCGCTCGAATTGCTCGCGCTCGGCCTCGCCGGCGCCGGCAGCATCGCCTTTATGTCGATGGGCAACTCCACGCTTCAGCTCAACGCGGCCCCCGAGATGCGCGGCCGCGTCATGTCGCTGTGGTTCGTCGCCTTCCAGGGCTCCACGCCGATCGGCGGCCCGCTCGTGGGTGTCACCATGGCCACGATCGGCCCACGCGCCGGGCTCGGCCTCGGCGCCGCGGTCGCTCTCCTCGTGGCCGTCGGAGGCGCGCTGGCCATCCGCCGCCTCGCCGCGTCGCCGGCGACCCGCGCCGCCGCCGTCGCGAGCGCCTGACCGCGGCCCCTTAGATTCGTTGTCGATTGCGAGCGGCGTCGTTCGACGCCTGAACGTACGAGCCACTCACACCAAGGAGCACAACGATGCGACGGATCGTGGTCACCGAATTCATCTCGCTCGACGGAGTCGTCGAGGATCCCGGCGGAGCCGAGGGCTTTCGCCACGGCGGATGGTCGTTTAGGTTCAACGACCCCGATGGGATGAAGTACAAGCTCGATGAGGTGATGGACCATGAGGCGATGCTGCTGGGGCGGGTCACCTACGAGGGCTTCGCCCAGGCATGGCCGGGCCGGACCGACGACGTCGGCTTTGCCGACAAGATGAACTCCATGCCCAAATACGTCGTCTCCAGGACCCTGACCGAAGCCGACTGGGACAACTCGACGATCCTCAGCGGCGACCTCGCCCAGGAGGTCACCGCGCTCAAGGAGCAGGACGGCGGCGACATCCTCGTCGCCGGCAGCGTGAGCCTCGTGCGAGGACTGACCAACCTCGGGCTGGTGGACGAGTACCGGCTGATGACGTTCCCGATCGCCCTCGGCGAGGGCAAGCGCCTGTTCGAGGGCATCAGCGACGCGGTGACGCTCAGTCTGGTGGACGTCAAGGCGCTCAAGACCGGGACCGTCATCTTCACCTACCAGCGCGCGTAGAGGTCAGGACGAGAAGGGCGCCGGACCGCGTGGGCTACCCTCCCCCGCTTGGCCGGCCACCCCGCCCCCAGCTTCGACCTGCAGAGCCACTCGGTGCACTCCGACGGCGCACTCTCGCCTGCCGAGGTCGTGGCGAGCGCGGCTGCCGCCGGAGTGGCACTGTTCGCGCTGTCTGACCACGACACCACTGAGGGCGTCGCGGAGGCCGTCGCGGCCGCCGACCGGGCCGGGATCCGGCTGGTGACGGCCACCGAGATCACGGCGCTGTTCGACGGCCGCCAGGACCTGCACGTGCTGGGCTACGGCATCGACCCCGCGGACAGCACGCTGGTCGCCGCGCTCGCGCGCTCGCGCGGGGATCGCGAGAACCGCGCCCGCGCGATGATTGAGGCGCTGACCGGGCTGGGGTTCGCCGTCGACGAGGAGATGCTCGCGCAGCGCTCCGCGCAGGGCCAGTCGATCGGCCGGCCCCATCTCGCCCGGGCCGTGGTGAGTCGGCCCGAGAACCGCGAACGCCTGGCCGCCGCCGGCCTGCTGGATCCGACCGCGTTTCTGGTGGAGTACCTGATCGAGGGCCGCCCGGCGTTCGTGGCCCGCGCCGCGCCCAGCGTGCCGGAGGCGATCGAGCTCATCCACGTCGCCGGGGGCGTGGCGGTGTGGGCGCATCCGTTCTGGGATATCGAGAACGCCGAGGCGGTGATCGAGGCGCTGGAGCGTTTCCAGGCCGCCGGCCTCGACGGTGTGGAGGCGTTCTACGTCACTCATACCGAGGAGCAGACTCGCCTGCTCGCCGCCCACGCCGCGCAGCGGGGCCTGCTGACCACCGGCTCGTCTGACTTTCACGGGCCCGAGCACCACACCTTCATGCGCTTCCGGGCGTTCTCCACCTTCGGGCTCGAGCCGACCCTCGGCCCGCTCGCCGGCTGAGGGCCGCCGCGATCGTGGCCGGACGACCCCGGCGGCCTTCGCCCGGCGACCAAGCCATTCGCCCGAGCCCCCCCCCGCTGCAAGTAAACTTATAAGTTTACTTGTCTACCGTGATCAGCCGGCCTTCGGGGTCCGGGCGATCACGTAGGTGCGCTTGGGGGCGGTGAGGACGAGCACGCGCTGTCCAGCCTTGACATCGGAGAGCGTCGCGTGCTGACGGTTGTCGCGGACCACCGCGCCGGCGGGGACGGTCACCGTCACGGTCTTGTAGGTCGCCCGTCGCGTCCCCTCCGCGATCGTGAGTTGCTGCCCGTTGACCGCATCGACCTTGCCGCGCGCGAAGGTCACGTTTGCGAAACCGCTCGCGGTGTGGACCACGGCCGTGCCCTGCACGGCACGCGCGAGACGGCGCAGGCCGCCCGCCCGCGCACGAACGCGGCCGGCGGAGGACGTGCCGGAGTGGCTGGTGCTCGTCGCCGCGCCCGCGGAGGCGATGGCGCTGATGGCGGCGCCGGCCGCGACGCAGCAGACCGCTACGAGCAGCAGGCGCGAATGCCTACGAATGTTTGACATGGACTGTGACCTCGCTTTCGGGTGCGATCTCTCTCAGACCGTCCAGCCACTGTGGCGGCGCCGTGAAAGCGACGCGTCAGGCAAAGGTCAGCTGCGTGTAAAAACCACCGCGCCACCACACGGGGCGCACCTACGATTGCGCGATGGCGACGACGGTCATGGTGGTGGAGGACGAGCCCAACATCGGGGCGCTCGTTCGCACCTACCTGGAGCGCGCCGGCTACCACGCCCTGTGGGTGCGCTCAGGCGAGGACGCGCTGACCGAGTTGCGCCGCCACCCCGTCGCCCTGGTCATCCTGGACATCGGCCTGCCGGGCATCGACGGCTTCGAGGTGTGCCGCCGGATCGCGGGCGAGGTCCCGGTGATCATGCTCACCGCCCGCGACGAGGAGGCCGATCGGGTCGCCGGGCTGGAGGTCGGCGCCGACGACTACGTGTCCAAGCCGTTCTCCCCACGGGAGCTGACGGCCCGCGTCAAGGCGGTGCTGCGCCGGGCCGGCAGCACATGGTCGCCGGCCGATGCCCGCGACGTGATCGAGCTCGGCCCCGTGCTGCTGGCGCGCGGAGCCCGAGAGGTGCGGGTTGACGGCACGGAGGTGGAACTCACCCAACGTGAGTTCGATCTCCTGGAGTACCTGCTGCGCCACGCAGGGCAGGTCGTCTCCCGCGACCAGCTGCTGGAGTCGGTGTGGGGCTTTCGCTCGCCCGGCGAGACGCGCACGGTCGAGGTCCACGTGGCTCAGCTGCGCAAGAAGCTCGGCCACGCGGATCTCATCCGCACGGTCCGAGGCCTCGGCTACAAGGCGATGGCAGCCGGATGACTCACGCCGCTGACTTACAAGCGAGCCCGGACGGCGAGCGGAGGCGATAGGCGTGAGCCTGCGGCGTCGAGTGCTGGCCTACGTCGCGCTGGCGGCGATCGCGTCCTGTGCGCTGACGACCGCCGTGGCGGTCGTGCTGGTACGCCACAGGATCGCCGCCCAGCGCGTCACCGCGCTCGAGACCCAGGCCAACGTCCTGTCACTGGTGGGCGGGGCGCCGGGCGCGCTCAGGGTTGGCGACCACGTCTACCGCGTCGGCGGCGGCCGCCCCAAGCGGGTGCGACCGGTGCTGGCGCGGGCGGTGGTCGGCGCCATCGGCGCCTCGGGCGACTCCGAGGGGACGATCTCGGTGGCGGAGCGCTCGCTGCTCTACGTCGCCCGGGCGACGGCGCGCGGGCGAGTGGTGCTCATCCGCGGCGCCCGCCTGGCCTTCGCCGAGTGGCGACCGTTTCTGTCAAGCCTCATCATCGCCGGCCTGGGGGGCGCCGCGCTGGCCGCCGTCCTCTCCTTCCTGCTGGCCCGGCGGCTGCTGCGGCCGATCGCTCACCTTGCCGACGCCACCAGGCGCGTGGCCGCGGGCCAGACCGACGTCGCGGTGCCGGTGGAGGGCGAGGACGAGCTGGCCGCGCTCGGGCGCTCGTTCAACACCATGGCCGCCGAGCTGACCCAGGCCCGAGAGGCTCAGCGACACTTCCTGGAGTCTGTCAGCCACGAGCTCAAAACGCCGCTGACCTCGATCCGGGGGTACGCCGAGGCTCTCGCGGAGGGGGCGGTGTCGCCCACCGAAGGGGCTCGCGTCGTGGCCGCGGAGGCCGACCGGCTGCAGCGGCTGGTCTTCGATCTACTCGACCTGGCCCGGCTGGGGCGCGCCGGTTTCGCCGTCGAGCACCGCCCCATCGATCTCGCCGTCATCGCCACGGCCGCTGTCCAGCGCCACCTCCCACGTGCCCAGGAGCTGGGCGTGGCGCTCACCGCCGCTGGTGACGACGACGCGTGGGGCGTCGGTGACGATGGGCGCCTGCTCCAGGCGACATCGAATCTCATCGAGAACGCGCTGCGCCTGACGCCCAGGGGCGGCTCCGTCGAGGTCCGCGTCGGCACAGGGACGATCACCGTCCGTGACACCGGGCCGGGGCTGGCCACCGAGGACCTCCCACGGGCCTTTGAGCGCTTCTATCTCTATGACCGGTATCGATCGGAGCGCGCCGTGGGGTCCGGGCTGGGGCTGGCCATCGTCAAGGGGCTGGCGAGTGCGATGGGCGGCGAGGTGACCGCGGCGGCGCGGCCGGGTGGCGGGGCAGAATTCCAGATCCGCGTCCCCCGCCCGGGCCCGCTCCTGACCGCCGACGTCACGGCGGGTGACTAGGCGGGGACCGCGCGCTGCAGCAGGTGCGCGCCGACCTTGCGCTTGACGCGCTGAAGCGCGTTGTCGACCGTCTTGCAGTCGCAGCCGAGCCGGCGGCCGACCTCCTCGTAGGAGTGTCCGTCGAGATAGAGCGCAAGGACGCGCGACTCGAGTTCGGACAGCACCGTCGAGATGCAGGCCACCAGCGCGCGCAGTTCCTCGCTGGAGATGACCTGGTTGACGGGGTCATGCACGGTGGAGCCCGGGATCACCTCGTCGAGGGTGGGCTCGCTGTCACCGGTCCCGCCCGCGGGCGTGCTGGAGAACGAGATGTACTGGTTCAGCGGTGTGTGCTTATTGCGCGTCGCGGTCTTGACCGCCGTGATGATCTGGCGCGTGATGCACAGCTCGGCGAAGTTGCGGAAGCTGGACTCCCGATCGGTGCGGTAGTCGCGCACGGCCTTGTAGAGGCCGACGAGCCCCTCCTGGATGAGATCGTCCGCGTCCCCGCCGGCCAGAAAGTACGACGAGGCTTTGAGCCGCACGAAACCGTAATAACGGCGCACGATGCGGTCGTAGGCATCCGCGTGACCCTGCTTAGCCAGGGCGATCAGATAACCATCCTCAACCCGAGGTTGAGACTGAGTGTTTGCAGAGAGTCGAGCCACGAAACCAGCCTTTCCCGACCCCCGCGCATGCGGAAGCCGGATTGTCGTGGCGCGCTACCTCCCCTGGCGCCGCACCTGTATAGCTTTTCCCAGAAAGCGGCCGTCAAGAGACGCCCTACTCCCCGTCCAACCCAGACTAAAGCTGAGGTTGATCGTTACTAACCGGGCGCGAGCTTGACATAGCACCGCACCGGTGTCAAGTCCAATGCGGTGTTATGCAAAGCGCCTTGCGTGGCCGGTCAACGGCGCCTTGACCTGGGCGCCGGCGTTCACGAACTCAGGCGGTGGGCAGGAGTTCAGGGCCGTCAGGCCCGTCGCGGACCTCCCAGCCGAGCGCGCGCAGCTCGTCGCGCAGGCGGTCGGCCTCCCCCCAGTCGCGCTCGCGGCGTGCCCTCTCGCGCGCGTCGCGCAGCTCGGCCACCTCGTCGGAGATCGGCTCAGCGACGGACTCCATGAGACTGGCCAGGCCGAGGATGTCAAGCATCTCGCGCAGGTCGGCCCCGCCAACGGTGCCGGGGCCGCTGCGGTTTGCCTCGGCCCGCCACTCGGCGATCACGGCCAATGCCCGCGGGGTGTTGAAGTCGTTGGCCAGGGCGTCGAAGAACCGGCCCTTGAGTGGCGCCGACCACGCCGGGCTGGGCCCGTCGAGAAGGGCCCGGGCGGTGTTGCGGAGCCCGGCAGCACGAGCGCGGGCCTCCTCAAGGCGATCCTCGTCGTACTCCATGGGCTGGTGGTAATGGGCGCCGGCGAAGTACATGAGCAGCGTCTCGGGCCCGTGGCGCTCCAGCGCGTCGCCCAGCATGAACACGTTGCCGATCGACTTGGACATCTTCTCGCTGTCCAGGCGGACGAGCCCGACGTGGACCCACAATCTGGTGAGGTCCTCGTCGCGTGCCGCCCGCGTCTGGGCGGCCTCGTTCTCGTGGTGGGGGAAGATGAGGTCCGAGCCGCCGCCGTGGATCTCGAAGCCCACGCCGAGCAGCTTCTCGGCCATCGCCGAGCACTCGATGTGCCATCCGGGCCGGCCTGGGCCCCACGGCGACTCCCAGAAGGTGTCCTCGGTCTCCTTGTGGCCCTTCCACAGCGCGAAATCAAGCGGATCGCGCTTGCGGTCGGCCCCTTCGATGTCCTCACCCTGGTCCATCTGGTCGACCTGACGATGGGAGAGTTCGCCATATTGGGGGTAGGACCGAACCGAAAAGTAGACGTCTCCGTCCGCGGCGTAGGCATGTCCCTCATCTACCAATTCCTGGATCAACCTCACGATCTCGTCGATCGTCTCGCTGGCCAGAGGCTCGTGATCGGGACGCCCCAGCCCAAAAACGGCGGTGTCGGCCTTGTACGCCGCCGTCATCTGCTCTGCGAGTGCCTCGCTGGGAACACCGGCCTGACGGGCCGCGACATAGATCTTGTCGTTGATATCCGTGATGTTTGCCACGAACTCCACCTCGTAGCCCTCATGGACGAGGAACCGCTTGAGCACAGAGAAGATGACAAAGGGGCGCGCGTTGCCCACGTGCACGCGTCCATAGACCGTGGGGCCGCAGGCGTAGATCCGGACCCGCCCCGCCGTCTCGGGGACGAGCTCGCGGATCTGCCCGCTGCGAGTGTCGTGCAGAGCGACGGTGCGCAAGGTGGCCGAACCCTAGCGCCCGCGCGGCGACGGCCGTCCGCGGGGAGCTGCTGCGATCAGCGTGGCCAGCCGGGTGGCGAGCGGTCCACGAAAATCTCCGTTGCCGCGACCATCCGGGCCAAGCGTCACCGTTAATCATATGGCGATGCCCACCACCCCAGACCGATCACGCCGTCTGGCGGACGTCGAGACCGCGTTCCGCACCCTGCCCGAGCGCTATCTCGGCGCCGATCCCGGGTTCGACGCGACCTACGACATCAGGCTCTGCGACCTCGGGCACACGTGGGAGGTTCGGTGCACGGCGCACGGCGCCCGGGTGCGCAAGGGCGCCACCCGCCGCAGCGCGGACGTCACCATCTCCACCGACGCCGAGACCTGGCTGGCCCTGCGTGAGGGCGAGCTCTCGGGGATCGACGCCTTCGAACGCCGGCGCCTGAGCGTCTCCGGCAACCTCGACTACGCCATCGGCTTCGAGGGGATGTTCCGGCTCCCGGGTGGTCGGCCCCCGCTCCTGCAGATCCATGACGTCGCCGTCGGCCGTCACCGCATCTCATCGCTGACCATGGGTCACGGGCCCGACGTCCTGCTGCTGCACGGGCTCGGCGGCACGCGCGCATCGCTGCTCGCCACCGCCGCCGCGCTGGGGCAGCGCTACCGGGTGCACGCACCCGACCTGCCCGGCTTCGGGTCGTCGTCCAAGCCGGCGCGTGCGGCCTACAACGCCCGCTGGTACGCGGAGATGATGCTCGGCTTCATGGACGCCCAGGACATCTCCCACGCGCACGTCGTGGGGAACTCGATGGGCGGCCGGATCGCCATCGAGATGGGTCTGACAGAGCCGGAGCGGATCCGCTCGCTGGGTCTGCTGTGCCCGGCGGTGGCCTGGGTGAAGCGCGGCTTTCATCCGCTGGTGCGGCTTCTGCGCCCGGAGTTCGGGCTGCTGCCCCACGGCTTCACGCGCAACACAGTCGCCGCCCAGTTCTGGAGCCTGTTCTTCGACCGCGACCTCATCGACCCGGAGGTCGGTGAGCTGATGGTCGATGAGTTTCGGCGCATCTACCATTCAGCGGGGGCGCGGCTGGCCTTCCTGGCCTCGGCGCGCAACATCTACCTCGAGGCCCCCTACGGGGGCCACGGCTTCTATCCACGGCTGGCCGAACTGCGCCCGCCGGCGCTGTTCGTCTGGGGCACCCATGACGGCCTGGTGCCCGCGGCGTTCGGACGCCACGTCCACAAGTGGCTGCCCAGCGCAGAGCAGGTGACGATCCAGGACTGCGGCCACGTTCCCCAGGTGGAGCGGCCCGAGGAGACCAACGACCTTCTGCTGCGCTTCATCGCGCGCAACGAGATCTCGGTCGCGCGGCCGGGCACCCCGGATCCGCGGCGCGGCGGCGGCAGCGCCGGTCGCCGTGCGGCATGAGGGCCGGGCGCTGATGGCCAGCCCCGCCGTCGCCGGCACCACCAACGGCAACGGCCGCGTCGAGTCCGACGACGCGTACGGCAACGACGACGGCGGCGGGATGGACTCCGGGCCCTCCCTGCTGGGCCGGGCGTTCCGCGGGGTGGCCCGCCAGGTGCAGAGCCGCATCCCCCGCGCCGATCTCGACGAGCGCGACCCCGACTTCATCCGCGAGCGCCTCCCGCTCATGTGGCTGGCCGCCAGCCTGTGGTACCGGGCCGAGGTGCGCGGGCTGGGCAACATCCCCGACGACGGCCCGGTGCTGATGGTGGGCAACCACTCCGGCGGCAACATGACTCCGGACACGGTCGTCTTCACCCTGGCCTTCAACACCTACTTCGGCGTCGAGCGGCCCTTCTATCAACTGGCTCACAACCTGGTGCTGTCCATGCCCGGCCTGGGGTCGCTGCGCCGCTTCGGGACGGTGGCGGCCTCGCCGGCCAACGCGCGCAGGGCCCTGCAGGCGAGCGCCGCCCTCCTCGTGTATCCCGGCGGGGACTACGAGGTTCACCGGCCCTTCTGGCAGCGCAACCGTGTCGACTTCGACGGCCGCAAGGGCTTCATCCGCCTGGCACTGCAGGAGAACGTGCCGATCGTGCCCGTGGTGTCCATCGGCGGGCAGGAGACGGCGCTGTTCCTCACCCGCGGCGAGGGCCTGGCGCGGCTGCTCTGGCTCGACAGGCTCTTTCGTCTCAAGGTCCTCCCCATCTCGCTCTCGGTGCCGTGGGGGCTGAACATCGGGGACATGCTGGGCCACGTCCCGTTGCCGGCCAAGATCACCATCGAGACGCTCCCGCCGATCGACCTGAAGGCCGAGTTCGGGCCCGACCCCGACGTCGACGAGATCTACGATCACCTGATCCGGTTGATGCAGGACACCCTCGACGCGCTGGCCGAAGAGCGGCGGCTGCCGGTGATTGGATGAAGGCCAGCGCCGCCACTACGATCTCCGCCCCCATCGAGACCGTGTGGGACGTGGTGGCCGATCCGGAGCGAGCGCTGAGCTTCATGTCCGGCGTGACCCGCTGGGAGATCGAGGGCGAGGAACCCGTCGGGCTCGGCGCGCGCTACCGGATGCTGCTGCGCGTGGGTTCGGCCGAGATCGGGGGCCTGATCGAGATCGTGGAGTGGGACCCGCCCAAGGAGCTCGCCTGGACGTCGATCACCGGCGTCGATCAGCGCGGGCGCTGGCGGCTGCGCTCAATCGCCGCCGGGCGGACGAGCGCCGAGATCCGCCTCGCCGCCGGCGTGCCCGGGTCCGGCGTCTGGGGCTGGATCGCGGAGCGGATCGCCCAGCCAATCGTCGGCTCGCATCTGCGCAACACCGTGGAGCAGCTCACCCGGCTGGTGGAGCACGAGCGCATGCGTGAGCAGGCGGCGGCGCGGCGGTCCGCGCGCGGCGGCAGGGCCGCCCGCGCGGGGCGGGCGGGCTAGAGCTCGCGCACGGTGGCGACGGCGAGCGCCGCCACCCCCTCCTCGCGCCCCACGAACCCCATCCCCTCCCCGCGCGTCGCCTTGACGCTCACGTGCTGGAGCTCGAGTCCGAGCGCCTCGGCCAGGCGCGCGCGCATCTGATCGCGGACCGGGGCGAGCTTGGGCCGCTCGATTACCACGGTCGCGTCGACATGCACCGCCGCGTAGCCGGCGTCGCGCAGCAGCGTGACCGTCGCGCGGAGCAACTCGATCGAATCAGCGCCGCGGTAGCGGGGGTCGGTGTCGGGGAAGTGCTGGCCGATGTCTCCCAGAGCGCAGGCGCCGAGCATCGCGTCGATGATCGCGTGCGTGAGGACGTCGGCGTCGGAGTGGCCGTCGAGCCCGAGCTCGTGCGCGAGGGTCACCCCTCCGAGGACGAGGGGCCGGCCCGCGACGAGGCGGTGGCAGTCATAGCCGATCCCCGTGCTCACGCTGAGCGCCGTCGCTCTGCCAGTAGCAGCTCGGCCACGCGGAGATCCTCAGACGTGGTGATCTTCATGTTGCCCGGGTCCGAGCCGAGGATACGCACCGCGCCGCCGGAGCGCTCGACCAGCCAGGCGTCGTCGGTGGCGCGGCCCAACTCCTCGTCGGTGGCCGAGACCAACGCGCGTTCAAGCGCGGCGCGACGGAACACCTGGGGCGTCTGCACCGCCCACAGCGTGGAGCGATCGAGCGTCCGCGCGACGGTGGCACCGTCGTCGCCGACCTGCTTGATCGTGTCGGCAACGGGCGCCGCGGCGATCACCGCCGCCGCCTCTGGGTGGCGGTCGAGCTCGGTCAGCGCCTGCTCGAAGAGCCGCGGGGTGGCCAGAGGCCGGGCGGCATCGTGGACGACCACAGGGTCGCCGTCGGCACAGGCAGCGAGCGCGTTACGCACCGAATGCGAGCGCTGAAGCCCTCCGGAGACGGCCAGCGTCCCGTCGGGGGCGGCGTCCAGGTTTTCGGCGGGAAGGGCGATCACGATCTGCGTGATCGCCGGCACGGCCTGCAGCGCCGCGACGCTCCACTGAAGCATCGGACGCCCGCAAAGCGGGACGAGCGCCTTGGGGCGACTGAACCCAAGGCGCTCGCCTCGTCCTGCGGCCACGATCAGCGCGACCGCCATGTCTATTAGATCCCGCCCACCCCCGCCTATTTCGCGGCGACGGCCACCTTTCCGTTGCCGTTGCTGGCGCCGTTGGCATGTGTATCCAGCAGCAGACCGTAGAGGTGCTCGTCCACCTCCTGCTCATCCATGCCAAGGGCATACATGAGCTCGGACGCCAGGATCTTCTTGGCACGGGTGAACATCTGCTTCTCACCGGTCGAGAGTCCCTTCTCGGACTCGCGGATGGCGAGGTTACGTACGACCTCGGCGAGCTCGTAGATATCGCCGGTCTTGATCTTGTCCCGGTTGTGCTTGAAGCGCCGGTTCCAGTTCTTGGGCATCTCCGAACACTCGTCCTGCAGCACCGCGCACACCTTCTTGACGGTCTCTTCGTCGATCACGCGCCGGAGGCCGGCCAGCGCCGCGTTCTCCGTGGGCACCATGACCGTCATGTCGTTGTGAAGGATCTTGATCGTCAGGTACTCACGGCTCTCGCCGAGGACTTCCTTTTCCTCCTTGCGAAGCACCTTTCCCGCACCATGATGCGGATAGACGACACTGTCGCCGATCTCGAACTCGATGTGCGGCGGCGGCTCGAGCGACTCAAGATCATCCAGGTGCTCTTCCATTAGCTCTGTGATGGTGTCCTCCTCTGTCAAGGCGGCGCGGGCAGGATCCCGCTCGCGTTTTCCTACGTCTGCAGGTAACGATCAACGAGGTTGATCTCCTGCTGTCGGCGAAGGCCTTCCCTGATGTCCTTCGCCCGGATCTCGCCGACTCCGTCGACGGTCTCCAGCTCGCCGTCTGACGCGGCGAGCAGTTCCTCCAATCCTCCGAATTCCGTCACGATCCTCTGAACAACGAGGCGGGGGAGCCTCGGTATTCGCCCCAATATCCGAAATCCTCGTGGAGAGACCGGATAGTCAAGTGTGTTGAGCTTTCGGTCATAGCCGAGCAGCTCGGCCAGACGCCCGAAATCGAGCAGATCCTGATGAGCCAGACGAGCCAGCTGGTCCAGCACGATCGCGAAGCTCTCGTCGGTGTCCTCGACGAGGTAGTCGTGGACCAGAGCGGCCTTGTCGGCGGCGACGCCCACCATCGTCTCGTCGAGCTGCATCTCGATGAGACGGCCCTCGGTACCGAGCTCGACGATGTAGCGCTCGATCTCAACGGCCATGCGCGTGACCAGCTCGACTCGCTGGAGCACGGTCAGGACGTCGTGGAGGGTCACGCCGCCCTCGAACTCGAGCGCGGTGAGGCGCGTGGACACCTGGTCCAGGCGGCTGCGGTATTTGTCGAGCGTCGCCAGCGCCTGGTTGGCCTTGGCCAACACGACGGGGATGTCCTCCAGGATGTACTTGATCCCATCGATGTACAGCGAGACGACCTCGCGGCGCTCGGACACGGCGACCACCATCGCGTCGGTCTGCTTGGAGACGCGCTCGGCGGTGCGGTGGCGCGTACCGGTCTCGCTCGTCAGGATCGTCGGATCCGGCGTCAGCTGCACGTTGACGTGGACGATCTTGGTCGCGTTGGAACTCAGCGCGATCGCCCCATCCATCTTCGCCAGCTCATAGAGGAACGTCGGCGAGTAGTCGACGTCGAGCTTGATCCCGCCGGAGAACATGAAGCCGAGCTCGTCGGCGTCTCCGATGACGATGAGCGCTCCGGTGCGAGCGTCGACGATGTTGTCGATCCCCTCTCGCAACGCTGTTCCGGGCGCCACCATCTCAAGCGCCCTCATGATCCGGGACTCTTGTCGAGATTCGAGCTCTTCTTTGAGCTCTTCCCCGGAACGCGGCGGCATCAGAGCTGATTTTAGCTCAGGTTCGGCCCGTTTCGCCGCCCCCGAACGCGGAAACTTGCCGGGATGCGCACAGTCGCACGCTTTCCGCACACTTGTTCGCAACCCCTCACGCGGCCCTGACCACCTCATTGCCCGGCGCCGGCACGGGCGCCAGCGCGGCCGCCAGTGCCGCGCGCAGCGTCCGGTGCGTCTCAGGCGCCAGCACGGGCGCCAGACCGAAGCGTCGCGCCTCGGCCACCCGCCGGTCCGCATGGGCCACGGTGCGCAGCTCGCCGGTGAGGCCCAGTTCCCCGAAACAGGCCAGCGGCCGCGGCGGATGGGATTCGGTGTCGCTGAGCGCGATCCGCTTGGCCGCGGATGCCACCGCGAGCGCAACGGCCAGATCGGCCCCGGGCTCGTCGACACGCACGCCTCCGACAACGTTGACGAACACGTCAGCGTTGCCCAGGCCAATTCCGCCGTGGCGTCCGAGCACGGCCAGGACGAGCGCCACCCGGTTGCGGTCCAGGCCGGCGACGACGCGCCGGGGCGGCACGAGCTCTGACGAGCTCACCAGCGCCTGGACCTCGACCAGCAACGGCCGCGACCCTTCCATGGCGCACAGCACCGCGCTGCCGGGCGCACGCGTCGCCTCGGCCACGAAACGCGCTGAGGCATCGAGCACCTCGACCAGGCCATCGTCGCGCATCTCGAACACGCCCGCCTCGTCGGTGGAGCCGAAGCGGTTCTTGATCGCGCGCACCGTCCGGTAGGTCCGCTCGCGCTCGCCCTCGAACTGCAGCACGCAGTCGACGAGGTGCTCGAGCACGCGCGGCCCGGCCAGCGCGCCCTCCTTGGTCACATGGCCCACGAGCAGAACCGCGATCCGCCGCTGCTTGGCCACCCGCATGATCTCCCCGGCCACCTCGCGCACCTGCGCCACCGAACCCGCCGCCGAAGAGAGGTCAACCGAGTGCAACGTCTGCACGGAGTCGATCACACACACCTCCGGACGCTCCTGCTCGAGCGTGGCCAGCACGGCGTGCAGATCGGTCTCGGCGATCACCGGCACGGCGAGCGCCTCCCCGTCACCCAGGCGCTGGGCGCGCAGACGGATCTGAGCCGCGGACTCCTCAGCCGACACATACAGCGTGCGTCGTCCCGCGGCGCACAGGTTGCCCAGCGCCATCGTCGTCAGTGTCGACTTGCCGATCCCCGGCGCGCCGCCGATCAGGACGAGCGAGCCGGGCACGATCCCTCCGCCCAGGACGTTGTCGAGTTCGCCGATCCCCGTGCTCAGCCGGTCGTGCTCGACGGCCTCGACGTCAGCGAGCAGTACCGGCTTGACGGGAGCCGCCCGGGCGCGCGCGCCCACCCCGCCGCTGCCACCGCCCCGCGGCGCCGGCAGGCGCACCTGCTCCACGAGCGTGTTCCACTCCCCGCAGCCGGGGCAGCGGCCGGCCCAGCGGGCGGTCTCGTGCCCGCAGGCCGAGCAGACGTGAACGGAGGTGGACTTGGGCATGAGCGGTCCATGCAGCCTACGGATGGGTCCCGACGCCACGGCCTGCTTGTGACGGGATTGGCACACAACGACACCGGCCCGAGCCAGAAGGCTCGGGCCGGTGTGAAAAGCGGAGGTGGCGAGAGCTACTCGGACTCGGCCGGAGGCTCGGAGGCCTCGCTGTCCGGGGCGGCGTCGCCCGCGGGCTCCTCGGCGCCACCCTCAGCGCCGACACCGACCGGCGTTGGCGCGGGGGCGGGCTCGATGACAGAGAGCTTGACGTCCTCGTCGTCGGTGTCCGGTTCGCCTGGCTCGACCAGGACCGTCGAACCCGGCGGCACCTGCGAGCGCAGCACGAAGTCCGCCAGCGGATCCTCGATGTAGCGCTGGATCGCGCGGCGCAACGGCCGTGCCCCCATCGCGGGATCCCAGCCCTTCTCGACGAGCAGGTCCTTGGCCGGCTCAGACAGCTCCAACTGGAGCTCGCGCTCCGCCATCGACTCGCGGATCCGCAGGAGCAGGAGATCCACGATCTCCTTGATCTCGTCCTTGGTGAGCTTGTGGAACACGATGACGTC
>DASXDW010000128.1:0-24937 GCA_036490435.1 Solirubrobacteraceae bacterium
GCTGGCGATGTCCGGCGTGGCGCCCGAGGAGGCCGGCCTGGCCTCCGGGCTGGTCAACACCACCGCTCAGGTGGGCGGGGCGCTTGGCCTGGCGGTACTGGCCACGCTGTCGGCGACGCGCACCCGCGACGCGCTGGCCTCCGGCGTCGGCTCCCACGCGGCACTGACCACCGGCTACCACCTCGGGTTCGTCGTCGGCGCTCTGCTGGTCATCGCCGCCATCGTGGTCGCGGTCGTCGCGCTCGAGCGGGTGCCCAGGCCGGCCGCTCACGCGATCGACACGAGCCGTACGGTGGCGGAGTTCTAAAGCCGCCTGTCTGCGACGCCCATGGGTTGACCTCTCGGGGTCGGCCCGACTAGGCTGCTCGGCCGTGAGCCGCCCGGGGCATATCACCATGCTGGCCGCCGCCACCTGCGCGGCCACCGTCGCGGTACTCGCGGGAGTCCAGACAGCGGCTGCCGGAGCGTCGTCGCTGACCTGGCAGCAGGCGGCGGCCCGCGTGCACACCCCGGTCTACCGTCCCCGCGTGACCCTTCAGATCAAGCCGCAGACGCTGGCCGTCAACCAGGGCGGCTGCGTGATCGGCGGGTGGGGGAGCACCAAGAACCGCAAGGGCCCTCACTTCAGCATCGACGAGCCGGCGAATACGTCCCAGTGCGGTCAGCCGGGCGAGGTCGACCAGGTCTCCAGCGCGACGATCAACGGCAAGAGGGTCCCGGTCCTGGTCCAGTGTCCCCACATACCGCACTGCACCGCCCATGACGGCCAGACCGACGGCGTCTTCATCATGTTCGTCGGCGAGCGCGGGCCGAATCACTACTCCATCCAACTCGAGAGCTCGCACGTGGCGCTGCACGGGTTGCTGCGGATCGCGCGCAGCTTCGTCCGCGTGACCGCGCACCAGCCCGCGGCGGCCAAGTCGGCCACAGCGGCCACGGGGACACCTCCCAGCCCGACGGCGAGCAGCCACTTCGGCGACTTCCTCTCCCCCGACGGCAAGGTCTGGTGCGGCGCGGGCGCGACGACCTTCTGCGGGACCGGCGGAGACCCCGCGGCTCCGCCCAACGGGCCCCAGACCCTCGCGAGTCTCGCCGCCAACGGCAAGGTGAGCCTCTGCCGGGTGGCCCACTCGAGCGTCAGCAGCGTCTGCCTGCAGAACTGGGACGACACGGCCCCGGTGCTGAAGCTGGGCCAGTCGACGCTGCGCAACAACATCCGCTGCACCTCGGCGGCCAACGGCATCTCCTGCGTCATTGCCTCGGGCCCAGGCAAGGGCCGCGGCTTTCTCGTGAGCGCCACCGGTCAGACGCGGATCGGCCCCGCCGGGCCGCCGCCGGCACCCGTGCCCGTGCTCGGCGACGCATCGGGCGGGATCGAAGGCTTCGGCACGGCGCACCCGTCGGCCCTGGCCCTCGGCAACGACATCATCGGCCACATGACCAAGATCCGCTGGAAGCACTGGGGGGCCATGCAGGCCTCCGGCTCCGGCACCGGTTACTGGGTGCCCCCAGGCAAGCCACTCTCCGATTCTCGTGCCGCACCGAGCAAGATCGTCGCCTTTGACCTGGGCACGTGCCACGGTGTCCGCGCCTACCTGAGGTACAAGTGGTGGCTGCCCACCCACGGCGGCACCATGCACGCGGCGTTCGCCAACCACGCCTGCTTGTAGCCGGCGCCCGACCCCGGCAGGAGCCGCATGCCCCAATTCGACCTTTCCGGCCACGAGTTGGTCAGCTATGACCCGCCCCTGCAAGCTCCGGAGGATCTCGAGGACTTCTGGGAGCAGACTCTCGCCGAGACCCGGTCGCACGATCTGAACCCGGTGCTTCAGCGCGCGGAGTCACCGTTCGTCGTGGTGGAGAGCTACGACGTCTCCTGGTGCGGCTTCGGTGGAGATCCGATCCGCGGGTGGCTGCACCTGCCCGCCGGGCGGGCGCCGGGCGACGGCCCCCTGCCGGCGGTCATCCAGTACCAGGGCTACGGCGGCGGGCGTGGGCTGGTGTTCGAGAACATCTTCTGGGCGGCCGCGGGCTATGCCCACCTCGTGATGGACACGCGCGGGCAGGGCAGCGGCTGGTCGACGGGAGACACGCCTGACCCGGCCGGCTCCGCGCCTGCCCAGCCGGGGTACATGACCCGCGGCCTCCTCGACCCGGCGGCCTACTACTACCGGCGTCTGTACGCCGACGCGGTGCGCGCCGTCGACTTTATGGGCACGGTCGACGAGGTCGACTCCCAGGCGATCGCGGTCACCGGGCGGTCGCAGGGGGGAGGGCTGACACTGGCGGTCGCGGCGCTGGCCGACGGCGTGCGGGCGGTGATGCCCGACGTGCCCTTCCTGTGTGACTTTCGTCGTGCCACCCAGATGGCGATGAAGAACCCCTACCTCGAGATCGTCCGCTACCTGGCGGTGCACCGCGACCACGAGGACGACGCATTCGCCGCGCTCGCCTACTTCGACGGCGCGGTGCTGGCCCGGCGGGCGAGCGCTCCGGCCTTGTTCTCAGTGGCCCTGATGGACGAGATCTGTCCCCCGTCGACGGTGTACGCCGCCTACAACGCCTACGGCGGCGCCAAGGAGATCGTCACCTACCCCTACAACGACCACGAGGGCGGCGAGGCCTTCCACGAGATTCGCCAGGCGGCGTGGCTTGCCGAGGCGATGGCGGCCCCGGCCGACCCCGCCCTCCCCGCATAGCCTTGGCCACTCAGGCTGAGTTTTGCCGGGCGGGGGGGTGAAAACCGCCTCGCTCGAGGCTCTTATCTATGTGGAGAGAAAACGCGAGCTGAGGCTGACGGCGGAGTTCACCGCGTGGCTGGGAGCACTGCCGCCTGAGACGGTCAACCGTGTCGCGGCCGGCCTGAATCGTGTCCTGAACGGTGGGCCCACGCTGGGGCGGCCGGACGTCGACCTCATCAAGGGCTCTCGCCACCACAACATGAAGGAGCTGCGAGTCGGCACGTCGGTCCGGGCGTTGTTCGTTTTCGATCAGCGCGACCCGCTGATGCTCATCGGGGGCGACAAGCGCGGCGCCTGGAACGACTGGTACCCGCGGAGGATCCGCGACGCCGACCGGCTCTATGACCAACACCGACGAGACAACGGAAAGGGGGGATCGCCACGCCACCGAGATCCACCAGGTCGTGGGAGGTAGTCCGGGCACAACTGCCCATCGATGAGGAGCGAGTACGGGCGTATGAGCAGCTGATGGAGGCTCAGAGCAGCATCGCCGCTCGCCTCATGCGCGCTGGTGTCGCTGACGCAGAGATCGGGAGGGCCCTGGAGGCATGCGAGTCGGCTCATCCCGAGGCATTGGCTCCGGAGGAGCTCTACCTCGGGTCGTTGTCGCGGTTCGTTGATGCGCTGGGAGGCCACCTCAGGCTGGCGGCGGACTTTGGTGACCTGGCCATTGCCCCGCCCGGGTCGTCAACCTCGTAGATCGCCTCACCGCGAGGGTGTTTTGCACCGTAGTGGTGCAAAACACCCTCGCCCTCGCTCTCGCCCTCGCTCTCGCCCTCGCTCTCGCTCTCGCGCCCAGACCGCGGCCGCGCGCTCAGTGACTGGGCGGCACGTCCAGCGCCGGGTTGCGGTCAAAGAACCCGGCGGGCTTGAGCCAGAAGGAGACGGTGTCCACCGGCATCACCGGCCACTCCTCGGGCCGGGGGATGTGGTGGATGCCGAAGACGTACCAGAGGACGACGTCGGTGTCCTCGATCGGGCGGTCGGCGGCGGTCCACGCCGGCAGGCCGCGGTCCTCCCGGCTCTGGACGACGAACTCGCCGCACGGCCAGCGCTCCTCCTCGTCAAACGGCGTGACCCACAGCGTGTGGGCCAGGACCTGGGCCCGGCGCAGCACCGGGGACTCCTCGGAGAGCATCGCGGGGATGCAGTCGCCGGGCACGAGCTTGTAGCTCACCGGCCCGCCCAGGCCATTGCGGACGCTCGGGTTGATCACCTTCCACGAGCGCTGCACCGACCAGTCGTAGTCCTGCATCCCCTCGGATTCGGTGCGCAGTGCCGTCTCACGTTGCACGAGGGCCACCCCGTGTGGGTTGTCGGGCCCGATTGGCAATGCCTCGGAGTCCGAGGACATCACCGTATTGCCGCCATCATCGACGTCGAGGTCCAGCCGCGCCACCAGGAAGTGCTGGTGAAACGGCGCGTAGGTGCGCTCGTCCACCAGGGTCCCGTATGGCGGCTGGCGCCCCTCCTCGAAGTGCGTGGTGACCATGATCCCGGTGGCCCGCACCTCGGCCTGGATGGTCCCGTCCTGGTGAAAGCGCCAGTAGATCAGGTACTCGTAGTTGCCGACGGTGACGTGGAAAGAGACCACCAGCCGGCGCATCCGCCGGGTCTCAGCGCCGCTGACATCGTCCACGTGCTTCCACAGCACGCCGTCGTCCTCCTCGTGGATGCAGATCGCGTTGGGGATGCGCAGCGGCTCCCCCGCGGTGTCGTGCAGGACGGCGTCGAGGTAGCTGATCTCGCCCAGGCAGTCACAGCCGAGCTCGAGCGAGGTGGTCACGAAGCCCAGTCCCCACTCGCCGACGTCGAACGCCGTGCGTCGGAAGTGCGCGGAGGTGGGATCGCGGTAGGGGACCACCATCTCGGCGAACGAGAGCCGGTGGGCCACCGAGCGCACCCGGCCGCCGTCCTCGTAGCCCACCGCATGCAGCACCAGGCCCTCGCGGTAGTTGAAGCCCACGCGCATCGACCACCGCTGCCAGCGCAGCAGGTTCCCGTCCAGCTCAAACGACGGCCCCGACGGCTGGGTGATCTCCAGCGGCTTGACGTCGGTGCGCAGCTGCAGTCCGGGCACCAGGCGCGGGATGTACTCCCCCATCACCGCCGGCTCGTCGATCACGCCGGTGTCCTCGACCTCCAGCAGCTCCAGGTTGTTGAGGTCGACCACCAGGTGCAGCCCCGTGACCGGGTGGGCGTACGGGTTGGAACCGGCGCCCTGTGACCGGGACCAGACGTCGGCCCAGCCCAGCCGCCGGTCGGAGTAGGGCTCAGGGAGCAGGTGGGCGCCGTAGGCCCAGGCCTCGACGAGGACGTGGTCCATGTCGGTGATCCCGCGGCGCGCCAGCGCCTCGATGACCCGCGGCTCCTGGCGCATGGCCACGTCGCAGTCGTGCATCTCGTCCATGGTCATGTTGGGCTGCCCGTCGGGCTCGTGCGCCCAGCTGAGCACGGCGTCGCCGGTCAGCGAGACCACCGCCCGGTAGGCCTTGCCGTCGTCGCGGTTGAAGCACACCACGCGGGCCGCGCGCTCGCAGTCGTCGCCGGCGCCCCAAGTGCGCACGACGTCCTTGGAGGGCTCGCGCAGCTCGATCGAGGCAAAGCGCCAGCGCTCGCCCACGTCGCGGTCGCGGCGCACGATCGCCGCGGCGTGGCGGATCTCATCGGCGGTGAGGGGATCCAGGGGGTGGGGCGTCATCGGTGGCGCATGCTCCATGATCTGGAAGCGACAAGCAACCGGCGCAACGCTTCGTCCTTCTCACGGCTCTTAAGCACCTCTCACGAATGTCGCCTACCTTGACACGCGTCTTATGAGTGGACCAAAGCATCTCTGGTCAGGCGATTGGGAGAACGAGTCCGAGGACGCGTCAACACAGCGCATCCGCGAGCCCCGGCCCCCCGAGCCCGAGCCCGAGCCCGTCACTCCGGTGCCGCCGCGACCGAAGCCCCGACGCAAGGCGCGCCCGTGGGTTGTGCCCGTCGCGATCGCGGTGCTGGTGATCGCCGCCGTGGCATTCGGCGCGAGCAAGCTGTTTGACCACTCTCACACCATCCCGAGCACCGCCTCCGCGCTCAACCCGCTGCCGCCACCGCGAATCACCGGCAACACACGGCCGATCACGTGGCTGGGGATGGAGATCGTCACCTCGACCCAGGGCAACCCGGTGGTCGAGACGGTGCGGCCCAACAGCAACGGCGACCGAGCCGGCGTGGAGCCCGGCGACACGATCCTGCTGGTCAACAACCACGGGGTGGGGTCGACCGGCAGCATCTCCGACGCGATCAAGGGCCTGCACTCGGGCGACAGGATCACGATGGTCGTCAACACCGGCGGGGCGGACCTGACACTCGACGCGACGCTGGCCGCTGCGCCCGCCCGGTACCCGTGAGCTTCTCCTCGCCACTTGTCCTCGTCGGGCTCGTCGCCATCCCCGTCCTCGCCGCGTGGTATCTCGGCCAGCAGCGCCGGCGCCGACGCGCGGCGGCCGCCTTCGCGGCGCCGCTGCTGACGGAGTCGGTGACGCCGCGTCGCCCGGGCTGGCGCCGGCATGCGCCGATGCTCGTGTTCGCGATCGCCATCGCGCTGCTCATCGCCGCCGCCGCCAAGCCGCAGCACACGGTCGCCGTGCCCGTCAACAGCGCGGCGATCATGCTCGCCAACGACGTCTCGAGCTCGATGAGCGCCACCGACGTGCGGCCCTCCCGCCTCGGCGCGGCCAAGAACGCGGCCTCCAAGTTTGTCGGCCAGGTCCCCGGCGGCGTGCAGGTCGGCGTGATCGAGTTCGCTCGCCGGCCGGTTCTCCTCCAGTCGCCGACGACCAACCACGCGCTGACCCAGGGCGCGATCGCCGGCCTGCACCCGGGCGGCGGAGGGACCGCGATCGGCGAGTCGCTGACCACGGCGCTGCACGTGCTCACCACGCTCCCGCGCAAGGCGGGCAAGCGCGTGCCGGGCGCGATCGTCCTGCTCTCCGACGGCAGCTCCAACGTCGGCACCGGCCCGGTGGAGGTGGCCCGCCAGGCCAAGGCCGACCACATCGCGGTCTACACCATTTCCCTGGGGACGCCCAACGGCACGATCCCCATCAAGCGCAACGGCCAGACCGTCAACGCCCCGGTCCCGGTGAGCTCGCAGGAGCTGGCCGAGATCGCCCAGGCCTCCGGCGGCAAGGCCTACACCGCCGCCAACAGCGCCAAGGCGAGCGAGGTCTACGCGCACCTCGCCGTGGCGCTCGGCCACAAGAAGGTCAAGCGCGAGATCACCGCGGACATCGCCGGAGGCGGCCTCGTGCTGCTGCTCGTCGGCGGTGCCATGACCCTGATGTGGTTCGGCCGCATCGTCTAGAGAGACATTCCTGGAGGACACATTGACTGACATCGAAGCCACCACCCAACAGCGCCACGAGGCGCGCGACGCTCTCCAGGAGGTGCTGTACGAGATCAAGCGCGTCATCGTCGGACAGGACGCGATGCTCGAGCGCCTGCTCGTCAGCCTGCTCGCCGGCGGCCACGTGCTGCTGGAGGGTGTCCCGGGGCTGGCCAAGACTCTGACGGTCAAGACCCTGGCCGCGTCGCTGGGCGGCACCTACGGCCGCATCCAGTTCACGCCGGACCTGGTGCCCGCCGATCTTGTCGGCACCCGGGTGTGGCGACCCGACACCGGAAAGTTCGACACCGAGCTCGGCCCCGTGTTCCACAACTTCATGCTCGCCGATGAGATCAACCGGGCCCCGGCCAAGGTGCAGTCCGCCCTGCTGGAGGTCATGCAGGAGCAGCAGGTGACGATCGGCGGCACCAGCTACGGCGTGCCGCTGCCATTCATCGTCATGGCCACCCAGAACCCGATCGAGTCCGAGGGGACCTATCCGCTGCCCGAGGCACAGGTCGACCGCTTCCTGATGAAGATCATCGTCGACTACCCGAGCGTCGGGGAGGAGGCCGCGGTCGTGGGCCGCAGCCTCCGCGACACCGTCGAGGTCCGCGAGTGCCTCTCGCTCGACGGCCTGCGCCGGCACGCCGAGGCGGTGCAGACGGTGATGGTCGACCGCGAGGTGATCGGCTATGCGGTGGCGCTGGCGGACGCCACCCGCCACCCGGCTCAGCACGGGCTCAACGACATCGCGGGCCTGATCGAGTTCGGCGCGAGCCCACGCGGCCCCATCGGCCTCGTCCAGGCGTCGCGCGCGCTGGCCCTGCTGCGCGGGCGCGCCCACGTCGAGATCCAGGACATCCGCGACCTCACCCCGGACCTGCTGCGCCACCGCCTCGTGCTCTCCTACGACGCGCTCTCGGACGGCGTCACCGCCGACGAGCTCATCGAGCAGGTTCTGGCGACGGTGCCGCAGCCGGGCGCCCGCCGGCTCATGCGTGCCGAGCGCGAGGAGCGCAGTGCCGGGGGGTTGATGGGCGCGTGAGCCAAGCGGTCCTCGCCCCTCCCGCCGCGCGCCAGGGTCCCGGCCCGATCGCGCAGCCGCTCGTCGAGGCGATCGACCTCGCCGTCAACCGCCTCGTGGCCCAGACCCTCCCGGGCGACCGCCGCGCGGCAGGCGTCGGGCTGGGTACTGAGCTCGCGCAGTTGCGCCCGTACGAGATGGGTGACGACGTGCGCCACATCGACGCCGCCGCCAGCGCGCGCACCGGCACCCCCCACGTGCGGCTGCACGTGCCCGAGCGGGCGCTGACGACGTGGATCGTCCTCGATGTGTCGCCCTCGATGGCCTTCGGCACCACCCGGCGGCTCAAGGCCGACGTGGCCGAGGGCGTGGCGATGGTGTTCGGCCGCCTCGGCGTCCGCCGGGCCGGCAGCGTCGGGATGGTCACGTTCGGCGCGGGTCAAGCGCTTGTGTCGCCCCCCCGCGGCTCGCGGCCGGGCGTCGTGGCGCTGCGCCGCCGTCTGGAGGCGGGCGTGGCCGTGGACGGCAGCGAGGCGCCGGAGGCGCTGGCTGACGCGCTGGCCCGGGTCGGCAAGCTGGCCGGCCAGCCGGGGCTGGTGGTGCTCATCTCCGACTTCCGCGACCAGCACGCCTGGGAGCGCCCGCTCGGTTCGCTGCGGGTCCGCCACTCCGTCCTGGCCATCGAGGTCATCGATCCGCGTGAGCTCGAACTGCCCTCCGTCGGCCATCTCATGCTCGTCGACCCTGAGACCGGCGCGCGAGTCGAGGTCAACACCGGCCGGCGGCGCGTCCGCGAGCGTTTCGCCGAGCTCGAGCGTGAGCGCCGCGAGGTGGTGGCCAAGGAACTGCGACGCCTGCGCGTGCACCACGCGACCCTCTCGACCGACGAGGACTGGCTCATCGAGATGGGACGCCGCCTGCGATGAGCTTTGCCGCGCCCGTCTGGCTGCTGACGCTGGCCCTGGTCCCGGCCGGTGTTGCCGCGTACCTGTGGGCGCGACGCCGCAAGCAGCGCTACGCGGTCCGCTTCCCCGCGGTCGCGACGGTGCGCGAGATCGTCGCCGCCGGTCCCTCCTGGGAGCGCCATGTGCCGACCGCACTCGCCCTCGCGGCGGTGGCGCTGCTGGGCGTGGCGCTGGCGCGTCCTCGCGTCGTCCAGCACATCCCCACCGGCCAGGCCAACATGATGCTCGTCACCGACCATTCCGGGTCCATGGCCGCCCAGGACGTGCAGCCCAACCGGCTGGCCGCGGCGGTGGCGGCGGCCAACACCTTCATCGATCAGCTTCCCTCGACGGTCCGGGTCGGTGCCATCGGTTTCGGGAGCTCACCTGACGCGGTGCAGGGGCCGGCGGCCAACCATGCTGAGGCGCGCACGCTCATCGACGGCCTCTCGGCCAACGGCGGCACCGACACCGGCGACGCACTCCGGCTCGGGTTGCAGCTGCTGCAGGGATCGAACGCCAAGCACCCGCCGTCGGCCATCGTCCTGCTCTCCGACGGGGCGGCCAACGCCGGGCCCGACCCGGTGACGGTCAGCCAGCAGGCCAAGAAGGAGAAGATCCCCATCTACACGGTGGCGCTGGGCACCTCAGCAGGTGTGCTGCCCAACCCCGACCCGTTCGCCTCGCCCCAGCCGGTGCCGCCCGACCCCGAGCTGATGCAGGCGATCGCCCGCGTCTCGGGCGGGACCGCGTTCAACGCCCACAGCTCCGATGAGCTCAGCTCGATCTACAAGAAGCTCGGCAGCCAGCTCTCGACGGTGACCCGCAAGAAGGAGATCACCGCCCTGTTCGCCGCCGCCGGAGTGGTGCTGCTCCTCGGTGCCGCGGTCGCCTCGGTGCGCTCGTCGGGCCGTCTGCCCTAGGAGGCCGCGCCGCGCCACAGCAGCGCCCGCTGGCGCGCCCGCGACAGCTTGGACACCACCAGGTCATACGAGTCCTCGACCATGTCGGTGATCATCTGCTCAGACACTGTCCCGTCGAGGAGCACCGTGTTCCAGTGGCGTTTGTTGAGGTGATAGCCCGGGGTGATGCACGGGTGGGCGCTGCGGAGTTGCTCAGCAAGCATGGGCTCGCACTTGAGGCTCACCGATAGAGGCTCGCCTTCGAGGCGCGACAGGGCGAACATCTTGCCCGCCACCTTGAACACCGAGGTCTCAAATCCGAACGGGAATGTCTCCTCGGACCCGTGAAAGGTCAGGCAGAGGTCGCGCAGCGCGTCTCGATTCACCGTGCCCATGGTGCCAGGCAGGGTGGTTGACCAACCGCGTGTCGATTTCCTCGCCGCTCGTTCGACGCCAGGGTAGAAGCGAGCTTCTGGGCTCGCATCCCGCCACCGAAAGGAAGACGCGATGTCTGCGACCGTTCTCTACATGTCGATGTCCCTCGACGGCTTCATCGCCGGGCCCAACGAGACACCGGACAACGGGCTCGGCGACGGTGGGCGGCGCCTGCACGACTGGTTCCTCCCCCGCGGCCCCGAGGGCGGCGACGTCGAGTCGATCACGGCGGGGGCGTCCGGCGTCAACCGCCAGATCGTCGACGAGTTCATGTCCACCGGGGCGGTCGTTGCGGGCAAGGGAACGGTCGAGCCCGCGGGCTACTGGCGCGGTGACCACCACGACGGTGTGCCGATCTTCATCCTCAGCCGCAACGGGCCGCCGGCCGACGTGGCTGAGAAGCCGCTGGTGACGTTTGTCGACGACGTGAGCACCGCGATGGCCGAGGCCAAGCGGGCGGCGGGGAACAAGGACGTGCTCGTGCACGGCGCCGGGGTCACCCAGCTCGCCCTCGCCGCCGGCGTGCTCGACGAGCTCGAGCTCCACGTGGTTCCGGTGCTCCTCGGTCAGGGCCGCCGGCTCTTTGACCACCTGGGCCCTCAGCACATCGAGCTCGAGCGCACCCGAGTGCTCCAGGGCGAGGCGGGGGTCACCCACCTGCGCTACCGCGTCAAGCGCTAGGCCGCCGCGTGCCCTCAGCCCCGGAGGGCCTCGAGCACTCGGTCCACGTCGCGCTCGTCGTTGTAGACGTGCCAGGACGTGCGCAGGCGACCGCCCCGCATGGCGGCGACGATCCCGGCGCGCTGCAGCCGCGCCGCAGCATCGTCCACGTCGGCGGAGACGATCGCGCTGTTGGCGGCGTCCATGTCCAGCCCGGCGCGGAACCGGTTGGCCAGCGCGACGTTGTGCTCATGGATCGTGGCGACACCGATCTCCTCGATCAGTGCGAGGGCGGGCGCCGTGCCCACCCAGCTGAACCACGCCGGCGACAGGTCCAGGCGGCGCGCGTTGTGCGCGAGGCGCAGCGGAGGCCCGAAGTAGCTGGAGTGGACGTCCTCGCCCGCGTACCAGCCGGCGCTGTGGGGGATCGCGTCGGCGAGCAGCCGATCTGAGACGGCGAGAAACGCGGTGCCGCGCGGTGACATCAGCCACTTGTAGGCGGTGCAGACGAGCGCGTCGAAGCGCCCGGCGTCGATCGGCAGCCACCCCACCGCCTGGGTCGCGTCGCAGATCGTGACGGCGCCGACCGCCGAGGCGGCAGCGAGGACGGCGTCCAGATCGGCGACCTCGCCGGTGCTCATCTGGACGGCGCTGAAGGCGACGGCGCCGGCGCCTTCCGCGACCGCGTCGGCCACGGCGGCGACCGGAACGGTGCGCACGTCAAGCCGGCTCTGGACCAGGTAGGGAAAGAGGTTGGAGGCGAACTCGACATCGGGGACGACCACCCGGGTTCCCGCGGGCAGCGCGGTGACGATCGAGCCGACGAGCTCGGAAACCGTGGTGCCGACCGCCACGCAGCCGGTATCGACGCCCACGATCCGCGCGAACGCGGCCCGTGCCGCCTCGGTGCTCTCGCTCCACGGCTCCCAGCTCGTCCGCCCGCCCTGCCAGTCAGTGAGCGCAGCCTGAAGCGCGTCCCATGCCGGGCGCGGCGGGAGCCCGTAGCTGGCGGTGTTGCAGTACACGCCCGCCGGCGTCCACAGCTCCCGTGCGTCGGCGATCTTCATGCCCGACAACCTAGCGAGGGCCGCGCCGGCGGGGTCGCGAAGCGTCGCGACCCCGTCCGGTGGCCCGCCGCCTAGCCAGTGACGGTGACGGTCTGCTGGGAGTGCCCGGTTGCGTTGCCCCGCGCGGCGGACACCGACACCACGTCACTCCCGGCCGTCGCCGGGACCGTCACGCTGAACGAGCCGTCCTGGCCGGCCGTCACCTGACGGATTGCAGTCGGCACAGGCTCGCTGTGGGCGGTCCCGCCAGGATCAGTCGCGCCCATGGGCGAGAGCGTGGCCGCGACCACCACCGACGCCCCCGGCGCGCTCGTGCCCGACACGGTCACCGCTCCGGCAGCGGGCGTCGTAGTCACCGTCAGCGGCGCGGCGGGCGGGACGCCGTGGACGAGGTACCGGTCGCGCACGACCGCGGGCTGCTCGAGCAGCCTCCCGGACTTGATGTCCTGGGCCAGACGGACGAAGCCGGCCTCCACCCATGTGATCTCGCCCGCCGACCCGGCGGGCTTGCCGTCGGTGAAGCCGATCGAGGCGGTCGTGGGGTCGGTCCCGTACGGCGAGGGCGGCACATCGGCCTCGTCCCAGTCCTGCTCGGGGATCATGCCCACGCCGCCGGCGAAGTTGGCCATGTCCAGCAGGTTCTGTGACGCGCCGCCGGTGTCGTGGGTCTGGAGATCCTGCTCGCCGCGCTCGCCGTTGAGCAGCGGCCAGACGTGTCCTGTGCCCGTGAACCACGGCACCCAGGGGCGCCCGGTGGTGGGACAGTGCATCGGCGCCGGCGCATAGCAGTCGCCGTAGCCGTCGGTCCCTCCGGTGATCGGCTCGTTGCTCCCATTGACCGACTCAAACAGCGTCCCGTAGCGGCGATAGCCCTCTCCGCTGGGCGTCTGGATGCCCAGCACGCGGTCCACCACGTTCAGCGAGTTGGCGATGACCGGAGCCGACGGGTCCAGCTCGCCGAAACGCGCGAGCTCGAGGAAGCCCGCGTCCACGACCGAGCGCTGGTCGGCGTCGACGCTCCCGTTGCCGAGGTTGTAGACCGTCGGCGCGTTCGGGTCGCCGGTCTTGGACAGCCGCAGGAAGTAGGGCTGGCCGGAGTACGGACCGGTGCTCGTGACCGTCCAGGTCTCGACCTGGCGGCGCCAGTCGTCGGCGGTGGCGGAGTACAGCTGAGCGCGCGGCGCATCGCCGTTGGCGCGGGCCATCGCCGCGGCGGACACGAGCCCGGCGATCTCGGTGGCGATGTTCGACGGCGAGTAGCCGCCCTGATCCTCCCAGCGCTCGTCGCCATAGACGGGCCCGTGGGCGACCAGGAAGTCCGCCGCCGGGACCACGTGGTCGGCGTACAGGGTGTGGTCACCGCCCAGCCCCGACTGCCAGGCCATGATCAGCGGGAAGGCCTGCTCGTCGGGCTCCAGCACGTAGTTGTCCGACGCCGTGGCCCCGTTGAGCAGCGCGTCGCGCGGGAAGCTCCCGTCGGGGAGTTGCACTCTGTCGAAGATGTAGCGCGTCTGGGCCTGCGCGGTCGCGAGGTCGCCGTCGGTGAGGAAGCCCGTGAACGTCTCGTAGAAGTCGCGCTCGAAGATCACGCGGTAGTTGGTGCTCACGTCTGGGAGCCCGTTGGTCTCCGTGTTGGCGGCAGTGGACTGGCCCCACGGGTCGGCGAGCGCGGAGACGACCGCGCCCGGGAACTCCTTGTCCTCGGTGGCCTTCAGCACGTTGGCGGACGTCCAGTACTGCGCGATCGCCTTGCGGTCCTGGGCGGACGTCAGCCCCGGGAAGGCCGTCGGCGGCCGGCGCAGCCCGCCGTCGTAGCGCAGCCAGCCGGCGCGGTAGCGCTCCGCCGTCTGAGTGAACGGGGCCGTGGCGCTGGCGTCGGCGGCCTGCACGGCCGAGGCCTGCGTCTGGCCGTAGCCGAGCGCGAGCGTGAACGAGCGGTCGTGGGCCGGGTCGATCTCCGCGGTCTGCACGACGTTGCCGGTGTCGGCATCGCGATACGTCGGTCCGAGTCGATGCTGCGCATCGAGCTGACTCAGACCATCGCTGGTGGTGCCCGCGAAGCCGCTCGAGGACCTCGGGTAGGAGTGATCGGCGGCGAGGGCGCCGTAGACAGGCACCTCGTAGGTGCGCTGGGTCTGGCTCGAATGCGCGAGGGTCTGGGAGGACACCAGCGCATTCGCGCTCTGCGGCGAGCCGGCGATCGTCGCCGAGTTGGCGCCGCCGTTGCTCGTGCCGCCGCCCCCGGCGCCGTTGATCATCGCGTCATAGCGCACGTAGATCCGGTACCTGCGTGCTGCCGGTACCAACGGCTCAAAGCGCGTGTGCATGACGACGCTGTTGCGCCCCGGGTCGGTGAGGTAGTCGGTGACGATCCGGTACCGGCCGCTGCGGGCGGTGGCGACGATCTCGCAGGTCATGCCCGTGCTGTCCGTGGCGCGCGCGACGTACGTCATGTCTCGCGTCTGCAGGTCGGTGAAGCGGTGGCCGTCGGTGACGAGGTACTGCAGCGTGCTGAGGTTCGAGTTGTCGGTCGTGGGGCTGTAGGTGTCAGAGAGGACGCCGTCGGCGACGGTGAACCACACGCGAGAGCCGTTGGTGGTCGCCGAGCCCAGGCAGTCCTTGCGGCCGAGGTCGAGATCGGAGGTCGCCCCCGGTCCTCCGGGAGCCGACGTCGCCGTCCACGCCGGGGTGGCGGCGCCCGCCTCCGCGGGGATGATCGCCAGTCCGACAAGCGCGAACGCCATGGCAGCGGTGATCAAGCACGACAACGCGCGCGGCATCAGGATCTGCGCCTTCATTACGTGACCTCCCAGTTCACGGAGCGGAGCGCTATGTGCGGGGTGCCGCGACCTGGATGACGCGATCCCCTTGACGTCGAACTATAAGCCTCGAACGATTGCCTCGGCCACCTCGTCGGTGGTCGCGTTTCCGCCCACGTCGGCGGTCAGCACACGCTCGGCGCAGGCTGACGCCACGGCGCGCCGCACGCGTTCGGCGCTCTCGCGCAGTCCGAGGTCGTCGAGCATGAGCGCCGCCGACAACACCATTCCGATCGGGTTGGCCAGCCCCCGGCCGACGAGATCGAACGCCGAGCCATGGACGGGCTCGAACATCGACGGGCGCGAGCGGTCGAGGCTGAGGTTGGCGCTGGGCGCCATGCCCAGGCTCCCGGCCAGGGCGCCCGTCAGGTCCGAGAGGATGTCGCCGTGCAGGTTGGAGGCGACGATGACGTCGAACTCCTGGGGTGCGAGCACAAGCCGCGCCGCGGCCGCGTCCACCAGCACCGACTCCCACGTCACGTCGGCGAACTCCGCTGCCACCGAGGCGACCACCTCGTCCCACAGCACGCTGGCGTGCGGGCTCGCGTTGGACTTGGTGACGCTGCTCACGTGCCGCGCGTCGCGGGAGCGCGCGAGCTCGAAGGCGTAACGGGCGGTGCGAGCGATGGCGTCATGCGAGTACACGGTCGTCTGGACCGCGACCTCGCCAGGCAGGCCCCGCCGGGTGAAGCCGCCGATCCCCGAGTATTCGCCCTCGGTGTTCTCGCGGACGACCACCAGATCCACGTCCTCGGGGCCGCGCCCGGCCAGCGGCCCGCGCACTCCCTCGAGCAGCCGCGCCGGGCGCAGGCTCACTCCCTGGTCAAAGCCCTGCACGATGGCCAGCCGCAGCCCCCACAGGGTCACGTGGTCAGGGACCTCGCGCGAGCCGACGGCGCCGAACAGGATCGCGTCGAACTCCGCCAGGGTCTCCAGCGCGTCCGCGGGCATCATCCGCCCCGTGCTCAGGTAGTGCTCAGACCCCCACGAAAAGGTCTGGACGTCAAATCGCGCCCGCTCCCCGGCACCGTCGAGCGCATTGAGGACGCGCAGGGCCACCGCGCAGACCTCTGGGCCGATCCCGTCGCCGGGGATGACCGCGATCCGATACATCTGTTCCGTGCCTGCTCGCAATCTCGTCAACCTCCACGCCGTGTCCAAGGGCTACGGCAGCCGCTCGGTGCTGCGCGATGTCACCCTCGGGATCAACGAGGGCGAGCGTATCGGGGTGGTGGGGGACAACGGCGCGGGCAAGTCGACCCTGATGCGGCTGCTGGCGGGTGCCGAGCCGCCCGACGAGGGTACGGCGACGCACACCACCGGGCTCAACGCGGTGCTGGTGAGCCAGCGCGTCGACCTGGCGCCCGGGAGCACGGTCCGTGCCGAGTTGGTGAGCGGCCGGCCCGATCATGAGTGGGCGCGCGACGCCGGCGTGCGGGAGGTGCTCGACGGCCTGCTCGGCGGCGTTACCGCCAGCCGATTCCGGGAGGGGCTCCAGACGCCCACGGCGCAGCTCTCAGGCGGCGAGCAGCGGCGGATCATGCTCGCCCGGGCCCTGCTGCACGCGCCCGACCTCCTCCTGCTCGACGAGCCGACCAACCACCTCGACGTTGAGGGGATCGCGTGGCTGGCCGGCTTCCTGTCCGGTCACCGGGGCACGGTTGCGGTCATCACCCACGACCGCTGGTTCCTGGACGCGGTGTGTGACCGCACCTGGGAGGTGACCGACGGCGGCGTCCACCAGTACGACGGCGGCTATTCGGCCTACGTCCTGGCCCGCGCCGAGCGCGATCGTCAGGCCGCGTCGCGGGAGGACAGGCGCCGCCAGCTGGTGCGCAAGGAGCTGGCGTGGCTGCGGCGAGGCCCGCCGGCCCGTACCTCCAAGCCGAAGTTCCGGATCGACGCTGCCAACGCGCTCATCGCCGACGAGCCGCCCGCGCGCAATACCGTCGAGCTGCTGCGGTTCGCCACCGCGCGGCTGGGCGACCGGGTGCTCGACGCCGTCGACGTCTCGGTCGCGTTTGGCGATCGCCGGCTGTTCGAGCACATCACCTGGCGGCTGGGCCCAGGGCAGCGGGCGGCGCTGGTCGGCGCCAACGGCTCGGGCAAGACGACGCTCATCCGCGTGCTGGCGGGCGACCGCGCGCCCGACTCCGGCGAGGTGCAGCGCGGCACCACGGTGCACCTGGCCGAGCTCTCACAGGACACGACCGAGCTTCCGCCCGGGGTGCGGGTCGTGGAGGCGCTGGCTCAGGTCCGCGGCCGCGCGACAACGAGCGAGGGGGAGGACCTCACGCCGGGGACGATGGCGGAACGGTTTGGCTTCCGGGGCGAGAAACTCAGTACCAAAACCGATGACCTCTCGGGTGGCGAGCGCCGCCGGCTGCAGCTGATGCGCCTACTCCTGTCAGGGCCCAACGTCCTGCTCCTCGACGAGCCCACCAACGACCTCGACATCGACACCCTGACCGCGCTCGAGGATCTGCTCGACGGGTGGCCGGGGACGCTCATCGTCGTCACTCACGACCGCTACTTCGCCGAGCGCGTCTGTGACGACGTGTTCGGGTTGATGGGCGACGGCGGCCTGCGCCATCTGCCCGGGGGGATCGACCAGTACCTCGAGCTGCGCGCCGCCGCCGAGGCGGAGCCCGCCGTCGCGGCCCGCGCGTCTGGCTCGGTCAGCGCGGGTGCGCAGCGACGCAGTGCGCAGAAGGAACTGGCCCGCGTGGAGCGTGAGCTCGACCGCACCGAGCGGCGTGACGCCGAGCTGCAGGACGCGATGGCACAGGCCGCGACCGATGCACTGCGGCTGGACGAGCTCACTCGCGAGCTCGCCGCGGTCGCCGCGGACCGCGAGCGCCTGGAAGCGTCGTGGCTCGAGCTCTCGGAGGCGCTCGAGGGCTGACCTGGCGCCGCGGATGTGGGATGCTCGCGGCAGATGACCGGCCGACGCGTGAACAGCCCCGTCCTCCTCGTCGGCAGCCTGCCCGCGCCCTCCACTGACGTGGCCCTGCGCGCGGGCGCCGACCTGTTCGGCGATCTCGTCTTCGCGCTGCCCGACGGCGAGACCGGCCCGCGCGCGGCGTGGGTCGGCTATGAGCGCGAGCAGCTGACACGGCCCGCCCGCGACGTGGTCGTGGTGGAGGAGACCGAGTCGCCGACCGGCCGCCCGCGCCACGCCTACGAGACCCCGGTGTTCGGCATCCGCCCCGGCGTCGACGAACTGCGCTTCGACTCGTGGCCGCGCATCGACGACGCGATCGCCTCCTACCGGGAGTTCGCGGCACTCAAGGAGGAGGGGGTCATCCCCGCGCACCTGCGCTTCCAGGTCGGATTGCCCTTCCCGGCCAGCGCGCTCAACGCCTTCAAGGCCGACTTCGCCGCCGACTACCCGATCGCCGAGCGCGCCTACGCGGAGCTGGTGGCACGGGAGTTGTCGCGGCTCGTCGACGCCGTCGGACCCGGCGAGCTGGCCATCCAATGGGACCTCGCCTACGAGACCCAGGACATCGAGGGGGTGCTGGCCTGGACCAGCGAGGGGGCGTGGGAGCGGTTCGCGCGCCCGGTGACGACGCTCACCCGGCTGATCCCCGAAGAGGTCCTCGTCGGCTACCACCTCTGCTACGGCACCTTCCCGGAGTGGCCGATGTACGAGGCCCGCGACTACGGCGTGCTGGTGCGCATGGCCAACTTCGCCGTGGCCAACTCGGGGCGCACTGTGGACTGGCTGCACATGGCCGGGCCGCGTTACCTGCGCAGCGAGGACCGCACCTTCTTCCGCCCGCTGGTCGATCTCGAGCCCGGGCCCGCGCGCGTCTTTTTGGGGATCGTGCAGCCCATCGACGGCGCGTCCGGCCTCAGGCGGCGGCACGCGACGGCCTCGCGCTACCTCTCAGACTTCGGCGTGGCCATGTACTGCGGCTTCGGTCGCCAGCCCGGCGAGGACGGGCTCGAGACCATGCGCGAGCACAGCCGGGTCGTGCGCTCGATCGGCTGACGGGGCCTGCGCGGCCGGCGCCGCGTCTGGCGGCCCGGCCGGGTCAAGCCGCGCACACAGGGCGGCGACGACGTCGGGGTCGAACTGCGTCCCGGCGCACCGGCGCATCTCGGCCAGTGCGTCGGCCAGGCTCCGGGCCCCCTGATAGCAGCGATCCGAGGTCATGGCATCGAGCGCGTCGCACGCGGCGATGATGCGCGCCGCGAGGGGGATGGCGGTGCGGGCCAGCCCGTCGGGATAGCCCCCGCCGTCCCAGCGCTCGTGGCTGGCGCGGACCAGGCGCGCCACCGGCTGCAGCACCGGGTCGGCGTTGAGGATCCGCTCGCCGATCACGGTGTGCTGGCGCATCAGCCGCCATTGGTCGGTGTCCAGCGGGCCGGGCTTGTTCAGGATCGCGTCTGGGATGGCGAGCTTGCCGACGTCGTGCAGCTCGGCGGCGCGCAACAGCTCGTCGAGCTGATCGGGGTCCAGGCCGAGGTCGTGCCCGAGGTCACGCACGAGCTGACCCACCCCGTAGATGTGGTAGTGCAGATCGGGCGTTCGCTCTGAGACCACTTGCATGAGCACGTCGTGGCTGCGCGCCGGGGTGATTCGGCTGGTACGGACCTTGGCCGCGTACATCCGCTGGTCGGCGAGCTGCAGCGTCGCGGTCGTGGTGGTGGCCTCGTCAGGGACGGTGGCCAGGCCGCGCGAGGCGCTGACGCTGAACATGGCGCCCTGCTCGGTGAGGGCGGTGGTGGCGGCCACGATGAGTGGATCGTCGATGGCGAACCGCCCTCTGAGCAGCAGACAGAACTCGTCGCCCCCGAGGCGGTAGGCCCGGCCGTGGCCGTCGATCGCGGTGCGTAGCGCGGTGCCCAGCCGCGCGAGCAGAGCGTCGCCGGCGGCGTGGCCAAAGGTGTCGTTGTAGCGCTTGAAGCCGTCGAGATCGAAGAACGCGAGCGTCTGGGGACGGTCGGCGTCGGCCTCAGCGACGGCGGCGTCGAGGTCGCGCATCAGCCGCCGGCGGTTGCCCAATCCGCTGAGGCCGTCCGTCACGGCGTCCTTGGCGCTGGCGCGCAGCATGCGGATGTTCTCCACGAAGGTGAGGACCGCGCGGACGGTGCCCGTGATGAGCGAGCCGGCGGCGAGCAGGACGGCGGTCGGCGTGATGTGGGTGAAGGCCGCGTCGACAAGGATCGCGAGCGCGAGTGCCGCGAAGGCCAGCGGCAGGACGATCATCTGGAACGAGGCGGTGCGCCGGCGCGGTTGGCGCCCCGACGGCTGCCACGCAGCGACCGCGAACAGCGCCATCGACGCCGGCCACATCGTGTCCAGGATGCCGCCGGTGACGTAGGTCCCCTTGGCCTCCATGTAGGTGAAGAGCAGGTCCGCGACGGCTTGGACGACCATGCCGGCGCCGAGGCACAGCCACACGCGGTCGGGCCGCCACGACGAAAGCGCGAATGCCACCACCACGAAGACCAGCAGCGTCACGTCGCCCAGCGGGTAGGCGAGATTGACCGAGTCCTCGATGATGCGGCCCTGGTTGAGGCCGAGCACGGTGGGCAGCACCAGTCCGGTGCCGACCGAGGCCACGGCCAGCGCCACCATCGCGCCGTCGATCCACTGCTCGGCGGAGACGCGGCCTCGGTGCGAGCGGATGAGCAGCATCAGCGCGCCGTACATCGCCGGATATGTCGTCAGGTAAATCGGATCGGCGATCGACGGGAACGGCGGGTCGGCGAGGTTGTTGAGCCACAGGGTCCAGACGAGGTCTCCGGCGGTCCAGGTGAGCAGACCGAAGGCGACGAGCGCCCAGGCCAGACGGTCCTCGCGCCGCGCCCAGGCCCGGGCGGCACAGATGGCGACGGCGAGCACCTCGGCGGCGGTGTAGACCCAGTTCTTGGCCACTGCCTCCATGGCAGGGCCGCCGAAGCCCAGCAGCGCGCGGGCCGCATGAAAGGCCACGCACAGCCACATGGCCGCGAAGGCGATCTGAAGCAATCGGTGATGTCGGATCTGCGTGCGCATGGGGCGACAGGCGCCCCGGGGCCCGTCCGTGGGCGCGACTTGCCCTCGTAATCGGCGCAACCGAGCCGCAACTGAACCTCGTGGCCGTATGGCCGTCCACATGCGCAGATGACGGGCGACGTAACGGCGCCCGTCATCTGTTGGCCTCTCGCGCAGAGGCCCCGCGCTGCCCCCGGTCATTCCCGCCGGCGTGGGCCCCAAAGGGGGAGGGGGCCACGCCGGTCAGGAGGTTTCGCTCAGTTGTGGTTGAAGGGCGCCACCATCGGGTTGGTGCCCGTATAGATCCCGGTTGCGTTCGGGTACCAGATCCAGAAGTGCAGCGTGATCAGGCGTGGGTGCCAGAAGTTGAACTTGGCGCCGCTGCCCGGTGCCCGCGCCGCGCACTGAGATTGCGCATCGGCGAAGACGACCGTGCCGTCGTCGTAGTGGCAGGCCGCGCCGAACACGCCGTACTTGGCGCCGGGCAGCGGCGCCTTGGCCGGCATCGACGTGAAGACCCACTCCAGCGCGGAGAGCTGCCATCCGTGCCCCGTGTGCTCGTAGACGAGGATCGGGGGCTTGCGCACGTTGAAGCCCGTGATCTTCGGGTTGATGAAGTGGTAGCCCATGTTCGGGATCATCTTGGTGAGGATGCGGTAGCCGTCGGCCTTGGCGTTGCCCAGGTTGGTGGCGTACCTGGCGGTCGCCAGGCGGGCCGCGACGAGGTCGGCGGTCAGGGGTGACGGACCGGCGGCGTGTGCCGCCGGCTGGGTCGGGGCCGGTGTCACGTTGGGTCGGCCCGACGCCGTGGCGGCCACACCGATGGCCACCGCGGCCACGGCCGCGGCCAGCAGCAGGCTTGCAGTCAACTTGCGACGCATGAGGCGCTCCTTGTGAGAGATGTGCCGCCGGACCGGTGCCCCAGGCCCGGCGGCTTTCGTCTGATGTCAACCTCTCAAGCCCCGGCGCCAGCCGCATCGGGAGGACTCCCTATGTTGCGCGGGGCCGGTCCCTACGTTGCGCGGGCGGGCCGCGGGAGCGCGGCGCGGGCTACGGCGACACGTCCTCGAAGCGCCGCGCCCGCGTGTCGACGGCGAACTGGACGATGACGGCCGCCACCACCAGGAACCCGGCGATGACCAGGAAGGCGCCGAGCACGCTCATGTGAGGGATCTGGGGGGCGATGAGCAGCACACCGATCCCGCCGCCGAGGTGCCCGATCCCGTCGACGAGCCCGAAGCCGGTCACCCGGGCCCGCGTGGGGAAGCTCTCGGCCGACAGGGCATAGGTCATCGGCACCCACAGGTTGAAGCCGAAGAACACGATGGCCATGCCGATGAAGGCGATCCCCGTACTGGTCCCGGCTTCGGCCACGAGGATGGAACCGACCACCGTGATCAGCGCGCCGATGGGCAGCCACAGCTTGCGTTCGAGCCGTTCGGCGTAGCGCACGGCGAAGAGCGCGCAGGCGAGGAACCCGAAGGCACCGACGGCCTGGATGATCCCCGCCTCCGGGGGCGGATAGTGCAGCGCGGTGAGCAGCGAGGTCCCGCCGGCCGAGATGGCGAACACCGTGACGTAGGCGAAGAACCACACCATGACCAGCACCGCGACGCGCTTGACATAGGTGGCGTTGCCCAGCACGTGCTTGAAGGAGACGTAGCCGCCGGGCGCGGGCATCTCCGGGGACACGTCGTCTGCAACGGGCGGCAGCTCGCCCTTGCGGGACACGCGCTCCTCCATCTTGGACACGACGCGGTCGGCTTCGTCGACGCGGCCCTGCCCGACCAGCCAGCGCGGTGACTCGGGCAGCTCGACACGCAGGACGACGGCGACGAGCGCCAGCAGCGCGCCGATGCCGTACATCCAGCGCCAGCCGTTCTCGAAGCCCGGGCCCGCCTGGGCAAAGGGGAGGCCGTGCGGCCATGGCGTCTTCTCCGTGGTGAGGAACAGGCCCAGCCAGATCCCCAGCAGCGCGCCGAGCGCCGAGTTGATGAAGATCACCGACGTCCACTTGGCTCGGTTGCGCCGAGGCGCCACTTCGCCGATGTAGGTGTTGACGATCGACAGGTCGGCGCCGACCGCCATGCCCGTCACCACGCGGGCGAGGACGAAGTTGGTGTAGTCGGGCGCCAGCGCGTTCCACAGCGAGCCGACGCCGGTGAGCACCATCGTCACCAGCAGCATGTTGCGGCGCCCGATCTTGTCCGAGATGGGGCTGAGCAGCAGCGTCCCCGCCACGTAACCGAGCAGGTTGAGCGCGATCGGGACGCGGATCGTGTTCAGCGCGGTTGCCGGGCTACAGCCCGGCTTGAGCGCGACGCAGCTCTGGATGAACGACACGTTGATGTCGAACACGTCGTAGAACGTGAACAGGAACCCGAGGCCGATGATCCCGACGAAGAGGAGCGGCATCGCCCACACGTCGAGGCGGTCAAGGCGGGCCAACACTCGTTTCGCCGCGTCGGTGTCGCGTCCGGCCGGGGCGCCCGCTGGGCGCGGCCCGCGTCGGCGGACATCGGTCGCGCCACCCGCGGCGCTCGTACGTGTTTCTGACATGTCGCGTCCTCCCTCTCGCCCGGAGGGGCAAGCTCGACTCTCAGTCGTCTTACCCCTCTATGCCTACCCAGCCCACCTCGTTTCGAACAAGTGGGCGGATCGCGAACACGCGAATGTCAGCTGTTCACCACTTTGATCACGGTGAATCCAACGGACGCTCGAAGACGTCGAAGCGAAACCGCGGCCCCATCCCGGCCGCCTCATAGACCCTCAGGCCGCGCGGGTTGTCGGACGCCACGCCGAGCTGAGCCTGGACCAGGCCGGCCGCCGCGAAGCCGGCGAAGCCCTGCGTGAGCAGCGCGGTGCCGATCCCGCGGCGCTGGTGGCCGGGCGCGACCGCGAGCAGGTCGACGTAGCCCGAGCCCTCGTGCTCCCAGCGGCGGGCCAGCATGAAGCCGACGATCTCACCGGCCGCCTCGGCCAGCAGGCTGAGTTGCGGGGCGATGTCATGGGCACGGAGGTGCTCGGTGACGAACATCTCGTAGGACTCGGGCACATAGTCGGGGCTGGAGTCAAAGCTCTCGGCGTCCAGCGCGTGCAGTGCCCGGGCGTCGTCGTCGGGATCCAGGTGGCGCAGGGTCACACCGGGCGGCGCGGCCGCGGGGGTCACGCCGCGATCAAGCGGGCAGACCATCCGCCAATAGCTGCGCACCTGGCGGTACCCGGCGCTCTCGAGCAACTCGCGCGCGCGAGTGTTGGTGGACGCGGCGATCTGGCGGTGCGCGTCCTGGCCGCGCTCGCGCTCGCGCTGCTGGGTCCACCGCAGCATGAGGGTGCCGACGCCGCGTCCCTCGTGCTCGGGAGCGACGACCGCGAGGGCGCCCGGGCGGTGCACGATCGCGTAGCCGGCGAGCGCTCCGTCGACCTCGACCAGGAGCGCGTCGCGGCTGAGCTGGACGTCGGGCGCGCGCCATTCATCCTCCACCTCTTCCAGCCGGAACAGGGGCAGCCCGATGTCCGCGGTGTGGCGAGCCACCAGCAGGGCCAGCACCGCCGGGGCGTCGGTCCACTCCGGGGCCCGCGTGCGCACTCGCGTCAGGCGACCCAGCGCACGTCGGGCGGACGCGCGGGCGAGCGCGAGCCGAGCGCGCGCTCGGCGGCGGCGAGACGCCGGACGGCCTCGGCGAGGCGCTCGGGAGGCTGGGTGAAGGGCAGGCGCAGGCGCTGCTCAAAGCCACCGTCGGCGCCGAAGCGCGGGCCCGGCGCGACCCGGACGCCGTGGGTCACTGCGCGCGCCGCCAGGGCGGAGGCCGTGGTCCCCTCGGGCAGTTCGACCCACAGGGCCATCCCGCCGGCGGGCGGCTCGACGCGCCACTGAGGGCGCTCGCGGGCGATCTCGGTCAGCAGCGCGTCGCGGCGTTCGCGTAGCCACTGGCGGCGCTCGGGCACCAGCGCGTCGAGGCGTCGCAGGACCTCGATGGCCAG
>DASXDW010000134.1:0-55167 GCA_036490435.1 Solirubrobacteraceae bacterium
TCGCGGACCGGCGAGCTCGTGGCGGCCCTGGACCGGATCGCCGGGACGCTCATGACCTAGGCACTTTTTGGCGGGAGGGGGGTGGAAACCCCACCGCTGCAGGCTCTCATCAGTAGTGGGAGAAAATGGGCCTCACAGACCCAAAATCGCCCAGGACCCCATTGAGGCGGCGGTTCGCGAGCTTGCTGGGCGCCAGTTGGGCAACCTCAGTCGTCGCCAGCTGCTCGCGCTGGGTCTAGGCTCCGATGCGATCAAGGCTCGGCTCCGGAACGGCGAGCTGGTGAGACGCTGCACCGGCGTGTACGCGATTGCCCCGGCCAGGACCGACCCACCGGCTCTGATCGCCGCGGCGGTCCTGGCCGGCGGACCGACCGCTGTGGCCAGTCACTCCTCGGCCGCGCACCTGTGGGGGTTCCGCGCGCACTGGGACCCGCCGCCGGAGATCAGCCTGCCGACGGGGGACCGCCGCCCACGGCACATCCTCACCCATCGATGCCCGTCGTTAGCGCCACGCGACGTCACCCACCAACGCGGCGTCCCCACCACCACGCGCGCCCGCACCCTGCTCGACCTCGCGCCCCAGCTCACGAAGAAGCGACTGACCCGGCTAGTCAACGATGAGCGCCGCGAGCGCCGCATCCGCCTCGACGCCCTCCAGGACATCGTCGACCGCAACCCGTTGCACCCGGGCACCAAGCTGCTCAGACCATTCCTCCAGGACCCCCGCAACCCGACCGACTCGACGTTCGAGGACGACTTTCTCGCCTTCGTCAAGCAGTACGGGCTCCCGATGCCACAGACCAACATCTGGCTCCACGGACGTAAGGTCGACGTGTTCTACCCGGAGGCCAAACTCATCGTCGAGCTGGACGGGCGGGGCTTTCACAGCAGCCGGGACGCATTCAGGGACGACCGCGAGCGCGACACGGAGAACCTCAAGCACGGGCTGACGACCATGCGGATCACTACGGACCGCCTCGAGCTCACCTCCGGCTACGAGGCCGACCGACTCATGGAGATCTACCGCCGCCGCGTCGGCTAACGGTCGCGCATCGACGCCGGCCAGATTCCCTGCTTGCCCGGCGACAGGATGCCGTTGGGATCCAAGGCGTCCTTGATGGTTTCGCAGAAGCGCCGGTAGGCATGGTCGCCGAAGGAGTACTGCTCCTGGGCGAGGTCCATGAAGTCCAGATGGGCGCGGTACTCGCCGAAGCCGAGCTTGGCCGCCTCGACCACGAGCCGACGGCTGACGTCGTAGGCGGCGCGGCACTGAGCCTCGTCCTTGGTGTCGAAGATGACCATGGTGATGTGGATGAAGCTGCGTGCGCTGACCGGCAGCAGCCCGGCGATGTAGTCCAGGCCGGCCCCCTCCACCATCCCGCGCAGCAGGTCGCGCACCGCCAGGGCATCGGACCCGGTGAGCGGGGCCACCGGGGAGAAGCCGATGTGGCCGCCCTCCTCCCCCCCGTACCACGCGGTCATGTTGTTCCAGTCGAGGCTGGGGATGCCGCCCTGGATCTTCTCGGCCGGGTTCTCGATGCCCGCGATCTCATCGGCCCCGTACTTGGTCCCCCACACCTCGGCGCCGGGGATGGCCGACTCAAAGGCTCGCTTGATCTTGGCGAACTTCACGTCGGCGACCGCTTCGTCCTCATACAACGCGAAGCGCATCAGCCAGCGCCCGATCTCGAGTTCCCGCGCCATGCGGTCCAGCACCTCGTCGGGGACCGGCCCCTCACCGGTCCAGAAATCCGCGCGGCGAGCGACGACCGCGCCGTACAGCACGGTGTTCATCACCTGGGGCACCATGCGGATCGTCCCGTCCAGCATCAGCCTGCGCAGGGTGTCCATCATCGGTGCGAGGTCGTCGTCGTTCCACACCCGCAGCCACAGCGGCATGTAGGTCTCCGGCTTGGGCATCAGCCACACGCCCATCTTGGTGACGATCCCGAAGTTGGACTGCATGAACAGCTGGTCGGGCGTCGGGCCCAACCCTCGCTTGTACACGTGCCAGGACCGATTACCCGGCATCGCGCCCATCCCGGTGCGCATCAGCGAGCCGTCGGGCAGCACCACCTCCATCCCGCACTGCATCCCCATGTCGACCCCATAGGGCGCATAGGTGACGCCGTGGTCCAGGGTGTTGCCGACGACACTGCCCCAGCCGAGGTCGGCGATCGACAGCATCAGCGGGTGGCCGGCGGCCTGCACGGCCTCATAGAGGTCAAACCACCGCACGCCCGGCTCGACGACCGCGTACGCGAGCTCGGGGTCGATCTCCAGCACGCGGTTCATCTCGCGCAGCGACACGATCACCGAGTCCTTGACTCGCGGCGCGGGTCCGCCGTAGCCGTTGTTGCGTCCTTGGCCGTGGGTCCACAGGGGCACGCGATGGCGGTTGGCGATCCGCACGATCTCCTGGATCTCCTCGACCGTCGTGGGCGAAAGTACCGCCGAGGCCGTGTTGTCCTCCCAGGTCGCGAACTGGAAGGGGTCGCGGAAGGCACGCAGCCCGTCCGCGTCGGTGATCACACGCGCGTCGCCCAGGACGTCGTGGAACTCGCCCAATGCCGCGTCGAGCGCCTGGGGCGAGACGGGAGAACGCACAACTGTCGCCATTGCTCAGCCTCCTCAGGTTCCGCACGGACCCTAACCGGCCGCCAGGCGCCACCGAAACCGCAGCGCGCTCATCGACAAGAAGCCGTGCGCCCTATGACTGGACCCCCCAGCGCGTGAGCGATAGCTTGGCTGCGGTCCGGCAACGAGGAATAGGAGAGCCGGTGGGCGAGATCGAGGTGATGGTCACCTACTGGACGGTGAGCGGTCCCGTGGTGGTCCATTTCGGGCGCGAGTGGAGCACGTTCAGCTGGGAAGACCGGTGCGCCCACGCGCAGCGCGTCGGCTTCACCGGCCTGGGGCTGTGGCACGCCGACGTCGAGCATCAGCTGGAGTCCACGACGCTCGAGGAGATGGCGAGGGTCTTTCGCGACCACGGCCTCAAGTACCTGGAGGTGGAGTTTCTGGCCGACTTCTTCACCCCCCAGGGCAGCGAGCAGCGTAAGGCCTCGGACGCCATGCGCCGGCAGTTGTTCGAGACCGCCGCCGCCTTCGACGCCCACCACATCAAGGTCGGGAACATCCCGGAGACCCCGTGCGAGCCCGACCGGGTCATCGAGGAGTACGCGGCACTGTGTGACGACGCGGCCAACCACACTGACGCCAGGGTCGCCTACGAGATCATCCCGTTCGACCCCAACATCGGCACCCTGGAGACCGGGCTGCGCCTCGTCACCGAGGCCGACCGGCCCAACGGCGGCCTGGCCATCGACACCTGGCACATGGGCAAATTGCGCATCGACCCCGAGCGGCTCGCGGAGATCCCCGCCAGGCACATCGCGTGGGTCGAACTGTCCGACGGACAGGTCCAGTACATGGAGGACAAGATCGACGAGGTCATCAACCACCGCGAGCTCCCGGGCGAAGGCGAGTTCGACATCCCCGGGTACGTGAACGCGCTGCACCGGGCCGGCTATCCCGGCCCGTGGGGCGCCGAGATCCTGTCCGAGAACCTTCGCAACCTGCCGATCGAGCAGGAATTCGACCGTGCGTATGAGACGACGCTGGCACAGGTCCGTGCCGGCGTCGAGTGAGAGGAGACCGAGGATGAGCACCGCCGAGCTGAGCGACGATCGCCTGATCTGGATGTTCACCCAGATGCTGCGCATCCGGGATTTCGAGGAGCGCGTCAAGCGGACGTTCGAGGAGCACCCCGGCGTGATCCGGGGCCACACCCATCTCGCCGACGGCGCCGAGGCCTCCATTGTCGGGTCGCTGGCGACGCTGAAGGACGGCGACCAGCTGTTGGCGACCTACCGTTGCCACGGCTACCCGATCACCCTGGGCACCGACACCAAGGCGATGATGGCCGAGATCTACGGCCGCAAGGACGGACTGTGCGGGGGCTACGGCGGGTCGATGCACCTGTGTGATCCCGGACGCGGCTTCCTCGGCACGAGCGGCATCGTCGGCCAGGGCATCCCCCACGCAACCGGTGTGGCCTTCGCCGCCCAGATCCGCAAGCAGAGCCAGGTGGTTCTGTGCTTCTTCGGCGACGGCGCGTCCAAGCAGGGCGCGTTCCACGAGTCGCTCAACCTGGCGTCACTGTGGAAGCTGCCGATCGTCTACATCATGGAGAACAACGGCTACAACGTGGCCACGCACTCCGAGCAGGAGGACGCCAACGCCGCCAACGGCGAGCCGCTCTCGGTCAAGGCCAAGGCGTACAGCATGCCCGGCGTCACCGTGGACGGCACCGACCCGCTCGCTGTGTATGAGACGGTGACCGAGGCCGTGGAGCGCGCCCGCGGAGGACACGGGCCGACGCTGGTGGAATCCAAGGTCTATCGCCTGTCGGCCCACGGCAACCTCATCGCCCCGCCCGGGGTGCCCCTGCACTATCCCGAGCACGAGGCCATCACGGTGTTCGGCAACCGCGAGGAGTACGAGGCCGCGCTGCGGGGCGACCCGGTGCCCCGGTTCCGCGCCCGCCTCGTCGAGCAGGGCACGCTCGACGCCGAGCGCGCCGACGCGATCGCCCTCCAGGTCACCGACGAGATGGACGCCGCCGTCCAGTTCGGCCTCGACAGCCCGTATCCCGAGCCCGAAGCGGCCACCAACTTCGTCTACGCCTAGGCAGCGCCAGGAGACACCGACATGGCACGAGAGATTCCCTACATCGCCGCCGTCAACGAGGCGATCCAGCAGGAGATGGCGCGCGACGACACCGTCGTGTTTTACGGCCAGGACGTCGCCCCCTCCGACGAGGACCCGCTGGTCAAGGCGTTCGGCCGCGACCGCGTCCGGGTCAGCCCGATCTCCGAGACCGCTGAGATCGGCATGGCGGTCGGCCTGGCCGTGGCCGGCTACCGGCCGATCGTGGAGCTGCTCATGGCCGAGTTCATGCTCGTCGCCATGAACCAGGTGACCAACGAGGCCCCGCGCCTGCGCTACATGAGCGGCGGCCAGGTCAAGGTCCCGCTCGTCCTCAAGGCCGGCTACGGCTTCACCGCGGGTTGGGCCGGCCAGCACACCGGCTCGATCTACACGATGTTCGCCGGGGTGCCCGGGCTCAAGGTCGTGCTCCCCTCGACCCCCGCCGACGCCAAGGGGCTGATGGCCGCGGCCGTGCGCGATGACAATCCCGTCGTCTACCTCATGCACTACCTGCTGGTGCTCGAGCACGGCGACGTGCCCGAGGGCGAGTACGTGGTCCCCATCGGGGAGGCGGCAATCCGCCGCCCCGGCAACGACGTCACGATCGTGGCCACCGGGTGGACGGTGGGCAAGGCGCTGCAGGCGGCCGAGACCCTGGCCGGGGAGGGCGTCGATGCCGAGGTCATCGACCCTCGCTCACTGCAGCCGCTCGACATGCCCGCGATCCTCACCTCGGTCGAGAAGACCGGGCATCTCGTGGTCGCCGACCAGGCCACGCGCCACGCCTCCGCCGCGTCGATCATCGCCGCCGAAGTGGCCGAGCACGGCTTCTCGTCGCTCAAGGCCCCGGTCAAGCTGGTCACCGCGTTGGACGCCACCATCCCCTACAGCGAGCCGATGGAGGCCTTTGTCCTACCCGACGAGCACAAGATCGCGGGCGCCGTCCGGGAGGTGCTCGGCACGGCATCCGCCGTGGCCTGACATGGTCGAGCGCGAGACGGCGCTCGATCTGCTGCGCACCATGTGGCGGATCCGCTGCTTCGAGGAGCGCGTGGCCAAGCTGCACCACCGCCTCCAGGTCCACGGGCTGGTCCACCTCAGCATCGGCTCGGAGGGCGTCGCCGCCGGGGTATGCCGCCAGCTGCGCGACGACGACGCCGTCTACAGCGGCCACCGCGCCCACGGCCACGCCCTGGCCAAGGGCGCGGCGATGGATCGCGTGATGGCGGAGCTGATGGGGCGCTCGGCGGGCCTGTGCCGGGGTCTGGGCGGCTCGATGCACCTCGTCGACGCTCAGCACGGGCTCATGGGAGCCACCGGCGTGGTGGGCGGCAACCTCCCGATGGCGGCCGGCGACGCGCTGGCCGCCCGACTGCGCGGCGAGGACCGCGTCACCGTCGTGTTCTTCGGCGACGGGGCCGTCCAGGCCGGCCACTTCCACGAGACCGTCAACCTGGCCGCGCTGTGGGAGCTGCCGCTCGTCTTCGTCTGTGAGAACAACGGCATGGCCGAGTTCACCCCGCGCTCGGCCCACACCAAGGTGGCGCGCGTCATCGACGTCGTGGCGCCCTACGAGTTCGAGACCCAACTTGTCGAGGGCGCCGACGTCGGTGCGGTGTGGACGGCGTTCGGCGGCTACCTGGAGCAGGCACGGTCCGGCAAGGGCCCGTTCCTGCTGGAGTGCTCGACCCACCGGCGTAGCGGCCACTACGAGGGAGACCAGCAGAGCTACCGCGACGCCCTTGCTGACGCCGAGTGGGCGAAGCTGGACCCGATCGCCCGGCTCGAGGCCCTGGGGAGGCAACACGGCTGGGTCGACGAGGCGACCGCCCGGGGCCTCACCGCCGAGGCCGACGCCGAGGTCGACCGGGCCGTGCAGTTCGCGCGCGACAGCTCACCGCCCACCGCCGAAGACGCGGCCGCGCTGGTCTACGCGACATGACCGGCGAGACGACCTACGTCAAGGCCATCAACGCCGCACTGGCCGAGGCCATGCGCGAGGACGAGCGCGTGATCGTGATCGGCGAGGACGTCGCCGAGGGCGGCCCCTACCTGGCCACCGAGGGCCTGGCCGATGAGTTCGGCCGCGAGCGCGTCCGTAACACGCCGATCAGCGAGGGAGCCGTGTGCGGAATCGCCATCGGCGCGGCCCAGGCGGGACTCAGACCCGTGGTGGAGATCATGTTCATCGACTTCATCACGCTGGCCCTCGACCAACTCGTCAACCAGGCGGCCAAGGCGCACTTCATGTCCGGAGGCCAGCTATCGGTGCCGATGGTTCTGCGCACCCAGGGGGGCTCCGGTGGGCGCGCCGGCGCCCAGCACTCCCAGAGCCTGGAGGCCTGGCTGGCCCACATCCCGGGGCTCAAGGTGGTCATGCCGGCCACTGCCGCGGACGCCGCCGGCCTGCTGCGCACCGCCATCGCCGACCCCAACCCGGTGGTGTTCGTCGAGAACAAGTCGCTCTACTTCCGCCGTGAGAACGTCCCGGAGTCGCCCCAACCGCTCCCGCTCGGTCGCGCGCACGTCGTGCGTCGCGGCCGCGACGTGACGATCGTCGCCCTGTCGCGACTCGTCGGCGAGGCGATGATCGCGGCGGACCGGCTGGCGAGCGACGGAATCGAGGCTGAGGTCATCGACCCGCGCACGCTAGTGCCGCTCGACATCGAGACGATCGCCGCGTCGGTACGCCGGACCGGACGTGCCGTGGTAGCCCACGAGGCGGTGCGCACCGGCGGATTGGGCGCTGAGCTCGCGGCCGAGCTTCAGGCGGCGGCCTTCGACTACCTCGACGCCCCGATCCAGCGCGTCGGGGCGCCATTCATGCCGGTACCGCTGAGCCCGCCGCTGGAGGACGGCTATCGCCCGCAGAGCGACGATGTCTACGCCGCGGCGCGCCATGCGGTCCAGTGGGCCGACGTCGAGGAGCCCGTCCCGGTCAGCGAGTCAGGGACGGGTCAGACCGAATGACCGCCCGCGGCTCAGGCGGGCTCGGGGGCGGTCGCCGCGTCTGTCGCCACGTCGGTCACAGGCTCGGACTCGGCCTCGTCGGTGAGCCTGATCAGCGCTGCCCCGGGCACGCGGTCAAGGACCTCGCGGTGCTCGACGACGATCTCGAGGTTGGCCAGGGCGAGGCGGGCGTGCTCGCGCGCGAGGCTCTCCGCCCGGGCGCCCTGACGGCGCTCGATGGCATCGATCAGCCCACTGTGGTGGCGATGGGCGATGACGAGGATGTCGCGGGAGGCCGGGAGCTCGGCCTGGGCGAAGACGAGCGCGCTGGGCCCGGCGAAAGGAAGCGACGTGATCCCCTGCAGCGAGCGCACCAGCAGGGCGCTACGGGCCATCTTGAGCATGCGCCCGTGAAAGGACTCGTTGAGGCTCAGATAGCGCTCGAAGGACTCGTAGTCAGAGCGGTGCACGAGCGTCCCGATCGTCTCATTGGTGGCGCGCAGCGCGGCCAGGTCGCGCGCCGTCGCGCCGCGCTCGGCGGCGAAGCGCGCTGCGGTGCCCTCCAGCACCCCGCGCAGCTCGATGGCGTCGCGGACGTCGCCCTGGGTGAACTCGCGCACGACGTAGCCGCCTCCGGGCAGGCCGCGCAGCAGTCCCTCGTGCTCGAGCTCGGCCAGCGCCAGGCGCAGCGGCGTGCGGCTCACGCCCAACAGCTCGACCAGCGGCAGCTCGGACATGCGCTCACCCGGCGAGAAGCCCCCGTTGAAGATCCGCTCGCGCAGGCGGAGCACCGCCTTCGTGATTTGGGTTCGGTGAGCTGGCCTGGCCAATTCGATCGCCGTGCCCGGCAGGGCCTGTTGAAACGGGCGGAGACGCCCGGCAGACCGTCTGAGGCGGGGGCAGTCTAATGCGGGAGAGTCGTTGCATGCAAGAAAGGCCAAAAACCCGGTCAAAAGACGAGCATTGCGCGACTGTTAGCCGCTTCTTGCATGCAGGCGGGTCCACAATTAGTATGCGCGCAGCCTCGAGAGGATCTCGAGGCCGGCGAGACACCCTGAGGAGAGGAGAGCCGTGAGGAGTTATCACCTCATGCCACGGATGCGGATCGGACTCGCATTGGTGGCTGCCGTCGCGCTGCTCGCGTTGGCGGGATGTGGCAGCAGTTCCAACAGTTCGAGCAGCTCCGCCGGTGGCGGAACGACATCGAGCGCAGCGACATCGAGCGCTGCGAGCACCGGAACCGGCACGAGTGCCGGCGGAAGCACCGGCACGAGCGCCAGCGGCGGTACCACCGCCGCGGTTTCTTCGTGCGGGCCCAAGCCGGGGGTCAAGGCCACCGGCACGCCGATCAACATCGGCACCATCGACACCCATCAGCCGGGTACGGACTTCACCGACGGCCCGAACACGATCCAGGCGTACTTCAACTGCGTCAACGACAACGGCGGCGTCAGCGGACATCCGTTGAAGCTGTTCGTTGAGCTTGACCAGACGCAGCCCGCCCAGATCACGGCCGCCGCTCACAAGCTGATCCAGTCAGATCATGTTGTGGCGATCGACGGTGTGTTCGACCTGCTGGAGTGCACCCTGGATCAGTCCTACTGGAAGCAGCTCGGCATCTACGAGATGGACGCCGGGATCGCTCCCGAGTGCTGGTCGACCCCCAACAGCGCCGCGGTCAACATGGGACCGCGCTACAGCTCCGACGGGGCGGTCCAGTACGCGCTCGACGTCGTCGGCGCCAAGAAGATCGTGTTCGTGCAGTCCAACGTCCCGGGCACCGGCTACATCGCCGCCGGCCCGGCCGCGATCGCGAAGTCCAAGGGCGTGCCGATCACGTCGCTGACCGAGAACGTGCCGATCAACGACGCCAACTCGGTCGCCCTCAACCTGGTCAACTCGGCCGGCTCCGATGGCTCGGTGATCCTCAACTTCACCCCGCCCGAGGCGTTGGTCATCCTCCAGGCCGCCCAGAAGCTGGGCATTGAGGACCGAGTCAAGTCCTGGGGTTGCTCGACTCCGTGTGACACCGACTTCCTGGCCAAGGCGCTGGGACCGAAGTGGAACAAGAAGCTGTTCGTGAACGCTGAGGCCGTCAACCCCGACGACCACAACGGGCCCGAGCTGCAGAACTACAAGGCGATCATGGCCAAGTACGGTCAGAACGTGGCCGGCGGGATCGGCTCCTTCAGCGAGTTCGGCTACATGCTGGCGAAGTTCCTGACCCAGGCCCTGGACACGGTCAAGGGCGACTACACCATGAAGAGCGTCAACCAGGCGATCCTGGGGATCAAGGACTACAAGTCCGAGATGCTCTGCCAGCCGTGGACCTACGGCAAGGTGGCCCTGCACATTCCGAACAACTCCGACTACACCGTGACGCCCAATAATGGGAAGATGGTGACGGCCCAGGGCTGCACGCCCATTTCCGCCGCTGATCCGCAGATCGCGCAGTACCGGTCCGCGGCGAAGGCAGCCGGGATCTCGTGAGTGAGGGGATGAGCTAAGACGACTATGCGATCGGGGCGCTGAACGTGCATCCATTGATCCACCTGGCACTGTCGCTTCCCAGCTGGCAGGACGAGCAGCCGTTTCTCGTCACCGGCCTGGCGCTCGGAGGGGTCTACGCCCTCTCCGGCGTGGGAATGATCGTGCTGTTTAGGACCACGGGGGTGCTCAACCTCTCCTTCGGGGCGGTTGGCGCGTTCGGTGCCCTGATCGCATGGCAGTTGATCAACAACTCGGGCATGAACCAGTGGCTGGCGTACCTGGTGTGCGTCCTCTTCGGAGGCGTCATCACGCTGGCCTATGGGATGGTGTTCGGCCGAGCGCTGGCGGATCGCGACCCATTGGTCAAGACCACGGCAACGCTCGGCCTGACGCTCATCCTGTTGGGGGCCATGGACCTGCTGTGGACCTCCAACGGCGGCGCGTCGCGATCGATCACGCTACCCACCGACAACCACGGCTTCATGGTGGGCGAGATCCAGGTGACGACCACGGACATCATCGCTCTCGCCGTGGGCATCGTGATCACGGTGGCCACGACACTGTTCCTGCGGTACGCCAAGCTCGGAACCGCGATGCGGGCGATGGCCAACGATCGAGAGATCACCGCGACGCTCGGGGTCCCGGTCCGGCGCGTCGAGGCATCGGCGTGGTTCGGCTGCGGCATCGTCGCCGGCCTCTCTGGGATCCTGCTCGCCGACCTGGTGGCGCTGGACGCCACCACACTGACCTTCCTGGTGATCTCCTCGCTGGCGGCCGCGCTCATCGCGCGGCTGTCCTCGATCTGGATCACCTTCGTCGCCGCCATCGTGATCGGCGTCGTCGATGCCGGGGTGACCCCAATCACGTCGCTGACCAATTATCGCGACATGACGCCGTTCGTTCTGGCGGCGATCGCGTTGCTGTTCCTCAACCGCAAGCGCACGCTGTCGCTGGCGCGGCAGAGGTTCTGACCATGAGCACCGCCGAACTCACCACCGAGGCCACGCCCAAGGTGCCGCCGCCCGCGCCCCGCCGGTTCGAGCGCGGCTTCTACACGCGCGCCGCCGTGATTCTGGTCGGGGTGCTGCTGGTCATCATCCTGCTGCCACAGATCCTGAGCCTCTACTACATCGACGCCATGACCCAGGTGGCCGTGTACTCGATCGTCGCGCTGGGCTTGGGTGTCCTCGTCGGCCGCGTCGGCCTGATCTCCCTGGGTCAGGCGGCGGTCCTTGCCATCGGCGCGTGGGTGGCCGCGCGACTGCTGTTCGCCACCTCGCTCCCGTACGAGGTGGTGATCCTGCTCGCCGGCCTCATCACCATGGCTCTGGGCACCATCGTCGGCCTGCCGGCGCTGCGCATGCGCGGGCTGTACCTGGCGCTGATCACCCTGATGCTGGCCGGCGCCATCACCGTCGTGCTGGCCTCGCTGAACTTCCCCAACGGCGGCCATGGCTTCAGCGGCTACAACGGCGCACTGCTGCATATCCCGCCGATCCGCCGCCCCGGTATCGCCACCACCGACCCGGCCTTCTTCCGCTACTCGGTGGTGGTCGCGGCGATCATGTTCGTGCTCGTGCTCGTGCACGTGCGCACCAAGCCCGGGCGCGCGTGGGCGGCGATCCGCCAGTCTGAGCCCGCTGCCCTCGCCGCCGGGATCAACACGACGCTCTACAAGCTCTGGGCCTTCGCCCTGGCCTCGTTCGTGACCGGCGTGGCCGGGGCCGTCCTGGCCGGCGCGGTCCGTTACCTGTACTCCATCGACTTCCAGACCCAGGACTCGATCACCCTGCTGGCAGTCGTCCTGATGGGCGGCGCCTACAGCATCTGGGGCGCGATCGTCGCCGGCCTGTTGCTCCAATTGCTCCCGGCGATCCTCAACGACGTCGGGGTCTCACCGGACTGGCTGATCATCCTGTTCGGCGTCGGGGTGCTCCAGGTGCTGACCACCGCCCCGACGGGGATCGTGGACCAGTTGCCCCGGGATATCGCCCGGCTGTTCAGATTCGTCAGCGGTGCGGGCCGGCGATCGGCAGCCAACCAGGGGTCGGCCCAGTGATCGAGGTCTCCGGGCTCACCGTCCGCTTCGGCGGCGTGACCTCGCTCGATGGCATGAGCGTGACTTTCAACGCCGGCACGTGCGGGCTCATCGGCCCCAACGGCGCGGGCAAGACGACGTTCTTCAACGTGCTCTCGGGCTTCGTGCGCCCGGCCTCCGGGTCGGTCACGGCATTCGATGAGGACCTGCTGTCCATGGCCCACTTCCGCCGCGCCCGCTGGGGCGTGCGCCGCACCTTTCAGACCGAGCAGGCCATCGAGGACCTCTCCGTCTACCACAACGTCGCGATGATCCATGAGCACTCCAAGCTCAGCGGCTCGGACCGCCGCACCGACGTGCTGGGCGCGATCAGCATCGTCGGCCTGGAGTCGGTGGCCTACGCCAAGGTGGGCACGCTGGGCGCCGGCCAGCGCCGGCTGGTCGAGGTGGCACGCGCGATCGTGGGCAAGCCCAAGCTGGTGCTGCTCGACGAGCCCGCCGCCGGGTTGCCGGAGGCCGAGACGGCGCATCTGGGGGAGATCATCCGCGGCATCCCTGCCCACACCGGGGCGATGACCATCCTCGTCGACCACGACATGAGCCTCGTCTCGTCGTGCTGTGAGAACACCGCGGTGCTCGACTTCGGCAAGATGATCGCGTCCGGCCCGACCGCCGAGGTGCTGCGCAACGAGCAGGTCGTCCGCGCCTACCTGGGCGCGGAGGAGGCCGCGTGAGTGACGAGACCCTCAACCTGAGCGGGCTGACCGTCGCCCGGGGCGGCCGTGACGTGGTGCGCGATGTCTCGCTCGAGATCCCGCCCGGCGAGGTCACCGCGCTGCTCGGCCCCAACGGCGCCGGCAAGTCCAGCATGGTGCTGGCGGTGGGCGGCGTGCTGCCGATGCGTGCCGGCTCGGTCACGATCGGCGGCCAGGAACTCGCGGGCCGGCGGCCCGAGAAGATCCGCCACGCCGGCCTGGCCATCGTGCCCGAGGGCCGGCGGCTCCTCCCCGACCTCACGGTGGAGGAGAACATCAGCGTCGCCACCTATGCGCTGAAGGGCAAGGCCGCCCAACAGGGGCGCGCCCACGCGCTTGAGCTGTTCCCCGAACTGGAGAAGCGCCTGTCGACCCAGACCCGGTCCCTGTCGGGCGGCGAGCAGCAGATGGTGGTGCTGGCCCAGGCCCTGGTGTCCAAGCCGCGGTTCGTGATCATCGACGAGCTGTCGCTCGGCCTGGCCCCCGTGGTCGTCCAGCGCCTCATCCCCACAATCCGCGAGGTCGCCGAGTCGGGCACCGGGGTCCTGCTCATCGAGCAGTTCGCCACGGTGGCGCTGGGCCTGTCCAACGGGGCCTACGTGATGGAGGGTGGGCGCATCCAGTACTCGGGCAGTGCCAAGGAGCTGCGCGACGACCCCAGTCGCCTGCACTCGGCATATCTGCTGCGCACGGTCGCCGGTGACTCGGTGCCGGCGTCGACCGAGAGCCTGCCCGCCGGCGGATGAGCGGCGGTGTGTCCGAACTGGAGCACGTGCTCGTGCTCTCGGATGACATCGAGACCGCACGCGAGTTCTACGAGAGCGCGGTGGGCCTGCGCACGGGCGACCGGCCACCGCTGCAATTCGATGGGTTCTGGCTCTACGCCGGAAGCGTGCCCTGCCTGCACATCGCCGACCGCGCCTCCTACCGGGCGCACGCGGCGACCCTGGGCCTGAGCGTAAGCGAGGCCGCGCCGGGGGTGGGCGGGTCCGGATCCGCCCCGATCGATCACATCGCCTTCTCCGCGTCGGACTACGAGGCGGTCACCGCCCGCCTGGCTGCCGCCGGGATCGCGCCCGTGCGCAACGACGTCCCCGGCGGGGGTCCACGTCAGCTGTTCTTCAGCGACCCGGAAGGCCTGCGGGTTGAGATCAACGTGAAATGAGGTAATCCGATCGCCACCGACACTCAAGTTGCCTCCGGGCGACGCACCACGCCTCCCTTCCGCGCCGACCACGTGGGTAGCCTCCTGCGCCCCCGCCGCCTGCTCGACGCCCGCGAGGACCTGCTCAAGGGCAGCATCACCGCCGCCGAGCTGCGGAGGATCGAGGACGAGGAGATCACCAAGGCGGTACAGATGCAGCGGGCCGCCGGGCTGCAGTCGGCCACCGACGGCGAGTTTCGCCGCAGCTCGTGGCACATGGACTTCATCTACCAGCTCGGCGGCATCGAGAAGATCGAGTCCGACATCGAGGTGCACTTCCGCAACGCGGACGGGACCGTCGACTTCAAGCCGGCGGCGATCGCCGTCAACGAGAAGGTGTCCCTCGAGCACCCGATCTTCGCCGAGGACTTCGCCTTCCTGCAGGGGATCGTCACCGACGGCGTCACCCCCAAGCTAACCATCCCCTCCCCCAACATGGTCCACTACCGCAGCGGCCGCGCCGCGCTGAACCCGGATGTCTACGCCGACCTCGAGCCCTTCTGGGCGGACCTGGCCATCGCGTACGTCGCCGAGATCAAGGCGCTGGCCGCGCTGGGGTGCACCTATCTCCAGCTCGACGACACCAGCCTCGCCTACCTCAACGACCCCAGCCAGCGCGACGCGCTCACCGCGCGCGGCGAGGATACCCCGCAGCTGTTGGACACCTACGTGTCCAACATCAACAACGCGCTCGCCGGACGGCCCGAGGGGCTGACCGTCACCACGCATCTCTGCCGCGGCAACTTCCGCTCGTCGTGGGCCGCCGAGGGCAGCTATGACTACGTCGCCGAGACGCTCTTCGGCGCCCTGAAGGTTGACGGCTTCTTCCTGGAGTACGACGACGCGCGCTCGGGCGGGTTCGAGCCCCTGCGGTTCGTCGGACCGGGCAAGCTGGTCGTGCTGGGCCTCGTGACCACCAAGCGCGGCACGCTCGAAAGCAAGGACGACCTCATCCGCCGCATCGAGGAGGCCTCGCGCTACCTCCCGATCGAGCAGCTGTGCCTGTCGCCACAGTGCGGCTTCTCCTCCACCGTCGAGGGCAACGCGCTCACCCACGACGAACAGGCGGCCAAGCTCGAGCTGGTCGTCGAGACCGCCGACGCGGTCTGGGGATCCTGAGGCCCGGCATGCGCGCAGCGGTCACCGAGAGTGTCGGCGTGATGTCGGTCGTGGACCGGCCCGAGCCGGCCGCGCCGGGACCCGGACAGGTGCTGGTCCATCCCGAGGCGGTGGGCATCTGCGGCTCGGATTACCACTTCTTCTCCGGCCACCTCTCGGCGGCGGCCGGCGGCTCGCAGTTCCCCCGCGTGCTCGGGCACGAGGTGGGCGCGACGATCGCCGCCGTCGGCCCGGACTGCCGCGCCGGGCTGAGCTCCGGCCAGCGCGTGGCCATGCTGCCGATCAGCGCCTGCGGCGCCTGCTACCCGTGCAGCGTCGGGCGCCCCAACGCCTGCGACAACTTCTCGCTGGTGGGCATCCACAGCGACGGCGGCCTCCAGGAGCTGCTCTGCCTCCCGGAGGAGCAGGTGTTCCCCATCCAGGCCGCCGACGGCGCCCTGGCGGCGCTGGCCGAGCCGGTGTCGGTGGCCGTCCATGCGGTCCGCCGCGGACGGGTCGGGCCTGGCGAGCGCGTGGTCGTGCTGGGGGCCGGGCCGATCGGCCAGTGCGTGGCAGTGGTGGCGCGCGAGCTCGGCGCCGAGGTCCTGCTCGTGGACCTACAGGAGAGCCGGCTCGAGCTGGGGCGCTTGCTGGGCGCCGAGACGGTGCCGTGGACCACCGCGGCGCAGGTGGTGGCAGATGCCCGCGAGTGGGGCGGCGGCGGCGGGCCTCCGGTCGCCGTGGATGCCACCGGCGTGCCGGCGGCGGTGCGCGCGATGGTCGACATGGTCGCCTCGGCGGGCCGGGCGGTTCAAGTGGGCATGTCCACCGACGAGGTACCGATCCGCATCGGGAGCCTGACCGAGAAGGAGCTGGACGTCCTGGGCGCGAGCTGCTGCACCGGCGAGGACTTCGCGGAGGCGGTGGGCGTCGTCGAACGCAACGCGGAGGCCCTGAAGCGCCTGATCAGCCACGAGTTCGTGCTGGGTCAGGCCCCCGAGGCCATGCGCTTTGCCATGAGCAATCCGACAGAGGTGATGAAGGTGGTGATCCGAGATGAGTGAGCGGTTCGACTACGTCGTCGTTGGCGCGGGCTCGGCCGGGTGCGTCCTGGCGGCGCGCCTGAGCGAGGACCCGGACGTGACCGTCGCGCTGCTGGAGGCCGGCGGCGAGGACACCGCGCCGGAGATCCGCATCCCGGCGATCTTCCCGGTCATGTTCAAGACCGAGCTGGACTGGGACCTGTTCTCAGACCCCGAGCCCGGCATGGACAACCGCCGCCTCTACCTGCCACGCGGGCGAATGCTCGGTGGCTGTAGCTCGATCAACGCAATGATCTACGTCCGCGGCAACCGGCTCGATTACGACGGCTGGGCCGCCGCGGGTTGCGACGGGTGGGGTTATGAAGACGTGCTGCCCTACTTCAAGCGCTCCGAGGACAACGAACGCGGTGAGAACCCGTACCACGGCGTCGGCGGCCCGCTCACGGTGTCCGAGAGCCGCTCCATGCACCCGCTCGTCGACGCGATGATCGAAGCGGCGCGCCAGGCCGGTCACGAGCACAACCCGGACTTCAACGGCGCCCGCCAGGAGGGCGTCGGCCGTTTTCAGCTCACCCAGCGCAACGGCCGGCGATTGAGCACCTCGGACGCCTTCCTACACCCGGTCCGCGAGCGGCCCAACCTGACCGTCATCACCCACGCCTACGCGACCCGCCTGCTCTTCGACAGCCGGCGCGCGAGCGGGGTGGAGTACGTGCGCCTGGACGAGACCCTGCAGGCGTCCGCGTCACGTGAGGTGATCCTCTCGGCCGGCACCTACTACTCGCCTCAGCTGCTGATGCTGTCGGGCATCGGCCCCGAGGACCAGCTCACGCCGCTGGGCATCGAGGTCCGCGAGGCGCTGCCCGTGGGCGAAAACCTCCAAGACCATTGCATGTGCAACCTCAACTACACGACGACGGGTCCGTCGCTGTTCGATGCTCCGTCCCCGGAGAACTTCGCGCTCTTCGAGGCCGAGGGCCGCGGGCCGCTGAGCTCCAACATCCCGGAGGGCGCAGGCTTCTTCCGCGCGCGCAGCGGCGTCGACGCCCCCGACGTCGAGTTCCACTTCGCCCCGGCGATGCTCTACGACGGCGGATTGACCGCCCCCGAGGCTCCGGGCATGGCCTACGGCCCGGTGGTGGTCAAGCCCACCGGTCGCGGCAAGGTCATGCTCCGCTCCCCCATGCCCCTGGCCAAGCCACGTGTGGTGTGCAACTTCCTCACCACCGAGGAGGACCGGGCGAGCATGGTGGCCGGCCTGCGGATGGCGCTGGAGCTGGCCGAGCAGCCGGCGCTGCGGGCGGTCATCGACCAGCCGTTCCGAGTCCCGGACGGCGACTCCGACGAGGACCTGCTGGCCTTCGCGCGTCGCGAGGGGATGACGGTATTTCACCCCACCTCGTCGTGCGCGATGGGATCCGTCGTGGACTCCGACCTGCGGGTGTACGGCGTTGACGGGCTGCGGGTTGCCGACGCCTCGGTGATGCCGGAGATCACCCGCGCCAACACCAACGCGGCGACGATCATGATCGCCGAGAAGGCCGCCGACCTCATCCGCTCCGGGAGCCCTGCCCCGGCGACCGCGGGGGTGGCGTGATGAGCGGCCTGGTCCTGAGTGATTCCCAGGCGGTCCTGGTCCGCTCGCTCTGCGAGCTGGTGGTGCCCGGGTCCGAGCGCGTGGGCGCCGAGGTCTACGTCGACGCCGTGCTGGCGCGCATGCCCGAGGGCGACCGGGCGGGCATGATCGCTTGCTTTACGGCGCTGGCCGACTGCGTGGACGGCGGCGAGGATGCGCTGCGCGAGCGACAATTCACCCCGGAGTTCGGGGCGGTGCGGGCGATGGCGTGCGAGGCCTACTACTCGGACTTCGTGGCGCCGGGCGCCACGGGGCCCGGCGCTTATGAAGAGATCGACTTCCGCTTCCCGCTGGCCGATCGCGTCAAAAAGGACTGGTCCTACCTCGGGGTGCAGTCATGAGTGCTGCCGAGCGTTTTGACGTGGTGGTGGTCGGCTCGGGCGCCGGTGGCGGTCTGGTGGCCGGTGAGGTGGCCGACGCGGGCGCCAGCGTCCTGCTGCTCGAGACCGGGCCACACCGCACTGCGGCCGACTTCGAGCGGTGGGAGGCCCACGCGAACCACGACATCTGGTTTCCGCCGACTTTGGTCGAGCCACGGGCTGACGCCGCGCCCCCGCTGGTGGTCATCCGCGGCCGCTGCGTCGGCGGGACGAGCACCGTGAACACCAAGGTCGCGCTACGTCCGTCTGACCAGGACTACGAGAAGTGGCATGGCGCGGCCGGCCTGGCGGGCCAGAGCGGCGACCCGATCTGCGCGGCCGACATGGCGCCGCACTTCGATCGGGTGCAAGCGCGCCTCGGCGTTCGGGAGCGGTCGGACTGGCAGACCTGCATCACCACGGTCGCCCCGGGTTTTGCGGCGCTGGGCGCCGAGCTCGAGCCGGTCATGTCCTACACCGACGCCAACTGCATGCGCTGTGGCTCCTGCCTGCAGGGCTGCCCGACCAATGCGGGCAAGAACTCGATGAACGTCTACATCCACCCGCCGTGGGTCGATGGACGGCTGACGCTGCGGGCCGAGTGCACGGTGACACGCGTGGTCATCGAGGATCGCGGGGCGGGCCTGGAGGCGACCGGCGTGGAGTTCGTCGACGCGGACGGGCAGTCCCATGCCGTGGACGCGGGCGTCGTGGTCGTCGCCGCCGGTGCCATGGGCACCTCGCATCTGCTGCTGCGCTCGCGACTTCCGGAGCTGGCCGGTAACTCGGCCAGCTCGCAGCTCATCGGACGCCACATCGGCTGGCATCCGGCTCGGATCATCGTCGGGCTGTTCGAGGAGCCGCAGGACGCGCACCGCGTGTATCCGATCAGCGCGCACTGCATGAAGTTCCAGAACGACGCCGACGGCGGCTACATCGTCGAGGCCGCGACCATCCAGGACCCGATCGGCTTCTCGGTGATGCTCTGCGACGAGGACGGCGTGCCGATGTGGGGCAGCCGGCTGAGCGAGGCCGTGCGGCGGTACCGGTACTTCAGCGGCCTTCTGACGATGGTGACCGACCAGAACAACGGCATGGCCTGGATCGACGAGGACGGTCGTGACCGGTACTCGTATGAGTTCAACGCCATCGAGCGCCAGCGCGACGAGGCGTCGTCGCGGTTTGCACGCGAGGCGCTGCTCGCCGCCGGGGCCCAGCGCGTGCTCCCGTCGAGCCAGTGCAGCACCCACGTCCAGGGCGGCTGCCGTATGGGCTCAGACCCCGAGCGCGCCGTCGTCGACGCCCACGCGGAGTCCCACGACGTCCGGCGCCTGTTCCTGGGCGACAGCTCGGTCATCCCCACGACCCTGTCGGTCAACCCGTCGCTGACGATCATGTCGCTGGCCAGCCGCCTGGCGGCGTACCTGGCCGCAGGTGAGCACGGGTACTTCGAGCCCGGGTCCCGCCGGGTGACCGTGTCCGCGTAGCGGGAGGCTCAGCGCCGCCGGCTCGCGTCAGGCCGCGCTGAGAACGGCAGCGCGGGGCGCGAAGGCGAGGTCGACGAGCAGAGCTGCGGTACCGGCCACCGCGATGACGACGGCCATCGGCAGGGCGTCGTGGCTGCCGGCCACGCCCACCAGGGGCGCCACCAGCGCACCGATGCCGAACTGACCGAGGCCGAGCAGAGCCGAGGCCGCGCCCAGCGAGCCCGTCTGGGAGGCCATCGCCAAGGCCGTCCCGTTGGGCAGGACCAGCCCATTGGCGCACAACAACACGAAGAAGCAGACCAGCAGCGGCCACAGGCCGCCACCGATCACCGTGACCACCAGCGCGCCGATCGAGGCCGCGGCGGTGCCCACGAGGCCCCGCCGCAGCAGCCAGGCAGAGCCTCGGCGGCCGACAGCGCGGCTGCCCGCCAGCGACAGCGCGATCAGCCCACCCGAGTTGATGGCAAAGACGACGCTGAACAGCTGCGGGGAGATCCCGAAGACGTTCTCCAGCACGTAGGACGAACCCGCGATGTAGCCGAACATCGCGGCGAACGACAGCGAGAAGGCCAGCGCGTAGGGCAGGTAGCGCCGGTCGCGCAGAAGCGCCCCGAACCGGTCCAGGATCGTGCGCAGCCCGCCCTGGTGGCGTTGGTGGGCGGGCAGGGTCTCGGGCAGCATGATCGCCGTCGCCAGGACCAGCGGCACCCCGATCGCCCCCAGCACGACGAACACCCCGCGCCACGAGGTCACGAGCAGCACCTGGCCACCGATGAGCGGCGCGGCCACCGGGACCACGCCGGTGATCCCCATGAGCACGCCGAACAGGCGGGCCGCCACCGTCCCTCCGGACAGGTCGCGGACGATCGCACGGGCGATGACGATGCCGACGCTGCCGGCCATCCCCTGGATGAGGCGCATGACCACCAGGACGCCGATCGTGGGCGACACGGCGCAGGCCACCGAGGAGACGGTGTAGCCGAAGATGCCGGCCAGCAGCGGCCGCCGCCGTCCGCGAGCGTCGCTGAGGGGCCCGGCGATCACCTGCCCCACTCCGAGGCCGACCATGCAGGCGGTGATCGTCAACTGGGCGGCCGACGCGGTGGTGTGCAGGTCCCGGGTCATCGCCGGCAGACCGGGGAGGTACATGTCCAGCGACAGCGGCCCGAACGCCGACAGCGCGGCAAGCAGCACGATCTGCCCGCGCGTGGGCCGCCCGGGCTCGCGGGTCACGATCCAGTGTCCTCAAGCACTAGGCGAGAGCGACTTCGATGAGCAGAGGCTCGCGACGCGCGGCCAGATCCGGGAGCACCTCGTCGAAGGTCCGGAGCAGCTCGTCGTGAGTGGTGATGTTGACCGCAGGGCAGCCGAGGCACCGGGCCATCCCGGCGATGTCGATGGAGCCGAAGGCCGGCCAGGCCGCCGCGGCGCCCGCGGCGCGTGCCAGCCCGTCCATGACGGCATAGCGCCCGTTGGCCATCACCACCAGCACCACTCCGACCTCGTAGTGGGCGGCGCTCCACAGCGCCTGGATCGCATACATCGACGACCCGTCGCCGATCACGCCGACCACCGGGCGGTCCGGGTTGCCCATACGCAGCCCCACCGAGCCCGCCACCCCAAAACCCAGGCCGCCGTTGCCACAGGCCAAGAAGCCCCGGGGATGGCGGATCGGCACGCGCTGATAGAGCTCAGGCTGGCTGGAGGGAGTCTCCTCGACGATGACCGCCTCACGGGGCAGCCGCTCCGCCAGAGCCGCGTAGACGTGGCCGGGCAGCAGCGGATCGCCGGCGGCCGGCGGCGGCGGCGCCGGGGGGCGCTGAAGCCCGGCCGGCGGCTCGGAGTCGCGCGGCGTGACGTCCTCGAGCAGCGCGGCGCAGGCCGAGGCCACCGGGGCCACGATCGCCAGCGCGCACGGGCTGCGATGGGCCTCGGCGGGGTCGTCGGTGAGCACGGCCACCCGTGTCCCCTCGTGCACCATCGGCCCCGGGTCGTCGAGGATGTAGAGCCGGAAGGCGCTGGTACCGATGGCAATGACCAGGTCGTGGGGCGCAAGCGTCTCGCGCATCTGGAGCCGGCGCCACGGGAGATGGCCGGCGAACTGGCGATGATCCTGCGGGAAGCCCGCCGCGCGGGCAAAGGACTCCTGCCACACCGGGCAGGCGAGGCGCTCGGCGAGCCCGATCACCGCCTCCCAGGACTCGCAGTCGTCGCTGCGGCCGACCACCAGCGCGGGAGAGGCGGCGCGGTCGATCATCTCAGCCAGTTCGCCGAGCTCAGCGGTGGTGGCCACGGCGCTGCGCAGCGTGCGCTCGGGCCAACCGGCGGCGTATTCGTCGACGGGCTCGGCCCAGTCCCCCATGGGGATGACAACGAGCGCCGGGCCCTGCGCGGCCACGGCCTCGTTGTAGGCGCGGGCGATCGCACCCGGCACGTCCTGGGCCCGGACGGGCAGGTTCGACCAGACGGGGTAGTCGCCGGCGAGCTTCTCCAGCGCCCGTCCGGTGAGGAACGGCTCGTAGGCGAGCTGGCGGCGATCCTGCTGGCCCACGAGGACCACCAGCGGCGCGTGCATGTCACGGGCGTTGGCGATGGCGTTGATCGCGTTGCCCAGCCCCGGGGCAGTGTGCAGGTTGACCAGGGCGGGTTCGCGGCGCGCCAGGGCGTAACCGGTGGCCATGCCCACCACCGAGCCCTCATGCAGGCCCAGGACGAAATGGATGTCGGGCGGCAGCCCGGTGAGGAAGGGGATCTCCGTCGACCCGGGGTTGCCGAAGATCGTGGTCATCCCAAACCGCCGCATGACATCAAAGACCGCGTCGCGCACCGTTCTGATGGCGGCGATCGGCTTGTTTCGATCGTCTTCGGCGGGCATGGCGGTGCGTTGCGCTTGCTCGATCATGCCTGGGCTCGCTTCCCGGGCCCAACGCTATCACGTACGCTTTGAGAACATTCGGTCACAGTGCGTACGTCGCGCCCCGGGAGGGGGCGTGGCGGACGGCGTGCCTGGGCGAAAATCGAGGAGAGGGCATGACGACGACCGAGGGCATCGAAGCGGCGACGAATCCCGCCGATCTGGGCGTCCTCGAGGCGGTCTCGCTCCTGCGCGGGCGCGAGCTTTCGGCGGCAGAGCTCACCGAGGCGTGCCTGGCGCGCATCGCGGAACACAACGGTGGCGCCCCCACGTTCGAGGGCGCTCCTGACGCCGTCAACGCCTGGGTGCGCCTGTATCCGGAGCGCGCCCTCAGGTCCGCTCGTGCAGCCGATCAACGCCTGGCCGCGGGGGATGCGCCCGCGCTGTGCGGGATCCCGCTGGGGCTCAAAGACCTCTACGGGATGGAGGGGCTGCCACTCACCGCCTCCAGCCGGGTGCTTCAGGACAACGTGGCAGCCCAGGACGCGGAGATGTGGGCGCGGCTGCGCCGCCAGGGCATGGTGGCGCTTGGCCACACCCACACCCACGAGTTCGCGGCGGGCGGCACCACCGACCAGGTCGGCAACCCGTGGGCGCTTGACCGCGTCGCCGGCGGATCGAGCGGCGGCAGCGCAGCGGCGCTGGCCGCGAGGATGACCCCGGCGGCGCTGGGCTCGGACACGTGCGGCTCGCTGCGCATCCCCTCGGCCTGCTGTGGCACGAGCGCCATCAAGCCGACCCACGGCCGGCTCTCGCTCGACGGGATCATCCCGCTGGCCCCCACGCTCGACCATCCGGGGCCGATGGCGCGCACGATCGCCGACTGCGCAGCGTTACTGTCCGGGATGCTCGCCGGAGGCTCGCCCGTCGACCCCGCGGCGCCGCCGCCGTCCGCCGTGGGTGAGCTCTCCCTGGGCCCGTCGGGCGGTGCGCGCCCGCTGGCTGGGCTGACCATCGCGGTGACCGACCGCACCGACGACATGCCAATCGACGCGGAGGTGGCGGCGGCCCTCGACACCGCGCGGGGAGCCTGCGAGCACCTCGGCGCACGCCTGGTGGCCGCGCCGGCCCCCTGGCATCAGGACTGGGATGACCTCAGCTGCCTGTTGCTCACCGACGTGTGGGCCTACCACGCCCAGCACGCCGAGCGGGCGCAGCTGTATCGGCCGGCCATCGCCGAGTTCGTCGAGGCGGCGCAGAACTTCGTGAGCGCCGCTGCCTACCTCGCGGCCCAGCAGCGACGGGCCGCCGGCGCGGCGGCGTGGGAGGAGTGGTTCGAGCAGCGGGGCATCGACCTCGTCTTGGAGCCGACGCTGCCGATCGTCCCCTACGGCCGCGGCCCGGGCTATGACCGCGGCCACGCCGGCGGTCCGGGCGACCCGATGATTGCGCTCACCGCGCTGTGGGACCTGACCGGAATGCCGGTGGCGGCACTACCGGTCACCTGGGACGCGGGGATCTCGCTCATCGCGCCGCGCGGACACGAGGCCCCGCTGGTGGCCGCCGCCGTCGACTTGCAGGAGGGCGCACTCCCCGCCCCCTGGTGGGTTCCGGCCGGCGATAGTGTGAGCTCATGATCGGCGACGTGCTGTGGGAACCACCCGCCGACCTGCGCCAGAGCACACAGATCGGCCGCTTCATGACCTTCGCCGAGCGCCGCTGCGACCAGCGCTTTGACGGCTACGACGATCTGTGGCGGTGGTCGGTGGAGGACCTCGAGGGGTTCTGGGGGTCGATCTGGGAGTTCTTCGAGCTGCGCGCGCACGTCCCCTTCGAGCGCGTGCTGGCCTCCCGGGAGATGCCGGGGGCGGTGTGGTTCCCGGGCGCGCGTGTCAACTACGCCGAGCACCTCGTCGGCCGTGAGGAGGACGCCGACACGGTGGCGGTCATCGCTCACTCCCAGACCCGGCCGGAGTTCGAGGTCACCTTCGGCGAGCTGCGCGAGCAGGTGGCGCGGGCGCGGGCGGGCTTGCGGCGTCTGGGAGTCGGCCCGGGGGATCGCGTCGTCGCCTACCTGCCCAACATCCCCGAGACGCTTGTGGCCTTCATCGCCACCGCCTCGCTCGGGGCGGTCTGGGCCGCGTGCGCGCCCGAGTTCGGGGCCCGCAGCGTCATCGACCGCTTCGCCCAGATCCAGCCCAAGGTGATGCTGGCCGTCGGCGGCTACGGCTTCCGCGACCGCTACGTGAGCCGGTTGGCCGAGGTCGAGGCCATCCGGGCTCGCCTGACCAGCCTCGAGCACGTCGTGGCGGTCCCCTACGGTGAGGCCGCGGTGCCCGATGCGGTGGCCTGGCCTGACCTGCTGGGCTCGGCCGAGCCGCTGGAGTTCGAGCCGGTGGCGTTCGACCACCCCCTGTACGTGCTCTTCTCCTCAGGCACGACCGGCCTGCCCAAGGCGATCGTGCACGGCCACGGCGGCCAGCTGGTCGAGCATCACAAGAACCAGGGCCTGGGGTGGGATCTCGGGCCCGGCAAGCGTCTGCAGTGGTTCTCCACCACCGCGTGGATGATGTGGAACGCGCTGGTCAGCGCGCTGCTGCTGCGCAGTTCGATCGTGATGCTCGACGGAGATCCCGGGTGGCCAGACCTGGCCGAGCAGTGGCGGCTGGCTGAGCGCTACCGGCCGACGGCGATGGGGGTCTCCCCTCCATATCTGATGGCATGCCGCAAGGCGGGCCTGAACCTGCGCGACGACTTCGACCTCAGCTCCATCGAGGTGCTGTGCACCGCGGGGTCGCCATTGCCCGCGGAGGGCTATCGGTGGGTCTATGAGCAGCTGGGTCCCGACGTGTGCCTGGTCAACGGCTCGGGCGGGACTGACGTTTGCACCGGCATCGTGTCGGGCTGCCCGGGCGCGCCGGTCTATGAGGGCGAGATCTCATGTGCCTCGCTGGCGGTGGACGCCAAGGCGTTTGACCCCGACGGCAACCCGGTGGTCGGCGAGCTCGGCGAGCTGGTCATCACCTCGCCGATGCCGTCGATGCCGGTGAAGCTGTGGGGAGACGAGGACGGCGAGCGCTACCACTCGTCGTACTTCGACCGCTATCCGGGCGTCTGGCGCCAGGGGGACTGGATCAAGTTCACGCCTCGCGGCAGCTGCGTGCTGACGGGGCGCTCGGACGCAACGCTCAACCGCGGCGGCGTGCGCCTGGGCACCGGTGAGTTCTACGCGGTGGTGGAGGAGTTTCCCGAGCTCGCCGACGCCCTCGTGGTCCACCTGGAGGACGACGAAGGCGGCATGGGCGAATTGCTGCTCTTCGTGGTGCCCTCGCCCGGGGCGACGGTGGACGACTCGGTTCTGGGACGCGTCCGTTCGGCCCTGCGCGGCGAGCTCTCGCCGCGGCACGTGCCCGACGACATCATCGTGGTGGACGGGATCCCGCGGACGCTCACCGGGAAGAAGCTCGAGGCCCCGGTCAAGCGCATCCTGCGCGGCGAGCCCGCCGAGAAGGTCGCCAGCCGCGACGCGCTGGCCAACCCCGGGGCGCTCGATGCCTTCGTGACGCTGGCTGCCCAACGAACCGCTCAGGCCCTTTAAAATGAGCGGACGAGAGAGGCCGGCGGAGTGGACGAGAGAGGCCGACGGCGATTGCGCGACAGACAGACAGGACGTGACGAGGTGGCGGTAGTGCACGAGGCTCCGTTGGAGCGGTGGAGCCCACGCGGGACCGATCCCGTGGCGCGGCTGCGCTCGTGGTCAGACATCCTCGCCACCACCCACCTCGCCTTCGACGTCAAGCCCACGTGGCGCACCCCTCCGCGGTTTCAGGCCGCGGTGACCCGCCGTGCGGTCGGTGATCTCATGCTCGTCGACTGCGCCGCCTCCCCCTTCGTGGGCCATCGTGACGGCGCCGTGATCGGCGGCGAGGCCGAGGGCGGCCACGAGAACGTGCTCGGGTTCCAGTTCGTCTTCAAGGGCGTGGAGCTGGTGCGCGAGGGCGACCGCCAGCTTGCGCTCAAGGCCGGCGACGTGGTCCTGTGGGACGGACTGCAGCCGACCGAGATCGAGATCGCCGAGGCGTTCTGCAAGCGCACCCTGCTCTTCCCGCGCCACCGCGTGCTGTCGGTCTGCCCCCGCGTGGGCGACCTCGACGCCCTTCCGTCGCTTGACGGGAGCGCCTCCGCCCGCCTGCTCGTGCGCTTCATGAACGCCCTCGCCATCGAGATGCCCGAACTGGACGCCGCGGCGGGCGCGGCGGCGGCCAACGCCGCGCTGGAGCTGCTGCGCGCGGCGGTAGAGCCAGCGCTGCCCTCAGACCGCGCCGCCACTCGCGCCGCCATGCGCGCCGAGATTGCCCGCTACGTGCGCACCCACCTTCAGGACCCACAGCTCGGACCCGCCTCGATCGCGCGGGCCTACGCGATGTCGGTCCGCACGCTGCACGCGCTCTTCGAGGACGTCGACGCCTCCGTGGCCGGCCTCGTGCGCCGCGAGCGCCTCGCCCGCTGCCTGGAGGACCTCCAGCAGCCCAACGGAGGCTCAGTCACCGAGATCGCCTTCCGCTGGGGCTTCTGCGACGCCGCTCACTTCTCGCGCGTGTTCAAGCGCGAGTTCGGGGCCACGCCCTCCGAGATCCGCCACGCCGCCCTGGCCGCCGCGTAGAGCGCTCCCACCGTTTACGAGCCATCATACGAACGCATGTTCCCACCCGGGTCGGATGGATCGGCTCGTGTTTTGGCTATGCTCTGCCCCGAGTGCGGGGTCGTCTAATGGCAAGACGCCAGCCTCTGGAGCTGGTTATCAAGGTTCGAGTCCTTGCCCCGCAGTGAGAGACTCGAGGTCTGTGGAGAGGTCGGCCAGCGCGTCGGGATCGCCGATCTCGGTGTCCTCGGCGATGAAGCGGCGGGCGTGCTGGAGGTCCTCGGAGCGGCCGACCGACAGCGCGCCGGCGACGTAGCCCTCGTGCAGGTAGAAGACGGAGAAGGCGCCCTCATCCAGGGAGCCGCGGATGACCTCGCGGTCCCAGTCGGAGGCCGGTCCCACGTACTCGATCGCTGCCCAATCGGACAGGTCGGAGAAGAAGTAGGGGACGACGTCGTGGGCGACGTCCTTGCCCAGCATGTTGAGCGCCACGGTCTTGCCGTGGGTGAAGGCGACGTCCCAGTGCTCGACGCGGATCGGCCTGCCTCCGTGGACGACGCTCTCGTACTCGGCCATGTCCCCCGCGGCGTAGATCCCTGGGGTGGCGGTCTCCAGGCGGGAGTTCACGCGCACGCCGCCGCTCTCGCCCAACTCCAGGCCCGCGCCGCGGGCGAGCATGACGTCAGGGTTGACCCCGACGCCGATGACCACGGCGTCCGCGTCGATCTCGCGGCCGCTCTTGGTCACGACCTTCGTCACTCGCCCGTCGGCACCCTCGAAGCGGTCAAGCTCGTCCTCGCCGTGCAGGGTAATGCCGTGGCTCGCCAGCAGGTCATGGAAGTAGCCGGCCGCCTCGCGGCCGAAGGTGCGGATGAGCGCGCGCTCCTCGAGCATGACCATCGTGCACTGGCTGCCGAGTTCGGTGAGTGTCGCCGCCACCTCTGAGGCGATGTAGGAGCCGCCGATGAGGACAACTCGCTTGCCCGCCGCGTCCTCGCGGATGGCGTCGCTGTTGCCAAACGTGCGCAGGTAGTGGATGCCCTCGAGCTCGGACCCATCGACGTTGAGGCGACGGACGTTGGCCCCGGTGGCGATGAGCGCCTTGCCGAAGCCGACCTGGAGCTTGTTGGAGAGCTTGACCGTGCGCTCGGCGAGGTCGAGCTTCATCGCCGAGGTGCGGGTGAGCGCCTCGATCCCCTGCTCGGCGTACCAGTCGGCGGTCTGAAACAGCGCGTCGTCGCGCGAGTCGGTCCCCTTGAGGTAACCCTTGGACAGGGGCGGGCGGTCGTAGGGCAGGTCGGGCTCGCGCCCGACGAGCAGGATGGAGCCCTCGGCCCCGGAGCGGCGCAGCCAGCGCGCGCAGTTGCCCGCGGCCAGGCCGCCGCCGATGAGCAGGAAGTCGACGGTGCGGTCAGCCACCGGCGGGGATGACTAGTTGCGGGCCGAGAGCTCTGTGCCCTCGGGCGCGAAGCGCGGGGTGATCTCGCCCTCGAGACCGGGGTCGAGGATGAGCAGCACCTGATCGCCGGCGTGGATGACCGAGTCGGCCTTGGGGACGAACCCGGCCCCGTTGCGCAGGACCGAGATGATGAGCGCTCCCTCGGGCAGGGACACGTCGTTGACACGCTGGCCCGCGGCCGTCGAACCCTCCCCCACCTCGAGCTCGATGATCTCCAGGTGCTCCTCCTCGAGCGCCAGGAGCTGGACGAGGCCGTACTCGGGGACCTCGTGCTCGATCAGGCGCAGGATGAGGTCGGTGGCCGACACCGCGGGCTGGATGCCGAGCGTCTTGAAGTGCACCATGTTGCGCGGGTTGTTGACCCGGGCAACGATCCGGTCCACCCCGTACTTCTCCTTGGCCACCTGGCAGATCAGGATGTTGTCCTCGTCGTCGCCGGTGACCGCGATGACGAGGTCAGCACGCTGGATGCCGGCGCGCTCGAGGATCCACAGCTCGGTGGCGTCCCCGTACTGCACGGCGTGCTCGAGCTCCTCCTCCACCACGCGAAAGCGGCGGTGGTCGGATTCGATCAGGGTGACTTCCCTGTCCTTGGCGATCAGCTCCCGCGCAAGGTTCCACCCCACCTTGCCCGCTCCCGCGATGATCACGTACATGTGGCCGGTTTCTCCCTTCAGGCCTCGAGAACGACGTGTTCGGCTTGGTCGATGGCGTGCTGGGTCGGACAGATGGTGAGCAGTCCCTGCTCCCCGTACCAGGCGGCCCGGGCCGGGTCGGCCACGCGCACCACCACGCGACCCACGTTGAAGCGCCGCTGAGCAAGCTGGGCGATGACCAGATTGGTGTTGTCGCCACGCGTGGCCGCCAGAAAGATGTCGGCCTGTTCGATTCCAGCCTCGATGAGGCCGTCCACCTCCAATGCCGCGCCGACGGTGAATCGCCCGCCGGCGTCCTCCCAGCTGATCGACTGGTCCTTGTCCAGCCGCTCGTGTGACAGCGGGTCGCTGTCAAGCACGGAAACGTCGTGTCCGGCGTCCAACGCGCGCTTGGCTACCGCCGACCCCACACGGCCGGCACCGACGATCACAATGAACATGCGCGGGACTCTAGGTCGTTACGGCGATAAATGGCGTCACATCAAGACCAATACCCGCAACGGCCCTTGGCCCAAGCGGCTCCGTTCACAACGCCTTCACCCCGTCCGCCCGCGGCGGCGGGGTGAGCGCGGCGGCGGCGATCACCAGCGCGAAGGCCAGCACCCGGATCACGACGCCCGCCTGGGTGGACGGCATCGGCTCGCCGAACACGATCGGCCCGGCGGCGATCGTGGTCAGGTTGGCGGCGGCGCTGGTCAGCGCGATCATCGGCACCGCGTCACCCAACTGGAGGCTGCGCGCTGAGATGAGCAGCCCCACCAGCGAGGCCACGAGGATGACGAGGGCCAGCGGGTGCAGCAAGACCCCAAACCCGAGAGCGTGCAGATGTGAGCTCAGCGCCTTGATCGAAGTGTCCGACGTGGCCCACAGCAGGCCCGCGGAGACCGCAAGCAATCCGGGACGGCGCGGCCGGAGCGCCAACAGGAGGCCGACGGCGCCGGTGGCGGCGAGGAACACCGCCAGCGTCCCCGGGTCATAGCGCGAGTGCGCGCTGCCCGCATCACCGTCCAGCGTGGCCGCCAGGAAGGCCAGGCCGGCAGCGGTCAGCCCCACGCCCACCCACTCGCGGCGCGTCACCTCGATGCCGAACAGCTTGTCGGCGACCACCGTGAGCAGGACCAGCCCGCCCGCGATGACCGACTGCACCAGCGAGATCGGCGCCAGCGCCAGCGCCCCGACGTGAAAGCCCCATGAGCCCAGCGCGATGGCGATGCCCAGGGCGTACAGCGGCGAACGGAACAGATCGACGGTGCTCCGCCAGGGGTGCGTCAGCTCCACCGACGGCGCCTCGCGGGCCCCGCGGAACTTGTAGAGGAACCCCGCCACCGACCCGAACGCGGTGAGCAGGGCAAGGACCAGGCCGATGTCGACGGACGCGGACACTGCTGCGTCGGAGGCTACGCGGCGCGGGCGGGCAGGCGCGGATCCCGCGCCGCGACAGTTGCTCGGTGTGGTCGGGCCTGACTCGTGGCCTGCTCAGATCAGGTGATCAGCGGGATGATCAGCAGGGCGACGATGTTGGCGACCTTGATCATCGGGTTGATGGCCGGTCCCGCAGTGTCCTTGTAGGGGTCACCCACGGTGTCGCCGGTCACCGCCGCGGCGTGGGCCTCCGAGCCCTTGCCGCCGTAGGCGCCGTCCTCGATGAGCTTCTTGGCGTTGTCCCACGCGCCGCCGCCGGCGGTCATCGACACCGCCATGAAGAGCCCGACGACGATGACCCCGATGAGGAGCCCACCGAGCGCCTGGACCGAGATGATGCCGATGATCACCGTGACCACGATCGGAATGAGCGCCGGCAGGATCATCTCCCGCTGGGCGGCCGCGGTCACGATGCTCACACACTGGCCGTAGTCAGGCAGCTCTGAGCCGTCCATGATCCCGGGCTTCTCCCGGAACTGGCGACGGACCTCGTTCACCACGGCGGCGCCGGCGCGGCCGACGGCCTCCATCGACAGGGCGGCGAACAGGTAGACCATCATGCCGCCGACCAGCAGACCGATCAGCACCGGGGGGTTGGAGAGATCGAAGCTGGTCGGATGGCCCCGCTGGGTCAGCTCCTGCCTGAAGGCATCGAACAGGACGAGGGCGGCCAGGGCGGCCGAGCCGATCGCGTAGCCCTTGGTCACAGCCTTGGTGGTGTTGCCGACCGCGTCGAGGGGGTCGGTGACGTTGCGGACCTCCTCGGGCAGCTCAGCCATCTCGGCGATACCGCCGGCGTTGTCGGTGATGGGGCCGAAGGCGTCGAGCGCCACGATGAGACCGGTCAGCGACAACTGCGCCATCACCGCGACGCCGATGCCGTAGATCCCGTGGCCGAGCTTCCACGCGCCGAAGATGCCCAGCGCGATCACGATCGCCGGCAGCGCCGTGGCCTGGTAGCCCTGGGCGAGACCCTGGATGATGTTGGTGGCATGACCGGTCTGCGACGCGCGCGCGGTGCTCTTCACCGGCGAGAAGCGCGTGGACGTGTAGTAGTCCGTGATCACGAACAGCGCAGCGGTGATGGCCAGGCCGATCAGCGCACACAGGTAGAAGTGCCACCACTTCGGCACGTCGCCGGCGGCGCTCGTCAGCCCATGCATGAGCCAATAGGTGACCGGGAGGAAAGCCAGCGCGGCCAGCCCCCCGGAGAGGACCAGGCCCTGATACAGCGCCCGCTCGACGTTGCCCGCCCGCGACTTCACCGCGAACGTCCCGATGATCGAGGCGATGATCGAGACACCGCCAAGTACCAGCGGGTACATCGCGACCGCGGTGGCCTGAGAGAACGTCAGGACCCCCAGCAGCATCACCGCGACGGCGGTGACGGCGTAGGTCTCGAACAGGTCGGCGGCCATGCCGGCGCAGTCACCGACGTTGTCGCCCACGTTGTCGGCGATCACGGCCGGGTTACGCGGGTCGTCCTCGGGGATGCCCGCTTCGATCTTGCCCACGATGTCGGCGCCGACATCGGCGCCCTTGGTGAAGATGCCGCCGCCCAGTCGGGCGAACACCGAGATCAGGGAGCCGCCGAAGCTCAGCCCGATCAGGGCGTTGACAGCCTGCTGCGTGCTCTCGCCGACGATCCACGTGAGGATGCCGTAGTAGCCGGCCACGCCGATGAGGGCGAGCCCCACCACGAGCATGCCGGTGACCGCGCCGCCGCGGAAGGCGACCGTCAGCGCCGGGGAGACGCCGCCACGGGCCGCCTCGGCCACACGGGCGTTGGCCCGCACCGAGACGTTCATGCCCACGAACCCGGCACCGGCCGACAGGCCGGCGCCGATGAGGAAGCCGATCGCCACTCGGATGTTCTGCAGCGGGATCAGCAGGATGAACACCACCACGCCGACCGCCGCGATGATCGTGTACTGGCGCGTCAGATACGCGGAGGCGCCCTCCTGGACCGCCGCCGAGATCGCGCGCATCCGCTCGTTGCCGGGCGACAGCGCCAGCAGCGACCGTGAGGTGACAACTCCATATCCGATGGCACACGTCGCACACAGGAGCGCGATCACGACGCCATGGTCGGTCAGAAAGCTAGACAAGAAGGTCCTCCGGGAAAGCTCTCAGGTTCGGGAACCGCGATGAATCGCGAGCTCAACGTCAAAAAGGGCCTTCCGCGCTCAGACAGTGCGAAGACCCCGGCATAAGCCCGGCGCGAGTCTAGCGGGCGGGCGGGCGGAACGTCGGCCCGAAACGGCGCGGACGCTGGGGATACGGCTACTGGCCGGGAACCCAGAGGCGCCCGCTGCGCTGAGCCGGACCTGGTTCACCGGGTTTTGGACTCTCAGAGTCCGGTGGACCGGCAGGCGCCGGTGATTCGGACCCACCCGGCCCGGAATCGGACCCTCCCGGCCCGGAATCGGACCGGCCCGGCCCGTGCGCACCGCCCACGCCGGCCGGCGGGCCCTGGCCACCGCCTACGCCCGGCCCCTCGCCGGAGCCGGACCCGCTCGCCGCCTCGGGCTCGGACCCGCCGACCCCGCCCATCTCGCCCACGCTGCCACCCAGCCGCACGAAGGCCATCTGCAGTTGAGAGAGGGCGTCGCGAATCGGAGCCGCCTGCGGCGGAGCGGCCTGCTCGATGACGGGCAGCAGGGCACGCACGGCCTCGATGGACAGCCGGACCTGACCCAGATCGCGCTCGTCCTCGGTGCCGGGGGACAGCCCGGTGCGGCGCATGCCGAGGTTGACGAGCGAGACGACCTGGTCCAGCAGGATCTGCTCGACCCGGATCTTTTTGATCTCGGCCTCGTAGGCGGCCCGGAGCTCTTCTTCGGTTGGTTGATCGCCGGTGCTCATGCGCTCTGCTCCCGTCAGACGTGGCTGCTCAGCGGCAGTGGGGCTCCAACACCCCGGAGTATGTGTCGCGGGTCTCCGCCTGTACGGCAGCGTAGACCTCGCGCAGGCTCATCCCGGATTGCAGCATCTTGCGCTGACGCTGCGCGCCGTTGGCCGCCGGCAGGCTCACCTCGAGGCCCAGCTCGGCGCGAACCGGCGCGGTCCAGTCCAGCAGCCGGTCCACGGCCCCGGCGGCGGGGTAGGGGTCGCGCCGCTCGAGGTCGAGGAGGTTGCCGTCCAAGCCGTAGCGCAGCGCCCGCCACATGTTCTCCTCGATGAGCCGGTTGGGCAGGTCGGTGAACGGCACGCCGTCGTCGATGTCGCGAGCCGCCTGGGCCACGCAGGCAACGATCAGCCCCGCCAGCCCATCTGACTCGGCGGCGGTCGGCTGGGCGTCGCAGATGCGGACCTCCACCGTGCCGAACGCGAAATGCGGGCGAATGGACCACCACACCTGCGTGTACTCCACGATCGACCGCGTCCGGATGAGAAAGTCGATGTAGTCGGCGAACGCCGCCCAGTCGCCGAAGGCGTCGGGCACGCCGCAGCGCGGGAAGCTCTTGGTGAACGTCTGCGTCCGGGCGCTGTGCAGGCCGGAGTCCCGGCCGTCGAGGAACGGAGAGCTAGCCGAGATCGCCAGCAGCACGGGCAGGACCGGCCGGAGGCGATCGCACACCAGGACCGCGCGATCGGCGCCGCGGATCCCGACGTGGACGTGGAGCGAGAACGTGTTGTTGCGCCAGGCCACGTACTTCAGCCCGTCTTGGACGCGGTGGTAGTGATCGGTGTCGATCACGTGCTGGTGGCGATAGTCCGAGAACGGATGGGTGCCGGTGGCGCCGAGCTCCAGCTCGCGGGCGCCGGCCAGCGCGAACAGCCGGCGTCGCAGCTCGTGCTGGGCGGAGCGGGCAGCGCCCAGATCCTCCCCCCGGCCAGACCGAATCTCGATCTCCGATGAGATCAGCTCTCCGGCGATCGCCGGGCCCAGCAGCGGGTCGTCGGCGCCGGCGTCGCGCAGCTCCTCGAAGCGGCCGGTGAGCTCAAGGCTGTCGGGGTCAAGGACCGCGAACTCCTCCTCCAGGCCGACCGTGAAGTCGGTGGATGCCTCAAACGCGGCACGCGCAGTGTCGATGTCGAGCTCCACAGCAGACAGATGAGAGACGCTAGGTCAGATAGAAGTACAGCGCGTAGAGCAGATCGACTGCGGGGCTCGAGGTGTGCACGGTCACTTCGGGGGGCACCTGGAGCAGCGCCTCGGAGTAGTTGAAGATGATCTTCACGCCGGCATCGACGAGCTCGTCGGCGATGCTCTGTGCGGCACTGGACGGGACCGCCAGGACCGCGACCACGATGTCCTGGTCGTCCACCACGGTCCGCAGCTCGGAGTTGTGGCGGACCGTCATCGGCCCGATACGGGTCCCAACGCGCTCGTGGTCGATGTCGAACATGGCCACCACGCGGAAGCCGTGGTCGGCGAAGATGTCCGAGGTCGCGATCGCCGTGCCGAGGTGCCCGGCGCCGAACAGCGCGATGTTGTGCTGGCCGGCGGTCCGCAGGATCTTGCGGATCTGGCTGACCAGCGACTCGACGTTGTAGCCAACGCCGCGCTTGCCGAACTTCCCGAACCCGGAGAGGTCACGGCGGATCTGGGTGGAGTTGACGTGCGTGTAGTCGGCGAGCTCCTGAGAGGAGATCGTCTCCTTGCCGATTTTTCGCGCCTGCGTGAGGACCTGCAGGTACCGCGACAGTCGCGCCGCAACCCCGAGCGACAGCTTCTCGCTCGGTTTGTCGAGGCCCGGGCCCGGCGGTTCGGTACCGCGGCCGACCGTGTAGCTCATGCTGTTTTCACTCTAGTCGGTCTGCTGAGGTCGGTCCGGGCCGTCTGCGCGTATCAGCCGGTCGGTGAGCTCGGACTCGTCCACGAACAGCTCGAACACCTCGATCCCGTCGATGGCGACAACCGGGATCCGCTCCAGGTAGCCGCGCAGCAGCTGTTCGTCGGCGTCGATGTCGCGCTCGACGAGCACGAAGGGATGGCGGGCACGGACGCGCTCGAGCACGGTGCGGGCGTCGTCGCACAGGCAGCACCCGTCGCGGCCGTAGAGGGTCACCTCCCGGCTGCTCATGCGACCAGCGCCCGCTCGCCGGTGGCGTACACGTCAACGTCCAGGTACTCCGGGAACGGCTGCGCCGGCACGAAGCGCGCGGCACTGGCGATCATCGCCGCGTTGTCGGTGCACAACTCGCGCGGGGGGATGTCGACCGGCACCCCGAGTGCCGACAACCGCTCTCGCAGGGGGCCGTTGGCGGCCACACCGCCTCCCACGGCCAGCTGCACGGCCCCGGTCTGCTCCAGTGCTCGCTCTACGCGCAGCGTCAGCGCCTCGACGATGGCCCGCTGGTAGGAGGCGGCGAGGTCAGCGCGCCGGCGCTCGGTCTCCTCCTCCCCCAGGTCGCGGACGCAGTAGAGCAGGGCGGTCTTCAGCCCGGCGAACGAGAAGTCCAGTCCCGGCATCCGCGCGCCGGTGGGAAACGCGAAGGCCTCCGGATCGCCCCCGCGGGCCAACTGCTCCAGGGCCGCGCCGCCCGGATACCCGAGCCCCAGCAGGCGCGCGCCCTTGTCGAAAGCCTCGCCGGCAGCATCGTCGAGCGTCTGGCCCAGCACCGCGTAGTCGGGTCCATGATCGGTGACCTGGGCCAGGAAGGTGTGGCCGCCACTGGCGACAAGGCTCAGGAACGGCGGGTCGAGTGGCGACGGCTCCAAAAACGCCGCCGCGATGTGGCCGTGCAGATGGTCGACCGGCGCCAGCGGCAGCGCGCGTGCGGCCGCCGTCGCCTTGGCCGTCGCCAGTCCCACCAGCAGCGCGGCGACGAGGCCCGGGCCCCGCGTGACGGCGACGAGCTGAATGTCAGCCAGCTCGGCGCTCGCCTGTCGCAGCGCGTCCTGGACCGCCGCCCCCACGAGCTCGAGGTGGTGGCGGCTGGCAATCTCGGGCACGACGCCGCCGTAGCGGTCGTGGATCCCTTGGGAGGAGATGACGTTGGACAGGATCCGGCCATCGCCGGTGACGACCGCCGCGCAGGTGTCGTCACAGGAGGTCTCGAGCGCGAGGATCACCCCGCCGCGCCCGACGGGGAGGTCGTCTCCAGGGTGCGCCACATGATCACGGCGTCCTCGCCGTTGTCACGGTAATAGCGAGGCCGCGTGCCGGCGGAGCGGAAGCCGAACCGCTCGTAGAGCGCGATCGCGGGGGCGTTGGACGTCCGCACCTCCAGCGTGTACTCGCGGTCGGCGCCGGCACGCTCGATCATCTGCTCCAGCATCGTCCGGGCGATGCCGCGCCGGCGCACCACCGGGTCGACGGCGATGTTCATGAGATGCCACACCGTGTCATAGCGAGCGCAGATCAGGTAGCCGAACAGCGTGTCCTGCTCATCGACCGCGGCGAGGCACAGCCCCGACGGCTTGGACAGCTCGAGCACGAACATCGCGAGCGACCAGGGCGTCGTGAACGCGCGCCGCTCGATCGCGATCACCTGTGGGAGATCGGAATAGCCGAGGGGCCGGATCCTGATGCTGTCTGAGGTCATTGCCGAGCGGAGCGGAGGGTGATCTCGGCGTCCGGTAGACGCAGATACTCCGGCTGGACGCCCTCCGGGGGCTCAGGCACCAGACCCAAGGCCAGCCGGCAGTGCTCGATGGCACTGACGCGGTTGAGCTCTGAGTCCGGCTCTGGAATCCGCGCTCCCACATGCTCGAGAGCCTGTCTGAATTCTACCGCCCCGTCTCCCACTGCCAGCCACGCGCGACCGTCTGATCCCATGGCCTGGGCGAGGGCGTCAGGGGCCAGCGCGCGGGGGCTGAGCAGCGGCGCCGCGTCGGGCCGCGACACCTCCGTCGCCGCCCACCCGGCGGCGAAGACCTCGCTGCGGCGGGCGTCGATCACCCCCATCACCGAGTCGGCGGCGGCCAGCCGGCGCGCGCCCGCGCCCCGGGCCAGAGAGTGCAGCGTCGAAACCCCGACGAGCTCAATGCCGCGCGCCCGCGCGAGGGCGTGCGCGGTGGCGACGCCGATTCGCAGCCCGGTGAAGGTCCCGGGACCCACCCCGACGGCGATGCGGTCGACCGCGGACCAGTCGGCACCGGCGACCTCGAGCACCTCCACCACCAGCGCCATCAGCCGGGTGGTGTGCCGCGGCCGTGCGCCGTGCGGAGGGTCGTCGCGACGCTCGACGGCCTCGTCGCGATCGCTGTCCAACAGCGCCACGGTGGTGGCGCGGGTCGCGGTGTCAAAGCCCAGAACCTTCACGCGATCACAACCTGACGCTCATCGCCGCCGGCGTGCTCGAGCCGGACGCGCGCCGCAACGTTTCCCAGCGCGTTGAGCACCCGCTCTCCCGCGGCCGGCCATTCGACGAACGCGATGGTGTCGGGAGCGACGTAATCGGCGAGCAGGTCCGGGTCCTCGCCGCTCAAGGAGGCCAGGCGATACAGGTCAACATGAGCCACCGCGGCCCGTCCGTCCGCGGGATACCGATGACCGATGGTGAACGTTGGGCTCGTCACCGGGACGGTTACACCCAGCGCCCGTGCGGCTCCCCGTACGAACGTCGTCTTGCCCGCGCCCAGCTCGCCCTCGACCAGGACGACGTCGCCGACGGCGAGCTCGGCCGCGAGCTTTCCGCCGAGCGCTTCGGTCTCGGCCGCGCCGTGTGACTGAAACCGGCCCTGCACTGGCCGACACTGTAGTGCCGGGGGTTTCGCTACCGTCAGGGGCATCATGGCCGACGGTTCGTCCAGCTCCCGGGGGCGCGTGGCTCGGCTCGTACAGCGGGTCGCCGGCGGCCGGGCCGACGTCCCGACATCGCTGGACGAGCTGCGCGCGTCAGAGACCGCCAAGGCGGTGGGCCTCGCGGCGGCGATGATCGGCAACAACATCATCGCCCTGGGCTCGACGGTGCTGTTCACCAGGCTGCTCAAGGATCAGCAGGGCGGGGGCTACGGGTCCCTGGCGGCGCTGGTCAGCTACTTCCTCATCCTGTCGGTCGTGGGCCAGGCGATGCAGGTGGCGACGGCCCGCGAAGCAGTGCTCGGGAATCTGGGCGTCGGGGCCGGGCTGGCGGCCACCGTGCGGCGCTGGACGCGTGGGCTGCTCCTCTTCACGCTGGCACTGACCGTCATCTCCGTCCTGCTGCGCGACCCGATCGCCCGCGCCGTGGGCGTCAAGCACGACCAGTGGGCCGCTGCGGTGGGCCTGCCCGCGGCTGCCCTGTGGGTGGAGCTGTCGATGCTGCGCGGGGTCTTGCAGGGCGTCGGCGACTACAAAGGGGTCGGCGTCAGCCTCCTGGGCGAGCAGAGCGTGCGCCTGGTCAGCGGAGCCATCCTGGCGGCGGCGGGGCTCGGCGTGACCGGGGCATACCTGGGGACGCCGGTGTCGTTCATCGCCATGGGCCTGTACTGCTTCTACCGCCTGCGCCAGCACGTGCGCGAGGTCGAGCGCGAGCCGCTGGCTGCCGTGTCAGACGCTCCCGCGGCGGCGTTCAGCCTGTGGGAGCACGTCAAACGCGCGTGGGCGCCGATCGCCGGGCTGATCATCATCGCCGTCTTGCAGAACATCGACATCATCGCTGCCAAGCACCGGTTCGACAGTCACACCGCGAGCTCGTACAGCGCGGTGGCGGTGGCCGCCAAGGTGCTCATCTGGGTGGCGATGGGCGCCGGGTTCTACCTCGTGCCCGAGGTGTCGCGACTGCGCGCCGATGGTAAGGACCCCAGGCCGATCCTGGCCCGCGCGCTGGGGATCGTCGCGGTATGCGCCATCCCGGTCCTGCTCATCTTCGCCTTCGCCGCGCACCTGCTCATCAAGACCGCTTTCACGGCCTCCAAGACATCGGCGTCGAACTCACTCCTCGTCCTGGGCCTGGCGTTCGCCGTGCTGGCCTGCACCTACCTGGCCGTCCAGTACATGCTGGCGCTGCGCCGCACGTGGTTCCTGGTGCCGCTCGCCGCCGTGGCGGTGGCCGAGCCGATCCTGCTGCTCAACGCGTCGCACGAGCCTAAGAGCTTCGCCGCCGTGGTGTTGGCGATCCAGGTGGCGGCCGCGGTCGTGGGCTTCACCTGCGCCCTGTGGCCAGAGCGCGCGCATGTCTCGCCTCCCGGCCCACCTGAGCCGGTGAGCGAGGAGCGCGTCCCCGAACCCGTCTGATCAGTGCGTCGCGACCAGCTGGTCGGTCGCGAGCCGCTCGGCCGGAGGCGCATCCACGAACGTCCGCACGAACGCCTCCACGACCGCCGAGTCGAACTGGCTCCCGGCGCCCTTGCGCAGCTCGTCGAGCGCCTGCGCGTGCGTTCGTGCGCGGCGGTATGGGCGCTCGGTGGTGATCGCGTCATAGGCATCGCAGACCGAGATGATCCGCGCCTCCAACGGGATCGCCTGGCCGGCCAGGCGATCGGGGTAGCCGCCACCGTCGAACCGCTCGTGCGTAGCGCGCACGATCCGAGCGGCACCGGCAAGTGCCGGGGCAGCCGCCAGGATGCGCTCGCCGATCACCGGGTGGCGGCGAACGAACTCCCACTCGGTCTCGGTGAGGGGCCCAGGGTTGGCCAGAATGGTCGCCGGCACGGCCACGTTGCCGATATCGCGTAGGTCGGCGGCGTGGCCGAGGTCCTGAAGCCACACACCGCTCAGGCCGAGCTCGGCCCCGACGCGCTCGGCGGCCCGCCCGACGGCGGTCACGCGCTCGGGCGAATCCTGGTGCGAGGCCGCAAGGGTGGCCAGCAGCACGTCGCGGGTCTGAGCGGCCGCGCTGGTGCGCCGTCTGTGCTTGCGCGCATACATGCGCCGGTCGCAGAGCCGCAGCGCGTCAGACGGGTCGGCCGCCTCGTCGGGGATCTGCGCCACGCCGCTGGAGGCGGTGATCGAGAAGCCCTCACCACGCTCGCTGAAGCAGTTCGTCCATTCGACCAGGCGCGTGTCGAGCTCGTCGCCGCTGATTCCGGCGGCCAGGACGCAGAACTCGTCACCCCCGAGCCGATAGCCGGTGCCGCTCCCGGCGACCGCTCGCTGCAACGCCGCGGTGAGCCGCACCAGCAGCGCGTCGCCCGCGGGGTGTCCGAAGCGGTCGTTGTACTCCTTGAAACCGTCGAGGTCGAAGATGGCCAGCGCCGCCGGGCGACCCTCGTCGATGAGCCGCTCCATGTCGCCGATCAGCTGCCGGCGATTGGCCAGGGCGGTGAGGGCGTCGGTGAGGCCGAGAAGCTCGAGTTGGCGCTGGACCTCGCGCATGCGATCGCGGACGCGCTCGTTCAGCCCCCACGCGGTAACGCCGGCGGCGCCCGCGAGGGCGACGAAGAGGGCATGGATGCCGGCCCAGGTCCACGGGTGCTCGCGGGCCGCGCGGGTGTCGAACACCGCGCTGGGGTCAAGCGTCCCCATCACCCCGTGGTGGATGAGCACGAAGGCCACCGCCAGCAGGAACGGGGCCCATTCCTCGTAGAGGGTGAGGACGAGGATGACGACGAAGAAGCTGAAGTGCATCTCGGTGAGGCCGCCTGAGATGTCGACAAGCGCGGCCGCGCCGGTGAGCAGGCCCATCGAGGCCGACATCGAGCGCCACTTGCGCGACGCCTGGGTCCATGCCGCGAGGGCGGCGAAGGTGAGCATGGCGACGATCTCCGGGGCGTACTGGAGCGCAGCGCTGCCGTGGCTGGCCACTGCGTAGGCCGCGACGACGATGACGTTCAGCGCCAAGAGGACGCCGATCACGCGGTGGCGACTACGCCAGTCCTCCTCGGGCAGGGAGCCGCCGTGGGGCAGCAGGGCGCGCAGGCGCCCGACCAGCCCGCGCAAATCGCCCGCCGATCCGTCCGTCGCCCGCTCCCGGGTCACGCTCATGTCAACGGCTTTGCGGTCAGCACGAACGGTTGCGCGTGGGAGTGCCCCGAGGCGTCGAGGCGGTGCAACGGGCAGACAAGAAGCAGCGCGGCCGGCGGCTTGGCGCCCGCCACGGAGTAGCCCAGCATCATCAGGTGCGGGCCCAGGGAGGCCAGCGTTGCCACGGCAAATACCACGGCGACGACGAGGTTGGGGTGACGACGAAGCTTCATCGCCGTCGTATCGACCCTGAATCCCCCGTTCTTGAGCCTTAATCGGCCGTCGCGGCATGCGTCCAGGATCTCTGGACGGTTGAGCCCACAGGAGGGCGAAACGGAGGGCGAAACCTCCCCTGTCGGGGCTCAGAAAAGGCCGAGTTGGAGCGTCTCCGCCGACCCTTCGGACTCCGCACTTGATTCCGGTGCATCGTGGTCGGATTCGCTCGCTTCGGAGGCTCCGGACGGGCCCCGCACGGGCTCGCGGTGCGCGCCGACAGGCCCCGGCGTCTCATCTCCGGCGGGCTCCGGAACCTCCTCGTCCGGCAACGCGGGCTGCTCGGGCGCCCCCTCCGCCAGGAGGTCCGGAAGGCGGTGGAAATCAGCTCGCAGCACCTCGAGCGTCGAGGGGGTGTAGAGGGCCGCCGCGGGGTGGTAGAGCGGATAGAGCCGGATCGCGCGCGCGCCGATCGTCCGCACCTCCGCCTGGCCGTGCAGCCGGGAGATACCGGTGTTGTCGCCGCGCAAGAGCTTGGTGGAGAAGTTGCCCAGCGTGCAGATCACGGTGGGCTGGATGAGCTCGACCTGACGGCGCAGATACTCGTTGCAGGACTCAATCTCGTTGGGATGGGGGTCCCGGTTGTTGGGCGGGCGGCATTTGACTGTGTTGCAGATGAACACCTCGCCGCGGTCCAGGCCGATCTCGCCGAGCAGCTTGGTCAGGAGCTTGCCCGCCTGCCCGACGAACGGCACGCCCTGCTTGTCCTCGTTGGCACCGGGGGCCTCTCCGACGAACATGAGGTCGGCGTCGGCGTTGCCGGAGCCGAAGACCACGGTCGTGCGGGTTTGATGCAACGGGCAGCGCGTGCAGCCCTTCGCCTGCTCGTAGACCGCCTTGAGCTGCTCCCGCCGCTCTGTGGGGCTTGTCACGGACGTCGATGCTAGAGAGGCCATCAGACGGGGTATCCTGAGCCTCGTGGCCGGCACCGACAAGGGCCGGACCCGTTGACAGTGACGTTTTTCCCCCAATCTCCGACCGGTATCTCACATGCGGGAACTGGACCGGCTTTCTCCTCCCTCCCCTGACGCTGCGCCTTCTCCGTCTGCCGTGACCGCCTCTCAGCGGGTGGCCATCGTCGGCAACGGCCGCTTGGGCAACGCCCTAGCCGGCGCGCTGCGCGCCGCGGGCGTCCAGGTGAGCGGCCCGCTGGGCCGTGGTCAGGCTGCGCCCGACGAGGTCGACGCCGTGCTGCTGTGCGTGCCCGACGCCGAGATCGGCGCCGCCGCCGGGGCGGTACCGGCCGGCCTGGCCGTTGGCCACTGCTCGGGAGCGACGGGCCTCGAGGTCCTCACTGGTCCCGGGCGCGACGCTTTTTCCCTGCATCCGCTGATGACCGTGACCGCCGACCCCTCTTCGATCAGGTTCACCGGCGCGGGCGCCGCCGTCGCCGGGAGCACCCCGGCGATGCTCGGCCTGGCCCAGGCTCTCGCCCAGCGGCTGGGCATGCGCCCGATCCAGATCGCGCCCGGCGACCGCACCGCCTACCATGCCGCCGCCTCGATCGCGTCCAACTTCCTGATCACGCTGGAGGCCGCCGCCGAACGGCTGGCCGCCACCGTCGGGATCGAGCGCGAGGACCTGCTGCCCCTGATCCAGGTGACGGTCGAGAACTGGGCGCGCCAGGGCGGCGAGCACGCCCTCACCGGCCCGGTCGCCCGCGGCGATGAGGAGACGGTGGCGGCGCAGCGCCGGGCGATCGCCGAGCGCACCCCGGATCTGCTCGCGCTGTTCGACACGATGGTGGACGCCACGCGCGCCCTGGCCACCGCGGGAGCGCTGGTGCGATGAGGACCGTCCGCACCATCGCCGAGTTGCGCGAACAGCTCGCACGCGCCCGGCGCGCCGGGCACACGATCGGGCTCGTCCCGACCATGGGCGCCTTCCACGCCGGCCATCTCTCCCTCATGCGGCGCGCGCGCGAAGCCTGTGACGTCGTCGTCGTGTCGCTGTTTGTCAACCCCGCGCAGTTCAACGAGGCGGCCGACCTGGACGTGTATCCCCGTGACGAGGACCGCGACGCCGGCCTGGCCGCCGACCAGGGCGTGGACTATCTGTTCGTCCCGGGCCTGGCCGAGGTCTATCCCGACGAGTTCGCCACCTCAGTCGCGGTGCGCGGGCTCACCGACGGCCTGGAGGGCGCGCACCGCGGTCACGGTCACTTCGACGGGGTGACAACGGTGGTGAGCAAGTTGCTCAACATGGTCGGACCGGACGTCACTTATTTCGGTCAGAAGGACGCCCAGCAGGCGGCGGTGGTCCGTCGCCTCGTCCGCGATCTCAACTTCCCGGTCCGTATCGAGGTCTGCCCCACCGTGCGCGCCGAGGATGGTCTGGCGCTGTCGAGCCGCAATGTGCTGCTGACCCCCGACGAGCGCCTCCAGGCCGCGGCGCTGTTCCGGGCGCTCCGGGCCGTGCAGGCCGCGGTGGCGGCCGGCGAGGGCGATCCGGAGGCGGCCGCGGCGCCGGGCTACGCCGAGCTGGCGCAGGGGCGCATCGACCCTGAGTACCTGGCCATCGTGGCGGCGGACACGATGGAGCCGGTGACGTCCGTGGAGGGCGACGTGCTGGTGGCCGTGGCCGCCCGCGTCGGCTCTGTACGACTGATCGACAACGTGCCGATAACCGTCTCGAGACCCACCCAGAGCAGGTCCGACACCACGGTGGCGACCCCACACGGGGCGCCAACCACCTAAAGGAGGCGAAAGCCATGTCTGCGACCCCCCGTACCCCGATCCCCCAGAGCCTTGATGCGCCGATCCAGATGACCCTCCCACGACTGGCGGAGAAGAAGCGTCTCGGCGAGGCGATCGTGATGGTCACGGCCTACGACTATCCGTCGGCGCAGGTGGCCCAGGAGGCCGGAGTGGACGTCGTGCTCGTCGGCGACTCGGGCGCCATGACCGTGCTCGGTTACTCGTCGACGATCCCGGTCTCCATCGACGAGATGCTCATGCTGGCCTCCGCGGTGCGGCGCGGGCTACGCACGCCGCTTCTGGTCGGCGATCTGCCCTTCGGGTCATATGAAACGTCCGACGAGCAGGCGATCGCGACCGCCCAGCGCTTCGTCAAGGAGGCCGGTTGCGACGCCGTCAAGCTCGAGCGTGGCGGCACGAGCGTCCAGCGCGCGCAGGCGATCGTGGACGCGGGCATCCCGGTGATGGGCCACGTCGGCCTCACGCCCCAGACGGCGACCGCGCTCGGCGGCTACCGCGCTCAGGGGCGCACGGCCGAACAGGCCATCGCGGTCGCGCGCGACGCCATGGCGCTGGAGGAGGCCGGCTGCTTCTCCATCGTGCTGGAGGCCATTCCCGCCGCGGTCGCGCAGGAGATCATGGCCCGGGTGGAGATCCCGGTGATCGGCATCGGCGCTGGACCGGCCGACGGCCAGGTGCTGGTCTTCCACGACCTGCTGGGCATCTACGACGGGCACGTGGCGAGGTTCGCCAAGCGCTTTGCCGACGTGCGCGCTCACATGGTGGCGGGCGTCGCCGAGTACGCCGCCGAGGTGCGCAACCGGTCGTTCCCGGCGCCCGAGCACTGCTACTCGATCGATGATGAGCAGCTTGCGAGGTTCCGCGCCGGCCTGACGTAGAACGACCTCCCAGATCCCGTAGGATCAGGGCGAATGGCACGGTTCGCCCAGGTGTTCTCCCCGCGGGATCGCGTTTACTTCGAGTTGTTCGAGGAGGCGGGGCAGAACATGCTCCGCTCCTCGACGCTGCTGCACGAGCTGCTCACCGACTACCCGGACAATAAGCAGCTCGCCGGCGAGATCCTCGACCTCGAGCACGAGGGTGACCGGATCACGCACGACATCATCGACCGGCTCAACCACACGTTCGTGACCCCGATCGACCGCGAGGACATCCTCGCCCTGGCCTCGGCGCTGGACGACATCGTGGACTACACCGAGGAGGTCGCTGACTACCTCGGCCTGTACAAGATCGAGGCGCCGATGGACCAGGCCATTTGGCTGGCGCGCGTGCTCAAGGATGCCTCGAGCCAGCTTTCCGAGGCCATCCCCAACCTCCGGGGCTTCCGCGACATCAGCCGCTACACAGTCGAGGTCAACCGACTGGAGAACGAGGGCGACCGCATCACGCGAGAAGCGGTGGCGTCGCTGTTCGACGGCGGGATCGACCCGATGGTCGTCATCCGCTGGAAGGACATCTTCGAGCGCCTCGAGGCGGCCATCGACGCCACCGAGCGGGCGGCCAACATCATCGAGGGCATCGTCATCAAGAACTCCTGACCGGTCGCGGCGGTGGCGGTCAGGCGTGCGGGTAGGTGACCTGCTTGATCACGCGGGCGGGCGCGCCCACCGCGATCGAGCGTGGCGGCAGGTCGCGGTTGACGACCGAGTTGGCGCCGATCACACACCGCTCCCCCACCGTCACCCCGCTGGTGATGACGACGTTGGCCCCGCACCACACGTTGTCGCCCACCCGGGTCGGCCCCTTGCTGTGAAAGCCCTGCCACGTGATCGGGCGATCGGGGTCGTCGACGCGGTGGTCGGCGTCGGTGACGAAGCAGCCGTTGGCGAACATGCAGTGGTCGCCGATCTCAACCAGGTCCATCGCCGCCACCATCACTCCGAGGTTGAGGAACGTCCCGGAGCCGATGCGGACCCGCGCCGGCGCGGGCGCGGTGATCCACACCCCCGGCTCGAGCAGCGTGTTGGCCCCGATCTCCAGGCGGCCCTCCCGCAGCGCCTCGAGCACATTGCCGTGCACCGGCCAGCGGGCGAACGCCCCCCGTCGCATCATCTCCCAATGGATCCGCGCGTGGATCCACGGCAACGTGTTGTGCTCATACCAGCGCCACTTCTGCGCCCACAGCTTCAGCTCAGCCCAAGAGGGCACCCGCGGCGGGGGCTCGGGCGGCATGGGCGCTCAGCGCTTGCCGGCGCTCGTCCGGCGCCGCGTGCCCGATCCGTTGCCGGAGCCGTTCGCCGGCGTCTTTCCGTTCTTCGATCCGTTCGCGGAGCCTTCGGCGGTCTTGGATCCGTTCGCGGCGCGCTTGGCGGTCCTGGCTCCGTTGGCCCGCGCCGACCCCCGCGCCGCAGGCTTGCGCCCGCGCTTGGCCTTGACCTCGAGCAGTCCTGAGAGGAACTGCCCGGTGTAAGAGCGTGGTTCGGCCGCCACCTCCTCGGGCGTGCCGATGGCGATCACCTGCCCACCCTCGTCGCCACCCTCGGGCCCCAGGTCGATCAGCCAGTCCGAGACCTTGATGACGTCGAGGTTGTGCTCGATCACCACCACCGAGTTGCCCGCCTCCACCAACCGATCGAGCACCTCGAGCAGCCGCTGGATGTCCGCGAAGTGCAGGCCCGTCGTCGGCTCGTCCAGGATGTACATCGTGCGCCCGGTCGCCACCTTGCTCAGCTCGGCGGCCAACTTGACCCGCTGTGCCTCCCCCCCTGACAGCGTCGTGGCGGGCTGGCCGAGCCGCATGTAGCTGAGCCCGACCTCGACGAGCGCCTGCACGCGACGGCGGATCTTGGGAATGTGGGCGAAGAACTCGAGCGCCTCCTCGATCGGCATCTCCAGGACGTCGGCGACCGTCTTGCCCTTGAAGCGCACCTCGAGGGTCTCGCGGTTGTAGCGCTTGCCGTGGCACTGCTCGCACGGCACGTAGACGTCAGGCAGGAAGTGCATCTCGATCTTGATCTGGCCGTCGCCGCGACACACCTCGCAGCGCCCGCCCTTGACGTTGAAGGAGAACCGGCCCGGCTTGTACCCGCGCGCCCGTGCCTCCTGCGTCTTGGAGAACAGCTCGCGTATCTGGTCAAAGAGCCCGATGTAGGTCGCCGGGTTGGACCGCGGCGTTCGCCCGATCGGCGACTGATCCACCGAGATGATCTTGTCCAACTGGTCGAGCCCGGTGATCCGCTTGTGTGCGCCCGCGCGCTGGCGGCTGCGGTGCAGATGGTTGGAGACCGACTTGAGCAGCACCTCGTTGACGAGCGTCGACTTCCCCGAGCCCGACACCCCGGTGACGCTGCACAGCACCCCCAGCGGAAACTCGACGTCGATGCTCTGCAGGTTGTTCTCCGCCGCGCCCTTGACCCCCACGTACCCCGACGGCGTGCGGCGGCGCTCGGGCACCTCGATGCGCCGGGTACCGGCCAGAAACTGCCCGGTGAGCGACTCGGCGATCCGCCCGATTTCGTCGGCCGTCCCCTCAGCCACCACGTGACCACCGTGCTCCCCGGCAGCCGGGCCCATGTCAACGATGTGGTCGGCGGCGCGCATCGTCCCCTCATCGTGCTCGACGACCAGCACGGTGTTGCCGAGGTTGCGCAGGCGCTCCAAGGTGCGGATCAGCTTGTCGTTGTCGCGCTGATGCAGGCCGATCGACGGCTCGTCGAGGATGTAGAGCACGCCCACCAGCGACGACCCGATCTGCGTTGCCAGCCGGATGCGCTGAGCCTCACCGCCCGACAGCGTGGCTGAGGCCCGGTTCATGGAGAGGTAGCCGATGCCGACGTTGTCCAAGAACTGCAGGCGCTCCTCGATCTCACGCAGCACCAGCCTGGCGATCCGGCGGTCATGCTCGGAGAACTCCTGGTCCTTGATCCACTCCAGCGCCCGCCGGGCCGGCAGAGCGGTGAACTCGTGGATCGCCGTCCCGCCCACCAGCACCGCCCGCGATTCGGGCCGCAGCCGCGCGCCCTTGCAGTCCGGGCAGGGCCGCAGGGTCATGTACTCCTCAATCTTCTCTCGCGAGTAATCCAAATCCGTCTCGCGGTAGCGGCGCTCCAGGCTGGGGACGATGCCCTCGAACTGCGTCGCGTAGGAGCGCCGGCGGCCGAAGCGGTTGCGGTAGGAGACCTGGATGTGATCGCCGTTGGTTCCGTAGAGGAAGAACTCCTGCGAACCGGGGGGCAGGTCCTCCCACGGCGTGTCGAGATCCACGTCGTAGCGCTCGGCGATCGCTTGGGTGAGCTGGTCGTAGTAGGAGGAGGCGCTCGCCGCCCACGGGGCGATCGCGCCCTCGCCGATCGAGAGCGTCGGGTCGGGCACCACCAGCTCAGGGTCGATCTCCATCTGCGATCCGAGCCCCGTGCAGCGCGGGCACGCGCCGTGGGGCGCGTTGAACGAGAAGATCCGAGGCTCGAGCTCGACGAGGCTCGGCCCATGGACCGGGCAGGAGAACTTCTCTGAGAAGGTGAGAACCTTGCCGGCGGAATGGGGGTCGGCGGGCGGGGATGGCGCATCCACCAATTCGATCTCTACCAGCCCGTCGGCCAGGGTCACCGCGGTCTCAATCGAGTCCGCCAGCCGCTTACGCAGGTCCGGCTTCATCACCAGCCGGTCGACGACGACGGCGATGTCGTGCTTGTACTTCTTGTCGAGAACGATCTCCTCGTCGAGGCGGCGCAGCTCGCCGTTGACCTTGACCCGGCCAAAGCCCTCGGCGCGCAGCTCCTCGAATTGCTTGCCGTACTCACCCTTGCGCCCGCGCACGATCGGCGCCAGCACCATGAAGCGGGTCCCTTCCGGCAGCTCAATCACCTGATCGATGATCTGCTCGGCGGACTGCCCGGTGATGGGGCGGCCGCACACGTGGCAATGGGGATGGCCGACCCGTGCCCACAGCAGGCGCAGGTAGTCATAGATCTCGGTGACGGTGCCAACCGTCGACCGCGGGTTGCGCGACGTCGTCTTCTGGTCGATCGAGATCGCCGGGGAGAGCCCCTCGATCGAGTCGACGTCGGGCTTATCCATCTGGCCCAGGAACTGCCGGGCGTACGCCGACAGCGATTCCACGTAGCGCCGCTGACCTTCTGCGTAAATGGTGTCGAACGCCAGCGACGACTTCCCGGAGCCCGATAGCCCGGTGATGACGGTCAGCGAGTCCCGCGGGATCTCGACCGTGACGTCTTTGAGGTTGTGCTCTCGTGCGCCCGAGACGACAAGCTTGTCCATACTCATTCGAGTCTAGTTGACCGAACAGACGTTCCCATGGCAAGTCGCGCCCGATCGCCGAGATCTGGCCTACAGTTGGCGCTATGAGCGAGGAAGAAATCTCTCCCGGCCCCGCTGGGAGGCGGTCTCGCGGCGTGCGGGCCTCCGACGAGGACCGCGAGCAACTCATCGCCGAGCTCAACGAACACTTGGTGGCCGGCCGCCTCGACACCGACGAGCTCGAGCGCCGCGTCAGCGCGGCCTACGAAGCGACCACGACCGGAGAGCTCGACGCCCTGCGCAGCGATCTGCCGGCCCCGAGCAGGCAGGTCGCCCTCCAGCACGCCCAGCGACGCCGTCAGCTCACGCGGCGCATGATCCAGGAGAGCGGCGGCTCGCTCAGTGCGTTCGTCGTGTGCGTGGTGATCTGGGCGGCCTCAGGCGCCGAGGGACAGTTCTGGCCGGTGTGGGTGCTGGTGGTGTTCCTGCTCAGCGTTGTACGCAACGGCTGGGCGCTGTACGGGCCGGCACCGGACCTCGACGCCGTCGAGGCACAGCTCGACGCGCGCCGCGCGCAGCGCGTGTCCCGTGACACGCGGCGCGGGCACCGCCGGCGCTGATCAGCTCTCGACGCTGGCGTAGACCTCGTCCAGCAGCCCACCGGCGTCGGCGAGGTGGAAGTTCTCGCTCAGGTAGCGAGCGGTCTCCTCGCGCGGGGTACCGTTGAGCGCCATGTTGAGCGCGATCAGCCGTGCGCCCTCCGTGTCGCCACCCGACGGGACGGGCTGGGGCTGGTCGAAGCCGTTGCTGTGACCACTATCGCCGGCGACGGCGTGAAGCTCGGCGGCCTCCGGCTCCGGCGTCGCCTCCCCGCCCTCGTACGGCGGCGTCGCCTCAACGGCGGGCTCGTCGCCGGCCGCGGGGGACTGGAAGCGCTCGGCGAACTGCGGCTCCTCGAGCTCATCTGACGCCTGCGGGGCGTCCTCGTGGACGGGCGCCGGCTCGTGCAGGCCGGTCGCGGGCGCCGGGTCGGCGCCGGGCAGCGGCTCGTCGGGAACGAACGCGGGACGCGGCGCAATCGCGCTGGAGACCTCACTCAGGCCGCTCTCGAGTTGCTGGAGGTCAGCGGAGAGTCGGCCCGAGCCGGTGCGCACCGACTCGATCATCGCGTGCATCTCCTGCTCCATCGCGTTGAGGCGCTCCGTCATCGCGTTGGTCGACGCCGAGACCTTGTCGAGGTACTCGCGGGCCTCGCGATGGGCGGTCTCGCGTGTCGTGGCGGCCTCGCTGGAGGCCTCCTCGCGGATCTCCCGCGCGTCATCCTCGGCGGCGCGCTGGATCTCCGAGGCCGACTGCTCGGCGGCGTCGACGATCGTGCGCACGCGGTCCGACGCCGACGACGCGACGGTGTCGGCCCGGCGACGAGCCTCCTCCTTGAGCGCGGCGACCTCGTCGGCGACCGCGGACAGGTGAGTGTCGACGGCATCCGGGTCATATCCCCGGGCCCCCAACGGAAAGTCCTTCTTCTCGATGTTGTGCCTGTCCAGAGCCACGCCTGTACCTCCGAGGGATCACGACGATGAAGTTGAAGGAGCACGGCGAGCGTAGCGAACGTCCACTACTCGGTCGAACTCTTGCAGCAGTTAAAGCTCAGGAAACCGGAGCATGCCTACCGTCAGCTATCGCCTGATCTAACTCGCGCTTGAGGTCACGGATCTCATCGCGCAACTTCGCTGCATATTCGAACCGTAGATCCTCCGCGGCAGCGAGCATCTCCTCCTCCAGTTCCACGATTGCACGCTCGATTTCAGCGGGCGGCACCGACGATGCGGCCCGCTGACGACGGCGCCGTGACTTGGGGACCTTGGAGTCGGACATGAGGAACTCGGCAATGTCGGAGATCCCCTTGACGATCGTCTCCGGGGTGATCCCGTGCTCGACGTTGTAGGCCCGTTGGATCGTCCGCCGGCGGTCGGTCTCGTCCAGCGCCGTGCGCATCGCGGCGGTCTCCTTGTCGGCGTACATGAGCACCTTGCCCTCGACGTTGCGGGCGGCGCGCCCGATCGTCTGGATGAGCGAGGTCGCGCCGCGCAGGAAGCCCTCCTTGTCGGCGTCAAGGATCGCCACCAGCGAGACCTCGGGCAGGTCGAGGCCCTCGCGCAGGAGGTTGACACCCACGAGCACGTCGTACTCGCCCAGGCGCAGCTCGCGGATGATCTGGATCCGCTCCAGGGTGTCGATCTCCGAGTGCAGGTAGCGGACCTTGAACCCCATCTCCAGCAGGTAGTCGGTGAGGTCCTCCGACATCTTCTTGGTCAGGGTGGTCACCAGCGTGCGCTCGTCGCGGTCGACACGGACGCGGATCTCGTTCATGAGGTTGTCGATCTGGTTGCGGGTCTCGCGCACCTCAACCTCGGGGTCGATGATCCCGGTCGGGCGGACGATCTGCTCCACGATCCGTGGGGAATGCGTGCGCTCGTACTCGCCCGGAGTGGCCGACACGAAGACCATCTGCGGCGTGATCGAGAGGAACTCGGCGAACGTCTGGGGCCGGTTGTCCAGCGCGCTGGGCAGCCGGAAGCCGTAGTCGACCAGCGTCTGCTTGCGCGAGCGGTCGCCCTCGTGCATGCCGCCGATCTGCGGCACGGTCTGATGGGACTCGTCGATGAAGCAGACGAAATCGTTGGGGAAGTAATCCAGCAGGCAGTAGGGGCGGTCGCCGGCGTTGCGCCCGTCGAGGATGCGCGAGTAGTTCTCGATGCCCGAGCAGAAGCCCAGCTCACGGAGCATCTCCATGTCGTACTGGGTGCGCTGGCGCAGGCGGTGGGACTCCAGGAGCTTGCCCTGCTGCTCGAGTTCGGCGCAGCGCGCGTTGAGCTCGCGGCCGATCTCGGCCACGGCGTCGTCGATCATCCCCTCGCGGACGTTGTAATGCGACGCCGGCCAGATGGCGACGTGCTCCAGATCGTCCTCGATCAGCTCGCCGGTCACCGGGTCAAAGTGCTGGAGGTGCTCCACCTCATCGCCGAAGAGCACGATCCGGTACGCGGTCTCGGCGTAGGCGGGGAAGACCTCGAGCGTCTCTCCCCGGACCCGGAACGTCCCGCGCGACAGCGCCGTGTCGTTCCGGTTGTACTGGATCGAGACGAGCTTGCGCAGGAGCTTGTCGCGATCGATCATCTCGCCCTTGTTGAGCGTCTGGAGGTTCATCTCGTAGGTCTGCGGCGAGCCCAGACCGAAGATGCACGACACGCTGGCCACGATCACCACGTCGCGCCGCGCGAACAGCCCGGCGGTGGCGGCGTGGCGCAGCCGGTCGATCTCCTGGTTGATGGCCGAGTCCTTCTCGATGTAGAGGTCCTTGGACGGGACGTACGCCTCGGGCTGGTAGTAGTCGTAGTAGGAGACGAAGTACTCGACGGCGTTTGAGGGGAAGTAGGTCCGGAACTCGTTGCACAGCTGGGCGGCCAGCGTCTTGTTGTGGGCGATGATCAGCGACGGCCGTTGAACGGCGGCGATGGTCGCGGCCATCGTCATCGTCTTGCCGGTTCCGGTGGCCCCGAGCAGCGTCTGGAACCGCTCGCCCTCCTCGATCCCCTGCGCCAGCGACTCGACCGCGGCGGGCTGGTCGGCGGTGGGCGAGAAGGCGCTATCGAGCTCGAAGTTCGGCATAGGGATCCACCTATGAATCTAGCGTCCGCGGGGGACCTGTTTGGGTCGCTGCGGCCAGGAACTGACCGCATTTCCCGGGGCCGGTGTCGGTGGGGCACCCGCGAGGGTCAACTGCGGTGTCGGCGGGGCACCCGCGAGGGTCAACTGCGGTGTCGGTGGGGTACCCGCGAGGGTCAACTGCGGCTATCGAATGGCGGGACAGCGGCCGCGGCGACCCGCCAGACGCTCGCGGCGGAGCCGAAAGCGGTCGCAGCGACCCGCCGGACGCTCGCGGCGGAGCCGAAATGCGAGATTTTTATGTACATCACGGAAAAAGATCGCGCGGGGCGCCGTCGCGCCGGGCGCCGCTAGCTGTATCCGAGCGCGGACGCGTAGGTCTTGCGGTACTGGCGTCGCGCGGTGAGCACCCGCTGGACGTAGGCGCGGGTCTCCGGGAAGGGGATGTCGCCGACGCGGAAGCGCTGGCCGTCGGCATGCACCGACCTGACCCAACTGTTGACGTTGGTCTCCCCGCCGTTGTAGGCCGCGAGCGCCAACACGGTGTTCCCGTGGTACTCGTTGAGCAGATAGCGCAGGTAGTAGCTGCCGTAGGCGATGTTCACCGTAGGGGTCGAGAGGTCGGCGGTGGTGAAGGTCGTGGCGCCCGAGCGCTTGGCCAGGAACGTCGCCGTCTCGGGCATGAGCTGCATCAGGCCCACCGCCCCCGCCGAGGACGTACGCGGGTCGAACTTCGTCTCGGCGTAGATGACGGCGGCGACGAGCGCCGGATCCAGGTGCTTGGCCGACGCCTGGAGTCGGATCTCCGAGGAGTACTGCAGCGGCAGACCCAGGGAGTTGACCGCGCGCTTGGCCAGCGGCAGCACCAGCAGCAGGACGGCAACGATGGCTCCGAGCACGGCTACCCCGAGCACCCGGCGCACGCGACGCCTCCGTCGCCTCACCGAGGCGCGCCGGGCAGCGGCACCGGTGGGCGAGGTCCGTCGTTGGGCGTGTGCGGTCACGGTCACGGAGCTGGCGATTGAGCCGAAGGCAGCATGTCAAGGATTGCCGACAGCCGGTCCTGCAATTCGCGCTCGCTGCCGTCGTTGACAACCGTGTACGTCGCACGCTGCGACTTTTCCTGCTGGGTGAGCTGGCGGGCCGCGCGCTCAGACAGCGCCTCATGCCCGCGCGCGTCGGCGCGCTGCTGGCGAATCGCCTCGTCGGCGATCACCGCGATGGTGGCGTCGAACCCATGCTCAGAGCCCGACTCGAACAGCAACGGGATCTCCACCACGGCGGCGCGCGGCGGTGGCTCGGCGGCGGATGCCCACGTGCGAAACGCGGCGACCCGCTCCCCCACGCGCGGCCACAGCAGCTGCTCCAGCCAGGCACGGCCCTCCTCGGTCGCGAACGCAGCACGGGCGAGGGCGGGACGGTCGACGCGCCCGTCGGCGATCACCGCCGGCCCGAAGCGGGCCGCGACGGCGTCGCGGATCTCCGGCGACTCATACAGCTCGTGGACGACCGCGTCGGTGGACAGGCAGACCGCGCCCAGCCGCTCCAGCGCGGCACACGCCGTGGACTTGCCGGCACCGATCCCGCCCGTGAGGCCGATCCAGGCGATCACGACCTCAGGTCAGGCGCAGAGCCCTCAGCTGTCGGCTGCGTCGTCGTCCGCCTCAGGCGCGGGCTCTTCGGCAGCCGCCTCGGGCTCGGGCGCAACCGCTTCGGCTTCGGCTGCCTC
>DASXDW010000015.1:0-2250 GCA_036490435.1 Solirubrobacteraceae bacterium
AGGTCCTCGGCGGGAGCCGGCTCCGCTGGCGGTTTCTGCCGCGCGGGCAGCGGGCGGGTTGGGACCGGGGCGTCCTTCGTGGCTGTCGTTCGTGGTATCCGGCGTCCGCGTCAGCCGAGGCCCCACGGGGCGACGCGCTGCCTCACCCGCTCAACGAAGGCGTGTCCCGAACCATGTCCCGAACTCCGCAGATCTGAGGCAAACTTACAGCACCTCAGCGAGCCAAAACGCCCGTAGATGTAGATAAACCGGCTAATGAGCATCTTTTATCCGAAGGTCCTCGGTTCGAGCCCAGCGGCGGCATCAGAACTGTCCAGGAGTGGATGGGCCAGGCCGACATCCAGACCACCATGGGCTACCTGCATTACACCCCCCCACGCCGAAGACGCCGCGCTCGGTTGAGACGTCCCGCCGACCCCGCGACGCTGAGGCCATTACCTCGGTCTCGGTCCTGGGTCGGACTCGCCTCGCAGCCGTCCGGAACATCTGGGCTTCCATCGCGCGGGCCGGAGTCCGCCCCGGCCTGCCGCGGTGCTGGGTATCGGCTACAACGCCGAAGCAGACACCTGGCACCGTTTCAGATCGCGTCCCGTACGCAGATACCGCTCGGGCGCAAACGCGCCCGAGCGGCTCGCCATTGTTCCTCCCGTGGTGTTATCAGGCGTGTCCGAGCGAGACGTCGGGAAGGACGCGGTGGGCCCAGTTGGGGAGGTACCAGGCCCATTTGCCCATCAGCCGCAGTAGGACTGGGAGCAGAAGCAGGCGGATCAGCGCCGCGTCGAGGAGCACAGCGATGCCGAGGATGATGCCCATCTCCTTGGGTGGCAGCGGCCCAGAGAGCGCGAAGGTAAAGAACACGGCCACCATCTCGGCGCCGGCGGCGAAGATCACCGGCCCTGAGTGGGCGAGTCCGCCGATCATCGCGTCTTTGGGGTTGTGGCCGTGGTCCCAGTGCTCCTTGGCGCTGGAGAGCAGGAACACGGTGTAGTCCATCGAGATGGCGAAGATCATCGCGAAGAAGAACACGGGCCCCCACGCGTCGAGGAATCCCTGTGGTTGCAAGCCCAGCAAGGAGTGCAGGGCGCCGTCCTGAAAGATCCACTTGGCAACGCCGAACGCGGCGGCGGTGGCGAACAGGTTGGTGAGCACGCCGACCGCCGCCAGCACGGGTGCCTGTAGCGCGATCAGCAAGAGCAGGAACCCAAGGCCGAGGACGACGCCGATCACGACCGGGGTCTTGGCCGAGAGTGTGGTCTGGAGGTCGTGGTTCTCGGCGACCGCGCCGCCGACCACCGATCCCGGTGGGAGCTGCGCGCGGAGCCGGTCGATCGTGGCACCGACGGCCGGGTTGGAGGGATCCTGTTTGGGGATCGCCGTCACGAGCGCGTGGCCTCTGCTCGTCTGGATCGGGAGCAGCGCGACGATTCCGGGGTCGCGTGCGGCGACGTGCGCAACCCCGAGGGCCTGCGTCGTAGGGGCGACGATCTGGATCGGCGCGGTCGCTCCAGGCCCCATCGCGGCGCGGACCTGCTGGTAGCCGACGCGGGACGAGTCAGAGGTCGGGATGACCTTGATCGATGGCATCGCGAGCTTGAGCTGGGTCACGGGGATCGCGAGAGCGACGAGCGCGGCGAGCGCGAGCGCGCCGTAGGCGACCGGTCGCTTCCAGAGCCGTTCACCCCAACTGGCGAAGGTGGCGGAGCGACGGGCATCCGAGCTCGCCCGTGGGAGTCCGAGTTTGTCCACTCTCGGGCCGAGTCTTGCGAGCACTGCGGGCAGCAGCGTCAGTGTCGCCGCGAGCACGAAGATGACGGCAAGCATGATCCCGAGGCTCGTGGAGCGAAACGCCGGGCTGGGGACGAGCATCACCGCACTCAGCGAGATCAGGACCGTCACTCCTGACAACAGGACCGCTTTGCCGGCGGTGTCCATCGTCACGGCCGTGGCCTCGGCCGCCGACACCCGCGAGGCGGCGTACGTGCCGCGGAAGCGATGAACGATGAAGAGCGCATAGTCGACTCCGAGCGCGAGCGCAAACATCAGCGCGAAGTTCATCGCCCAGATCGACACCGGCATCAGCTTGGTCGACAGGTACAGCGATCCGGCCGCCGCCATCAGGCCGAGCATCGTCAGCATCAAGGGCAACCCGGCCGCGACCAGTGAGCCGAACGCGACCAGCAGGATGAGGAGCGTGACTGGCCACGACAAAACTTCTGACTTGAGCATCGCGGAGCGGTTTGCGGCGTTGAA
>DASXDW010000147.1:0-60480 GCA_036490435.1 Solirubrobacteraceae bacterium
TCCTGTTCCGCGGCAACGTCGTGGACCTTGCCGTGGCCGTCGTCATCGGGGCCGCGTTCAGCACCGTGATCAAGGCGCTGGTCAACGACATCGTCACGCCGATCATCGCCGCCATCATCGGCAAGCCGGACTTCAGCGGCCTCTCGTTCACCATCCACCACGCGGTGTTCGGTTACGGCGACCTGCTGAACGCGATCATCACCTTCGCCTCGGTCGCGGCGGCGCTGTACTTCTTCGTCGTCGCGCCGGTCGATGCGCTCATGTCACGGCGCAACCAGGAGGACCCGACGACCAAGCCGTGCCCGGAGTGCACGAGCGCCATTCCCATCAGGGCGCGGCGCTGCCCGATGTGCACCGCCGAGATCGACGAGGCGGCGACCGCGTAGAGCGCGGTCGCCCTGCCTGCTACTCGGCGCTCCCGGCGTCAGAGACCGAGATCACCCGGCCGCGGCGGCCGGTCTTGAACTGCACGGTGCCGGCCGAACGCGCGTAGATCGTGTCGTCCCTGCCGATGCCGACGCCCTCGCCGGGCTTGAAGCGTGTTCCGCGCTGACGGACGATGATCTCGCCGCCGGTGACGGTCTGGCCGGCGAACACCTTGACGCCGAGCCGCTTGGGGTTGGAGTCGCGGCCGTTGCGGCTGGACCCGAGACCTTTCTTATGCGCCATCGGTGGCCTCCACGGTTGCTGGCTCCTCGGACGCCGCCTTGGCGCGGGACCGTGTGGCGCCGGATCCAAGCTTGAGCGAGGTGATCTGGATCCGGGTGAGCTCCTGGCGGTGGCCGTTGTGGCGCCGGTAGCCGCGCTTGGGCTTGAACTTGACCACCCGCAGCTTGGGACCGCGCTCGTGCGCCAGCACCTTGGCCTCGACGGTGACCTTGGACAACTCGTCTCCGTCGACGAGCGTGTCGCCGTCCACGTAGAGGAGCGGGTCCATCGTGATGGTGGCTCCGTCATCCACGGCGAGGCGCTCCACGAGGAGCCATTGCCCCTCCTGGACGCGGTATTGCTTTCCGCCTGTCTTGATGATCGCGTACATCGTCACTCCGAATCGGATGAGCTCGCGGCCGTACCGGCCTTGGCGCCCGAACGGCGTCGCCCGCCTCTGCGGCCGCGACGCCGAGGCTTTGATTCTAGATCATCGTCTGAAGCACCGTTCTCCGCGGGCGGCACGTCGAGGAGTGAGGCCACCGCGGCGGTCCTCCCCACCTCGTCGATGCGCACCAGGTGCTTCTCGCCCACGTACTTGGTGCCGCCGGTGATCGAGATGATGTACCCGTCGATCTTGGCCACGGCGTCACCGGGGCTGTACATGTGCGGCTCGACGATCTCGACATGGACCTCCTCGCCCTCGCGGAAGGGCAGCGCTCGCTCGAGCACCTGCTCGCGGTCGCCCTCCAGCAGAACCCGGAAGTGGTCAAGGGGAAGTCCCTCGGAGCCCTCGAAGTGAAACCACTTGCCGGTCTCCTCCTCCACGGCGTGCAGCGCGCGAGCCTCGTTGCCGGTGAACTCGGCGCTCACGCGGGGGTTCATCTGAAGGAGGATGGCTTCGGCGTCGGTCTCCTTGGCCAGGTCGCGCATGCGGCGCTCGAACTCGATCGCGATCGTCTCCTCTGACTTGATCACACCCTCGCCGTCGCAGGTGGGGCACGGCCGGGTCATGATCTCGCGGACCCCGTCGGTGACGTTTTGGCGCGTCATCTCCACCAGCCCGAGCGGTGAGATCTCCACCACGAAGGTCTTCGTGCGGTCCTCGTCCAGCGCCTTGCGCAGGGTCTTGAGGACGGCGTCGCGATTGCGCGCCCGCGCCATGTCGATGAAGTCGATGACGATGATCCCGCCGATGTCGCGCAGCCGCAGTTGGCGCACGACCTCGTCGGCGGCCTCGAGATTGGTCTTGGTGATCGTGTCCTCTAGGCGCGCGCCCTTGCCGCGCCCGATGAAGGAGCCGGAGTTGACGTCGATCACGGTCAGCGCCTCGGCGTAGTCGATCATCAGGTAACCCCCGCTGGGCAGGTCCACCCGCCTCGACAGCGTCGAGTCCAGCACCTCCTCGACCCCATAGGCCTCGAACAGGGGCGTGTCGTCCTCCCACAGCTCAACGTGCTCGACCAACTCGGGCGCGGTCCGGCTGAAGAACGACACGAGCCGATGGTGCTGCTTGGGATCATCGACGATGGCGCGCTCGAAGTCGGCGGAGAAGATGTCGCGCACGACCCGCACCGAGAGGTCGGCCTCCTGAAAGACCAGCGCGGGGGCCTGGGTCTCGGCGACGCGCTTCTCCAGGACCTCGCCGAGCTTGAAGAGGTAGACCATCTCGCGCTCCAGGTCCGCGCGCTTGGCGCCCTGGGCGGCGGTACGGATGATGGCGCCGGCGCCCTTGAGATCGAGCTTGGCCGCCTCCTTGCGCAGGCGCTCGCGCTCCTTGTCATCGAGCCGGCGCGACACGCCGATGCCCTCGCCGTAGGGGGCGTAGACCATGTAGCGCCCGGCGATGGTGAGGTCCATGGAGAGACGAGCGCCCTTGGTCTTCAGCGGGTCCTTGACCACCTGGACGACGATCTCCTGGCCGGGCTTGAGCATGTCGGTGATGTTGCGGCCGTCGCGGCCCGCGCCGCGCCCGCGCCGCGGCGCCTCAACGCCCGGCAGCACGATCTCGTCGACATGCAGGAAGCCGTTCTTCTCCAGCCCGATGTCGACGAAGGCCGCCTCCAGGCCGGCGAGCACGTTGTCCACGCGCCCCTTGTAGATGTTGCCGACGATCGAACGGCTGCCGCGGCGCTCCAGGTAGAGCTCGGCGACCTTGTACTCGCCGAGATCCGCTCCCCGCCCGCCCTTGCGGCGGCGCCGCGCGGTGCTCGAGCTGGCCTTGCGAGACGACGACACCGTTCCTGCCGCCTCCAGCAGCCCGACACGGGTTTCCCCGCGGTCAACGCTGACTAATACTTGCTTCTTCAATTGTTTTCAGTCCTTTGCTAACTAAGGCCGCTGCGGATCTGGTCGCGCGGCGTTACGAAATTAGGGTGCGGGCCTTTCCGCTGGCCGCCATTCGGGCCTGGACGTAAATGGATTCCAGGAGCCCGACGGCGATGAAGGTCACGATGACCGAGGACCCTCCGTAGCTGAGGAGGGGCAGCGGTACGCCGGTGATGGGCATGATCCCAATGGTCATACCCACGTTCACGAAGATCTGGAACATCAGCGTCGCCATAATGCCCGCCGCGATGAGCGTTCCGAAGAGGTTTTTGCTCATCGTGAGGATCCGCAGAGCACGCCAGATCAGCAGTGCGTACAGCGACAGCACGACGACGGCTCCGATAAAGCCGTAGGTCTCACCCACGGCCGCGAAGACGAAGTCGGTGTCGTTGGCGGGGAGGAAATTCAACTTGGTCTGCGTCGCGTTGTTTCCACGACCGGTCTTCTGTCCCGAGCCGATCGCGATCTGCGACTGCTCTAGCTGATAGCACGGGTCCGGGACGCCAGGGCTCGCGTTCGCGCATCCAGAGGGGTGCAGGAACGCCGTCAACCGCTGGACCTGGTAGGGCTTGAGCACATGCACACCGGCCGCCGGCGCCCCGGCGAGCACGATCGCGATCGACGCGACGAAGATGGCGGCGAGCGCGGTGATCTGCTTGAAGGAGGTGCCGGCGAAGAACAAAATGCTGAAGCCGACCGCCACGTAGACCATCCCGGTGCCCAGGTCGGGCTGCGGGATGACGAGCAGCGCGGCGAGGATCGCCAGCAGCATGATCCGCGCCGTCGTGCGCCACTCGTGGATCCGGCGGGCACGGTCGACCGCGAAGCCGGCCAGGGCCACGACGAGCAGCACCTTGCCGAACTCCGACGACTGAAACTGCAGGAACGGCAACGGGATCCACCGTCGCGCATTCTGGATCGGCGGCATGGCGTAGACCACGAGGTTGAGCGCGACCATGATCCCGAACAGCGCGTACTTGAACTCGCGCAGCCGGGAGTAGTCGATCCGGCTGATGATGAGCGCCAGCAGGAGCCCGATGCCGCCGAACACGGCCTGGCGCTGCACGTAGTACATCGGGTGACCGGCGATCGCGTGCGAGGTGGCTCCCTTGAGCGTCTCGCACGAGCAGACCACGAGCCCGATGGCAGCCAGCAGGAGCAGCGGGTCAAAGATCGGGAGCGTCCGCACACGGGGGATGACCGTCTCTTCGCCAGGCGTGATCGGCGTGGCGCTCATAGCGAACTGTTGGTCCCCGCGACGTACTTGCCGGGCGTGCCGTAGAACCACTGCGAGAGGATCTGGCGCGCCACCGGCGCGGCCGCGATGTCACCGAAGCCGCCCTTCTCAATGTGGACGATGACCACGATCGGCTTGTTGGTGTTGTCGATGACGAAGCAGGCATACCAGGCGTAGTCGGGCTGGTTGGTGTACTGCGCGGTGCCGGTCTTGCCGTAGACCTTCATCGGGAATTTGCCCATCACGTCGTCAGAGGTGCCGCCGCTTGACTGCGCGGCCTCGTTGAGGCCCTCCAGGATCGTCGAGCGGTAGAAGGGGTTGATCGAGATCGGGCGCGCCGCCGGCGGGTTGATTGCCTGCAGGACCGTGCCGTCCTGATCCTGGACGTCGACGCCGAAGTGCGGGCGCACCACCGTGTGGCCGTTGGCCAGCGCCGAGTAAGCCACGGCCAGCTGCAACGGCGTCACCTGGACGTCCCCCTGGCCGACGGCGAGGCTCTCGTTGTCTCCGATCGACCACGGGCGGTTGGTGCCGTCGGCGATCCCACACCCGCCGGGCGCATGCTTCTGGGAACGATGCCAGCCCTTGTGATGGTGGGAGCTCGTGTGCTTGCCGTCGGGGGCGGTCCACTTGAACGGGCCGGTGGCGCTGTCGCATTGGGCTTCGAGCTTGTTGCGGCCCTCGCGCCACAATGGGGTGGGCAGCGTCCCGGTCGCCTCGTTGGGCAGATCGATGTCGGTGGCACTCCCGATCCCGAACTTCCTCGCCCAGGCGTCCAGCGGTCCGCCCGCGGGCGCCTTGGAGGGGTCGACGTTGAGCCTGGCGCCGAGGTTGTAGAAGAAGTCGTCGGAGGAGACCCGGAGCGCGTTGACGAGGTTCAGCGAGCCGTCCACCGCGTTTCCGGCGTTGTGGCGGCACTGCTCGGCGCCGCCGGTCCCGACACAGAACTGGCCGGTGTCATCAAAGGTGCTGTCCGTCGTCCACTCGCCGCTCGACAGGGCTGCGACCGACGTGATCGGCTTGAACGTGGAGCCCGTCGGTCCGGCGCTCTGGGTGGCGCGGTTGAGCAGCGCGTCGCCGCTATTGGGGTTGGTGAGCTCGTCGTACTTGGACTGGCTGAGGTTGCCGGTGAAGATCGACGGGTTAAAGCTCGGCAGCGAGCCCATGGCGTACACCGTGCCGTTGTCGGGGTTCATCGCCACGAACGACCCCCCGGGCGAGGCGTTGACGCTCATCGACTGCGCCAGCGCCTGCTCGCCGACCTTCTGGAGCTTGGCGTCGAGTGACAGCTTGAGGTCGTGACCGGCGACCGGGTCGATGGTGCGCAGGTCGCCTGTGGGCTGGTTGAGCGCGTTGACCTGCACCTCCTGACGGCCGTCCTTGCCGCGCAGGAAGCTGTCGTACTGGGACTCCAAGCCGCTCTGGCCCACGATGTCGGTGCGCGCCGCGCCCGGGTAGGCCTTGGCCTTGACCTCGTCGGCGTTGATCGGGCCGACCGTTCCGAGCACCTGGGCGGCCAGCGTCTTGAAGGGATAGTGCGTGATGTAGACCTTCTGAACCTGAACGCCAGGGAACAGACGCTGGTTCTCGGCCAGGTAGTACTGCATGACGCGGGTGACCACCGAGCCCGAGCGGACGGTGACGTCGGCGAAGGACTGAAGCGTCACCTGCTGGCCCACGGCGCATGCGACCGGCGACAGACGAAAGACGTTGGGCTTGGGCATGTGCAGCTGGCAGCGGCTGCGCTTGGTGGACAACCCCAGCACGTGGGCGAGGCGGTTGTAGACGATGGCGTCGGCCTTGGGCGGATGCTCCAGGGTCCCGAGCTTGTCCAGGCTCACCGGCGAGGGCAGGTCCTCGGGCGAGATCTGGACCGCCAGGGTCTTGACGCTGTCGACCAGAGGCGTCCCGCTGGCGTCCAGCACCTCGCCGCGGGGCGCCGCGATGTCGATGTTGCGCACTCGGTTGACGGTGGCCGCCTTGACGTACTGGTCGCCGGAGAGGACCTGCAGGAACCACAGGCGGAAGAAGACGATGGCGAACAGGGCGAGCGCGAAGCTGCCGACGATGGCCACGCGCAACGCAAGCTGCGGGGTCATCGTGGGGCGACGGTCCTCGGGCGGAATGGTCATCCGCCACCTCGGTTGAGCTGCCCGAGCCGCTTGGACGAGCTCTGCAGCGGGCTGAGGCCGCCGGTGGTGTACGCGCGGCGCCGCCGGCGACGGGGATCGTCGGGAAGCGCCGGGTGGATGATGCGGCGCACCGCGGCGTAGACCGGCAGCGAGATCAGCGTGTTGACGAGAATGGTGATGATGATCTGCTGGAAGAGCAGCAGACTCACCGGCGCGTCGACCCCCAGGAGGAACTGGATGAGCGTCATCCCCACGCCGGCCACTGCGGTCGCTGCCGCGCCGGCGGCGAGCGGGACCAGGCCGTGAGCCGGGTCGCGCAGTTCGCGCAGCCGCCCCGCCCAGTAGCCGATCGCGATGTAGAGCAGCGACGTGATCCCCAGCGTCTGCACGAGCACGGTGTCGACGAGCAGTCCGGTGGCAAAGCCCATCACGGCGCCGGTGAGCGAGCCCGCCAGTAGCCCGACGCTCATCACCATCAGTGGCGTGAGGTCCGCGCTGACGCCGAAGATCGAGATCTGCGACACCGCCGCCTCCTGGATCACGACGGTGCCCAGGGCCAACAGCACCAGGCGCAGGAGCAGTCGGGGCGAGGGCGTACTCACGGCACCTGGGCCCGAACGTTGGCGGCGTGTGGCCGGGTCAGGATCTGAACCGAGTCGAAGTGACGCAGGTCGGCTGTCGGCGAGACCGGAACCTCGTTGTTGTTGAACAGTTGGTTCGGGTTCACGGTGCCCACCGTGCCAATGGGGAGTCCCGGCGGGTACAGCGAGGTCAGCGACCCCGACCTGAAGCCCGTGGTCACCACCAGGTCTCCCTGGGAGATCTGGGCGCGCCCGGGCAGGTCCTGAAGCAGGAGCTGGTTGGGGTTGCCCACCGACGGCGCAAGGATCCCCTGGTCGCCCGCACGGTTGGTGACCTGAGCGGCGGCGGCGTAGCTGGCGTTGGTGATGAGGGTCACGATCGACACCGAGGCGTCGACAGTGGTCACGTCGCCTACCAGGCCGCCGTCGGCGAGCACGGGATCGCCCTGCTCGACCCCTTCGTCAGAGCCGGCGTCGACCTCGACCTGCTGGAACCAGAGGCTGGGGTCGCGCACGATGACGTTGGCCCCGACAGGGTGGTAGTTGCGGACGCCGATCGTCTGATCCAGGCCCACCTCCGCGGTGAGCTGCTGGTTCTGCAGCTGCTCGGTCTTCAGCGTGGCCAGCTGCGCGGTCAGATCTCGGTTCTCCTTGCGCAGCTTGTCGACGTTGGACTTGGCGCGCAGCGTGTCCGAGGCCCAGTTGGCGACGTCGCGTACGGGCGACAGAACCTTGCTGGCCCCCGCCTGGACGGGCGAGAAGACCTGGACGATCCCGCGCTGCACGCTGTGCAGGGGGCTCTGGGGCGATTCGCCGAAATAGGCTGTGAGCAGGATCAGGGAGACGACGACCAGCAGTGCGAGCACTGCTCGGCGCCGTCGAACCTGTTTGTCGTGCACGGTGTCCGTGTCTCCAAAGTGTTGCTCCGCACCGCCGGAGTGAGAAAGCTAACGACGCTCATCAGTACCGACGGTTGCGGTTACGCGAATTCTTGCTTGACCGGTGGATCGCTTCGAACTCCTCGAGGGACCGTCCTGAGCCGACGGCCACGCACGTCAGCGGGGATTCCGCCAGGTGCGCGGGCATCTGCGTCTCGTGACGCAGGCGCTCCTCCATGCCCTGCAGCAGCGACCCCCCTCCCGCCAGCATAATGCCACGGTCCATGATGTCGGAGGCAAGCTCGGGGGGCGTCCGGTCCAAGGTCTGCTTGACGGCGTCGATGATCTGCGACACCGGCTCCTCCAGCGCCCCCCGGATCTCCTCGCTGGTGAGGATGACCGTCTTGGGCAGCCCGGAGACCATGTCGCGGCCCCGGATCTCGGCCTGGACCTCCTCGGGCATCGTGTACGCCGAGCCGATCTCGAGCTTGACCTCCTCGGCCGTCTGCTGGCCGATGAGCAGTTTGTACTCGCGCTTGACGTAGTTGATGATCGCCTCGTCGAGCTCGTCACCGCCGACGCGGATCGACTGTGACACGACGATCCCGCCCAGTGAGATGACGGCGACCTCGCTCGTCCCGCCGCCGATATCCACCACCATCGAGCCGGTCGGCTCCCCCACGGGCAGGCCGGCACCGATCGCGGCGGCCATCGGCTCTTCGATGAGGTAGGCCTGGCGGGCGCCGGCACTCAGGCACGCCTCTTCGACCGCGCGCTTCTCGACCCCGGTCACCCCGCTCGGCACGCACACGACGACGCGCGGGTGAGCCCAGCGGTTCTGGTGAACCTTCTGGATGAAGTGGCGCAGCATCTCCTCGGTCACCTCGAAGTCCGCGATCACGCCGTCCTTCAGCGGCCGGATCGCCGAGATCGTCCCCGGGGTGCGGCCGAGCATGCGCTTGGCCTCGATACCCACGGCGTGGACCTCGCCGGTGCGGGAGTCGACGGCGACCACGCTGGGCTCGGAGAGCACGATGCCACGGCCGCGCACATAGACGAGCGTGTTGGCCGTGCCGAGATCGACTGCCATGTCACGACCGCCGAAACCGGTCAGATACGTAAAGAAGCCCATGTATTGGAGGTAGCGGGGAGCGGTGGCCGAAGCGGCGAGATGCAGACGGTCCCTCACCGTGTCGCCTGCTTCGTCCACCGTCGAGTGTATCGAAGAGCCGTCCGACGACGACGCTCCTGGCGGCCTCAATCGAAGAAAAAACCCTGGAAAATCGGTCACCTACCGCGCGGAGGCGGCTGGGCGCAAACCTGCAGCGCGCCCTGGGGCCCAAAAGGCGGCGACGCGCCGTTTTCAGTGGTGAGGCGTCTCCTCGGGGATCTCGTACCAGCGCTTGCGCTCGCCGATGCGGTCGCGCAGCTTCCAGCGCCGGCTCTTGGGCGCCTGTTCGAGGGTCTCCGACAGGGCCTGAACCGCCGCGGCGGGGTCGAGCCGGCCGCCCTCGGGAACGGGCACAGATCCGTCGGCCAGCGCCGCCTCGATCCGGTCCAGGTTGAGCGAGACCGTCTTCCACCAGCCCCAGTCATCGCCGACGAGATCGCGAATGACGCGCAGGTCGAGGATGTCGGGGTCGTCGGAGTCGCCCAGCGGGAAGGTGACCAGCAGCCGCACGCAATCGTCGAGGTCCTTGGCGTTGAGCTCGACGATCTGCAGCTTGGAGAGGAGAAGATCAGTCGCCGACAGCGTGTAGGGCATGACGGTCGCGCGCTCAGCGAACTCGACGGTGTGGCACATGTGCAGCCGGTCGATCATCACGTCGATGGCCAGGCCGCTCTCGCCGTGGGTGAAGTACAGCTGCTTGTCGCCGTAGAGCGCGTTGAAGTTGCGGTCGCCGACGTACCCGTCCTCGGCCAGCATCTCGCTGAGCGGCTTGCGGCTGGAACGCACCGAGGCGAAGTCCAGGTCCTGGCCGTCTCGGGTGCGCGGGGGCAGCTCAGGCGTCAGCACCTGGATGGCCAGCCCCCCCAGGAGACGCAGCACGATGCCGCGATCGCCGGCCTGGTCGATCAGGCGGCGGGCCTCGCTCAGCAGCCCGGTCTCAGCCGAGGTCTCCGTCATCTTCGCGTACGGTAGACGACCGCGACCCCCGGGTTGTTAGGGTCCCGCCACCATGAGCCTCACCGAGCTCGAGCGCGCCGTCTGCGAGGCCGTCGCCGCGGGCCGCGACGAGCTCGTCGAACTGGCTTCGGTGCTGGTCGCCTTCGACACCACCGCCCGCGAGGTCGGCGACCCTCCGCGCGAGGAGGCGGCGCTGCAGGAGCACCTGGCGGCGCGCCTGCGCGCGGCGGGGGCGGACATCGATCTCTTCGAGCCCGACGCGGGCGAGCTGGCCGGGGCGCCCCTCGTGCCCGAGGGCCTGGACTTCGCCGGTCGCCCCCAACTCATCGCGACGCTGCGCGGCGCGGGCGGCGGCCAGAGCCTGCTCTTCAACGGCCACATCGACGTCGTCTCGGGCGAGCCCAAGGCCGAGTGGACGACCGATCCCTTCACCCCTGAGATCCGCGACGGCAAGCTGTTCGGGCGCGGCGCCTGCGACATGAAGGGCGGCGTGGCGGCGATGACCTTCGCGGCCGAGGCCATCGCCCGCGCCGGCGTCACCCTGGCCGGCGACCTCATCGTGGCCACCAACACCGACGAGGAGTCCTCGGGGGCGGGCGGGGCGGCGCTGGTGCAGCGCGGTCTGCGGGCTGATGCCGGGATCGTCACCGAGCCCACCGACTTTCGCACCTGGGTGGCCTGTCGGGGCTCGGAGTACGGCGTCATCCGCGTCCCGGGCCGTCCCGGCCACGCCGAGGTGCGCCATCCCGATTGGCGCCGCGGCGGTGCGGTCAACGCCATCGAGAAGGCGGGCGTCGTCCTGGACGCGATCGCCTCGCTGCGCGCGCGGTGGGCCGCCGACGACCGCTTTCGCCACCCGGTGCTCTCGGTGCCGTCGCTGCTGCCCACCGTGGTGAGCGGCGGCGAGTGGCCGGTCACCTACCCCTCGTCGTGTGACCTGACCATCGCGGTGATGTACCTGCCCGTCCAGGCCGATGGGTCTGGTTGGGGGTCTCAGGTGCGCGAGGAGGTCCAGGAGTGGATCGTGCGCGAGAGCGCGCGCGACGACTGGCTGGCCGAGCACCCACCGGTGTTCTCGTGGTGGAGCAACGGGGTGATGCCGATGGAGATCCCAGAGTCCTCGCCCATCGTCGGCGCCATGCTGGACGCGAGCGCCGACCTCGGGCTGCGCCGCGAGTTGGGCGGCCTTGACTCCTGGTATGACGGCGCCACCTACACGCTGCTGGCCGGCATTCCCTCGATCGGCTACGGGCCGCCCGGCTTTGACCCCAACGGGGCCACCGTGGCCCACACGATCGATGAGTACGTGCCCGTGGACGGGCTGGTCTCGTGCGCGCAGGCGCTGGCGGTGGCGGCGCTGCGGTTCTGCGGGGTGGCTTCGTAGGGCGCGGGTGACGGGCTGGCGGTCGACCTTCGCCGTTTCGGCGGGGTATCGGCGAACGTCAACTGCGGCTGGGGAGGAGCGGGATGGGCTGCCGCGGCGACCCGCGAGACGGAGTAAAGGCGGATTTTGCAGGTATTTCCTTCACTATCCGCCACGACTCCGCCGGGGGAACCCTGGGAACGCCGAGGCCGCCCCAACCCAGCACTCGATAGCCCGCCGTTGACGTTCGCTGATACCAAGCCAGACGTCCACAGCCGACCGCGCTCAGCCCTCCACGCGCTGCGTCAGCTCAACACCCTTCTTACCGATGTCCACCAGGTACCCCCGCAGGATCCCGTGGTTGGCCTCCGAGCCCGGGTTGATGCAGACCGTCTTGCCGATCTTGCGTTCGCCGCCGGACTCGTGGATGTGGCCGTGGATGGCCAGGACCGGCTGGTAGTCCTCGATGATGCGGCGCACCGCGGTGGAGCCCACGGGCCCACGCAGGACGTCCCCGGCGGAGATGGTGGGCCGGAGGTTCTCGTCGAGGATGGGTGCCGTGTCCAGGCCCGAGTCGTGGGGCGGGACGTGGATCATGAACACGGCCCGGCGGGGCTCTGAGACCTGCTTGGCCAGCGTGTCCAGGCGAGCGTAGAGCTCGTCCTCAGACTCCTCGCGGGGGGTCTGCCACGGGGTGTGGTTGGACCAGCCGCAGGCCAGGAGTTGGATGTCGCCGGGCATGTCGACCACGCGGCCGTCGACGTTGAGCGGGCTGTGGCCGGGGGCGTTGAGGATCTCGTCGATGCCGAACTCGTCGTCGTTGCCGGGGATGAGGTAGAGGGGAACCGAGCTGTCGACCAGGCGCTCGGTGGCGAGGTCCAGCCACCCCTGCACCCGCTCGCTCATCAGCCGGTGCAGCAGCTCGTCGCGCGCGGGCTCGTCGCCGGACAACCGCTGGGCCTCGTCGGAGGTGGTGACGAACGAGTAGTAACCCACGTCGGCGATGTCGCGCTCGAGCGCGGCGAGCTCCTCATCGCCGCGCGCCGTGCGGTGCACCCCGAACAGGTCGGTCTCGTAACGGTCGGGCTTGGCGGGGTCGGGTCGGACGATGGGGACGATCGCCTTGCCGGTCAGATCGCCGGCCAGCAGCGCCGCGTCGGCCTTGTAGACGTTGAGCTTGATGGCGTTGACGAACTTGCGCCACGCCTTCTCGGCGGCGTGCAGGTCCGACGCGATGTACAGGCGAGTGGCCATGGCTCGGTGGGTGGGTGCGGTCCGATTCAGTCCGGGGGCAGTTCGGTGAAGAGCATCTTCTCGTCCACGCCGGCCGCGCGGGCGCGGAAGCGCATGATGAAGAAGATGATGATCCCGAGGAGGTAGAAGACGCCCGCGTCGATGATGCCGTTGGTCTCCAGGTAGGTGAGCGTGCCGCCGGCCTTCAGCGCGTTCACGATCGGCTTGATCACCGCGAAGATGTAGATCCACAGCGGGAAGACCAGCCAGGCCAGGCCGATCCAGGGCAGCTTGCGCCCGAACGGCGCGTTGCGCACCAGGTCGGGCCGCCGCCAGCGGACGAGAATCGCGTTGATGCCCGGCAGGCACCAGGTGAAGAGCGCCATGACGATCGAGAACCAGGCGGTCCCGGCCAGGTTGAGCTTGTGGTCGGACGTGGCCAGGACGGTCGGCAGGTCCTTGTAGCTCTGGAAGAAGAGGAACAGCGCAGTCAGCGCCAGGGTGGCGAAGATCGCGTTCACCGGGGCGCGCAGGCGCTCGTTGACGCGGCCGAACCACTCGGGCATCTGCCGGTCAAGGCTCCAGGCCAGCTGCATACGGCTGATGAAGTTGATGTAGACCGGGCAGAGCAGGAACGGGAAGACCACGCCGCCGAGGCTGATCAGCGCCCAGATCGGCCACAGGCTGTGGTTCGCCACGACCGCCAGCAGCGGCATCGCGTTGGGCTGGCCCAACGGCAGCGGCGCGATCGAGTGGGGCCAGCCCCAGTACCCCGCGCCCCAGGCCACGTTGGTGCCAAAGCCGAAGTGGCTGGAGATGGCGTCGACGTAGACGGAATTGGCCAGCACGCCGATGAACAGCGCGCCCAGCAGCGCGATGAGCACGCCGCGGCGCACGTTGCCGCGTACCTCGCCGGCGATGTAGGCCGAGTACTGGAAGCCGATGAACTGGAACAGCAGCACCGAGAGCACGATCGGGAAGGCGCCGGTGTCGAAGATCCGCGACAGGAAGCTCTGCGGCGGCGCCCCCAGCACGCCGGCGGCGTGCCCCGTGGCGGCGATCTTGGCCGCGGTCACACCGCCGGTGTAATGGGGCAGGTTGTGGATGAACGCACCCTTGTGGGTGAACAGCAACCCAAAGACGAACATGGCGGCGAAGCAGGCGACGCCGAACGCGGCCAGTGCGGTCACCACCTTGTGGAAGCTGCGCGTCGGCAGGAGGCTGATCCCGCCGATGGCCAGCAGCACCACGACCGAGCCGATGAAGCCCGGGGTGCCGGTGATGGCGCCGGTGGCGTCGGTGAACCAGCCGTTGGCGCCGCCGAAGCCGCCGGCCCCGATCCCGATGATGCGCGCGGTGATCTGGAGGTTGCGCAGCACCAGCGGCACCTCGAAGGCGATGATCAGCACCGAGGCGATGACCAGAGTCCACGACTCCAGAAATCCCAGCCCCGGATGCAGGATCCGGCTGGTGAACACGTAGTCGCCGCCGGAGCGCGGCATCACCGAGGTCAGCGAGGAGAAGATGAGCGCCAGCAGGATGCAGAACAGCCCGGCGATGATCGACGCCCAGCCATAGGCCGAGAACGGGCCCGCCTTCCACATCGGCACGAAGGGAAGCGAATAGAAGATCGGATACAGCGTCAGGCCGACGCCGACGAACGCCGCGACGTTGAAGAACAGCGCGTTGGTAACGCTGACGTTCCGGACCAGACCCGACGACTGACGCACGAACAGCTTCGGTGTCGTACTCGCCGAAGCCGCTGATGGCGGCGTGCTCGCTTCAGACACTTTCCCTCCTCACCCAAAGGTCTCTGATCGCTGCAAGGCGCGGGGACCCTACCACCCTGCTCAGTCTGCGATCAACCCTGGGGCCAGGTCGACCAGCGTGGACACCGGCAGGCCCACCACGTTGAGATAGTCGCCCTCGATCCGCGCCACGAGCGTGGCTCCGCGACCCTGGATGGCGTAGGCGCCGGCACGCCCCCGCCACTCGTCCGTGCGTACGTAGGCATCGATGGCGGCGCGGTCCAGCGCGCGGAACTCCACCGCGGTCTGCGCGGCGGCGGTCTGCACCCGGTCGCCGTCGATCAGGCATACCCCGCTGATGACGACGTGGCGCCGGCCCGCCAGGGCCTCGAGCATCGTGGCGGCGTGTTCGGCGTCGCGGGGCTTGCCGAAGATCTCACGCCCGAGACTGACGACGGTGTCCACGCCGAGCACCGGCAGCTCGGCGGGCGCGATCGATGCCGCCTTGCGATAGGCGTTCTCCAGCGCCACCTCGGCGGCGGGTCCAGCCGAGAGCTCGTCGACATCGGGGACGCGGATCTCGAAGCCGACCCCGATCTGCTCGAGGATCGCACGACGCTGGGGCGACGCAGAGGCGAGGATCAGGCTCGCCGCCCGCACCGCCGGCTAGGCCAGATCAGCGAAGAACAGCGCGACCTCACGCTGGGCCGACTCCGGCGCGTCGGAGCCGTGGACCATGTTCTGGCCCACCGAGATCGCGTAGTCCCCGCGGATGGACCCCGTGGCCGCCTCGAGCGGGTTGGTCGCGCCGATCACCTGGCGTGCGGCGCGGATGGCCGACTCGCCCTCGAGCACCATCGCCACCAGCGGACCCGAGGTGATGAAGTCCACAAGCTCCTCGTAGAAGCCCTTGCCCTCGTGCTCGGCGTAGTGCTGCGCGGCCAGTTCGCGGGTCATCGTCATCAGCTGGAGCGCCACCAGGCGCAGGCCCTTGCGCTCGAACCGGGCGATGATCTCCCCGGTCAGGTTGCGGGCAAAGGCATCGGGCTTGACAAGGATGAGCGTGCGCTCCACGACGGCGGTCCTCCTGTGAGGGTCCAGGGTTGGGTGGCCGACAGGCTACGTGGTCGGCGACGGAGGCGGCGGACCGGCGTGGCTAGGTGGTCGACGGCTGCTCGGCGGGCGGCTGCTCGGGGGTCTCCACCCGCCGGCGCTGGCGCCGGGCCACCGGCGTGCGCCCTGCGGGCATCCCGATCTCGGCCTCGCAGAACGGGCAGACCTTCCACATCGGGTCAAGTGGCCGGCCACAGGCGTGGCACGGGTCCTTGAGCTTGCGCATGCAGTTGGGGCAGCGCAGGAACTCCTTCTCGACCTCGTAGTCGCAGTGGGGGCACAGGTGATACCCCAGCTCGGCCAGCCGCGCCTCGGCGGCCTGCATCTCCAGCTCGCGCTCGCGCACGTCGTCGAGGTACTCGGGCGGGCGCACGATCATGTAGACGATCGTCCCGACGTAAGGGAAGCCGGACGCCAGGGTGGCGCACCCGATGAGCAGCGGGTCAGCGATCCTGCGGCGCGCGTCGGCGTACGTCCAATAGATGAGCGCCAGCCAGATGACCACCAGGAAGAGGATCACCAGCTCCACCGCAAGACGCAGGGCGCTGTTGTGAATGCCGAAGATTGCGAAGGTCAGCATGTGAAGGGGGCGAGTGTAGTGGGCACCAAGATTGTGCGGCTCATATCAATACGCCGTCAACTACCGGGTTCCTTTTGCGAAATCGCCGTTCCTGTTACAAGAACGCCCGTCCGAATAGGTATCCGATGCCGAAAAAGACCAAGATCACGACCGCCACGATGAGCGCGACCAGGCCGATCATGGCTAGGAACTTGGGCTGATCGTCGTCGTTCATCGCCATATTGTGCGGCTCCGAGCTCACAGGCTGGAAGCGTGCTCGCGGGGGCCGGTGGCAAGGAGGTCGGCGACTAGGTACAGAGAGCCGGCGGCGATGACCACTCCCTCGGGCCCGGCCAGCTCGCGCGCACGGGCCAGCGCCTGGCGCGGTCCCGGAACGACCTCGGTGGGCGGGCCCATCAACTGCCGCGTCAACGACTGCAGCGTCGGCGGCGGAAGCGTGCGTGGATTGTGGCTGTTGGTGAACACGAGGGCGTCGATGTGCACTCTCTCGGCACCGATCAGCCTGGCCAGCATCCCGGCGGCGTCTTTGTCGTCCAGGATCGATACGACGGCGATGACCCGGTCATGGCCGGCGACGAACTCCGGCAGCGACTCGGCCAGCGCGCGCATCCCATCGGGGTTATGGGCGCCGTCGAGCAGGGTGAGGGGGTCGGAATCGATCTGCTGGAGGCGACCCGGGACGCGCACCTGGGCGGCGGCGGCAATCACCGCGTCGGCGTCCAGCGCGCCCAGGAAGGCCTCGGCGGCCGCTTCGGCCAAGGCGAAGTTGCGCCGTTGGAAGGCGCCGGGCGCCCCCACCTCGACGCCGGGGTCGGTCCCCGCGCGCACGATCCGCGCCCCCCGCTCGGTCGCGACCCGGTCGGCGACCTCGGTGACCTCGGGGTCGAGCCCGGCCCCGAGCACGAGCGTCCCGCCGGCCTGCACCACGTCGAGCTTCTCGCCGGCGATGTCGTGGAGGGTCGGGCCCAGCCAGCGCGTGTGCTCCAGCCCGACGCTGGTGAGCACCTGGACCTTCGACGGGATGACGTTGGTGGCGTCGTATCGCCCGCCCAGCCCGGCCTCGATCACCGCCACCTCGATGCTCCGGCGGGCCAACTCGGAGTACGCCGCGGCGGTGAGCGCCTCGAACTGCGTGACCTGGTCATCAGCCTCCAGGCCGCGTTCGACGAGCTCGGTGGCATGGCGGGCCCGGCTCACGGCGGCCCCGAACTCCGCCGGGGTGAGGTCGTGGTCATCGATCCGTATACGTTCGCCGAAGGAGATGAGGTGCGGCGAGAGATAGGTGCCGGTGCGCAGCCCATGATGGGCCAGGATGGCCGCGATCATGCGGGTGGTCGAGGACTTGCCGTTGGTGCCGACGACGTGGATGGACCCAAACGCGCGCTCGGGGTGGCCCAGCGCCGTCATGAGGCGGCGCATGCGGTCCAGGCCGAAGCGCATGCCGAACAGCTCCAATGAGAGCAGCCAGCGCTCGGCCTCGGGTCCGGTCACAGCGCGTCTCGCTGCGTCGCGGGCCCGGTCACAGTGCGTCTCGCTCCGCCCGCAGCCGCGCCAGCTTGTCGCGCTCGGCCTGGACGATCTCCGGCCGCGCCTTGGCCACGAACGCCTCGTTGGCGAGCTTGCGCTCGGCGCGCTCGATCTCGCCATCGAGCTTGGCGCGCTGCTGGGCCTTGCGTTTCTCGGCACCCTCGACGTCGATCTCGGCGCCGGCGAAGATATGGACCTGACCCCCCGGGATGGGCACCGACGCGAGCGGCTCGGAGCCGTTGGCGGCACCGTTGAGGGTGAGGCGCGCGAGACGGCTGACGTGCTCGATCGTGTCCTCATAGCCGGGCGCCTCGAGTCGGGCGTCCAGCACCGCCCCCACCTTGACGCCGGCCAGGTCGCGCCAGCGCCTCAGTTCCTGGATGGCCTCGATCGTGTGCTGCACGGCGACCTCGGCCACCTCGTCCACCTCGGTGGCTGCGCCGTCGGAGACGCGGGCCGCCAGCAGACCCTCCGAGCCGGGGATGTGCGAGTAGATCTCCTCGGTCTCGAACGGAATGAGCGGATGGGCCAGTGCCACCGTCTCGGTGAGGACATGCAGCAGGGTCGCTGACAGCTCGGGCTCGCCCGCGCGGAGCCGCGGCTTGACCAACTCCAGGTACCAGTCGCAGAGGTCCCCGTAAACGAAGTCGTAGAGGCCGAGCGCGGCGTGGGAGAAGTCGAAGCGCTCGATGTCGGCCGCGAGCTCCGCACGGGCGCGCTGCAGGCGCGACAGGATCCAGCGGTCCTCCACCGCGGTGGGCATCGGCGCGGCGCGCACCGCCGCGTCCCCGTCGCGAACCCCGAGCAGGACGAGCCGCGCCGCGTTCCACAGCTTGTTGGTGAGTTGCTGTCCCTGGGCCACCTTGTCCTCGGAGAAGCGGACGTCCTGGCCGCTGGACATGGCCAGAAGCCCCCAGCGCACCGCGTCGGCGCCGTAGGCGGGGAAGTCGCCGGGGGGTTTGTTGCCCTCCGCGAAGACCGGCGGGCGCGGGCCTCCCTCGATGAGGTCGAGCGGATCGATCCCGGTGCCCAGCGACTTGGACATGCGCCGCCCGTCGGGGGCCTGGATGATCGAGGTGATGTGAACGTCGGAGAAGGGCTCGGTACCGGTGAACTCCAGCCCCATCATGATCATGCGCGCCACCCACAGGAAGATGATGTCGCGGCCCGTGACCAGCGCGTCGGTGGGATAGAAGGCCCCCAGCTCGGGCGTGTCCTCGGGCCAGCCGAGCGTCGCAAACGGCCATAGGGCGCTCGAGAACCACGTATCCAGGACGTCGGGGTCGCGCTGCCAACCCTCCCCCTTGGGTGGCTCGGTACCCACGTAGGTGTCCAGGTCGCGGTACCACACCGGCAATTGGTGCCCCCACCACAGCTGGCGCGAGATGCACCAGGGCCGGATGTTCTCCATCCAGTCGAGATACACCTTGGCCTGGTTGGCGGGGTGGAAGCGCACCCGGCCGCTGGTCACGGCCTCGATGGCGGGCTTTGCCAGCTCTTCCATGGCCATGAACCACTGCAGCGAGATCAGCGGCTCGATCCGCTGTCCGGAGCGGTGCGAGAACGGCACCGTGTGCAGATGTGGTTCGGTGTGGTCGATCAGCCCCTGCTCTGAGAGCTCGGCCACGACGGCCTTCTGCGCCTCGGCCGCGGTCATGCCCTGGAAGCGCTCTGGCGCCTCGGTGGTGATGCGACCGTCCTCGCCGATGACCGACGGTTGGGGCAGCCCATGGCGGCGGCCGATCTCGAAGTCGTTGGGGTCGTGGGCGGGGGTGATCTTCAGGGCGCCGGTGCCGAAGTCGGGCTTGACGTACTCGTCGGCGATGATCCTCAGCTTCCGCCCCACCAACGGGAGGATCGCCTTCTCACCGATCAACCGCCGGTAGCGCTCATCGTCGGGGTGCACGGCGATGGCGGAGTCGGCCAGCATCGTCTCGGGGCGCACGGTGGCGACGGTGATGGCGCCCGAGCCGGAATCGAGCGGGTAGTCGATGTAGTACAGCGTGTCGGTGACCTCGCGCTGCTCGACCTCCAGGTCGGAGATCGCCGAGCCGGTGCCGGGATCCCAATTGACCATGTAGCGGTCGCGATAGATGTAGCCCTTCTCATACAGCGACACAAAGACCTTGAGGACGGCCCGCGCGTAGTCCTCGTCGAGGGTGAAGCGCTCGGTGTCGTAGTCCGCGGACGCCCCCAGGCGCTTGAGCTGCTCGATGATCGTTCCCCCGTATTGCGCCCGCCATTGCCACACGCGCTCGACGAACGTCTCGCGGCCGAGGTCGCGGCGGTGGGTGCCCTCGGCGACGAGCGCACGCTCGACCTGCGTCTGGGTGGCGATGCCGGCGTGATCGGTCCCCAGGATCCACTTCGTGCGCCGCCCGCGCATCCGGTGATAGCGGGCCAGGCAGTCCTGGATCGAGTTGTTCAGGGCATGGCCCATGTGCAGCACGCCGGTGACGTTGGGCGGCGGGATGGCGATCGAGTAGTTCTCGTCCGGCGTGCCCTCCGGGGCAGGGTGGAACAACCCGGATTGCAGCCATTTCTCCACGATCCTGGGCTCCACCTCGGTGGGGTCATAGCGGGTGGTGGCCTGCAGGTCGGGCATCGACTGGCGAGTGTAGATGCACGCGGCAGCCCTCCAACCTCACGCTGACCACTCCTGAGAGCGAGATCGACCTGCCGGCGCGTTCAGCGGGCGCGCCCTCCTACGCCGAGCTCAGGCGGCGGCTTCGTCCTCGTCGGGCGCAGCGACCGTGACGAGCGTCGGTGAGACGCCCTTCTCGATCGTCTCCCGGGTCACGACGCACTTCTGCACGTCGCGGCGCGAGGGCAACTCGAACTGCACCTCGAGCAGGACCTCCTCGATGATCGAGCGCAGGCCGCGGGCGCCGGTCTCGCGCTCGAGCGCCTTGTCGGCGACGGAGGACAGGGCCTCATCGGCGAAGACGAGCTCGATGCCGTCGAACTGGAAGAAGCGCTGGAACTGCTTGACCAGCGCGTTGCGCGGCTCGGTGAGGATCTTCATCAGCTCGTGGCGGTCGAGCTGGTGAATGGCCGACATGACCGGCAGACGTCCGATGAACTCGGGGATTAGGCCGTACTGGATGAGATCCTCGGGGAGGCAGTGCTCGAAGATCTGGCCGGTGTCGCGCTGCTCCTTGGACTGGATGGCGGCGCCGAAGCCCACGCCTTGATGGCCGATGCGGCGCTCGATCACGCGGTCGAGGTTGGCAAACGCCCCACCGCAGATGAACAGGACGTTGGTGGTGTCGATGGAGAGGAACTCCTGGTGGGGGTGCTTGCGGCCCCCTTGAGGCGGCACGCTGGCGGTGGTGCCCTCCAGGATCTTCAGCAGGGCCTGCTGGACGCCCTCGCCGGACACGTCGCGGGTGATCGACGGGTTGTCGGCCTTGCGGGCGATCTTGTCGACCTCATCGATGTAGATGATCCCGGTCTCGGCCTTCTTGACGTCGTAGTCGGCGGCCTGGATGAGCTTGAGCAGGATGTTCTCGACGTCCTCGCCGACGTAGCCGGCCTCGGTGAGCGCGGTGGCGTCGGCGATCGCGAAGGGGACGTTGAGGATCTTGGCCAGGGTCTGGGCCAGCAGCGTCTTGCCGCACCCGGTCGGACCCAGCAGCAGGATGTTGGACTTCTGCAGTTCGATGTCGTGCTCATCGGACTGCATCATCTGCACGCGCTTGTAGTGGTTGTAGACCGCGACCGAGAGCGATCGCTTGGCCTGCTCCTGGCCCACCACGTACTCGTTGAGGACGTCGTAGATCTCCCGCGGCTTGGGGAGATTCTCGATGTCGAAGCTCGGCGGAGCGGTCAGCTCCTCGTCGATGATCTCGTTGCAGAGGTCGATGCACTCATCGCAGATGTAGACGCCCGGGCCTGCGATCAGCTTCTTGACCTGCCGCTGTGACTTTCCGCAGAAGCTGCAGAGAAGCTGTTCGTTGGAGTCGGTCGGACGTGCCATGAATCCCCTCCCGGAGCTACGACTCGGTCGGCGCTCTCCAGCCCTAGAGCCTAATGCACTAGTGCTGTGAGATCACGCGATCGATGATTCCGTACTCCTTGGCCTCCTCTGAGCTCATGAAGTAATCACGTTCGGTATCTCTCCGAACTTCCTCAAGATCTTTACCCGTGTGCTTGGCAATGATCTCATCCAAGCGGCGCCGGACGTCGATGATCTCCCGCGCGTGGATCTCGATATCGGTCGCCTGGCCCTGAAAGCTGGAGGAGACCTGGTGGATCAGGATCTTGGCGTTGGGGAGCGCCATCCGCTTGCCGCTCGCGCCTCCGGCGAGCAGCAGGGCGCCCATCGACATCGCGATCCCGACGCAGATCGTCGACACGTCGGGCTTGATGAACTGCATCGTGTCGTAGATCGCCAGCCCCGCGTACACCGAACCCCCCGGGGAGTTGATGTAGATCGAGATGTCCTTGTCGGGATCCTCGGACTCCAGGTGCAGTAACTGGGCGACGATGAGGTTCGCGATCTGGTCGTCGACCGGCGTGCCGAGAAAGACGATCCGCTCGTTGAGCAGACGGCTGTAGATGTCGAACGCACGCTCCCCTCGGGAGGTTTGCTCGACAACCATGGGTACGAGTGGGCTCATCGTCCTCGCTTCGTTGTGACGGACCGAAACACAGCTTTCGCATCGTGCGCCGGAATCCTGCCGAGCGTAGCAACCGGCGATCCCCCGTCAGCGCAGCCACCGTGGACATGAGAGGGACCGTCGTTTGGCCGCCGCGGACAATTCGCGGTCATAACGCGCCGGTCAGTCACGGACCGCGCGGGCGTCCGCGTCAGCTGCCGGGGGTCCAGAGCTTGCTGGAGGAGCCCGACGAGCCGGCGGGCGCCGCCTCGGCCTCGTCCTTGCCCGGGGTCCAGAGCTTCTGGCGTGCTTTGGCCTGCTCGACGCTGATCGGGGTCGCCTCGCGCACCAGCAGTTCGGCCGCCTGGGTGGTGGCGACGTCCTGGCGCAACTCCTCCAGGCGCCCGGCCTTGCGCAGGCGCTCCATGAGCTCCGCCGGGTCCGCGCCGTCGCGCTCGGCGGAGGGCGTCAGGGCTTCCAGCAGCTCCTCATCGGAGGGCTCGATGTCCTCAGCCTCCACCACTGCGGCCAGAACCGCCTCGCGGCGCAGCGCGGCGGCAGCGTCCGGCTCGGCCTCGTGCGCGAGCTCCTCCTCGTCCTTGCCGGCGATCTTCAGGTAGGTGTCCTTGCCAATGCCCTGGCGGCCCAGGGCCGAAAAGGTCTGCTCCAGCATCTCGTGCGCGCGCGCGTGGACCAGCTTGTCAGGGAGGTCGACGACGGCCTCGTTGGCGGCGGCTTCGAGCACCGCCTGCTCGAACTCGCGCTCGACGGCGTGCTCATCCTGGTCGCGGAGCCGTGAGGCTATGTCCTCACGCAGCTCGCCCACCGTGTCGAACTCCGAGGCCTCGGCCGCGAAGTCATCGTCGAGCTCGGGCAGTCGCTTGGACTTCACTTCTGAGACCGTGACGTCGAACGTCGCGTCCTTGCCCGACAGCTCGGGCACGTAGTCCTGCGGGAAGGTGACGTTGACGGTCACCTCGTCGCCCGCCGATGCGCCCGCGAGCTGCTCCTCAAAGCCCTCGATCAGCCGGCCCGACCCCAGCTCGATGAGCTGGTCGCGGCCTTCGCCTCCCGGGAAGGGCTCGCCGTCGACCTTGCCCAGGTAGTCCAGGACGACGAAATCGCCCTGCTGAGCCGGACGCTCAACCGTGTCCAGGGTGGCAACACGATCGCGCAGGCGATCGAGCTCCGCGTCGACGTCGGCGTCGGCCACCGTGGGCTCGCGCCGTCCGACCTCAAGTCCCTTGTACTCCCCGAGCTTCGCCGTCGGGCGCACACCGATCTCGATCGTGAATGCGAGCGGCTCGCCCTGGCCGGGCACGTCCTCTGAGAAGTTGATGTCGGGCTCCCCGATCGGGGCGATGCCGGCGGTGTCGATGGCGTCGATGTACCACTCGCTCAGCGACGAGCGCAGTGCCTCGTCGAACACCGCCTCGCGCCCGAGACGGCGCATGACGACGGGCGGCGGCACCTTGCCCTTGCGAAAACCGGGGATGCGCAGCTGGCCGCCGAGCTTGCGCGCCGCCTGCTGCAGCTTGCGCTCGACCTCCTCGGCGGGGACCTCGGCGTCCACACGCACGCGTGACTCCGGGAGCTCGGTGACGCTTGTCTTCAGGGTGGCCATGGAACGGGAGACGATAGCCTGTGTCCCGATTCAGGAGGGCGCACGCATTCGAGGCACCCCTGGCGGCGCTGAGCTGCGTCCTCGTCGCCTCGCGCAGCGCTGCTGCGCATCAGCTCCTGCGTCCTTGCCCAGCATCCACCAGTGGCACCTCTCGGTGCGCACGACCTCCTGAAGCGGAAACACTGCTGCCGTGGCCACGCGGATTGCAGCGCGCCTCGTCACCGGGCCTGCCGCCTTCCTGCTCGGCGGCGTGATCGACGTGGTGGTGTACGCGACCGGGGTGATGCGCGCAAAACGCCGGCCGTCCCCTTGACGTCGCTCAGGTGAGCTGCCCAGCGTCGGCGACGAGGCTGCGCAGCTCGCGCAGGACCACCGGGAGCGTGGTCGTGTCGTACTCGCGGGAGGCTCTGACGTCCGCCAGCACGGCGTCGGCGCGCGCCACCGCGGGCGCGTTGCGCTCCAGCCAGTCCTCGACCGGCTCGGTGGCATCGAACTCGGCGGCGGAGAGCAGGATCTCCCGTGTCAGCGAGCGGTGCAACCGGTAGAGGTCGTCGCGCAGCGCCGCGCGAGCCAGCGACTGCCAGCGATCCGTGCGCGGCAGCTCGAGGACCCGGTCGCGCAGCCAGTCCAGGCCCAGACGCGCACTGATGGCGAAGTAGACCTCGGTGACCAGCGGCTGCTCGGAGCCGGTCAGCCCGGCGTCGACGACGATGTCGAACACCGACAGCAGCGACTGCATGCTGGCCACCCGGTGCGCGAGCTGCGCCGGCACCCCGCCGGCCTCCAGATCGGCGCGCCGCTCGGCGAACCGGTCAGCGTCCTGGCCGCGCAGGACGTCGGGCAGCGCGCCGGCCAGGACCTGCGCTGCCGGAGCGAAGCGATCGGTCATCGCGGTCACGTCGATGCCCGCGCGGGGGCCGGCTCGCACCACCCAGCGCGCGGCGCGCTCGACCAGGCGGCGCCCCTCGATGAGCATCGACAGTTGGGTTCCCGCCTCGATCCGGTTGTCGAGCGCCTCCACCGCCTCCCAGAAGCCGCGCATCTCGAACACGTCGCGGGCCACCGCGTAGGCCCGCGCCAACTGGGGCGCGCCGGCCCCCGTCTCCTCGGCCAGGCGGAACGCGAAGGTCATGCCGGCCCGATCGACCAGCTGGTTGGCCACCACGGTGGCGATCAGCTCCCGGCGCAGGCGGTGGTGGCGAATGTGCTCGGCAAAGCGCTCGGGCAGCGGCGGCGGAAAGTAGCGCTCCAGGTCCCGCATGAGGTACGGGTCCTCAGGGAAGTCGGACTCCACCAGCTCCGAGTACAAGAAGATCTTGCCGTAGGCCATCAGCGTGGCCAGCTCGGGTGAGACCAGCCCGCGTCGGTCGTTGCGGCGCGCCGCGATCGTCTTCTCCGACGGCAGGGACTCGAGCTCGCGGTCCAGGCCCACCACCTGCTCGAGGCGGCGGATGAGCCGGGCGTGGACGTCGAGCATCGATACCGCCTGCGCTCCGGCCACGCTCAGCGCCTGGGTCTGGGTGTAGCTGCCGTAGAGGACCTGCCCGCCCACCGCGTCGGTCATCTGCACGAGCAGCGCGTTGCGCTCTTCCTCGGTCATCTCGCCCTCGGTGGCGGCCTCGTCCAGGAGGATCTTGATGTTGACCTCGTGGTCGGAGGTGTTGACGCCGGCCACGTTGTCAATCGCGTCGGTGTTGATCCGCCCGCCATCGCCATCCGGCCCGCCGCTCAGCGCATACTCGATCCGCCCGCGCTGGGTGAAGCCAAGGTTGCCGCCCTCGCCGACGACACGGCAGCGCAGCTCGGCGCCGTTGATGCGCACCGGATCGTTGGCGCGATCGCCGACTTCGGAGTGGCTTTCGTCGGCCGCCTTGACGTAGGTGCCGATCCCGCCGTTGAAGAGCAGGTCCACCGGCGCGCGCAGCAGTTCGTGGATGAGCTCGTTGGGCGACAGATGGTCGGCTTCGATCCCGAGCGCCGCCTTGACCTCCGGCGTGATCGGGATCGACTTGAGGCTCCGGGCGTGCACCCCGCCGCCGGGCGAGATGACATTCGTGTCGTAGTCGCTCCATGACGACCGCCCCAGTTCGAACACGCGGCGGCGCTCGGCGTAGCTCGCGGCGGGGTCCGGGTTGGGGTCCAGGAACACGTGTGCGTGGTTAAACGCGGCCAGCAGCCGGGTGTGCTCCGAGCACAGCATCCCGTTGCCGAACACGTCGCCCGACATGTCGCCGATGCCCACGACGGCGAACTCGTCGCTCTGAACGTCGGTGCCCACCTCACGGAAGTGGCGTTTGACCGACTCCCACGCCCCGCGGGCGGTGATGCCCATCGCCTTGTGGTCATAGCCGTGAGAGCCACCCGAGGCGAAGGCGTCGCCCAGCCAGAACCCGTACTGGGCCGACACCTCGTTGGCAATGTCCGAGAACGTGGCCGTGCCCTTGTCGGCCGCCACCACCAGGTAGGGGTCGTCGTCGTCGTAGCGCACGACGCGCTCGGGAGAGACGACCTCGGAGCCGGCGTAGTTGTCGGTGATGTCGAGCAGCCCCGACAGGAAGGTGCGGTAGCAGGCGATGCCTTCCTCGCGCAGTGCGTCGGGGCCACCGGTCTTGGGCGGGCGCTTGACCACGAAGCCGCCCTTGGAGCCGACGGGGACGATGAGCGCGTTCTTGACCATCTGGGCCTTCATCAGTCCCAGCACCTCGGTGCGGAAGTCCTCCCGGCGGTCTGACCACCGCAGACCGCCGCGCGCCACCTTGCCGCCGCGCAGGTGGACGCCCTCGACGCGCGGCGAGTAGACGAAGATCTCAAAGCGCGGCCGAGGTCGCGGCAGCACGTCGAGCTTGGCCGGATCGAGCTTGAACGACAGATAGGCCAGCGGCTCGGGCGGGTCGCTGCGCGGCGCCAGTCGGTAGTAGTTGGTGCGCAGCATGGCCAGCACCACGGCGAGGAAGTTGCGCAGAATCCGGTCCTGGTCGAGGCTCTGCACCTCGTCGATCTCGGCCTCGGTCTCGGCGATGAGCGCCTCGGCGCGCGCCGCGTCGGCGCTGTCGGGATCAAAGCGCGCCTCGAACAGACGGACGAGCCCGACCGCGATGGTCGGATGGCGCAGCAGCGTCTCGGTCATGTACGCATCCGAGAAGGCGACCGCCGCCTGGCGCAGGTAGCGCAGGACGGCCCGGATGATGGTGATCTCACGGCCGCTCAGCCCGGCGCCCATGACCAGGCCGTTGAGCCGGTCGTCCTCGAGGTGCCCGGACCAGACGGCGATGATCACGTCCGCAAACGAGGTCCCAGCCCGCGCCAGGCCCTGCGGGTCGCAGGTGAGACCGAAGTCGTAGATCCACACCGGGCTGGTGCCTGTGGGGCTGACCTCATAGGGACGCTCGTCGACGACCTTGGCGCCCATGTGCTCGAAGGTCGGGACCACGTCGGACAACGACACGCGCCTGGCGCTCAACAGCTGACAGCGAATGAGGTTCTCGCTCTCGGCGGGGCGGCGGTAGATGTCGATGATCGGGTGGCCGGCGGCGATGAGCTCCTCGATGCGGTCGACGTCCAATAGCGCCGAGTCGGCGCTGCGGTCGGCGCGATAGGCGGGCGGGAAGGCCTGTCCGTAGCGGACGTACAGCTCCCCTCCCCGCTGCTCGCCGTGAGCGGCGATCAGCACGGCGCGCAGCTGGTCAGTCCAAGCTCGCGTGGACTCGGCGATGCGCGCCTCGATCTCGGCGACGTCATAGGTCTCGGGCACGCCGCCGGGGGTGTGCACCACGTAGTCGACGCGGACGATGAGCGATTCTGAGAGGTGCAGGCGCCAGTCGACCTGGGCGCCGCCGAACGCCTCGGCCAGGATCCGCCCCGCACGCTGGCGGTTCTCGGTGTTGAAGCGGTCGCGCGGCATGCACAGCGTGCACGAGACGAAGCGGTCGAGCTGGTCGGCGGTGACGAACAACCGCACCCGCTGGCGCTCGCCCAGCCCGAGAATGCCGATCGCGATCTCGAACAGGTCTTCGGTGTCGATTCCGATCAGGAGCTCACGTGGCAGGGACTCCAGGATGTCGATGAGCCCCTTCGCGTCATGGCTGTCGGGGGGAAAGGCGGCGTGGCCGAGGACGCGCTCGACCTTGTCGCGCAGCAATGGGATGTCGCGCGGGCTGGTCTTGTAGGCGGTGGTGGTGTACAGGCCCAGGAACCGTCGCTCGCCCAGCACGGTGCCGTCGGGCGCGAACTGCTTGACGCCGACGTAGTCCAGGTAGGCCGGCCGGTGCACCGTGGCCCGCGAGTTGGCCTTGGTGAGCACGAGCGGATGGGGCGAGCGGGCCAGGGCGAGCGCCTTGCCGGTGAGCGTCTTTGACTGCGAACGCGATGTGCCGCGCAGGATGCCCAGCCCGGAGCCGTCGACCGCGGTCAGCTCCGCGGACTGAACCCCCGGGCTCAGCACGTACTCGCGGTAGCCGAGGAAGGTGAAGTGCTCGTCGGCGAGCCAGGACAGGAACGCCTCGGTCTCGATGAGCTCGTGGGGCCCCGCGGGGGGCGCCTGGCGGCGCAGCTCCGTGGCCAGGGCGGTCGTCTTGGCGCGCATCTCGGCCCAGTCCTCGACGGCGGCCCGCACCTCCTCGAGCACCAACTCCACGCCGGCGCGCAGCACCGCGAGGCGGTCGGGGTCGGACTGATGGGCGACCTCGGCGTGGATCACCGACTCGGTGAGGAACCCGAAGGCCATGCCGCCGGGTTCGAGCACCTGCGCGAGCTCGCCGTTGCCATCGCGCACGACGCGCATCACCGGGTGGATCATCAGCTCGATATTGCAGCCCTGCCGGCTCAGCTCCATGATCACGGAGTCGACGATGAACGGCATGTCGTCGGAGACGATCTCGAGCACCGTGTAGGGCGAGGTCCACCCGTCACGCTCTCGCTCGGGGTTGTAGACCCTGACCTTGGCTTCGCCCCGCTCGCGATGTCGCGCGGTCTGCCAATGGGCCACGACGGCGCCGCAGAGGTCGGCCTGGTCGCGGTCGGCGAGGTCCTTGGCCGGGACCCAGTGGTAGTACTGACGCACGAACTCCTGGTAGGAGTCCGGGGCCTGGTCAGCGAGCTGCCGCCCGACGGTCTGGCCCAGCGATTCGATCAGGTCGTGTTCGAGATCACCAGCCTTGACGGCCATTCACACACTCCTCATGCTTGCGGCTGCGCGGCCTCAACAGCCGGCCACAACGCCCAACAACGTACCCGGCCGGGCGGATCACGTATGCGTCAGCGCGCGTACGGCGTCCACCGTGCGCTGCGCGTCCTCTACCGTCACCACCAGCCTGCCGAATGGGGCGCCCGGGGCGAGATCGACCCGCACCGCGGGTCCGCAGCCGTGCACTGCGGCGAAGTCGGGGGCCCCACCGGTGACCCGCCTCACCCCATAGGCGGCGACTCCGGGGATCCCCGTCCCCGGCGCACGTATCCCGCGCAGCGCGCCCCACGGGTCGGGATCGGCGCACACGCTGGCCACGAGCGACAGCGGGACGCGCACCTCGCGGCGCATGGCGGCGGCTCGCTCGACCCCGCTAAGGCGCACGATCAGCTCGCCGGACTGAACTTCCAGGCTGGCCACGATCCAAGCCTAGTCCTCCGCCCTCAAGCAAGCCACCGCACCTGCCGATGTCATGGTGATGCGGCGACCCACTCTTCCCAGCGTCCGCCGCGTCATCGTGCCCGCGATCATCGCGGCGCTGCTGCTGTGCGGCGACGCGTTCGCCGCCGGACTCGACGCGCGCCACGGCACTGCCACGGCCTGGCTGGCCGTCGGCCTCGTTGCTCTGCTGGGCGTGCTCTGTGCCGCTGTGGCCATCGCCGCCGCGCGCGCCCTCGTGCGGCGGGAGCGCGCCCTGGACGACTCCGGCCGCGAGCTGGACGAGCTGATGCAGTCCTCGAGCTCGGCCGAGGAGTCCCAGCGGCTGCTCATCGACAATGCCGAGCGGATCCTTCCCGGCGCCGGCTGCGGCGTCCTGCTGGTCGCCGACGGCGGCGAGCGCCTGGCACCGAAGCTGGGTGACGCCGTGGACCAGACACCACTGCATGGCATCCGCACCGACGGCCTCGGCGCCCGCTCGTGCCTGGCCATGCGCCTGGGACGCAGCCACGGTCGCCGCCAGGATCGCAGCCCGCTCGCGCCGTGCGGGGTGTGCGGGGCGGTCGACGCCGACCTCGCCTGCGAGCCGCTGGTGTCCGGCAGTGAGATCATCGGCACCCTTCTCGTCGCCCACGGCGGGCGGATCTCCGAACGTGAGCACGCCGCGCTGCGCGACTCTGCCCGGCGCGCCGCGCCGATCCTCGCCAGCCAACGCGAGCTGGCCCGGGCCGAGGAGCGCTCGGTCACCGACGCCCTCACCGGGCTGCCCAACCGCCGCGCCGCCGAGGAGATGATCCGGCGCATGGTGGCGCAGGCCGGCCGCTCGCTCAGCCCGCTGGGGGTGGTGCTGCTCGACCTCGACCGCTTCCGCGTGATCAACGACCTGCACGGCCACAGCCACGGCGACAAGGCGCTGGCGGCCGTCGGGCGGCTGCTCACCTCGACCATCCGCGCCAGCGACTTCGCAGCCCGCTTCGGCGGGGAGGAGTTCCTGCTCCTGCTTCCCGAGACCGACCGCCAGGGCTCGATCGAGCTGGCCGAGAAGATCCGCAAGCAGATCGAGCGCACCGAGCTGGTCCAGACCGGGCCGATTACGGCGAGTTTCGGCGTCGCCGGCCTTCCTGAGGACGCCGTCGACCCCAACGAGCTGGTGCGCAAGGCCGATCGCGCCCTGTACATGGCCAAGGCCCAGGGCCGCAACCGAGTCGAGTCCGCCGATCACAGCGGTCATGGCGCCGGCCCGCTGGGCTAGGTGAATCCACCACCTAGGCCCCCGGCGGGAAGTGATACGCCGGATGCGGCGGGACGTGCGGTCCCACCTCCAGCACGATCTCGGCGTGGCGCAGGAGCGGCACTCGGCCGGGCGGCCCAGCGCGCTTGCGCCCGTCCACGAACACGCTGACCGGCCCTCGGAAGGAGAGCATGCGCCGCGCGCCCAGCGGCCGGCCCCAGGCCCGGAACAGGTCCGCCATCGTCAGGCTCAAACCGGCCCTGACCAGCACCACGCCGGTGGGCTCGACCGTAGCCAGATCGCCGTAGCACCGCGCGCCGGTGATCCTCCCGCCCGAGCGCGTCACGGGGCCTCGCACGCCGATGCCGGCGGCCACGAGCACCACGCGGTTGGCGGCAAAGAGCTCGACGTGGACGCCGTCGCGGGGGCCCAGCGGCCGCCGGCAGGCGCCGGGGACCGGGCCTCGCGCGGGCGGGTGAAAAGCCGCGCCGCGGCCGATCGGGCGCGCCTGGGCCACCAGGGCCGCGGGAATGGCCTGGCTCGGCGACGACGAGGAGCCCGCCGCCGGCGAGCCCGACGATCCGCACCCGGCGAGCATCAGGGCCACCAGCGCGCCGGCCACCACGGTCCTCGTCAGGCGCCGGCGCGGGCGCTCGGCCAGCGCGAACACGAGGGGCAGCAGGGCGACGCCGGCACTCAGGCACGCCGCCACCGCCACCCGTGCGAGCGTCGGCGGCAGCGCGATGAGCACGTAGCCATCGAGCAGCACCGCGATGAGCGAGGCTCCCTCCCAGATCGCGACGGCGGCGATGACGAAGAAGGTGAACCACCCGTGGCGTCGGACGACCAGCCGCCACGCGGCCCAGGCGGCGAACGCCATCGCGGCCGCCAGGACAACACCCTGCCCCACCGATACCGAGGGGCGGCCATGCAACTGCTGGCCGATGACGGCGACGGCGAAGCCCGCCAGCGCAACGACGGCGAGTGCTCGCGCGACCCGCTCGTCGAGCTCGGGCCGGCGCAGGCGCCGCGCGGCGAGCACGCACGCCAGGGCAACCAGGATCGGCCAGAACCACACGATCGAAGGGCTGGGCTTGTAATACAGCCCCCCGGCGATCGCGGCCGGTGCCCCGTCCACGCGGAGGGGGACCTGCCAGCGGCCCAGGTAACCGGCACCGGGGGCGAGCGCCGTGGTGGCCAGGGCGTGCAGGCGGCCGTCGTGCCACCCGTAGGTGTGTCCAGAGCTCACCGACGACCAGTGCGGCGCGACCCGAGGGCCGGTGCGCAGCGGGGGCGACTGGGCCGGGACCTGGTTGAGGTAGAACAGCGCCGAGGCGGCGTTGACCTCTACGCCCCGCGCGGTGAAACGCAGGTACGGCGCGCCCTGGTAGTCGAGCACCTCCACCGTGCGGCGCGGGTCGACCCGCAGCCACAGGCGCTGGTCGCCATCGATGACCTTGGCGGTCACGCCCGCCGGAACCTGGCTGATGCGCGCGAGGTAGCTCGATGCCGCCGGGTCCACCGGCCCATGGGCCGCGGCGGCGGCGGGCAGGCCGAGAGCCGCCACAATCACCAGGAGCGCCCCCGCCCATCTCACGCGCTGACGCCACACGCCCATATCCAATGCCAGACTCTACGCACCGCCATCCCGTCCGCCGCCGTCCGCGCCAGGCGAGGCCGGCCGCGTGGCTGAGCGCCGTGCTCGCGGTCGCGCTCGTCGTCCCGGCCGTGGCGCTCGCCGACGGAGATCCGGCCAGTGACGTGCTGGCCTCCCAGACGCTGTACGTGCCCGGCGACGGGGGCTTCTCTGCCTCCCAGACCGGCCGGCTGAGCGCGCTGCTGGCCGAGGCCCGGCGCGCCGGCGTCCCGATCCGCGTTGCCTTGATCGCGACCCAAGGCGATCTGGGCTCAGTCACTGAGTTGTGGCGCCAGCCACAGAACTACGCTCGCTTTCTCGGCCAGGAGCTGTCCCAGGTCTATCGCGGGACGCTGGTTGTCGCGATGCCCGCGGGGTTTGGCGTCGTGAGCGTGGGCGCGCGGGCGGGCGCCACCGAACAGCCAGGGGCATCCACCCGTCACGGCCCGTTGATCAAAACGACCATCAGCGTGGTCCAGTCGGTCGCGGCCGCCGACGGGCATCGCCTCGCCCCGCCGCCCGCGGTGGCGACGTCCGGGCCGGGATCGGTACTCGGCTCGGTCGACCTCGGCTCGTGGCTGGCGCTCGCCGCCGGCGCGGCGCTCATCGCGCTGGCCTGGACGGCGAGCCTGCGCGCCCGGGGACTCGGACCCCGCCCGCCCGGCCCGCCCGCCCCACCTGCCCGGCCTACGAGGGGCGCGATGAACGGGTAGGCTGCCGGGTCATGGAGCCCGAACGAGCCAGAGAGCTTCTCACCCGCGAACGCGGGCGCATCGAGCAGGCGCTCGGCATTCACAGCGGCGCGGCGCTGGAGTCAGACGAGAACGTCGACCCCGGCGACAAGGGCTCCGAGGACCTCTATCAGGACGAGCTCGACGAGGGCCGCCGCGCCGACCTGCAGGCGGAGCTGGCCGCGGTGGAGCGCGCCGAGGCCCGGCTCGAGGCCGGGACCTACGGGCTGTCGGTGCTCAGCGGCGAGCCGATCCCCGACGGGCGGCTCGAGGCGCGCCCGACGGCGGAGCTCACCGTCGAAGAACAGCAGCACCAGTAGTCCCGCCACCCCACCGTGACCGTGCGGAGCACGTGTCACTGCAACCGCAGGGCACCCGGGTCAGCCGATGCCGGCGGCAGACGCCAGCGCGCTCCACGCCTCGCGCGGGATGCCCCGGACACCCACTGGCTGCAGGCACACGTGATCGGCGCCCGCGTCCAGATGCTCACGGGCCGCCGCGGCGATCTCCTCGGCCGTCCCGTGCGGCACGATCCGATCGATGAGCCGGTCAGAGCCCCCGTCTGCGATGTCGTCCTCGGTGAAGCCGTAGCGCAGCAGGTTGCGGGTGTAGTTGCGCAGCCCCAGATACATGTCGGCGTAGCCGCGCGCAGCGTCGCGGGCCGACACGGAGTCTGTGTCCACCACGCAGGCGAGCTCGACGGCGATCAGCGCCTCTGGGCCGAGCCGCTCCCGGGCCGTGCGGGTGTGCTCGGGGGGCACGAAGTAGGTGAGCGTGCCCCGCGTGCGCTCGCGGCACAGGTCGAGCATCTTGGGGCCGAGCGCGGCCAGAGCGCGGTGCTCGGCGCCGATCGGCCTCGGCGCGGCGTCAATCCCGTCCAAGAACACGCGCATCGAGTGCAGCGGCCGCCTGTAGTCGCTGGTGGCCTCGGGGTGGCCGATGCCGATCCCGACGAGCAGGCGGTCGCCAAACTCGGAAGCGAGCGCGGCGTACTCCTGCGCCAGCTCCGCCGGGTCGTAGGCCCACACGTTGACGATGCCGGTGGCCACGGTGAGATCGCCGGCCGCTTCCAGCAGCGGCCGTACCGTGGGGAGGCGGGGCGAGCCACCCAGCCAAAACGTCCCGAAACCGAGGTCGGCGACGAGAGCGGCGGCCTGGCTCGCGTTCTCCTCCCCGAGGCCGCGGTAGGCCGTCCACACGCCGAAGGTGCCGAGCTTCATACCGACAGCCTTGCACACCTGGCCGTATGATCCGGGCGTGGATTTCTGGCGCCTGGACGCCGAGCCGGTGCAGCCGCACTCGCCGCGCGTCCTGCACTCCGACGACGAGGCCAACCGCGTGATCCTGCTCGCGCTCGAAGCCGGGGAGCGCCTCTCCGAGCATCAGGTCCACGAGCATGCCCTCGCCGTCGTGCTCGACGGCGAGGTGCTCATCCGCGCGGGGGCGTCCGAGGAACGTCTCGGCGCCCAGGGGCTCGTCCACTTCAAGCCCGCCGAGCGCCACGAGGTGGAGGCGGTCACCGACACGCGGCTGCTGCTGTGCCTGGCTCCCTGGCCCGGTCCCGGGCATCCCAGCCGGCACGCGTAGCGCGGTCCAGCCGACACGCGTTCGCGCGACCCGGCTAGGCCGAGCGCACGCGCCGCATGCCCGCCGCCTCCTCATCGAGCGCATCGAGCGTCGGCGCAACCAGCGGGTGCCGGCGGCCCGGCGGCAGCAGCGCGTAGACATCGCGCGCCACCGTCATCCCGGCGATAGGTCGCAGTGCCAGGTCCTTAAACGGATCGGCGAGCAGTTCGGCGACGAGCGTCACCGCCAGCCCGCGGATGACGAGGCCACGAATGGCGAGCTGGTCGTGGGTGATCGAGACCAGTCTCGGCTCAAAGCCCGCGGCCCGGCACGCCCGCACGATCACGCCGTCGGTCAGAGCCGCGGTCCAGTCGTCGTCGCGCAGGTCGGCGAGGTGGACCGCACTGTTGGAGGCGCATGCGTGGTCGGGGGCCATCGCCACCAAGAACTCCTCGTGCAGCAGATGATGGCGCTTGATCCCGGGCGGCTCGGCACGCGGCCAGGTGGTGTCCTGGTAGGCGATGGCGAGGTCCAGCTCCCCGGACGCCAGACGGCCCGCGAGTTCCTCGCTGGTGCCCTCATCGAAGGTCACCTGCGTGTCGGGATGCTGCTCACGGACACGCGCGATCGCGGCGGGCACGAAGGCGGCCAGCGCGCTGGGCAGAGCGCCGATCCGCAGCCGCGTGCGCTGGTGCTCGGACGCCTCGGCCAGCTGGGTCTCAGCCAGCCCCAGACGATCGGCAATGACGTCGGCGTGCTCGAGCAGGATCTCGCCCTCGGCGGTGAGGCGCAGACCCCCGGGACGACGTTCGAGCAGCGGTACGCCAATCTCGCGCTCCAGGGCCGCCACCTGGTTGGAGACCGACGGCTGCGACAGGGACAGCCGGCGCGCCGCGCGCGAGAAGGACCGCTCGTGGGCGACGGCCCGGAACGTGAGCACTCGTCGCGGATCCATAGCTACAGACTATCGACCTGCCTAAATCATCATTTGAAGTTATGCGCTGCTCAAGTAACACTGGATCCTCCGCCCCCGACTCAGACCAGGAGAAGTGACATCGTGACGACCGTCTCCACTGTCCCCACCCTCACGCTCAACGACGGCAACGAGATCCCGCAGCTCGGCTTCGGGGTCTTCCAGATCCCGCCCCCGGACACCGCCGAGGCAGTGCGCACCGCGCTTGACGCCGGCTATCGCCATATCGACACCGCCGAGATGTACCGCAACGAGGCCGGCGTCGGCGAGGCGATCCGCGCCGCCGGCGTTGACCGCGACCAGGTGTTCGTCACCACCAAGCTCTCCAACGCCTGCCATCACCCTGACGACGCCCGCAAGGCGTTCGAGCACACTCTCTCCACCCTGGGCTTTGAGTACGTGGATCTCTTTCTCATCCACTGGCCGCTGCCCACGCTCTACGACGGCGACCACGTCTCGACCTGGAAGGTGATGGAGGAGCTCAAGGCGCAGGGCCGCGCGCGCTCCATCGGCGTCTCCAACTTCCAGGTCGCCCACCTGGAGCGGCTGGCCGCCGAGACCGACGTCACCCCGGCGGTCAACCAGATCGAGCTGCACCCATATCTGCTCAACGACGAGGTCCGCCGCTACGGCGAGGATCACGGCATCCTCACCGAGGCCTGGTCTCCGATCGCCCAGGGAGCCGTGCTCGACGATCCCGCGATCACGGCGATCGCCGGCCGGCTCGAGCGCACGCCGGCACAGGTGGTGCTCCGCTGGCACCTGCAGCGCGGCAGCATCGTCTTCCCCAAGTCCACGACACCGTCGCGCATCCAGGAGAACTTCGATCTGTTCGACTTCGAGCTCAGCGACGCCGACGTGCAGGCGATCACCGCGCTCGACAGGGGCGAGGACGGGCGCACCGGCCCCGACCCCGACGTTTTCGCCTATATCCCGGACTGACACGGTAGCCTCGGCTCATGCTCTCTCGCAGACGGTCCCACGCAGACACGACGGGCCTTCGCGCCGTCGGCGGTCACGTGACGGGAGCGCGGCTCATCGGCCCCACGAGCATGGGCCCGCTGGCGATCGCGGCGATGGCCGTCGGAGCGGTGGCCATCGGCCGGATCGCCATCGGGAAGGCGGTGATCCGCACACTGAAGGCCGGTGAGGTGGAGATCGGGTCGCTGAAGGTCGGCCAGCTGGAGGTCGGCGGCCAGCGCTGGCCCGAGACACCCGAGACGCCTGCCTAGCCGCCGCGCTCCCGCTCGGCGCTGCGATCGTGGTGCGGGAGCCCGTCGTCGGGCACCGGCGCATAGTCGGCGGCCTGGGACACGAACCAGTGCGCGGCGACACGCAGGCCGGTCGGCTGATCCAGGGTGCCCGCCGCGATGCTGATCGTGTCGCGGCGAGGCGGATCCCAGAAGAGGCTCGAACCGCACTCGCCGCAGAACCCTCGCCGAGCCCCCGCGTCACTGCGCGGGCTCTGCACCCAGCGCAGGCCGCGCTGCTCGGTCAGCACGAGATCCTCGCAGCGCGCCGCGGTGCAGGCGGAGGCGTGCCCGTTCCAGCGCCGGCACTCCTCGCAGTGGCAGATCAGGACATCACGCAGCGGCCCGCGGACCTCGTAGGCGACCGCGCCGCACAGACAACGACCCGTGGCGCTCTCAGCCACGCCTCGCCTCCTCGGCTCGCGCCTGCTGCAGGGCGCGCGCCTGATCCGCGCCCATCCAGATCTCCCACCGACCCGACGCGCTCTGGTGGGTGTCGTGGAAGCGATACGGGCGCCGGCCGGCGAACTCCAGCTGGCGTACGCGACCCACGCCGCCCAGCACCGACGCGATCCTCCGGTGGGGCCAGCCGAGGGCATCCTCGATCTGCACAAACGGCCGGGCCACGCCGGGCACCCGCGCCAGCTCGCACAGCAGTGCGCGCATGAGATCGCTGCCGCGGTCGTAGAAGCGGGCGATCTCGTCGCCGTCCTCCATTGCGTTGTGGGGCGCATGCTGCGCCGGTCCGGAAGAGACGGCTGAGGCGGTCACGTCCTCGCCTCGGGCGCCCGGCGATACCAGCGCGGCGAGGTGGTGGGCGGAGGCCGCAGCCGCGCCTTGACGACGATCAGCGACGGCGCCGGCGTCGTCACGCTGTGACGCAGGGTGTCCTCGAAGTCGGCGCCGAACCCCTTCACGGTGCTCGCACCGATCCCGAAGGAGCGCGCGAGCGCAGCGAAGTCCGGGCCGACGAGGTCGACACCGAACGGCTCGTCGCCGGCCAGTTCCTGGTCGAAGCGCAGCATCCCGTAGCCGCCGTCGTCGACGAGGACCACGGTGAGCGGGACCTGCGTCTCCGCCACGGTCGCCAGCTCGCCACAGGCGAAGAGAAAGCCGCCGTCCCCGCAGACGCATACGGTGGGCCCGACATCGGCGAGGGCGGCGCCCAACGACGCCGGGAAGGCGAAGCCCAGGGTCCCCCACCCCATCGGGTACGCGAACGCGCGCGGCCGCGGCACGCGCCGGTAGCCGGCGAGCCAATACCCCGGAATGCACATGTCGGCCACCACGACGGCGTCGGCGGGGAGGGCCCGGTCCATGACGGCGACGAAGCCGGCGGCCTCCGCGTCGTCGCCCAGCACCGAGGCCGCCACGCCGGCGCGCACCTGCTCCAGGCGCGCCAGCATCACGTCGGCGCCGTCGCGCGTACCGACGGCACCGAGGAGCTCCAGCGTGACCTCGCGCGCGTCACCGACCAGGGTCACGTCGGCGGCGTAGTTCTTGGTCGCGTCGGCGGGGTCGACGTTGACGCAGACGAGCCGCGGCGGCTGGGGCATCAGCCAGTTCTGGGTCATCACGCCGTCGAAGTCGGTCCCGATCCCGACGACGAGGTCGGCCTCGTCCCACAGGGCGCCGACCTCCGGGGCGTGAACCGGTCCGGCCACGCTCCACGGGTGGTCAGGCGCCACCACGCCGCGGCTCATGTACGTGGTCAGGACCGGCGCGCACAACTTCTCGGCAAGCGCGGCGACGGCGTCGCCGGCATCGGCGCGCAGCGCGCCCCCGCCGGCCCAGATGAGCGGCCGGTGCGCCGCCGCGATGAGCGCCACCGCCTCGTCCAGGCCGTGGCCGTCGAACGCGGTCGGTCGCGGCGACGGGGGCAGCTGGGGCGGGAGCTCAGGCGCGGGGCGGCGCAGCAGGTCAGTGGGCACGCCGAGGTAGACCGGGCCGCTCGGCGCCGCCATGGCCGCCTGTGCGCCCGCCACCACCGCGTCGCCGATCTGGGCGGCGGCGGAGACGAGCGTCGCCGCCTTGGTCACCGGAGCGAACATCGCGGTCTGGTCGCGGGTCTCGTGCAGGCTGCCGCGGTAGGTGTCCGGGCGGCGGATGGCCGCGGGAATGTCGGTGGCGATGACCAGCACCGGCGAGCCGGACGCCATCGCCTCCCCCGTGGCGCCCAGAGTGTTGGCCGCGCCCGGCCCGGTGGTCACCACCGCGACGCCGAGGCGACCCGTGGCGCGCGCGTACCCGTCGGCGGCGTAGACGGCCGCCTGCTCGTGGCGGACCCCGACGAGCCTGATCGGCGATGCCGCCAGGGCCTTCCAGATGGCGAGGTTGTGGACGCCTGGCAGCCCGAAGGCAATCGAGACGCCGAGGCGCTCGAGGGCCTGGACGACGCGGACGGCGGCGGTGGCGGGGACGGTCTCGGTGCGGGGGTCGAGGTCAGACAATGTTGTACTCCGGGCGCAGCATTGCATCGCTGAAGCGCTCGACGCTCAGCGGGGCGATATCGACGAACGGCGGGTGACCCAGAACGAGGTCGCGCAGGATCTCACCCACGGCGGGCCCCTGCAGGAAGCCGTGGCCTGAGAACCCTGTGGCGTACAGGAAGCGACTCACGCGCCCGGACTCACCGATGATCGCGTTGTGGTCAGGCGTGACCTCGTAGAGCCCGGCCCAGCCTCCCTTGATCCCGGCCTCGGCGATGCGGGGCGCCCGGCGCGATGCGACCTCGAGGAGATCCGGGACCCAATCGTCGGTGGTCTCCAGAGCGAACCCCGGCTGTTCGCCGGTGTGCGACATCCCCATCAGCAGTCCCGGCCCCTCCCGGTGAAAGTAAAAGCTCGAGGCGAAGTCGATGGTGAACGGCAGATCGGTCGGGAGTCCGTCCATCGGCTCGGTGAAGAGGATCTGCCGGCGCACGGGCGTGACCGGGAGCGTCACGCCCACCATCTCGCCGCAGGCTCGTGACCACGCGCCGGCGGCGCAGATGACGACGTCGGTGGCGACGACGCCGCCGCTGGTGCGGACGGCGGTGATCCGCTCACCGTCGGTGTCGATGCCGGTGACCTCGCAGCCGACGCGCAGGTGCGCCCCGAGTGCACGCGCGGCGAAGGCGTAGCCCTGTACCACCGCCTCGGGCGTCGCATGGCCGTCGTCGGGCGAGAACGAGGCGCCCAGGATGTCGTCGCCCGCCAGCAGCGGGCACAGCGCCCGGGCCTCATCGCTGCCGAGCATCCGCGAGGGAACCCCGTGGCGGTTCTGGAGCGCCACGCCGGCCTCGAACTCGGCCATGTCGGCCTCGCGGCTGAGCACGAACAGATAGCCGCTGCGCTTGAGGTCGATCTCCCAGCCCGGCCGAGTGGCGAACGCCCTGAACGCCTCGAGGCTGCGCTGCGCGATCTGGATGTTCAGGGCATCGGAGAACTGAGCACGCACGCCCCCGGCCGCGCGCGAGGTTGAGCCGCTGCCCAGCTGCGCGCGCTCGACCAGGACCACATCCACGCCCGCCTCGGCGAGGTGAAAGGCGGCGCTGGTCCCGATCACGCCACCTCCGACGATCACCACCGACGCGGACTCGGGCAGGGGCGCAGCCTGTCTCGGCATCCCCGTGTCTTATCACCCACGCGCCGGACGCCGCGTTGGACTACGATCGCCGCGATGTCCCCGTTCGAGGTGCTCACGACGATCCGTGCCGCCATCGGGTCCGGGGGGTGGCTGGCACCGCGGCTGACCGCGCGTCTGTTCGGCATCAGCGCCGACGCCAACCCACAGCTCTCTTACGTCGCCCGGCTGTTCGCCATCCGTGATCTGGCGCTGGCCGCCGGCCTGCAGTCCTCAGACGGCGACGCACGACGGCTGTGGGTGCAGATCGGAATCGCCTGCGACGCCGCCGACGCGGCGGCGGGGCTCCTGGCCGGGCGCCGCGGCGAGCTGTCGACGCTCTCCACCGTGCTCGTGACCGCGACGGCGCTGACCGGGGTGGCGCTGGGGACCGCGATCCTGCGCGACGCCGACGCCGACGCCGACGCCGGCACCCTGTCCTAGCGCCGGCTGTCAGCTAAGGCCCCCGCCCGCCCCAGGTAAGGCCTCGGGGCCGCAAACGCGCTGCATTTGCCCGATGTACAGCGTCGTTCTTAGGCGCATCATGGCATCACGTCAAATCTTCAAGGAGCCCTCTGATGAACGCCCCCCTCACCGCAGTACTCGCCCAAGAGCACGTGACCGACCTGACTCGGGCAGCGGCTCGCTACAACGAGGTTCCAAGTCGATCGATGTGGCGCTCGGGCCCGACCGTAGTGCTACGCCCGGCGCGCGCCGACGACGAGGCCGTCGTCCGCCAGCTCGCCGCTCTTGATGACGCGCCGGCGCTCGAGGGCCCGGTTCTGCTGGCCGTCGTCGGCGGCCAGGCGGTGGCGGCGATCGCGCTCGACGACGAGCGCGTCGTGGCGGACCCCTTTGTCCCCACCGCCCACGCCGTCTCGCTGCTGCAGATGCGCGCCCGTCATCTCTCCTCCCACGTCTCGCGGCGGCCCCGCCGCCGGATCCGCCTGCCGCGGCTGCGCCTGGCCTGAGCCAGGTGCCCGCGGCGGGCGCGGAGGCCCCAGCGGATCGGGCGCCCGCCCGTCGTCGACAATGCCCGTCGTGGATGTCGACGATCTCTACGGGCTGGCGCTTGACCGCTTCATCCCCGAACGCGCGTCGCTGGTGCGCGAGCTGCGCTCGGGCGGTGACCGCGAGCAGGCGACCGCCGTCGCCGGCCTGCGCAAGCCGTCGGTGGCGGCGTGGGCGGTCAACCAACTGGTTCGCACCCAGAGGCGCGAGATTGACGCACTGTTCGCGGCGGGCGATGCGCTACGCGACGTACAGGCCGGGGTGCTGGGGGGCAGCGCGGACGCGCGCGACCTGCGGTCCGCCGCTGAGCGCGAGCGCAGCGCGGTAGACGGCTTGGTGGCGACGGCGCGCGGGCTGCTGAGTTCCAGCGGGCACGAGCTGAGCGCCGCGACCGTCGAACGGGTGACCCAGACGCTGCACGCCGCAGCGCTCGACGACGAGGCGCGTCGAGAGGTGAGCGAGGGCCGGTTGGTGCGCGAGTTGCGCCACGTCGGTCTCGGCGGCGGGCTCGGCGGCGAAGTCGCCGCTCGGGCGGCGCAGGAGCCTCGGGCACGCGGGGGTGCCGGCGGTGCGGCAGCCGGGCGCCACGCCGCCAAGGACCGGCAGGCCGCCAAGGAGCGGCAGACCGCCAAGGAGCGGCAGACCGCCAACGAGCGCAAGGCAGCCGAGACGGCGCAGCGCCGCGAGCGCGAGGAGGCGCGCAAGCAGGCCCGCGCGCTGGAGCGCGACGCGGCCCGCGAGGTCGACCGCGCACAGCGGGCGCTGCGGACGGCGGAGGAGCGCGCGGCTCGCGCCACCCAGGCGCTCCGCGACGCCGAGGCGACGGTAGATGAGGCGAAGGCCGGGGTCGACGCCGCCGTGGACGCGCACCGTCAGGCCAAGCTGCAGCACGACGGCACCTGACGCGCGCGGGCCGACCGCTACCGACGCGGATCGAGCCCGGCGAAGTAGGCCGCCTCGGCCTCCCCGAGTGGTGTGGCGGGCGGCTCGCCGTGCAGGTACTCGGCCGCGATCGCACCCCAGTCGGCACCGGCTCGGAGCTGGCCGAGCACCACGCCGACGATCGCGTGCATGCGCCGGATCAGAGCCGTCTCGGCCGGCAGGGTGAAGCGGCTGAGCTGGTCCTTGACGTGGGCCTCGCGCTCCTCGTCTCCCGGCCGGCGCTCGCGGCCGCGGCGACCGCCCTCACCTGAGAAGCGCCGCTGACCGGGAACGGCGTACCAGCGCGTCGCCCGCCGCATCATCTTCAGCGCAAGCTCCTCGTCCACCAGGTCCGCCGCGTCAGACCGCAGATAGGCGCCGGCGACCAGCGCAGCCTTCAGCGCCGCCGCGTCATCGGCACGGACGGCATGTGCGATTGCCGCCTCCGCGGCCACCCGCGCCGCGCTGGTGTCGCGCAGCAGCCCGTAGTCGAGGAAGCCCACGCGCCCGTCCGGGCGCAGGAGGTAGTTCCCGGGGTGCGGATCGCCGAGCGCGACGCGATCGCGGTAGAGCAGGCCGAAGTAGAAGCGGAAGACGATCTCCCCGTAGCGGTCGCGCTGGGGCTCGTCGAGCCGGCGCACCACCTCGAACCGCTCACCGTCGACGTACTCCGATACGAGCGCCCGGCGCGTCGAGAGCTCGGTGTTGACCGCCGGCACCGAGATGAACGGGTGGCCCCGGCGCAGACGCCCGATCCGGCGCTGGTTCTGCGCCTCGAGCTCGTAATCGAGCTCCTCGGTGATCCGCTCGCGCAACTCGATGGCGAGCGCCTTCACGTCGAGGCTCGGCGCGAGCCGCTTGACGAGTGGCAGCAGGAGCATCGCGTTACGCAGGTCGGTCTCGACCGCCTCGGCGACGCCCGGATACTGCACCTTGACGACCACCTCTTCGCCCTCAAGCGTGGTCGCCCGGTGCACCTGGCCGATCGAGGCGGCCGCAAATGCCCGCTGGTCGAACTCAGAGAAGACACGGGAGAGAGGGCCGCCGAACTCGGTCCGCAGCAGGCGCTCGAGCTTTGCGAACGGGACCGGCGGGACGTCATCGCGCAGCTCGGCGAGCTTGGCTTGGAGCGCGTCGCGTTCGTCCTCGGGAAGGCCCTCGAACTCGACCATCGAGAGCACCTGCCCGACCTTCATCGCCGCCCCGCGCATCTGCCCGAGCTGATCGACGAGCTGCTTGACGAGCGCCGCCGTGCGCTCATTCTGCGCCGCGGCAGCGCGCTCGGGCGAACGCACACGATTCGCCGTGCGCATGCCGGCCCACCGCGCCCCCTGGCCGGTCACCAGTCCCCCGACCCGGACGGTGCGCGCGATCCGCCCGGTCGGCAGCTTGCGCGCTTCGGGCGGTGGGTCCTCGGACTTGTCAGTCATCGAACAAGCCAGTCAAGCAGGGACGCTACGTGGGCGAACGCCGCCGCCGCCCGTCACGACGAGGGATGTGACTCCACCGTCGGCGTCGGCGTCGGCGTCGGCGTCGGCGTCGGCGTCGGCGTCGGCGTCGGCGTCGGCGTCGGCGTCGGCGTCGGTGGGGCGGTACCGCGGTCACCCCGGTCGCGCCGCTGCCGGTAGGAGTCGAGGGCGATCGCGAGCACCATCGCGAGCACCGCCGCGTTGATCGAGAGGTCGGCGACGTTGAGGCTGCCCGACGAGAGCGTCGGCTTGATCCAGTCGACCACGCCGCCATGCAGCGGGCCGGGGGCCCTCAGCAGGCGGTCCAACAGGTTGCCCACACCACCGCCGAGCAGCAGGCCGACCGCCACCGCGTAGCTGGTCGTGCGCACTGAGAAGGCGACGAGCACGATCAACGCGACCGCGGCCAGGCTGAGCAGCGATACCAGGACGGGATGTCCCCGGAGGATGTTGCCCGGCCCGGCGAAGTTGCGATACAGCTCAAGGTGAAACGCCCCGCCGAAGACGTCGACGACGCCGCGGCCGGCCAGCGCGCGAGCCGCGATCGCCTTGGTGACTGCGTCAAGCACCACCACGCTCCCGGCGATCGTGGCGATCAGGCGGCGCTTGGAAGGCGGAGGGTCGGTCGCTCTGGGCGACGGCACGACCAGATCGTCGCATGCCCGGTACGGGCGTACCCGGCACCGGCTTCTACGGAGGAGGGGTGAGCGACGGGACTCGAACCCCCGACCGCCTGGACCACTGATTTTCGTTAGTGCTCGGCCATCGCGCGCTGCAGTCGCGGGTCGCGCCTGATCAACTCCAGGGCATAGGCGCCGCGGTCGGGGGCGTAGCCGGAACCGATGAGCATGCGGGCCGTGGAGGCCAATCCGTCTGACCCCAGCGCGGCCTTGGTGAACGCAGTGGCCATGGAGAAGAACAGGACCGTGCCGTGGTCGGCGGTGAGCAGGATCGCCGCGGCCTCACAGTCGGTCGCATTGACCACGACCACGGTCAGATCGGCCCGCGGGACCCCCGCCGCCTCGAGGCTGTGCAGAGCTCTCAGCGCGTCACGAAGATCGATCCGTAGGGCGACGTCGCACAGATCCAGCGCTTTGGCCCGCTCACAGATGCGCTCGTCGGAGTCGATCAGGACGACGCGAGCCGAGGAGACAAGCCTGTCGCGCGCGGCGGCCAGGGCCATCAGGCCCGCGTGCCCACCCCCGAGCACCAGTACGGTGCCGGTGTCGTCGTCGATCAGCGAGCGCACCTGGGAGGCGGCATTGCACACGTCGAACGTGGCCATTGCGGCGTCGAAGAGGACGTCCTCCGGGTAGGCGACCCACGGCGCGCCGCTGGGCAGGTACGCGGTGCCGTCGACCGGGACATGCGGGTTGTCGCAGTCGACCTCTCCCACGCTCTCCAGGCGCAGCGGCGTGAGGGTCAACGAGACCATCGTGACCACGCGCGAGCCGATCGCCGGCGGATCTGGGACGTCGTCTCCGGCCGCCCGCACGGTCCCGGTGAGGATCCCTCCGGAGCCCGTCACCGGGTTGTACATCTTGCCCCGCTCGGCGACGATGCCCAGGATCGCCTGACGGATCCTGACCGCGTCACGCTCGCTGGCCTCGACGATCTGCCGGAAGCTGCTCGAGTCGATGCAGAGCGTGTCGACGGCGATCTCGATCTCGTACGGCTGCAGCGGCGTTGTGGCGTCGAGCCGGAGCGCGGCCTGGGGCAGCGCGCCCGCCGGCTCCATCACTCGCTTGGCGCCGAGCGCCTCGTCCAGAGAGATCATTCAGCCGGCGCGAGACCCAGAAGCGCCCGCGTCTGCTCCTGGGTGGCCACCTCACGACCAACCGACTGGGCGAGTTTGATCGCCGCCGTGACCAACGCCGCATTTGACTCCGCCAGCACCCCCCGGCTGATGTACACCGCATCCTCGAGCCCGGTGCGGAAGCCGGGCGCGCCGTAGAGTAGGGCCAGCGCCAACATCCGCGGGTGGTGGCGTCCCACGCAGGTGACCGTCCAGAAGGTCTCCGGCGGGAGCGGCCGGAGCATCGCGGTCAGCGCGTCGGGCGAGGCATCGATCCCGCCAGGCACTCCGAACACGAGGTTGATCCGTAGTGGCCCCGGAATCACTCCCTCCTCCAGCCAGCGGACCGCGGTGGCAACGTGGCCGACGTCGAAAGCCTCGACCTCGAGCCCGATGCCGGCCCCGGTGGCCCGCTCGATGATCCCGCGCGCGGCCTTCGGAGGGGTGATGAACGTGTCGTCACCGAAGTTCATCGATCCCGACTCGACGCCTGAGAGGTCTGGGTTGGCGGTCAGGCCGGTCGTGCGCTCCTCGATCGTCATCTCGTTGGAGCCGCCCGTCGACACCATCGTGATCAAATCGCTGCGCTGGCGGATCCGCGAGATGACGTCCTGGAACAGCTCAGGCCGTCCGCTGGGCGTCCCGTCGTCCTCGCGAACGTGCAGGTGCACGACCGTCGCTCCCGCCTGTCCCGCCGCCATGCTCTGCTCGGCGATCTCCGCGGTGGTGTAGGGGATGTTGGGGTTGTTGTGTCGAAAAACGTCGGCCCCGGTGACCGCGACCGTCAGGACCGCTGGGTCGCTGTTCCAGGCCTTGGGTCGGCGCGACGCCGCGGGGGCGTGAGAGGGATCTGACATGACCGGCTTAGCCTAATCGGGCCGCCGCGACGGCGCGATGAAAACTTGTCGCGGCGACCACTCCGATGTGTCATCCGCGGCCGGTCCGGATCCCGGCCAGCGCCGCCACGACCAGTTGGCCGAGCGAATCCAGGTCGTATCCGCCCTCCTGGATCACCACCGCCGGCCCCAGCGCGCCGATCTTCTCCCCGGCCCGGCGGTATCCATCGGCGCTCACGCGCAGCGGGCTTTCCGGGTCAGCAGCGGCCGCGTCCACGCCGAGTGAGACGACCACCGCCTCCGCGCCATGGGCGCGGACGTCGGCACACAGCACGTCCACGGCCTGCAGCCAGACCTCGTCGCCGGTGCCCGGCGCGAGCGGTAGGTTCCGGTTCGCCCAGTCTCCCTCGCCGCTCCCGCGCTCGCCGGCGTACCCGACGTAGTGGGGAAACCAGCCGGCGCCCGGATCGACGTGGAGGCTGCCCACGTACACGTCGCCGCGGTCGTAGAAGATCGCCTGGGTGCCGTTGGCGTGGTGGGCGTCGATGTCGACCACGGCGATCCGCTCGGCCCCGGACCGGCGCAGCGCCTGGGCGGCGATGGCCGAGTTGTTCAGATAGCACGAGCCGCCGTGCGCCGCCGGACCGGCGTGGTGGCCGGGCGGGCGGCACAGCGCATACGCGGCTGGAGCGCCGGCGCCGACCAGGTCCGCCGCGGTCAGCGCCGCGTCCGCCGCCGCCCGGACCGCGGGCCACGTGCCGGGGCCGATCAGCGTCATCGTGTCGTAGCAGAACCGTCCGACGCGCCCGTGGATGGCGCTCGGCGACCGCAGCGGGAGGCCGGACAGAAAGCCGGCGGTTGGGAACAGGTACGGCACCACCCGGGGACGGCCGTGCTGCGACGGGAAGCCCGCGGCCTCCCAGTCGGCCCAGATCGTGGCCAGGTGCTCGACCAGCGCCGCGTCGTGGACGGCCAGGATCGCTGCGTCCTCGTGCCCGGTCGCGGCGGTGATCTCGGCCCCCACGGCGGTGAGCGCGTCGCGAGTGACGGTGGCGCGCTCCGGCACCTCGGTCCCGGCCTCCCAGACGCCGAGCCAGACCTCCCCGTCCGGATCGTGGCGCAGGCAGTCGGGATGCCACACGAACGGGAAACCGGTCAGGTCTGATGTCGTGGCGGCGCCGCCGCTCATCGGACCGCGTCTTCGTACGGGATGATCACGCGATGACCCGCGCCTCTGATCTGGGCATCACGATTGGCCTGCTGCCAAGCGGGCCGACGGGGTCGATCGTCGACGTGCCCGGGGTCGGCGTCGGCCACGCGACCGTGTGGCGCGACGAGCCCGCGCCACCGGAGGGCCGCGGCGTGGCCAGGACCGGCGTCACGGTCGTCGATCTCGGGGGCAATCTGTTCCGTAGCCCGGTCCCGGCCGGCGGCGCCGTTCTCAACGGCGCCGGGGAGTGCACCGGGTTCCTGGCCGCCGGCGAGTGGGGTCTGGCCGAGACGCCGGTGTTCCTGACCTCGACCATGCAGCTGGGCCGGGTCTACGACGCGGCCTGCGAGCTGTTGATCGCCGAGGATCCGGGGATCGGGACCGACGATGTGATCATCCCGATCGTCGCCGAATGTGACGACAGCTTCCTCAACGATGCGCGGCGCATGCAGGTGACCGCGACGGACGTCGGCACTGCGCTCGTCTCCGCTCGAGCCTCGGCCGGGGGGCCTGCCCCGCCGGAGGGCGCGGTCGGCGCGGGGACGGGGATGAGCTGCCTCGGGTTCAAGGGCGGGATCGGCAGCGCGTCGCGCGTGACCCCGTCTGGGCACATCGTCGGCGTGCTGTTGCTCTCGAACTTCGGCTCGCGGGAGCGGCTGACCGTCGACGGCGTGCCCGTGGGTCGGCTGTTGGGGCCTCCCGATGGCCCGCCGGAAGCGTCCCCGCGGCCAGCCGGCTCCTGCATCGTCGTGGTCGTCACCGACGCTCCGCTCGACTCGGCCGCCTGCGCCCGGCTGGCCCGCCGGGCCGGGCTCGGACTGGCCAGGACCGGCTCCACCGGCCATCACGGCAGCGGCGAGATCTTCCTGGCCATGGCCACCGGGCTTCGCGGTCCGCGGTCCGCGGACGTGACGCCCGGCGCGCTCGGGGACGGCCGTCCGGTCCCAGTGACGGGACGGGCTCTCGACCCGTTCTTCGACGCTGTCGTCGAGGCCACCGAGGAGGCGGTTCTCAACAGCATGCTCGCGGCAGCCACGGTCGCTGGGCGCGATGGCAACACCTCGTACGGCCTGCCCGCGGAACGAGTGGCCGAGCTGCTGCGGGTCCGTCGATGAAGCGACGGACCCTGTCGTACGGCTGGCCGGATCTGATGCCCCGCGTGGCAACGCACGCAGCCTATAGGTAGGTTGCCCTGGCGCGATGATGGAGGCGACGGGGTGACAGGCACAAACGATCCGGCGGAGCGCGCCCAGGAGCCCGCGCCGCCGGCGGCCCCGCGCATCCCGTCGGCTCGTGAGCTGCACGGCGACACGCTCACCGACGACTACGCCTGGATGCGTGCCCGCGACGATGCCGCGCTCCAGGAGTACCTGATCGCCGAGCGGGCCTATTACGACGCTCAGACCGAACGCCTGAGCCGGCTGGCCGACACGCTGGCCGCCGAGGCAGCGAGTCGGATCCCCACTGGCGACGACGACTCAGTCGCCTGGCCCCGTGACGGCTTCGCGTTTCGGACCCGGACGCCGGCCGACGCAGACAACGAGCAGCTCCTCCGGTCGCCGGCCGGGGAGACCCCGGAGGAGGTGATCCTCGACGACAACCTCGTGGCGCGACGCACCGGGTTCGCCGACGTGGGGGTCCGTGAGCCCAGCCCCGATGGGGCTCTGCTGGCCTGGTCGGTCGACACCAGCGGAGCGGAGAACTATGAGCTGCGTATCCGCGACCTGGATACCGGCGAGGACCTGCCGGAGGTCATCGCCCCGACCGCGCCTGAGGTGGCCTGGTCCGCGGACTCCCGGCACCTCTTCTATCTCGTGGCCGACGCGCTGTTTCGGCAGTGGCAGTTGTGGCGCCATCGCGTCGGCACGCCCGCCACCGCCGACGAGCTTGTGCTGGAGGAGGCCGACCCGCGCTTTGAGCTGACCCTGGCTGCCTCGCGAAGCGGCGAGCTGGCGATCATCGTCGCGGCGTCACGGGACACCAGCGAGGTCCGGGTGATTGAGCTGCACGATCCGGTGGCCGACCCGGTGCTGCTGCAACCGCGCCAGCCCGGGGTCGAATACCGGGTGGATCACGCGCGAGGCGGTCCCGGTGACACGGGCACGCTCTACCTGGTGACGGATATCGGCGAGCGCGAGTTCGCGCTGATGAAGGTGCCGCTCGCGGCCCCGGGACGAGCCGGCTGGGAGTCCGTCAGCTGCTCGGCGGTGGCTTCGGCCCGTGCCGACACCAGGCTGGTCGCTTGCGATGTCTTCGCTGAGCACCTGCTGCTGACCCTGCGCCGTCACGGCGGGAAGCTGCTGGCCATCACCGATCACGGCGGCGCCGACGTCCGGGAGCTACAGCCTCAGGTGCCCGCCGGCTCGATCCGTGTCGAGCACGCTCACGACTACGACAGCGGCTCGGTGATCATCGCCGAGCAGTCGCTGATCGAGCCGATCGCCTGGTATGAGCTCGACCTGGCCACCGGGACCAGGCGGCTGCTGAAGCGGATGGAGGTCCCCGGCTATGACCCCGCCCGGTATCGGACCGAGCGCCGCACGGCGCCGGCGCCGGATGGCACGCCGATTCCGGTCACGCTGGCCTATCGCGACGGGACTCCGCTGGACGGCAGCGCCCCGTGCCTGCTCTACGGCTACGGCGCCTACGAGGACAGCCTGGATCCGGAGTTCGACCGCAGCCTGCCGTCTCTGCTTGACCGAGGGATCGTCTACGCGGTCGCCCACAATCGCGGCGGCGGGGAGGGCGGGCGATCCTGGTGGCAGGAGGGTCGGCTGCGCGCCAAGCCGACCACGTTCACCGACCATGCCGCCGTGGCCGATTGGCTCGCCGGGAGCAGTGGGCCGGCCCTCGTCGATGGCACGCGGATCGTCACCCGGGGGCTGTCGGCGGGCGGCCTGCTCCAGGGCGCCGTCTACTCGTTGCGCCCGGACCGGTGGCGCGCGGTGGTCGCCGAGGTCCCGTTCGTCGATGTGGTCAACACGATGCTCGATCCCTCGATCCCGCTCACGATCACCGAATGGGACGAGTGGGGCGATCCCCGCGATCCCGAGGACTACGCCTGCATGAAGGCCTACTCGCCCTACGACAACCCGCCCGCGGGGCGCCGGCCGGCGCTGCTGGTCACCGGTGCCGTCAACGATCCGCGCGTGTCGGTCCACGAGCCGGCCAAGTGGGTGGCCAGGCTCAGGGCCACGGACACTCAGGGCTCCCGCCTGCTGTTCCGGCCGGAGCTCGGCGTCGGTGCGCATTCCGGACCCACGGGTCGTAGCGCCCGGTTCAGCTACACCGCCGAGGTGCAGGCCTTCATCCTCGACGCGATGGGGATCTCGGCCTAGTAGGGCCAGGTCGTAGCTCGCCTAGCGGCTCCGTGAGGTCAGGCGGCGTCGGTTGGCACCCCCGTGGCCGGACCGCCGCCGGCCACCGCCGCGCCGGCGGGCGCCGTATCGGGCTCGCGGAGCGGGAAGTGGCAGGCCGCCTGGTGAGTCGGCCCAAACCGCCGCAGCGCGGGCTCCTCCGCCGCGCACAGCTCCTGCGCCCGTGGACAGCGGGTCCTAAAGCGGCACCCGGACGGCGGGTCGATCGAGCTGGGCAGCTCGCCCTCGATGCCGACCTCGGTCTTGGCGCGCTCGACGGCGACGTCGGGCACCGGAATCGTCTTGATCAGCGCGTCCGTGTAGGGATGGGCCGCGCGCCGGTAGATGTCGTCGCCGGTCCCCAGCTCGACCACCTTGCCCAGATACATGACGGCGATCCGGTCGGCCAGGTACTTGACCACGGCCAGGTCGTGCGAAATCACCACCGACGCGCGCTGATGCTCGGCCTGCAGGCGCTTCATCAGATTGAGCACCTGTGAGCGGATCGAGACGTCGAGGGCGCTGACTGGCTCGTCGGCAACGATCACCTTCGGCTCCAGCATCAGCGCTCGGGCCAGTGCGATGCGCTGGCGCTGCCCGCCAGAGAACTCGTGCGGATAGCGCTCCAGTGCGCTCTCCGCCAGCCCGACCTCCGTGAGCAGGTCCCGGATCTTCTGATCTTGCTCCTTGCGGCTCCCCACGTTCTGGATGATGAGCGGTTCGCGCAGCAGCGCTTGCACGCGCATCCGCGGATCGAGCGACGCATAGGGGTCCTGGAAGATCATCTGCAGGTCGCGCCGCGCACGGCGCAGCGCTCTGCCTCGCATGCCGAACACCTCGCGGCCCTCCAAGGTGATCCGCCCCGCGTCCGGTTTCTCGATGCCGACGATCAACTTGCCGAGCGTGGTCTTGCCGCAGCCTGATTCTCCGACCAGTCCCAGTGCCTCGCCGACGTCGACGTGCAGGTTCACCCCGGACACGGCCTTGACCGAGTTGACCTTGCGTTGGAGGATCGCGCCGGCCGTGACCGGGTACTCGCGCACCGCGTTGACGATCTCCAGAAGGTGGCCGTTGCTCGGTTGACCGCGTTCGGCGGTGGACCCCCGGCGAACCGCGATCTCCGTCGTCGTCGCCGCCGGACCGTTCACTGGGTGCCAGCACGCGAACAGGTGATCGGAACGGGCGCCGTCCAACGGCGGCTCCTCCGCTCGACACTGGTCGGTGGCGTACGCACAGCGCGGAGCAAAGCGGCAGCCGGCGGGCGGGCTCGTCAGGTCGGGCGGGATCCCGGGGATGCTCACCAGGGGTCGGCGATTGTCCTGGCTCAGCTTGGGGATCGATCCCAGCAGCGCTTGCGTGTAGGGATGCCGCATGGCAGTGAAGATCTCTTCGGTCGAGGCCGACTCGACGATTCGTCCCGCATACATGACGCTGATCCGGTCGGTCCGGCCGGCCACGACTCCCATGTCGTGGGTGACCAGCAGAGTCGCCATGCCCAGGCGATCCTCCAGATCGTCGAGCAGGGCCAGGATCTGGGCCTGGATCGTGACGTCAAGGGCCGTCGTCGGCTCGTCGGCGAGCAGCACCTTCGGCTCGCAGGCCAGCGCGATGGCGATCATCACCCGCTGACGCATCCCGCCGGACAGCTCGTGCGGGTAGTTGCTCAGCCGGTCCCGGGGATGGGGCAGGCCGACCAGCTCGAGCACCTCCAGCGCGCGGGCGTTGGCCTCGGCTCGGGACCCTCCGCGGTGCAGCCGCACGGGCTCGGACACCTGCTCGCCGATCGTCTTTGTCGGGTTCAGCGAGGACTGCGAGTCCTGGAAGATCATCGCCACCTCGTTGCCCCGGAGCTTGCGCATCCGCTTGTCCGGCAGGCCCACCAGGTCGCGGCCATCGAGCCGGACCGACCCCTCGATGATCTCCCCGCCCTTGGGCAGCAGCCCCATGATCGACAGCCCCAGCATCGACTTGCCGCAGCCGGATTCCCCCACCAGACCGAGCGTCTCGCCGGCGTCGATCGCCAGGTCGACGTTCCCCACGGCCTGCACGGTCGAGCGCGACAGCTTGATGTGTGTGCTGAGGTTGCTGACCTCGAGCACGCGCGCCTCGGCTCTGTCGTCGCCCGGCGTCTGAGCGCCGGTTCCCTGGTCGGTGGTGGTCACTAGCGCCTCCGCAGCCGGACGTCGAACGCGTCGCGCAGACCGTCACCGACGAGGTTGCAGGCCATGACGACCGCCACCAGGCAGGCGCCGACCGGATAGACGAGCCACCACTGGCCGTTGGAGACGTAGGTGTCGGCGTTGCCGAGCATGTCTCCCCACGAGGCCGTCGGGTACTGCAGGCCGAACCCCAGGAAGCCCAGAAAGGCCAGGGCGAGGATCGAGTCGGCGACGAGGAAGGTCACGTTCACGATCACCACCGACAGCGAGTTCGGAATGAGGTGCTTGTAGATCAGGCGCGTGCGGCTTGAGCCCATCACCCGCGCCGCCCACACGAAATCCCGCTCGCGCAGGCTCAGCACCTCGCCCCGCATCAGCCGGGCCGGAACCAGCCACGAGAAGAACCCCAGCAGCAGGCTCTCCTCCAGCACGGTGGCGCTGAACTTCGTGGCCAGCACGAGCACGATGAACAGGAACGGGATCGAGTACACGATGTCGACGAAGCGCATCATCACGCCGTCCAGCAGGCGGCCGGAGAGACCGGAGATGGCGCCGTACAGCGTCCCGATGACGATCGAGATCACCGCCGCGAAGAAGCCAATGGCCAGCGCCGTCCGGCCGCCGGCCATGATCCGTCCCAGCTCGTCGAAACCGTGCTCGTCGGTGCCCAGGGGCCCCGCCGTGCCTCCCAGCGGGCTGGCCGCGCCCGGCGCCAAGTTGGCGTTCAGGGGCTGCGTGAGGGTCTGATTGGTGTGGTAGAAGAGCGGCCCCGCGAAGCAGAAGAACACGAAGAAGACGATGATCACCACCCCCAGCACGGCAACCTTGTTGTCCAGGAACTCGCGCAGGGCCAGCCGCCACCCGCTGGCCAGCGCCGGCACCTCGCCCCCCTCGGCCACCGTCGAGAACAGATCCGGATGGCTGAGCGGCGCCTCGGCCTGGCCAAACGGCTTGACGTGACCCTCGGTCTCGGTCATATCCGGACCCTCGGGTCGGCCACGGTGACGGCGACGTCGGCTAGCAGGTTTCCGAGCACGACGAGAATCCCGCCCAAGATCGTGTAGGCCAGGAGAATCGGATAGTCGCCGCTCTGGAGCGCGTTGTAGAACAGCAGCCCCAGGCCCTGGATGTTGAACAGGACCTCGACGAGCAGGTTGCCGGCCAGCAGATCCGGGATCGACAGGCCGACCAGCGTGATCATCGGCAGGCACGCGTTGCGCAGCAGATGGCGGTAGAGCACGGCTCGCTGCGACAGCCCCTTGGCTCGAGCCAGTCGGATGTAGTCCTGAGCTAGGTTGTCCAGCGCCGATGAACGCATGTAGCGGCTGAACGACGCGATGTTGACCGCGGTCAGGGTGATGATCGGCAGGACGAAGTCACGCGGGTGGGTGATGGCTCCGAAGGTGGTGGTGATCGAATCGGGGACCAGCGGCGGGAAGACGTGCAGATGCAGGGCGAAGACGTCGATCAGGATCACCCCGAGGAAGAACGGGGGCATCGCGTAGAGCACGAAGGTCAGCGTGGTGATCGAGTAGTCGCCGATGCTGTTGCGCCTGACCGACTGGGCGATGCCCAGCGGCATCGCGATCAGCAACGACAGCACGAGCGCCGAGCCCGAGAGATAGATGCTGCGCCCGGCGTTCTCCTTGAACAGTTGGGCCACGCTCTGCCCCTGCTTGTAGGAGTAGCCGAAGTTGAGGTGGCCGAGGTGGCCCAGATAGGTCAGGAACTGGCTGGCCAGCGGCCGGTCGTAGCCGTGCTGTTTGTTCCAGGCGGCGATCTGGGCCGGTCTGGCGCCGCGACCGAGCACCGCGTGGACCGGGCTGCCGGCGATCAGGTGCAGCAGCTCGAAGGTGATCGCGGCGATCCCGATCGTGATCACGATCGCCACGAGGATTCGGCGGATGATGTATCCGATCATCGGCGCGCGCGCCGCTCCGGCCGTAGGGCCGGCTCTACTTCTTGTTCACCCACCAGAACTGAGGCCAGAGTCCGTACTGCGTCAGGCTGAGGTAGGACTGCGGTGGTCCGCCGACCCGCTTCGCCACGCCGTAGATGAGGTCGTAGTTGGGCTGGAACAGCGCCGGGAGTTGCTCGGTCTCGTACGACGCCTCCTTGGTCACCGCGTTGGGATCGGACCCATACACGGAGTTCTCGATCAGCCGATCCATCGTCGGGTCGCTGTAGGTGCCGCTGTTGAACGAGCCGCCGGTGTTGAAGATCGAACTCTGTGTCGGATACGCGTTGTCGGTGTAGCCGCTGAAGTTCTCCACCGCCCAGTCGTTGGTGTACTTCGCCACCGAGGGGTCGGCGTTGTTGTAATTGCTGGCGATGTAGTTGAACGTCTTCTGGGAGAGCTGGATGTTGATCCCGGCGGCCTGCTTGGCCTCGGACGCGATCGCCTCGTCGGTCAGTGGGACATAAGGTCCGGCGGCGGCCGTCTCGGTGGCCCAGGGGAAGGAGATCGGCGTCCCCTTGGGAATGCCGGCGCCGCACTGGTTGGCACCTGCGCCCGGGTTGGCGCACGTCGTCTGTCCGTTGGGGACCACGTGCCAGCCGTGGGCCTTGAGGCTCGACACGGCCTTGGCCGGGTTGTAGGGGTAGGGCGGGTTGACGGCATTGGAGGGGACGTAGGTCGTCTTGGGCACCGACGGGATCGGGCCGTAGGCCAGCCCGGCCGCGCCGTGGTAGATCCCCGCGATGATCGCCGGCTCGTTGACCAGCATCGCCATCACCTGGCGGAAGTAGAGCTGGGAGACGATCTTGTCGAAGTGGTGAACCGTGTTCTTGAAGTTCCAGATCACCCCGGCCCACCCGAAGTCCGGCAGGCCGAACACGGTGTAGCCCAGGCTCTTGAGGCTGTCGACCGAGGCCAGCTGGGAGAAGTCGATCGGTCCCACGTCGAGGCTGTTCGTGCGCATCGCATTGAGCAGCGGCGTGATGCCCGTGTAGGTGACCCCCTGGAGGGTTGAGATGGACGGCTTCGGCGTGCCGCCGAAGGTCGGGTTCGCCTGCATCGTCCATGATGCCGTCACCGGGCTGAAGGCGGACAGCACGAACGGCCCGTCGGCGATCTTCCACAGCTTGTTGGAGGCAAACGTCCCCACCTGGCCGCCCGCCTTGCCCAGGTAGTCGTAGATCTTCTTCGCGTTGGCGGGAACGGTGAAGTCCAGGTGCGGACCGTCTGCTGAGGCCACGTTCCAATCTTGGCTGGGCAGCGGGGTCAGGTTCAGCGCGAGCTGGCTGCTGAGAAAGAACCCCGGGTTGAAGGCGCGCTTGAGGTGCATGACCACCGTGTAGGCGCCGCTGGCGCTGATGCTGGCCAGGCTCTGGGGAAAGTAGCCGGGCGTGAACGAGCCCCAGTTGGCGGCGCTCTCGCCGACCGCGGCCTTGATCAGCGCGACGTCGAACAGGACGTCCTGCGCGGTGACGGGCTTGCCGTCGTTCCACTTGTAGTTGTGCTTCAGCGTGATCGTGACCGCCTTGTTGCCGTCGCTGAACACCGGCTTGTTGGCCACGCTGAGGGAGTAGTTGACCCCGGGATTGGCCCCGTAGGCGAAGTTGTTGTACAGCGGCAGCCACATGACCTGCTGCCACTGGTAGTTGATCGTGCTGGCGTTGCCCGATGGGGTGATCGGGAAGATGTAGTTCGGCGTACTGCCGTTCAGCTGCCCGTAGGTGATGGTGCCGCCGTGCGTCGGCGTGCCCTGCGGCGGCAACTTCCCGTACAACCCCGGTTCCTTCAGCGTCCCCGACGCGGCGGTGCCGCTCCCGTTCTTGCCGCCGGAGCCGCTGGAGCCGCCGCACGCGGCCAGGGCCAGCGCGGCCAGAGCCAGCGCGGCCAGAGCGATCAGCGCTGCCGCTGATGGCGCACGTCTCAACATGTCAACCCCTCTTCCCCTCGAGGATCAAGGTCCGGCAATGTAGGCGGGCGGGTGCGACGGTGTCAAGCCGCATCTGTCGTCCTATCGCTCGTCAAGGCCCACCCGCTCGCGAACGTAGTCCTGGAAGTGCCCGATCAGCGTCTCGGGGCCCCCCAGCACCCAGCCCCGCTCGATCAACCCGATCGAGCTGCCGTGCTGGGCGGCCTCGACCAAGGCCGTGTCCTCCTCGCCGACCTGGGTGTCCATCACGTATACGTCGTCGATCCACTTCGGGTCGACCGCCTCGCCGAACCAGTAGTCCAGGTAGCCGCCCGTACTGACAGGACCGGTCGGCCACACCGGCCCGATCGACAGATTCGGGTGGCCCGGGAGCACGTTGAACTTGAGGGTCGGAAACCACAGATGGTTCTGCGCCGAGCCGACTTCCCCGTGGGCGTCGATCGGGGCGCGACCGTCCAGCGCGCGTGGATGCACCGGGGCGAACTGGCTGGTCCGCAGGCCGATGGCGCGCAACTCGAGCCGGCGCTCATCGAGCACCTGCACCAGCCCGGGGTGGTTGACCGCGCAGTGGTAGCACTCGAGGTAGTTCTCGACGGCGATCTTCCAGTTGGCCCGGATCTCGTACGGGAACCGCCGGTGGAAGCGCAGCGAGTCGATGTCGAGTCCGTGCTCGGCGACCACCTGCGGCAGGTCTCCGAGCGCGTCGCGCAGCGGCTCGGCCCTCGGGTCCGGGTTGGCGAACACGAACGGCCCCCAGGTGCCGACCGATACCGGCCGCAGGCCCAGGCAGCCGGAATCGAACGCGGGATCTCCATCCGCGCGCGGCGCGGCCCGCAGCGCACCGTCCAGACCGTAGGTCCAGGCGTGATATGGGCACTGCATCGTGCCGCGCTTGCGCGCCTCGGTGGCGACGATCGCGCCGCGGTGCCGGCACACGTTGACAAAGCCCCTGAGCGTGTTGTCGGCGTCGAGCGTGATCACGATCGGCACCGGACCGGTGGCCGAGGCGAAGTAGCTGCCCGGGCCCTCCAGCTCACCGAGGTGGCCGGCGTAGAGCCAGGACCGATAGAAGATGCGGTCCATCTCCGCGGCCAGGATCGCCGGATCCGAGTACCAGGACCAGGGGATCGTCGGTCTCCCGGCGGTCTCGGTGCTCTCCCCGGGCGGGGGTTCGGTGAGGGTCATCAGGCCCCGTCCCGCGGGAATCGGTGCGTGAACGCACGCGCGTGGATCCGGACCTCGTCCTCGAACGCGTCGAGCGTCGACGTGACGAGGAACTCCCGGGCGTCGCAGGTCATCGTGCTCTGCGCTCGGACCTCGATGTTCCAGTCGGGGCGGACCAGCCTCACCGTGACCCGGCAGATCACGGTGGCCGACAGCGGATCGCCCTCGACGATGCGGTAGGTCGTGATGCTGTCCTCGGTCATCTCGGTGTTCGTGGCGAGGATCCGGATGCCGGAGCCGTGCCAGTCGAACTCGACCTCGGTCGTCCCATCATGAAGGCTCCGGCGAAGGCTGCGGCCGCCCTTACGGAGTCTCGTGATCTCGGTAGGCAGTGCGGTGCCCGTCTCCGGTGCCCCGAAGGGCGTGAGAGCCTCGTCGAGGTCGCTCCGGTTTCTCCGCGGCAGCGTCAACGTGCTCTTCGGTCCGCAGTGGACGGTGAGCCTCGTCGCCTCAGGTGACGGCCAGGCCATCGGCCAGTAGGTGTTTGACACGGCCAGGCGGATCCGATGCCCGGGCGGGATGGCGTACGCCGTCGCCTGCAGCGGGACGCGCACCAGCACCGGCTCGTCGACCAGCATCGGGACGCTGCGGTCGTGGCCCTCACGGCGGCTCAGGTTGAGCAGTCCGCGCGCGATCAGCGTGGAGGCCCCGTCCGGGGCCACGTCACACACGCGCACCGCCACAAGCGCCCAGGGCTTGTCGACGCTCACCTCCAGGTGGGCCTCGCCCTTGCCCAGGATCTCGACCCGCTCTGACAGGGGCGCGGTGTCCCAACACAGCGAGCTGCCGTCCTCGAAGCGCTGGTCGAGCCCGTAGTCGGCCGGGCTGCCGTCGCCGCACCACACTCCGCCGTCGACTCCGGTCGACTGCAGGCTGCTGATGGTCCTGGCCGCCGCGCTGTCGTCGTCTCCGAGCGCCGTGGCCCCGATCGTGTGCGTCCAGGCGCTGATAGACGGGGATGGCCAGCACGGGTCCGCCACCCACCGCCCGGGCCGCTCGGTGTAGGAGCCGGCCGGCGGGACCGCCTCCTGCATGTAGCTGATCAGCTGTGGCTCCTCGAAGAAGCCGTTGTCTTCGTCATTCAGGCTGGCGGCGAAGAACCGTCGGCACTCCTGGAGGAACCCGATGGCCGGGCCCGGCCTCCCCGCCTCCGGCCACGTGTGGCCCCACGGACCTATCAGGCCCCGGACCGGGGCCTTCACGTGCTCGACCAGACGCAGGACCATGTCCCGGTAACCGTCGCTCCAGCCGCCGACGGCGTACACCGGGCAGTGGATCGAGCCATAGTCCTGGCAGGGTGATCCCTGCTGCCAGTAGGCGTCGCGCCGCTGGTGGCTGAGCCACGGTTCGATGAACGCCCTGGCGTTCTCCAACCGCTCCAGCCACGCCGCGCGCCACGTTTCGCCGACCACCGCCGGGTCCGGCGGCTGGTTCAGGTAGGCCAGCATCGACGTCGCCCACTGGCTCATGTCTATCGCCGACACGCATCCGCCGATGTAGTGGACGTCGTCGGCGTAGCGGTCCTCGCTGGCGTGGATGGCGACCACGCCTCGCAGCTCAGGCGGATGGCGCCCGGCCATCTGCAGCGCGGCGAAGCCGCCCCAGGACACGCCGATCATGCCCACCGCTCCGGTGCACCACGGCCGCTCGGCAAGCCATGCGATCACCTGTTCGGCGTCGTCCTGCTCCGTTTCCGAATACTCGTCCTCCAGCAGCCCTGACGAATCCCCGCTGCCTCGCAGGTCGACCCGCGCAAATGCGAATCCATGGGCGGCGAAGTAGGTCCCCCAGGCGGCGTCACCGACGGCGGTCCCGTCGCTCTTGCGGTACGGGACCGAATCGAGAATCGTCGACACCGGACGATCCTCTGCGTCCTCGGGGAGCCATAGGCGAATGGCCAGGCGGACGCCGTCGCGAAGCGGCACCCAGTCGTTGTCGATCACGCGCACCGCCCGTTCAGTGACCTCGGTCGGCGTGGCCTGAGATTGACGCGGGCTCATGCGGAACGTACAGTAACCGTGATCGGTATGCGAAAGCAAGTTTCGAAAAATGAAAGTTCTGTCGGGACCTTGGCCCGCGGGCTGGACATCCTGGAGTTGTTCGCGGTGGACGGACCCGAGCTGTCTCAAAAGGAGATCTCGGAGGCCCTGAACGTGCCGATGCCCACGGTGCACCGGCTGGTGGCGGTGCTAACCGAGCGAGGGTGGTTGGACCGCAGCTCGGCTACGCGCCGGCTCCGCCTGGGTCTGGGGATGGCCCGTCTCACGCCTGCCCTGCTCGGGGG
>DASXDW010000171.1:0-1872 GCA_036490435.1 Solirubrobacteraceae bacterium
TTCCTCACCGGGGCCAGCGCAGCGCCCGTCGGCGCGGCGGGAGCGGTCGACCCGATCACGCCCGCGGCGAGGGACAGCAGTGCGATGGCCAAGGCCGAGAATCCATTGGCCGTCACGCCGAGGCGACGTCCAGTGACCCGATGTGTCCACGCGTTCTCAGACATGGTTCCCACCCTTCGACAGTTCCACCCCATACGCACACGCAGACGCAGACCGGAACCTCGGCTGCCCGTACGACGCGAGGAAGGTAGCCGATCCCTCTCCTTTTGGCACCGGAGGATCGGCCGCCGGGACGCCAGCCCGGTATCCTCCCGAGCCGACCAGCGCACAAGGGAGGGCACCGTGGCAGAGGAGCTGGGGGCGTCGGGCCTGCGCTTCGTGCGTGAGGGCCCGCTGGCCTGGTGCATCATCGATCGCCCCGAAGCGCGCAACGCGCTGACGCCGGCCATGTACTTCGGCATCAAGCAGGCGGTCCGCCTGGTCAACCGCGATCCCGACCTCGCCGCCCTCATCATCACGGGCACCGGCGACGTCTTCGCGCCCGGGGGCGACCTCGGGGGCCGGTCCGACGACGGTGACGCACCAACGCCCGACATCGGCCACGACATCCTGCCCTTCCTCACCATCCGGGACAGCCGGGCTCCGGTGGTCGCCGCGGTGAACGGCATCTGCCAGGCGGGTGGGCTGCTCATTGCCATGCTGGCCGACATCGCGGTGGCCAGCGATCGGGCCACCTTCCGTGTCCCGGAGCTGCTGCGCGGGATTCCTGACGCCACCTACGCCGCGGTACTGCCGGCCCACGTCGGCCTGGCCGTCGCCCGTGACCTACTCCTGTCGGCTCGCCGCTTCGACGCCGCCGAGGCAGTCCGTCTCGGGGTCATCTCGCGGGTCGTGCCCCATGACACCTTGCGGGAGGCGGCGGTGCAGGCGGCCCGCGAAATCCTGCAGACCCCTCCCATGGCCCGCATGCACGTGAAGCGCATGCTCAACGAGCGCTACGGGCTGATCGACTACGAGACCATGTTCTGGGCCTTGGACGAATCACCCGAACCACGCGAGGGCATGCGCGCTTTTATGGAGAAGCGGGCCCCGAACTGGGTCCCCGAGGGCCTCAGCGATCCTTCGCCGGGCTGACGACGCGCAGGCAGAACTCGCTCACGCGGTCGATGTCGGCTCGCGTGGGCTCCGCCTGTCGCCAGAGGCAGTCCGAGAGCACTCCGAGCGTGGCGTGCGCGGCGAGCGTCGCGTCGAACTCGGGCGAGTCGCTGCCCAGCGCGGCGAACGGCTCTGCCAGCAGGGCGGCGAGCGGCGCACTGGCGAAGTGGCGGCCGGCGGCCAAGCCACCCCCGGCGCTGCTCCCGTTCCACAGCACCGCCAGGGTCGCCACCGCGCTCTGCGCGTCTGCTTGCGCCAGGACGCCGCGCACCCACCGGCGCACCTGCCCATCGGGCGTCCGCTCCTTGGCCATCTGGTGGGAGAGGTAGCCGCAGAGTCGCGCGGCGCCGTCCTCGAGGATGGCCGTCACCAGGTCGTCCTTGGACTTGAAGTGCCGGTAGAAGGCGTCGTTGGAGAGCCCGGCTGCCCCGACGATGTCGGCCACCCGGGGCTTGGCGGAGGTGCCCTGGGCTCGCATGAGCTCGAGCGCAGCGTCGAGCAGCCGCCGCACCTCGGTCTCGTAGTCGCTCTGACGTCGCGCCAGCGTGCGCTGGACGATCCGTTCGGCCACGTCGGGGGTAGGTATTGCGTTCTTGATACTCAGAATCTTATTCTGACAGCGAGACAAGGAGGGGCACATGGCGTGGGACTTCGAAACCGATGCCGAGTACCAGAAGAAGCTGGACTGGGCCGACACGTTCGTGCGGGAAGAGGTCG